>NZ_JBITXV010000005.1:0-351880 GCF_044544845.1 Streptomyces sp. NPDC053474
GAGAATGGGGCCTCCCCTGCTCGAGCGAAGCCGAGAGCTTGGGGAAGTGCCAGGCGTCGCGACGCCGCGCCGACCCATCGGACAGGCCCTAGCCCCGGACGTGCGTCAGGCCGCGGGCCTGCCCATGGCTCGGTACGTCCAGCCCCCGGCGCGCCAGCGGTCCGGGTCCAGGGCGTTGCGCCCGTCGAGCAGGACGCGGTGTCCGGCGACGGCCCCGAGCGCCTCGGGGTCGAGGTCGCGGAACTCCCGCCACTCCGTGAGGTGCAGGACGACGTCGGCGCCCCGGACCGCCTCCTCGGCGGAGGCGGCGTACCCGAGCGTGGGGAAGAGGCGGCGGGCGTTGTCCATGCCCTTGGGGTCGTAGACGGTGACCTGGCCGCCCTGGAGGTGGATCTGCCCGGCCACGTTCAGGGCGGGCGAGTCGCGCACGTCGTCCGAGTCGGGCTTGAACGTGGCGCCGAGGACGGCCACCCGCTTGCCGAGGAAGGAGCCGCCGCCGACGGCCTCGCGGGCCAGCTCCACCATGTGTCCGCGGCGGCGCATGTTGATGGAGTCGACCTCGCGCAGGAAGGTGAGGGCCTGGTCGGCGCCCAGCTCACCGGCGCGCGCCATGAACGCGCGGATGTCCTTGGGCAGGCAGCCGCCGCCGAAGCCGATCCCGGCGCGCAGGAACTTGGCGCCGATGCGGTCGTCGTACCCGAGGGCCTCGGCCAGCTTCACCACGTCGCCGCCCGCGGCCTCGCACACCTCGGCCATGGCGTTGATGAAGGAGATCTTCGTGGCGAGGAAGGAGTTCGCCGCCGTCTTCACGAGTTCGGCCGTGGGGAAGTCCGTCACGACGAAGGGCGTGCCCTCGGCGACCGGCTTGGCGTACACGTCGCGCAGCAGCTTCTCGGCCCGCTCGCTGTCCACGCCGACCACGATCCGGTCCGGGTGCAGCGTGTCGTCCACGGCGAAGCCCTCGCGCAGGAACTCCGGGTTCCACGCCAGCTCGGTGCCCTCGGGAAGGAGTCCGGACAGGCGCTGGGCCGAGCCGACCGGCACCGTCGACTTGCCGACGACCAGCGCGCCCGGCTTCAGATGCGGGGCGAGGGAGGCGAAGGCGGCGTCGACGTAGCTCATGTCGCAGGCGTACTCGCCGTGCTTCTGCGGGGTGTTCACGCAGACGAAGTGGACGTCGCCGAACTCCGCGGCCTCGGCGAAGTCCATCGTGAAGCGCAGTCGGCCGCTGGAGCCCTCGATCCCGGCGACGTGGCGGCGCAGCAGCTCCTCCAGGCCGGGCTCGTACATGGGGACTTCGCCCCGCGTGAGCATCTCGATCTTCTCGGGCACGACGTCGAGCCCGAGGACCTCGAAGCCGAGCTCCGCCATGGCCGCGGCGTGCGTGGCGCCGAGGTAGCCGGTGCCGATCACGGTGATCTTCAGGGCCATGAGGTGCTCCAGAGGTGTACTGGCCGGGGTGCGCTGCCCGAGCATAGTCGGGGCGCGGTCAGGCGTGCCCGGGGCTCTCACCGGGCACGTTTCCCCCTGTCGTCAAGCTCACGTACCGGTGACGCGGGCGGCACCCTAAAATTCGAGTACCCAACGTGTTACTTAACGGTAATTAGCAAGGGTGACTAGCGTCCACAGCGTCCTTGGAGCGTGAGAGACCTTGGCCGGATCGGCTGACTTCGACCTGTACCGCCCGTCCGAGGAGCACGACATGCTCCGCGACACGATCCGCTCGCTCGCCGAGTCGAAGATCGCGCCGTTCGCCGCCGCCGTGGACGAGGAGGCCCGCTTCCCGCAGGAGGCCCTGGACGCCCTGGTGGCCTCCGACCTGCACGCGGTGCACGTGCCGGAGAGCTACGGCGGCGGTGGCGCCGACGCGCTCGCCACGGTCATCGTGATCGAGGAGGTGGCCCGCGTCTGCGCGTCGTCCTCCCTCATCCCGGCCGTGAACAAGCTGGGTTCGCTGCCCGTGATCCTCTCCGGCTCCGAGGAGCTGAAGAAGAAGTACATGACGCCGCTGGCCAAGGGCGAGGGCATGTTCTCGTACTGCCTCTCGGAGCCGGACGCGGGTTCGGACGCGGCGGGCATGAAGACGAAGGCCGTGCGCGACGGCGACTCCTACGTCCTGAACGGCGTGAAGCGCTGGATCACCAACGCGGGCGTCTCCGAGTACTACACGGTCATGGCCGTCACCGACCCGGAGAAGCGCTCCAAGGGCATCAGCGCCTTCGTCGTGGAGAAGGGCGACGAGGGCGTGTCCTTCGGCGCCCCGGAGAAGAAGCTCGGCATCAAGGGCTCGCCGACCCGCGAGGTCTACCTCGACAACGTGCGCATCCCCGCCGACCGCATGATCGGCGAGGAGGGCACGGGCTTCGCCACGGCGATGAAGACCCTCGACCACACCCGCATCACCATCGCCGCCCAGGCCCTCGGCATCGCCCAGGGCGCCCTCGACTACGCCAAGGGCTACGTCCAGGAGCGCAAGCAGTTCGGCAAGCCGATCGCCGACTTCCAGGGCATCCAGTTCATGCTCGCCGACATGGCGATGAAGATCTCCGCTGCCCGCGCCCTGACCTACCAGGCCGCGGCCGCCTCCGAGCGCGGCGACGCCGACCTCACCTACCTCGGCGCCGCCGCCAAGTGCTTCGCCTCCGACATCGCCATGGAGGTCACCACGGACGCCGTCCAGCTCCTCGGCGGCTACGGCTACACCCGTGACTACCCGGTCGAGCGCATGATGCGCGACGCCAAGATCACGCAGATCTACGAGGGCACGAACCAGGTCCAGCGGATCGTGATGGCCCGCAACCTGCCGTAGCCCCGGTCGGATCGGCGCGTCAGGCGAAGAACTCCACCAGCTCCGCCGTCACCTGCTCCGGCCGCTCCTCGGGGAGGTAGTGGCCGCTGCCCTCGATCCGCCGCAGGCGGAATTCCTCGGCGTGGCCGGGCAGGATGGCGCGCAGATACGCGTGGCTGCGGTCGCCCGCGAGCGCGAGGACGGGGACGCCCACCCGGTCGTACGTCTCGAAGTCCTCGACGTCCTGGAGGAACGTCTGGTACCAGGCGTTGCCCGCGCGGATCGCGTCAGGCGTGGCGTAGGCCGCCGCGTACACCGCGCGCGAGCGCTCGTCGATCGTGGACTGGTCCTGGAGCAGATAGCCGAAGAGCCAGTCGATGAGGATGTCGGCCCGGCCCGCGAGCAGCCGCTCCGGCAGGCCCTTGACCTGGTTGAACGCGAACCACCAGAGGTAGACGCCACCGGGGGCGGCCTCCCAGTCGGCCCCGTCGGCGACCGGGAGCAGGGTGAGCTCGCGCAGGCTCGGGTCGGGGTGGGCCACGTCCAGGAGGGCCAGCTTCCGGGTGGCTTCGGGGTGGTTGACGGCGAAGGCGTGGGCGACCATCGCGCCGATGTCGTGCCCGGCGAGGTGCACGCGGTCGTGGCCGAGGTGGCGGACCAGCGCGTGGATGTCCTCGGCCATCGTCTTCTTGTCGTAGCCGGACTGCGGCTTCGCGGAGCCGCCCATGCCGCGCAGGTCCACGGCGATGACGCGGTAGCTGCGCGCGAGGGCGGGCATGACCCTGTGGAACTGCCACCAGGTCTGCGGCCAGCCGCCGAGCAGGACGAGCGGGTCGCCGCTGCCGCCCGCCACGTAGTGCAGCCGGACGCCGTTCACCTCGGCGTACGCGCTGGTGAAGTCGCCCTCCAGGGAGTGGGCCAGCTCCTCGTCGGTGGGCACGGTGTCGGACATGGGGGTCTCCTTCGAGAGTTTTGGACTGGTCAGTTCATAACCTCTGCGAGGACGGTAACCCATTTAGATCGGTCGTTCAAGAATGAGGGGCGACGAAGGGGCGCGGCCCGAGAGCCGCGCCCCTGGCGCCTGTTGATGACCCGTCAGCCGTCGAGCTGCTCCAGGGTCGCGATCGACGGGGCCCTGCGGGCCTTCGCGTCGCGGGCCACGTCCTCCGCGGCGCCCAGCACCCGGGCCGCGTTCCGCCAGGTCAGCTTGGCGAGGTCGGGCTCGGACCAGCCGCGGTCGAGGAGCTCGGCGACGAGGTTCGGATAGCCGGAGACGTCGTCGAGGCCGGACGGGGTGAACGCCGTGCCGTCGTAGTCCCCGCCGATGCCGACGTGGTCGATGCCCGCGACCTCTCGCATGTGGTCGAGGTGGTCGGCCACCGTCGCCGCGGTGGCCACGGGGCGCGGGCGCGACTCCTCGAAGGCCGCGTGCACCTTCATGGCCTCCGGGGTGGTGTCCAGGTGGTGGAAGCCGTGCGCCCGCATGTTCTCGTCGGCCGCGAGGGTCCAGTCGACGGCCGCCTGGAGGACGAACTTCGGCACGAAGGTGGCCATCGCGACGCCGCCGTTCGCGGGCAGCCGCTCCAGGACGTCGTCCGGGATGTTGCGCGGGTGGTCGCACACCGCGCGGGACGAGGAGTGCGAGAAGATCACCGGCGCCTCGGAGGTGTCCAGGGCCGCCCGCATCGTCGTCGCCGCCACGTGCGAGAGGTCCACCAGCATGCCGAGCCGGTTCATCTCGCGGACGACCTCGCGGCCGAACGCGGACAGGCCGCCGACACCGGGGACGTCCGTCGCCGAGTCCGCCCAGGCGATGTTGTCGTTGTGCGTCAGCGTCATGTAGCGCACGCCGAGGGCGTACAACGCCCGCAGCGTGGCGAGGGAGTTGTTGATCGAGTGGCCGCCCTCGGCGCCCATCAGGGACGCGATGCGGCCCTCCGCGCGGGCCGCCTCCATGTCGGCGGCGGTCAGCGCGGGGCGCAGCTCGGCCGGGTGGCGGGCGAGCAGCCGCTGGACGCAGTCGATCTGCTCCAGCGTCGCGCTGACCGCGTCGTCGCCCGCCATGTCGCTGCGCACGTACACCGACCAGTACTGCGCGCCGACGCCGCCCGCGCGAAGCCGCGCCAGGTCGGTGTGGAGCCGGCCCGTCTGGTCAGCGGCGACGTCCAGGCGGTCGAGGTCGTAACCGGCCTTCTCGCGCAGCGCCCACGGCAGGTCGTTGTGACCGTCCACGACGGGGAACTCGGCGAGCAGGGAGCGGGCTCGGGCCAGGGAATCGGTCAGCTTCGTCATGCGGCCACTGTTCCCTTGATCGCGCGCGCTGTCACGTGCGCTGCCCCGTCCCGCGCCCTGCCCCGGAGTCACGTCCCGAAGCCGAAGCCGGTCCCCGCGCCCTCGACCTTGGCGCGCAGGCGCTTGCCCTTCTCACTCGCCTGCTCGTTCAGCTCCTGCTGGAACTCGCGCATCCGGCCGAGCAGTTCGGCGTCGTGCGCGGCGAGGATCCGCGCGGCGAGCAGGCCCGCGTTGCGCGCGCCGCCCACCGAGACCGTCGCGACCGGCACGCCCGCGGGCATCTGCACGATGGAGAGCAGGGAGTCCATGCCGTCGAGGTACTTCAGCGGCACGGGAACGCCGATCACCGGCAGCGGGGTCACCGACGCCAGCATGCCCGGCAGGTGCGCGGCGCCGCCCGCGCCCGCGATGATCGCCTTCAGGCCGCGCTCCGCGGCCTCCTCGCCGTACGCGACCATCTCGCGCGGCATGCGGTGCGCGGACACCACGTCCACCTCGTACGGGATCTCGAACTCGTCGAGGGCCTTGGCGGCGGCCTCCATGACGGGCCAGTCGGAGTCCGAGCCCATGACGATGCCGATAACAGGTGCGGTCATTCGGTGATCGTTCCTCTGAGGTATCCGGCCGCGTGACGGGCGCGCTCAAGCACGTCGTCAAGGTCGTCGCCGTAGGTGTTGACGTGTCCGACCTTGCGGCCGGGCTTCACGTCCTTGCCGTACATGTGGATCTTCAGCCGCGGGTCCCGCGCCATGCAGTGCAGGTACGCGGTGTACATGTCGGGGTAGTCGCCGCCCAGGACGTTCGCCATGACCGTCCACGTGGCGCGCGGGCGCGGGTCGCCGAGGGGCAGGTCGAGGACCGCGCGGACGTGGTTGGCGAACTGGGAGGTCACGGCGCCGTCCTGGCTCCAGTGGCCGGAATTGTGCGGTCGCATCGCGAGCTCGTTGACCAGGACGCGGCCGTCGCGGGTCTCGAACAGCTCCACGGCGAGGTGTCCGACCACGCCGAGCTCCTGGGCCACGCGAAGCGCCAGCTCCTGGGCCTGCCCGGCCAGTTCGTCGCTGAGGTCGGGGGCGGGCGCGATCACGGTGTCGCAGACGCCGTCGACCTGCCGGGACTCCACGACCGGGTACGCCACGGCCTGGCCGTGCGGCGAGCGCACGACGTTCGCCGCCAGCTCCCGGGCGAAGTCCACCATCTCCTCGGCGAGGACCGGCACACCCGCGCGGAACGGCTCGGCGGCGTCGGCCGCGGAGCGCACGAGCCAGACGCCCTTGCCGTCGTACCCGCCGCGCACGGTCTTCAGGATGACCGGGAAGCCGTCACCCTCCGTGACCCCTTCCGCCGCGAAGGCCACGACGTCCGCCGGGTCCTCCACGATGCGGTGGCGTGGGCACGGCACCCCGAGCTCATCCAGCTTCGCGCGCATCACCCCCTTGTCCTGGGCGTGCACCAAGGCGTCGGGCCCCGGGCGCACGGGGATGCCGTCCGCCTCCAGGGCCCGTAGATGCTCGGTGGGTACGTGTTCGTGATCGAAGGTGATCACGTCGCAGCCCCGCGCGAAGTCACGCAGCGTGTCCAGGTCGCGATAGTCGCCGATGACGACGTCGCTGACGACCTGCGCCGCGGAATCCTGCGGAGTGTCACTGAGGAGCTTGAACCTGATGCCTAGCGGGATGCCCGCCTCGTGGGTCATACGAGCGAGCTGCCCCCCGCCGACCATGCCGACTACCGGGAACGTCACACCCACAGGGTATCGGCCATCCGGGAACGGCCCGATCCCGTGCACTGGCGTCACAGCCGTGCCACGGATTGGACGGCGTCCCCGCGCGCCACCGGCAGGTGCTGGTTAGCATGGCTGGGTTGACGCGACCGGGGAAACCGCAAACGAGGCGGGCGCGGCACCACAGGAGCGGCACCACCGGCATGACCCGCCGGTACGGCCGACCGACACGGCAACACGACCGATGGACACCAATCACGGGGCTGGGGCGACCAACCATGACGGACCGCGGCGCACTGCGGGTGCGAATGGACCGGCTCACGCGGGAAGTGGCCAAGTTCGGGGCCGTGGGCGCGGTGGGGACACTGGTGAACTTCGCCGTCTTCAACCTCGTACGCCACCTCACCGACCTCCAGGTGGTGCGCGCCAGCGTCATCGCGACGGTGGTCGCGATCTGCTGCAACTACGTGGGGTTCCGCTACTTCACCTACCGCGACCGGGACAAGAGCGGCCGCACCAAGGAGCTGACGCTCTTCCTGCTGTTCAGCGTCGTCGGCCTGGTGATCGAGAACGGCGTCCTGTACGTCGCGACGTACGGTTTCGGGTGGGACAGCAAGCTCCAGGCGAACGTCTTCAAGTTCCTCGGCATGGGCATCGCCACGCTGTTCCGCTTCTGGTCGTACCGCACCTGGGTGTTCCGGGCGCTGCCCGCGCGTGCCGCGGTCGCCGATGCCGAATCGTTCCTGGAGGACGCTCCGGCGGCCGACGGCGGCCGACCGGCCGCGTCGGGCGGGCGCCGCCAGGCCTGACCTGCGCCGGTCCCGCCCCGGGGAGCGGGGGCGCTCAGCGCACGGTCTCGTCCTCGTGGCGCTCCTCGCGGAGCGTCGGCGTCCGCGAGAGGAAAAGACCGAACACCGGCGGCTTCCCCTGGAGCATCTCCAGGCGGCCCCCGTCCGCTTCGGCCAGATCCCGGGCCACGGCGAGGCCGATCCCCGTCGAGTTGCGGCCGCTGATGGTGCGCTCGAAGATCCGCGCGCCGAGGTCGGCGGGTACGCCCGGGCCGCTGTCCGTGACCTCGACGACCGCCTGGTTGCCGGTGACGCGGGTGCGCAGGGCCACGGTGCCGCCGCCGTGCATCAGCGAGTTCTCGATCAGCGCCGCCAGGACCTGGGCGACCGCGCCCGGCGTGCCGACCGCCTGGAGGTGGCGCTTGCCGGAGCTGACGATGGCGCGGCCCGCGCTGCGGTAGGCGGGGCGCCACTCCTCCAGCTGCTGCTTGATCACCTCGTCCAGGTCGAAGGAGACCGCGGAGCCCGTGCGGGGGTCGCGGGAGTTGGTGAGCAGCCGCTCCACGACGTCGGTGAGCCGCTCCACCTGGGTCAGGGCGATCGTCGCCTCCTCCTTCACCGTGTCCAGGTCGTCGGTCACGGCGACCTCCTCCAGGCGCATGGACAGGGCGGTCAGCGGGGTGCGCAGCTGGTGCGAGGCGTCGGCGGCGAGGCGGCGCTCGGCGGTGAGCATGCGGGCGATCCGCTCCGCGCTGGCGTCCAGGACGTCCGCGACCCGGTCGAGCTCCGGTACGCCGTAGCGGCGGTGGCGGGGGCGCGGGTCGCCCGAGCCCAGGCGCTCGGCGGTCTCGGCGAGGTCCGTGAGCGGGGAGGCGAGGCGGTTCGCCTGGCGTACGGCGAGCAGGACCGCGGCGATGATGGCGAGCAGGGCCACGCCGCCGATGATCAGCAGGGTGCGGCCGACCTCCTGGGTGACGGCGGTGCGGGGCTCCTCGACGGTGACCTTCTCGCCCTCCTCGCCGTCCTCCGTGGCCCGGATGACGTCGCCCGTCGGGCGGGTGCCGACCTCGATGGGGGCGCGGCCCGGGATGTCGATGCGGGCGTACCGCTCGGTGTCCACCTGCTCCCGCAGGATCGCCCCGCTGACGCGCTCGTCGCTGATCAGGCGGCTGTCCACGATGCTCGCGAGGCGGACGGCCTCGGAGTTCACGCGCTCCTGGGCGCTGTTGCTGATCGTGCGGGTCTCGACGATCACCAGTGAGACGCCGAAGACGGCGATCACTACGAGTACGACGGCGAGGGTCGAGTTGATGAGGCGACGACGCACGGGGCCCTCCGGCCGGGCAGGGGGACGGACCTGACCAGTGTGCCCCTCCCCTGCGGGGGGCTTGGTCGCCCTCGGCCCTTGCCCTGGCCTGGGCGGGGCCCTGGGTTCCGGTTGCTCGGCGCCTGGGTGCTGTGCCCACCCGTCCCGCCTTGCGGGACGATTGCCCACAGCGGGGGGGGGACGGGTCGCTACGACTTCTCGAAGCGGAAGCCGACTCCTCGGACCGTGGCGATGTAGCGGGGGTTCGCCGCGTCGTCGCCGAGCTTCTTGCGGAGCCAGGAGATGTGCATGTCGAGGGTCTTGGTGGAGGACCACCACGTCGTGTCCCAGACCTCGCGCATCAGCTGGTCCCGGGTGACGACCCGCCCCGCGTCCCGGACGAGTACCCGCAGGAGGTCGAACTCCTTCGCCGTGAGCTGGAGTTCCTCCTCGCCCATCCAGGCCCGGTGCGACTCGACGTCGATCCGCACCCCGTGCGTGGCGGGCGGCTGCGCCGGCTCCGTGGCGCCGCGCCGGAGCAGGGCCCGGACCCGGGCGAGCAGCTCGGCGAGCCGGAACGGTTTGGTCACGTAGTCGTCGGCGCCCGCGTCGAGCCCGACGACCGTGTCGACCTCGTCGGCGCGCGCGGTGAGGATGAGGATCGGCACCGTGTGCCCCTCGGCGCGCAGCCGCCTCGCGACCTCCAGGCCGTCCATGCCGGGCAGGCCCAGGTCGAGCACGACCAGGTCCACGCTGCCCTGCAGCCCGGCGTCGAGGGCGGTGGGACCGTCCTCGCGCACTTCGACCTCGTAGCCCTCGCGGCGCAGTGCGCGGGCCAGCGGCTCCGAGATGGACGCGTCGTCCTCGGCGAGCAGTACACGGGTCATGGAGTGATGGTAGTCCGCTGCGGACGGCCGCCGAAGGGTGATCGCCAGGAGCGGGCGCGGCCTGCGCCGGGGTCCCGTACGGGGTGGCCCCCCAGGACCGGAAGATCACAATCCAGGATGCGATCCTTGGATACATCTTGGGTACACCTTGGAATGTGCTCCATTGGTTCCTAGGTCACCTGTGATCCATGTCTCAACTCCTTCCAAATCACGCTCTGTCGTGGCGTATGGTGGCGAGACGCCTGTAGCACTACTCAAGGACCTTTGGCCCGCTATTGCGCGCCAAGGGTCCTTCTGTGTGTGGGCTGGTGATCACCAGCCTGAAAGCAATGACCTGTGGTCGGGCCCCGCTCGCGATGATGCGTCCGGGGTGTGGATCTCGGTGTCGCCGTCTCTCGTGCTCCGCCCAGCGGACCGGTTCCCCTCGCAGGCGTGGGGGGTGGACGGGCCGACGCCGGTGCCGACCGCCCCCACCGGGCGCGCCCATGGCGGCCTCGCCACGCGCGTCCCGACACCACGAGGATCGACCCATGGCGTCCAGCCTGACGAAGGACTCGGCCAGCACTCCTGGCTCCGAGAAGACCTTCTTCGGCCACCCCCGCGGCCTGGCCACTCTCTTCATGACCGAGATGTGGGAGCGCTTCAGCTTCTACGGCATGAAGGCCCTGCTCCCCTTGTACCTGGTCGCACCCGGCGGCATGGACATGAACGCCGCCACAGCCACGGCGATCTTCTCGATCTACATGGCGATGGTCTATCTGCTCGCCCTGCCGGGCGGCTGGTTCGCCGACCGCCTGTGGGGCCCGCGCAAGACGATCACGATAGCCGCTCTGGTGATCATGCTCGGTCACCTCACCCTCGCGCTGCCCGGCCAGGCGATGTTCTTCCTCGGCCTGGTCTTCGTGGCGATCGGCTCCGGCCTCCTGAAGGCCAACATCTCCACGATGGTCGGCCACCTCTACAACGGCCCGGACGACCCGCGCCGCGACGGCGGCTTCACCGTCTTCTACATCGGCATCAACCTGGGCGCCTTCTTCGCCCCGCTGGCCATCGGCACCGTCGGTGAGAAGGTCGGCTGGCACCTGGGCTTCGCCATCGCCGCCTTCGGCATGGGCCTCGGCCTGATCCAGTTCCTGCTCGGCGGCCGCCACCTGAGCCCGCAGAGCAGCGTCGTGCCGAAGCCGGTGCCGCGCGCCGAGCTCATGAGCCTGGTCCGCAAGGCCATGCTGTGGATCATCGCCGCCGTCGTCTTCTACGGCGTCGCCGTCGCCACGGACGTCTACACCCTGAACTGGGCCATCGTCCCGATCACGGTCTCCGGTCTGCTCATCCCGATCTGGGTGCTCACCAAGATCAAGCGCGACAAGTCGCTGAACGAGACCGAGCAGTCCAAGATGACGGCGTACATCTGGTTCTTCGTGGCCGCCGCGATCTTCTGGATGATCTACGACCAGGGCGCGTCCACCGTGGCCCTGTTCGGCAAGAACTCCACCGACACCTCGATCTTCGGCTTCGACTTCCCGGTCTCCTGGTTCCAGTCGGTCAACCCGGTCCTGATCATGGCGATGGCCCCGGTCGTCGCCTGGATCTGGCTGGCGCTCAACCGGCGCGGCCAGGAGCCGAACTCGGTCGTGAAGTTCGCCTCCGGTCTCTTCCTGGTCGGCGTCTCCTTCTTCGTCTTCCTGATCCCGCTGTCCATGGCGGGCGACGGCGACAAGGTCGGCGCGTACTGGATCGTCGCGATCTACTTCATCCACACCATCGGTGAGCTGTGCGTCTCCCCCGTCGGCCTGTCGGTCACCACGAAGATGGCCCCGGAGAAGTACGCCTCGCAGATGCTGGGCGTCTGGTTCCTCGCCGTCACCGCCGGTGACTGCACCACGGGTCTGCTCTCCACCGCGGGGGTCGACCTGAACAAGACCGGCGTGGTCGCCATGGAGGCCACGATGGCGATCATCGCGGCCGTCGCGGTCTTCATGTACCGCAAGAAGGTCAAGGCGCTGATGGGCGACGTGCACTAGTCGCTTCGCTGGAGCCGCAGTACTGAATCTGCGGGCCGTCCGTGGCTGGTCGCGCCGTTCCCCGCGCCCCTTCGGGGCGCTCCCGCACCACGGTGGAACCACTCGCTGAGCACCACCCCCGTACGAACTGAGGGCCGCCGCACCACCCGGTGCGGTGGCCCTCGGGGTTTCCGGGGGCGGCGCGGTGTCCGCCGGTGCAGCATCGGGCCATGACCGTACGCCGGACGCTCCTGACCCTCGCCCTGTGCGGCACGCTCCTGTCGTCCAGCGCGGCCGCCGAGGCCTCGCCCGCGCCCGGACGCGCGTACTCCTACGGGCCGCACCCGCGCCAGACCGTGACCGTGTACGGCCACGGCGGCACGGCCCTGGTGATCCTGCACGGCGGCTCGTGGGCGCGGGACAACGACTGGAGCGGCTGGTCCCGGTGGTTCGCCGCGCGCGGCTTCACCGTGTACGAGACCGACTACCGGCTCTCCTCGGACGCCGTCTGGCCCGCGCAGCGCACCGACGTCCTGGCCGCCCTGCGCTGGATCTCCCGCCGTGAGGGGCCGGGCGCGCCCCGGCCCCTGCTGCTCGGCTCGTCAGCGGGCGGGCACCTCGCCGTGAGCGTCGGGGCGTACCGCGACGGGCGCGCGTACACGCGGGGCGTGGTCGCCCTCTCCCCCGTCGCCTCGCCGTACCGGGCCTGGCGCGACGGCACCGTGCCGGGCGCCCCGGAGCGGCGGCGGGCGCTCGCGCGGGCGGCGAAACGTCTCGCCGGGTGCGACCCCGACCGCGCCGGGCGGGCCTGCCGGGAGCGCTGGGAGGACCTGACGGCCGCCTCCCACGCGTCGGGCGCGCGGGACGCTCCGCTGTACCTGGCGCACTCGGCGGGCGACTTCGTGCCGCCCGCGCACTCCGCGGACCTCGCCGCCGCGCAGCGGGGCGCGGGGCTGCGGGACGTGACCGTGCGTACGCTGTCCGGCTCGGCGCACGGTGGGGCGTTGCTGCGGGAGCGGGGGCTTGCCGCGAAGGCCCTGCGGTGGCTGCGGGGCCATGCCGGGGGCTCCTAGGGCCGGTGGCCGTCTGCGGGTGCGTCGTGGCTGGTCGCGCAGTTCCCCGCGCCCCTTCGGGGCGCTGCCCCCCTCAGCGCTTTCCTTGCGTCGGGGAGCCGGTCGACGGCGACCATGCCGACGCGGAAGACGGCCGCGGGTACGACGAGGGCGAGGAGCACCCAGAACAGCGTCACGCCCCAGGGCCGCCCCACGTCCCACGGCTGCTCGGCGAGGACGTCGCTGCCGTACCGGAGCGAGACCAGGTAGTCGCCGTGGGCGCCCGCGGGCAGCTCGACCGGAAGCCGGATCCTGGCCTTCGCGCCGGGCGCGATGGTGCCGCGCCACTGCTGCTCCTCCCACTGCGGGGCGAACACGCCGTGGGAGGTGCCGACCTGGAAGACCGGGTCCTTGACCGGCGCGGTGCCCAGGTTGCCCACCGTGACCACCAGCTGCCGCGCGGGCGGGGAGCCGAACCACGTGAGGAGGCCGCTCGACCCGTCGAGCCGGGTGTCCGCGAGCACCGCGAGCCGCCCGCCGCGCGGCTTCACCGGATGCCCCGCGACCGTGAACGCCGCGTCCACCGCCGCCTTCTGGCCGGTCACCGTGGCGACGTGCACGACGCACGGGCAGGGCTTCGGCGGCTCGGCGACGGGCAGCCGCCTGCGGAAGGTGCCGTCGCCGCCGGTGGTGACGGCACGGCCCTCGGCATTGGCGCAGGAGTTGGTGGAGCCGGGCACCCCCGCGGCGGGCGTGCCCTGCCCGCAGACGAGCACCATGAGCAGCGCGCGCGGCCGCCACCCCTTGCCGGTCACGGTGACCGAGCCGCCGGTGCCCGCCTGGGACTTGGAGAGCGTCACCGTCGGCTTCGGCTCGGCCGCGGCGCCCGGCACGGCCCCGAGCAGGGCGAAGGCCAGGGCGAGGGCCAGGGCCGGTGCGCAGCCGCGCGCCCACGTCCGCTGTACGTTCACGGCTCGCCTCCCGTCCGCGTGGCCATCGGCTCCCGCTCCGCCGCCGCTGTCGGCTCCGCCAGTGGGGCAGTGCCCCGTCTCCAGCGGCGTACGACGTGCCGTACGGCGCACCACGCGGCGACGACCGCCGCGACGGCACCGGCGCCCGCGCCCACGGCGGCGGGCCACGGCACGCCGGGCCACGGCTCGCTCAGCGCGACCCGGCCGCCGGGCGCGATCCGCGCGGGCACCCGGTGCGGCGCCCGGTCGAGCAGCTCCCCGAAGACGCCGTCGGCCCGTACCGCGACGCGCGGCGCGAGCACCGTGGTGCCCCGGTTCACCAGCTCGTACGTGATCCGCTCCGCGTCCGCGTCGAGGCGTACGCGCTCCACGGTCGGCGCGGCCGGGGCGGGCCCGGCCACCCGCAGGCGCAGGGGCACCCGGGCGTCCCGGCCGCCGCCGCGCGCGACGACCGCGCCGGAGCGGTCGCCCGGCGCGCCCTCCGCGTACGGGGAGGGCCGCGCGGAGCCCGCGGGCGCCAGCGACCAGCCGCCGCCGTCGGCCGCGCGGGCGAGGGGCGCGGCGGCGCACGCGAGCAGCGCCCCGGCCGCGGCGAGCGCCCGCATCGCCCGTGTCCCCGCCCTCAGCGCGGCGCCTGGTTCCGGCGCGTCAGCCAGAGCACCCCGGCCACGCCCGCGAGCAGCACCGTGCCGCCGAGCGTGCCGAGCGCGATCGCGGAGTCGGCGGGCCCGGTCTGCGGCAGGTCATCCCCGCCGGACGACGTACCCCGCGAACCGTCGGACGCGTCGCCGGAGCCGGAACCGGAACCGGAGCCCGTTCCTGTGCCCGAGCCGGAACCGGAACCGGCGCCGGATCCCGAGCCCGCGCCGGAGCCGGCGTCCGAGCCGCTCCCCTTGACGTTCAGGGTCAGCGACGGCTTCGGGTCGTTCGCGGGGG
Organism: Streptomyces sp. NPDC053474; assembly: GCF_044544845.1. NCBI lineage: Bacteria > Bacillati > Actinomycetota > Actinomycetes > Kitasatosporales > Streptomycetaceae > Streptomyces > Streptomyces sp. NPDC053474. The sequence continues at coordinate 14,744 of NZ_JBITXV010000005.1, forward strand.
TGCACGTCGTCGTCGTACCGAGGGCCTTGATGGTGAGGACACCGGCGGTGAAGGTGACCTTGCCGGACTTCTTGGGCGTGTACGTGCCCGTCAGGGTGCTGATCTTGATGGGGGTGTTGGCCGGGATGGGCCCGGAGTTGGGCGGCCCGGACACCGAAACGGTGCCGCTCTCCGCGCCGCCGAGCTCGATGACCGCGCTCGGCTTCATGGCGCCCTTGCCGAGCTCGACGGGGCTGGAGGAGACGCCCTTCTGGAAGGACATCGTGAGCTTGTAGCCCTTGCCGCTCTTGACGCTCTTGATGTCGATCGGCGAGACGGCGCCCTTGTTCCCGATGGGCGTCTTGCACTGGTAGTCGACGTCCTGGACCTCGGCCCGTGCGGCGGGTGCGGTCAGCAGCAGCGCCGATCCGGCCAGGGCGGCGGTGAGTGCGAGCGCGGTGGGTTTCCTCTGGTACGGCACCTCGTGGTCCCCTCATGCCGGTGGCGAAATCCGTGCCGCGCGCACTGATTTGCTGACGGCACATCAGATCGGGCGCTCAAGGTACGCCGGGGACCTTGTCGAGGGAAGACAAAGGGCGCGCCGGATCCGTGAAGATCCGGCGCGCCCTGCGAACCGCGGGTAACCCTTGCGACTCCGGGCACGGGCGCTACCCCGGCGCCCCCAGCTCCGCCCACACCGTCTTGCCCGCCGCCCCAGGGGTCCGCACGACCCCCCAGTCCAGACAGAGCCGCTGCACGATGAACATGCCGTGCCCGCCGGGCCGTCCGGCCCGGTGCGGCGTGCGCGGCGCGGGCTGCCCGGCACCGCGGTCGGAGACCTCGATGCGCAGCGCCTTGCTGCCGGTGTCGCAGGACAGCCAGAGCTCGTCGGGGCCCTCGGCGTGCAGGCAGGCGTTGGTGACCAGCTCGGAGACCACGAGCAGGACGTCCTCCGCGGCGGCGCGCCGGTCGGCGGTGGCCGCGGGCAGCCAGCCCCAGGCGTGCAGCGCCTCGCGGGTGAAGTCCCGCGAGAGCGGGACCACGCCGCTCGCGCCGTCCAGGCTCAGCCTGCGGACCTGGCGGCCCCCGGACCCGGGGGTGGCCGCGTGCGCGGGAGCGTCCGCGACAGCGGCCTCCGGCTCCGGGCCACGGTCGCCCGGCGAGTAAGGCCGGGTGGCGCTCATCAGCACTTCACCTCACCGACAAGAGGACTCTGGACAAGGACGGACCACGGGAGCCCGGCGACGGGGCCTCGCCCGCCCGGCCGCTCCCCGGCCGCTTGCCATTTCTGACGTTTGATCCGACGTTGGTCTGCTGTTCGCTCCGGCGCCCGGCTGACGGCAGCCGACTCCGGATTCAGGGTGTCTCCTGCCCGGCCGAACCGGACGAACACCCATGGATTCGGTGGGAACCGTGTGACGCTGGTAACGCATTGGTCACACAGCGACAACTGACACATAACGCTTCACGTCATCCGCCCTATCGCCCCCACACGCCTCACACTCCCCACGAAGAGAGATCCCGCTCAGTCGGCCAGCGCCGCTTCGAGCGTCTCGTGGACGGTGAAGACAGCGTCCGCCCCCGTGATCTCGAACACCCTGGCCACCACCGGCAGCATCCCGGCGAGATGCACGCCGCCGCCCGCGGCCTCGGCCTTGAGGCGGGCCCCGAGGAGCACGTTGAGACCCGTGGAATCACAGAACTCCAACCGTGAGCAGTCGACCACGAGGCGCGAGAAGCCCTCGTCGACGCAGCCCTCGAGCGGCTCGCGCAGCACATCGGCGGTGTGGTGATCGAGCTCACCCGCCGGAGTCACGACGGCGCTGCGGCCCTCTTTCCGGACTTCGACCGAAAGTCGGCCCCTGTGTGCGCTGCCGACCGTCCCGCGGTCCATGCCGTCACTCTCTTCCGACCGTTGGGCTGTTACAGGCGCGCGCCGTGACGCGCGATGACGCCCCTGAACATTACGCCTTCCGTACGCCCCGGGGTACCCGAACATCCCCCTGAATTCGGACATTTCGCCACGCACCGCACTTGCGACCCCGCGCCGGAAGCGGGTAGGGGTAGAAGAGACATCACCCGACCCGGACGGCCATGGAGGCGCCGCACACCGCAGTGCACGTAGTGGCATCGGCAGCCATATGCCGAGAACGATGGAGGACACCATGTCACCCCGGCTCGACGAATCGCGTACTGACCAAGCGACGTCGACACCCCCGCCGAACCGCTCCCGAACCACGATCCCCGGCCCCGCCGAAGAGGCCCCGCCGGCGGCCGCGACCGACCCGTCGCGCCCCGACGAGCGGCCCGACTCACTCTCCGGGCTCCCCGAGATCCCCCCGTTCGACGAGGTGGGCCCCCTCGACGCGCGAGCCCTGTCCAAGACGCTCTTCGAGCGGCTCGAGTCCCTCGAAGAAGGCACCCACGCCCACGCGTACGTACGCAACACCCTCGTCGAGCTCAACCTCGCCCTGGTGAAGTTCGCCGCCTCCCGGTTCCGCTCCCGCAGCGAGCCGATGGAGGACATCATCCAGGTCGGCACCATCGGTCTGATCAAGGCGATCGACCGCTTCGAGCTCAGCCGCGGCGTCGAGTTCCCCACCTTCGCGATGCCGACCATCGTCGGCGAGATCAAGCGCTTCTTCCGCGACACCTCGTGGTCGGTGCGCGTGCCGCGACGGCTCCAGGAGCTCCGCCTCGACCTCGCCAAGGCGGGTGACGAACTCGCGCAGCAGCTCGACCGTTCGCCGACGGTGGCCGAGCTCGCCGAGCGCCTCGGCCTCACGCACGACGAGGTCGTCGAGGGCATGGCGGCGTCCAACGCCTACACCGCGAGCTCCCTCGACGCGCAGCCCGAGGACGACGACTCCGAAGGCGCGCTCGCCGACCGCATCGGCTACGAGGACCACGGGCTCGAAGGCATCGAGTACGTCGAGTCGTTGAAGCCGCTGATCGCCGAACTGCCGCCGCGGGACCGGAAGATCCTCTCGCTGCGGTTCGTGGCGAACATGACCCAGTCGGAGATCGGCGAGGAGCTGGGCATCTCCCAGATGCACGTGTCGCGGTTGCTGTCCCGTACGTTGGTGCGGCTACGCAGAGCGCTGACGGTCGAGGAGTAGCGGCCCTTCTTCGGCGCTCCGCGCCTTGTCCTCAAACGCCGGACGGGCTGGATCTGTCGCCGGTTGCGGCAGGGATTTCAGCCTCTCCGGCGTTTGAGGAGCGGGGGTCTGGGGGCGGAGCCCCCGGTTTCGGGCTACCCCCGGGCCCGCAGCACCAGTTTGTTCACCGCCCACAGGGCGATGCCGATCGCGAGGAGGACGCCCGCGCGGATGTAGACGTCGGCGGGGCGGTCGGCGAGCGGGCTCGCGAGGATCAGCGCGGTGAGCGCGCCGAGCACGGGCAGGGCCGTGGGCGTGCGGAAGTGGTCGTGGTCCACGGGGTCCCGGCGCAGCACCAGGACCGCGACGTTGACGACGGCGAACACGCACAGGAGCAGGAACGCCGTGGTGTCGCCGAGGCCCTCGATCTCACCGGTGGAGACCAGGCCGATGGCGAGCAGGGACACGAAGGCGATGCCCACGACGGGGGTGCGGCGACCGGCCAGGACGCGGCCCATGGAGCGGGGCAGGATGCGTTCGTTGGCCATGCCGTAGCAGAGGCGGGACGCCATCATGATGTTGATGAGGGCGGAGTTGGTGACCGCGAACAGGGCGATGAGCGCGAAGAGCTTGTGCGGGAAGTCGACGCCGCCCGCCTTCACGACCTCCAGGAGCGGTCCGCTGGAGCCCTCCAGGGTCCGGTAGTCCACCAGGAGCGAGGAGACCAGGGCGACCAGGACGTAGATGGTGCCGGTCACCGCCACGCCGATGAAGATCGCGCGCGGGAAGGTGCGGGTGGGGTCCTTGGTCTCCTCGGCCATGTTCACCGAGTCCTCGAAGCCGACGAAGGCGAAGAAGCCGAGCGCGGTGGCCCCGAGGACGCCGGTGAACAGGGCGTAGCCGGTGCCGCTCGACTCGAACTCGGTGAGCCGCGACGGCTCTCCGTCCCCCGTGAGCACGGCCCACGCGCCGATCGCGAGGATGATCAGCAGGCCGGTCAGCTCGACCAGGGTCAGCACGACGTTCGTCTTCACCGACTCCGACACGCCCCGCAGGTTCAGCGCGGCGAGGGCGAGGATGAACGCGATCGCCACCAGCGTCGGCGGCAGCGCGTCATCGGTCAGCTCGCTCAGATAGTCCCCGCTGAAGGCGCGGGCGGCCGCGCTCGCGGACGACAGGCCCGAGCACATCACCATGAACGCGATGATGAAGGTCAAGAAGGGGACCTTGAAGGCCTTCTGGGTGTAGAGCGCGGCGCCCGCCGCCCTGGGGTACTTGCCGACCAGTTCCACGTACGACGCGGCCGTCAGGATCGCCACGACGAAGCCGATGAGGAACGGCACCCACAGGGCGCCGCCCACCTTTCCCGCCACCTTGCCGGTGGTGGCGTAGATGCCGGTGCCGAGGATGTCGCCGATCACGAAGAGGATCAGCAGCTTGGGGCCGAGGACCCGGCGCAGGGCGGGCTCCTCCTCGGCCGGTTGTCTGGTGGTACCGCTCGTTCCTGAAGTCGTCACAGGAGCCTCCCCCGAACGTGCCCGGGAACTTCGGAAGGATCTCTTGCCCGGGACACGCCGGGACGATGCGGGAGTTGAGCAACATCAGAGCCGGTGGCGGCCCCTCACAGCCCCTTCTGGCGGCCTCTCACAGCCCCTTCAGCGCGTCCGGTGTGCCGCCGCCCGCCTCCTCGACCAGCTCCGCCACCGGCTGCGGCGCGCGCACGGTGGCGAAGCGGACCGTGCCGTCCGCGCCCGCGGCGAAGCCGTGGATCCCGGGCCGGGGCAGGCTGTTGTACGAGTAGTGCTGGGCGAAGTAGTAGGCGCCGGTGTCGAGGGCGGCCACGTGGTCGCCCGCTTCGAGCCGGGGCAGCGGGTGGTCGGCGGCGAGCAGGTCGCCCGCGAAGCAGGCCGGGCCCGCGACGTCCTGGCCGACGGCGGGCCCCTGCTTGGGGCGGCCCTTGGCGTCGTACGCGGCGAGCCGCAGCGGCCAGGACTCGGGCGCGTACACCGTGCGGGTCGCCACCTGGACGCCCGCGTGGGTCAGCGCGATGGGCCGCCCGCCCGCCTCCTTGACGTACTCGACGCGGGCCAGCAGCACCCCCTGCTTGGCGAGCAGCGAGCGGCCGAACTCGGTGACCAGGCCGTAGCGCCCGTCGAGCAGGCCCGGCACGCGCTCCTTGAGCAGGCGCGCGTACTGGCCGTGGGTCGGGCTCGCCTCGTCGGAGGCGAAGTTGACGGGCAGGCCGCCGCCGATGTCGATCGTGTCGATCTGGCGGCGCCCGGCACGGGCGTTGATCTCCTCGGCGAGTTCGTACACCGCGGCGACGCCCCGCACGAGCAGGTCGAGGGGGATGCCCTGGGAGCCGGTGTGCGCGTGCAGCCGGGTCAGCCAGGGCCGGTCGAGGCAGGCCTGGAGGAGCCAGTCGCGGCCGCCGTCGTCGCGCAGCGGCACGCCGAACTTGGAGGTCGCCGTCGCCGTGGAGAGCGCGCCGATGGAGCCCGCGCCGACCTGCGGGTTCACCCGGATCCCGAGCGGTGATCCGGTGGGCGCCGAGCGCACCAGGGCGTCGAGGCGGGCCAGTTCCTGCGGGTTGTCGGCGTTGACGGCGATGCCGAGGGCGAGGGCCTCGCGCAGCTCGGCGGGGGTCTTGGCGGGCGAGTCGAGGACGGTGTGCGCGGGCGGCACCCCGGCGGCGCGGGCGAGGGCCAGCTCACCGGGGCTCGCCACCTCGGCGCCGATCCCCTCCTCGTACAGCAGCCGCAGGACGGGCACCAGGGGCGTCGCCTTCACGGCGAAGGCGTGCAGGACGGGGGTGCCGGGCGGGGTGACCCCGGCGAAGGCGGCGCGCAGCGCGACGGCGGCCGCGCGGACGCCGGTGACGTCGACGAGACCCGCGAGCGGGTTCTCGGGGCTCACCACGCCCTGCTCGATCGCGGCGCGTACTGCTTGGTCTCGGCGGGCGGCGGCCTCCGCGCCCGGGGGACTCGTGGGATCGACGGTGGGGCCGGGAACCGTCGCGTCGTCGAGGCTCATGTGATCCACACAATCACCCGAGCGCCGCGCCCGCTGGCCCTACGGCGCTATTGACTAGAGCTATTCACCAGCCGAGGATGTGAATATCAAGGTCACAGTCCTCAGGAGGCACCGCCATGTCAGGACCCCGCCCCGTACGAGCGCCGCGCGGCACCGAACTGAGCGCCCTGGGATGGCAGCAGGAAGCCGCCCTGCGCATGCTCCAGAACAACCTCGACCCCGAGGTCGCCGAGCACCCCGACAAGCTCGTCGTCTACGGCGGCACCGGCAAGGCGGCCCGCGACTGGCGCTCCTTCGACGCGATGGTGCGCACGCTCAGGACCCTCAAGCAGGACGAGACCATGCTGGTCCAGTCCGGCCGTCCCGTCGGCGTGATGCAGACCCACGAGTGGGCGCCGCGCGTGCTCATCGCCAACTCCAACCTGGTCGGGGACTGGGCGAACTGGGAGGAGTTCCGCCGCCTTGAGGCCCTCGGCCTCACCATGTACGGCCAGATGACGGCCGGTTCCTGGATCTACATCGGCACCCAGGGCATCCTCCAGGGCACGTACGAGACCTTCGCGGCCGTCGCGGCGAAGAAGTTCGGCGGCACGCTCGCCGGGACCATCACCCTCACCGCCGGGCTCGGCGGCATGGGCGGCGCCCAGCCGCTCGCCGTCACCATGAACGACGGCGTCGCGATCTGCATCGACTGCGACCCGCGCGCCATCGAGCGCCGCATCGAGCACCGCTACCTCGACGTCCGCGCCGACTCCCTGGAGCACGCCCTCCAGCTCGCCACCGAGGCCCGCGACGCCCGCCGCCCGCTCTCCATCGGCCTGCTCGGCAACGCGGCGGAGCTGCTGCCTCGCATGCTCGCCGAGGGCGCGCCCGTCGACATCGTCACGGACCAGACGAGCGCCCACGACCCGCTCGCCTACCTCCCCGTCGGCGTCGACTTCGACGACATGGCCACGGCCGCCGAGAAGGACCCGGCGGGCTTCACCACCCGCGCCCGCGAGTCCATGGCCCAGCACGTCGAGGCCATGGTCGGCTTCATGGACGCGGGCGCCGAGGTCTTCGACTACGGCAACTCCATCCGCGGCGAGGCCCAACTGGCGGGCTACGACCGGGCGTTCGCCTTCCCCGGCTTCGTCCCCGCGTACATCCGGCCGCTGTTCTGCGAGGGCAAGGGCCCCTTCCGCTGGGCGGCGCTCTCCGGCGAGGCCTCCGACATCCACAAGACCGACAAGGCGATCCTCGACCTCTTCCCGGAGAACGAGTCGCTGCACCGCTGGATCAAGATGGCGGGCGAGCGCGTCCACTTCCAGGGCCTGCCCGCCCGCATCTGCTGGCTCGGCTACGGCGAGCGCGACAAGGCGGGCGAGCGCTTCAACGACATGGTGGCCTCCGGCGAGCTCCAGGCCCCGCTCGCCATCGGCCGCGACCACCTCGACTGCGGCTCGGTGGCGTCCCCGTACCGCGAGACCGAGGGCATGCGCGACGGCTCCGACGCCATCGCCGACTGGCCCCTCCTGAACGCCATGGTCAACGTGGCCTCCGGCGCCTCCTGGGTCTCCCTCCACCACGGCGGCGGCGTCGGCATGGGCCGCTCCATCCACGCGGGCCAGGTCACGGTCGCCGACGGCACGAAGCTCGGGGGCGAGAAGATCCGCAGGGTCCTCACCAACGACCCGGGCATGGGTGTGATCCGGCATGTGGACGCGGGGTACGAGGGCGCCGAGGCCGTGGCCTCCGAGCGCGGGGTCCGCGTGCCCATGCGGGAGGGGCAGTGACCGCCACCGATCGGCCTGCGGCCTCGTCCTCACACGCCGGACGGGCTGATTCCTTCCAGCGCATGTGGGCCGACCTGAGCCCCATCGGCCGCAACGCCGAAACCGGCGGATACCGGCGCTACGCCTGGACCGGGGCCGACGCCGACTGCCGGACCTGGTTCCAGGAGCAGGCCGAGAGCCGGGGGCTCGCCTACGAGACGGACCGGAACGGCAACCAGTGGGCGTGGCTCGGCGACCCCGCCGCGGGAGACGCCGTCGTCACCGGCTCGCACCTGGACTCCGTCCCCGACGGCGGCGCCTTCGACGGCCCCCTCGGCGTCGTCTCGGCCTTCGCCGCGCTCGACGAACTCCGCGCCAGGGGCGCGCGGTTCACCCGGCCCCTCGCCCTCACCAACTTCGGCGACGAGGAAGGGGCGCGCTTCGGCCTGGCCTGCGTCGGCTCCCGGCTCACGGCCGGGCAGCTCACCAAGGAGCAGGCGTACGAGCTGCGCGACGGCGACGGCGTACGCCTGCCGGAGGCGATGGAGGCCGCCGGGTACGACCCGGCGGCGATCGGCCCGGACCCCGAGCGGCTCGCCCGGATCGGCGCGTTCGTGGAGCTGCACGTGGAGCAGGGCCGGGCCCTCGACCTGTCCGGCGACGAGGTCGGCATCGCCAGCGCCATCTGGCCGCACGGCCGCTGGCGCTTCGACTTCCGCGGCGAGGCCAACCACGCGGGCACCACCCGCCTCGTCGACCGCCGCGACCCGATGCTGAGCTACGCGGAGACGGTCCTCGCGGCCCGCCGCGAGGCGGAGCTCGCGGGCGCGGTGGCGACGTTCGGCAAGATCTCCGTCGAGCCCAACGGCGTCAACGCCATCCCGTCCCTGGTGCGCGGCTGGCTCGACTCGCGCGCCGCCGACGAGGAGACGCTCGACACCGTGGTGACGGCGGTCGAGAAGGCGGCCCGCGAGTACGCGGACCGGCACGGCGTCGACCTCGCCGTCGTCCGCGAGTCGTTCACGCCGGTCATCGAGTTCGAGCACGCGCTCCGCGACGAGCTGGGCGCGCTCCTGCGCGGGCGCACCGGCCGCGAGGTGCCCGTGCTCGGCACCGGCGCCGGGCACGACGCGGGCATCCTGTCCGCGTCCGTCCCGACCGCCATGCTGTTCGTCCGCAACCCCACGGGCGTCTCGCACTCCCCCGCCGAGCACGCGGCCGAGGACGACTGCGTCGCCGGGGTGCGGGCGCTCGCCGACGTACTGGAGGGCCTGGCGTGCCGGTGACGCACACGTACTGGGCGGAACACGCCTGGCTGGAGCCGGTCGTGGAGCCCGGCGTGGCGCTCGACGTGGGCGCGGACGGGCGGATCGCCGCCGTCCGCACCGGCGTCGAGGCCCCGCCGCCGGGCGCCACGGTGCTGCGCGGCCTGACCGTGCCCGGCCTGGCCAACGCCCACTCCCACGCTTTCCACCGGGCGCTGCGCTCCACCGTGCAGGTCGGCAGCGGCACGTTCTGGACCTGGCGCGAGGTCATGTACTCCGTGGCCGACCGGCTCACGCCGGAGACGTACCACGCGCTCGCGCGGGCGGTGTACGCGGAGATGGCGCTCGCCGGGATCACGGCCGTCGGCGAGTTCCACTATCTGCACCACGCGCCCGGCGGCCAGCGGTACGCCGACCCGAATGCCATGGGCGAGGCCCTGATCGCGGCCGCCGCCGACGCGGGCATCCGCATCACGCTCCTCGACACCGCGTACGTGGCCTCCGGCCTGCGCGACGCCGCCGAGGGCGCGCCGCCCGACCGCCACCAGCTGCGGTTCTCCGACGGCACGACGGAGGCATGGGCGGAGCGGGCGTCGCTCCTGAAGGACCGCGAGCACGCGCGCGTGGGCGCGGCCATCCACTCCGTACGGGCCGTGCCCGCGCGGCAGTTGGGCACCGTGGCCGAGTGGGCCGCGCGGCGGGGCGCCCCGCTGCACGTGCACCTCTCCGAGCAGACCGCCGAGAACGAGGCGTGCCTGGCCGTGCACGGCTGCACGCCCACGCGGCTGCTCGCCGACCACGGGGTGCTCGGGGCGCGTACGACGGGCGTGCACAACACCCATCTGACCGACGACGACATCGCCCTGATCGGCGGCTCGGGCACCGGCACCTGCATGTGCCCCACCACCGAGCGGGACCTCGCCGACGGCATCGGGCCCGCGCCCGCCCTCCAGCGGGCGGGCAGCCCGCTCTCCCTCGGCAGCGACAGCCACGCCGTCATCGACCTCTTCGAGGAGGCGCGGGCGATGGAGCTCAACGAGCGGCTCCGCACGCACACGCGGGGGCACTGGACGGCGGCCGCGCTGCTGCGGGCGGCGTCCGCCGACGGGCACGCGGCGCTCGGCTGGGCCGACGCCGGGGCCCTGGAGGCGGGGCGGCTCGCCGACTTCGCCACGGTCGCGCTCGACTCCGTGCGGACCGCGGGGGCCGCGGGGCGGCTCGGGGCGGAGGTGGCGGTGTTCGCGGCGAGCGCGGCGGACGTGCGGCACACCGTGGTCGGGGGCCGCCACGTGGTCCGCGACGGCGCCCACACCCTCGTCCCCGACGTGCCGTCGGCCCTGGCCCGGGCGGTGGCAGCCTTGCACTAGCCCTCGCGGGTGCGCCCCAGGCCCGCCCCTTCCCGATCCGGGGGCTCCGCCCCCGTGCCCCCGCTTGTCGGCGCTCCGCGCCTCGTCCTCAAACGCCGGACGGGCTGAAAGATCTCCGGCTCGGGTCAGCGTAAGAATCAGCCCCTCCGGCGTTTGAGGAGCGGGGTCTGGGGCGCACCGCGAGGGACCACCCTCACCCACCCCACGAACAGGACCCCACATGCCCACCACCGTCATCCACGGCATCCGCAGCCTCGTCACCAACGACCCCGCCCTCGGCCACGGCCCCCTCGGTCTCGTCGAGGACGCCGCCGTCGTCCTGGACGGCGAGGAGGTCGCCTGGGTGGGCCCGAGCGCCGGGGCCCCGGCGGCGGACGAGGCGTACGACGCCGAGGGCCGCGCCGCGCTCCCCGGCTTCGTGGACTCCCACTCCCACCTCCTCTTCGCGGGCGACCGCACCCAGGAGTTCAACGCCCGCATGGAGGGCCGCCCCTACGAGGCGGGCGGCATCCGCACCACCGTGGCGGCGACCCGCGCCGCGTCCGACGAGGCCCTGGAGGCGAACCTCGGCCGCTACCTCGCCGAGGCCCTGCGCCAGGGCACCACGACGTTCGAGACGAAGTCGGGCTACGGCCTGACCACCGAGGACGAGGCCCGCGCCCTGCGCATCGCGGCGCGCCACACGGACGAGGTCACCTTCCTCGGCGCCCACATCGTGTCGCCGGACTACGCCGAGGACCCGTCGGCGTACGTCGACCTGGTGACCGGCGAGATGCTGGACGCCTGCGCCCCGCACGCCCGCTGGATCGACGTGTTCTGCGAGAAGGGCGCCTTCGACGGCGACCAGGCCCGGGCGATCCTGACCGCGGGCAAGGCGAAGGGGCTGCACCCGCGCGTGCACGCCAACCAGCTCAGCTACGGCCCCGGCGTCCAGCTGGCCGTGGAGCTCGACGCCGCGAGCGCCGACCACTGCACGCACCTGACGGACGCCGACGTGGACGCCCTCGCCCACAGCGACACGGTGGCCACGCTGCTGCCGGGCGCGGAGTTCTCCACGCGCGCGAAGTGGCCCGACGCCCGGCGGCTGCTCGACGCGGGCGCGACGGTGGCCCTGTCGACGGACTGCAACCCGGGCTCGTCGTTCACCTCGTCCGTGCCGTTCTGCGTCGCGCTCGCCGTACGGGACATGGGGATGACCCCCGACGAGGCGGTGTGGGCGGCCACGGCGGGCGGCGCGGCGGCGCTGCGCCGCACGGACGTCGGCCGCGTCGCCCCCGGCGCCCGCGCCGACCTGGCGCTCCTGGACGCGCCGAGCCACGTCCACCTCGCCTACCGGCCGGGCGTACCGCTGGTGTCCGCGGTGTGGCGGCGCGGCGCGCGCGTCGTCTGACGGGGCGCTACTCGACGAAGAGGCCGCGCTCGGCCGCCCCCACGTCGAACTCCTCCAGGCGCGCCTGCGCGTCGGGCAGCGCGTCGCACATGGCCTCCAGGAGCGCCCGGCCGAGCAGCATGGGGGCGCAGGCCGTGTCGAAGGCGAGGCCGGTGCCGACGGCGGCGGGCAGCAGCAGGTCGGAGTGCGCGGCCACGGGCGCGAAGGCGGAGTCGGCGACGGTGACGACGGTGAGGCCCGCGTCCTGGGCGTGGGCGAGGGCGTCCACGACCTCGCGCGGGTGCCGGGGCAGCGCGAAGCACAGCAGCACGGTGGCCCCGGCGCGCACGGCCGCGTCCAGGCGGTCGGTGAGCATGGAGCCGCCCTCGTCGAGCAGCCGCACGTCGGGGTGGACCTTCGCGGCGAAGTACGAGAAGCCGTAGGCCTGGGAGGCGGCGGCGCGCAGGCCGAGGACCGGCAGGGGGCGGGAGGCGGCCAGGAGGCGGCCCGCGCGTTCAACGGGCGCGGGGTCGGCGAGGACGGCCGCGAGGTGGCGCAGGTTCTCGATCTCGGCCTCGACGGCCTGCTGGTACTCGTTCGCCGCCGCGTCCTCCGGCGCCTCCGCCGGGGCCACGTCGCGCAGGTGCCGCCGCAGCGCCGGGTAGCCGTCGAAGCCGAGCGCGACCGCGAAGCGGGTCACGGACGGCTGGCTGACACCGGCGAGTTCGGCCAGCTCGACGCTGGACAGGAAGGGCGCGTCGGCGGCGCGCCGCACCATGCAGTGGGCGATGCGGCGCTGCGTCGGCGTGAGCCGGTGCCCCTCGAAGAGCGCCTGCAGCCGTGTCGCTGGACTGTCACTCATGCCGGACTCCTCACGCCGCTCCCGCTCCTGATCGCCACCCGACCATTGACAAAGTATTCAGCAAACCAGAACTCTGCATGACCATATACAGTCCGGCGAGGCGAGGACCGGCGCACATGGCGGAGTCACCCAAGTCCCTGGTGGAGCGGCGCTCCATCGACGTCGTACCGGATGCCGAGCGGCACGGCAGCCCCGTCAGCCAGTTCACGCTCTGGCTCGGGGCGAACCTCCAGATCACGGCCGTCGTCACGGGCGCGCTCGCCGTCGTCTTCGGCGGCGACGTGGTGTGGTCGATCGTGGGCCTCGCCCTCGGCAACGTGCTCGGCGGCGCCGTCATGGCCCTGCACTCCGCGCAGGGCCCCCGGCTCGGCCTGCCCCAGATGATCCAGTCCCGGGCCCAGTTCGGGGTGCGCGGCGCCGTCGTGCCGCTGCTCCTCGTCATCCTGATGTACGTCGGCTTCTTCGCCAGCGGCAGCGTGCTCGCCGGGCAGGCCACCGCCGAGCTGACGCACACCTCGGACACCACCGGGATCGTCCTGTTCGCGGTGGTCACGGCGGTGACGGCCGCGGTCGGCTACCGCGTGATCCACGTCCTCGGCCGGATCGCGAGCGTGGTCTGCGCGCTCGCCTTCGTCTACCTCGGCATCCGCCTCCTGGACCGCGTCGACCTCGCCGACCTCCTCGCGGACGCCCGCTTCGACCTGCCGGTGTTCCTGCTCGCGGTGTCCCTCTCGGCCTCGTGGCAGCTGGCGTTCGGCCCGTACGTCGCGGACTACTCGCGCTATCTGCCGCGCACGACCTCGGCCCGCGCCACGTTCTGGTGGACGCTCTCCGGCTCCGCGCTCGGTTCACAGTGGTCGATGACGTTCGGCGTGCTGGTGGCCGCGAGCGCGGGCGGGGCGTTCATGGACCACCAGGTCGCCTACGTCGTGGGGCTCGGCGGCACCGGCCTGGTGGCCTCGCTCCTGTACTTCGTGATCGCGCTCGGCAAGCTGACCATCAACGTGCTCAACACGTACGGCGGCTTCATGTCGATGGTCACCGGCATCGGCGGCTTCCGCGCCCAGAAGACGCTCTCGCCGCGCGGCCGGGCCGCGTACATCGGCCTGATCATGGTCGCGGGCACCGCGGTGGCGCTCCTCGGCAAGGACAGCTTCCTGACGTCCTTCAAGGACTTCCTGCTGTTCCTGCTGACGTTCTTCACCCCGTGGTCGGCGATCAACCTCGTCGACTACTACCTGATCTCCAAGGAGCGGTACGACATCCCGGCCCTCTTCGACCCGCACGGCCGCTACGGCGCCTGGCGCTGGGACGCGCTCGCCGTGTACGGCGTCGGCCTCCTGGCCCAGCTCCCGTTCCTCGTCACGCACTTCTACACCGGGCCGCTGGTGGACCCCCTCGGCGGCGCGGACGTCTCCTGGATCGTGGGGCTCGTGGTCCCGGCCGTCCTGTACTGGCTGCTCGCCCGGCGCGACCCGGCGGGCGGGGGTCTCACCCAGGACGGAAAGGGGGGTTAGCCCCACTGTCCGCGGGGCGCGGGCTGCGTACCGTAAGGGGTATGGAAGCCACACGTGACGCCGAACTCAAAAAGGAACTCGACGCCGCTTTGCACGCGCGCAAGGACCTCGGCGAGGAGTACGAGTCCGCGCTCGTCGACTCGTTCCTCGAAAAGGTCGAGAAGCGCCTGGACGGGACGATCGACCGGCAGATGCGCCGTCACCTGGCCGAACAGCAGATGATCATGGCCCGCAGCGCCCGCAACCCCGCCAGCGGAGTCGACTCCTGGGGCGAGCGCTTCGGCTTCGGCATCGTCTCGCTCATCCTCGCGATCCCCCTCTCGGCGATCGGCGTGGTGAACGCGGGGCTGTCCGGCCTCTTCGTGACCTGGTTCGGCATAGTCGGCGTCAACGCGGTCCACGCCGCCCGCGGCACGGGCCTCCTCCCCTTCCTCCGCCGCTCCCCCCACAAGCCCGACTGGGAAGACTGAGCCCCAGCCGAAGCTTCCAGCCCGTCCGGCCGGGCTCCGACCTGGCGGCCCGCACGCCGTCGTCCGGGCCTCAGCCGGGACGATCCAGCCCGTCCGGCGTTTGAGGACAAGCGCGTTAGCGCGGTTCTCGAAGGGGAGCGGATACGGCGAGGAGCCCCAGGGAAGCGCCCGCGCGTAGCGCGGGGACCGCCGCACCCCCGGGCGAACCGGAGGGCGGGACGACGGCGGCCCCCGCGGGGGACGGGCGCGCAGGTCAGGGCCGCACGCTCGCGTCCGGGGCGTCACGGAGGTCCGGGAGCCGCTCCGGAAGTCCTGACGCCGACACCCCCTACGGTGCCCGAGCCGTGTTAAGGGGGTGCTGCGCGGACGTGTCGCGTGCGTACCGGTTCCGCGAAGTCCGGGCCCAGGGACCTAGCTGCCCTGCTGCTCCGCGAGGAAGGCAAGCAGGTCCTGGCGGCTCACGACGCCCGTGGGCTTGCCCTCGACGAGGACGATGGCCGCGTCCGCGGTGCCGAGCACGGACATCAGGTCCCCGACCGGCTCGCCGGAGCCGACCTGCGGCAGCGGGTCGGACATGTGCTTCTCCAGCGGGTCGTGCAGCGACGCCCGCTGCGCGAACAGCGCGTCGAGCAGCTCGCGCTCCACCACCGAGCCGATGACCTCCGCGGCCATGACGTCGGGGTGCCCCGCGCCCGGCTTCACGATGGGCATCTGCGAGACCCCGTACTCGCGCAGGACCTCGATCGCCTCGCCGACCGTCTCCTCCGGGTGCATGTGGACGAGCGAGGGCAGCTCGCCGCCCTCCTTGCGGCGCAGGACGTCACCGACGCGCGGCTGGTCACCGGCCTCCTCCAGGAAGCCGTAGTCGTTCATCCACTCGTCGCTGAAGATCTTGCTCATGTAGCCGCGGCCGCTGTCGGGCAGCAGGACCACCACGACGTCGTCGGGGCCGAGGCCCTCCGCGACGCGCAGCGCCGCGACGACGGCCATGCCGCAGGAGCCGCCCACCAGGAGGCCCTCCTCCTTGGCGAGGCGCCGCGTCATCTGGAAGGAGTCCTTGTCGGACACGGCGATGATCTCGTCGGTGACGTTCCGGTCGTAGGCCGTCGGCCAGAAGTCCTCACCGACGCCCTCGACGAGGTACGGCCGCCCGGAGCCGCCGGAGTACACGGAGCCCTCCGGGTCCGCGCCGACGATCTTGACCTTGCCGCCCGAGACCTCCTTCAGGTACCCGCCGGTGCCGGAGATCGTGCCGCCGGTGCCGATGCCCGCCACGAAGTGGGTGATCTTCCCCTCCGTCTGGTCCCACAGCTCGGGCCCGGTGGAGTGGTAGTGCGACAGCGGGTTGTTGGGGTTGGAGTACTGGTCCGGCTTCCAGGCGTCCGGGATCTCACGGACCAGCCGGTCGGAGACGTTGTAGTACGAGTCCGGGTGCTCCGGGTCGACGGCGGTCGGGCAGACGACCACCTCGGCACCGTAGGCCCGCAGCACGTTGATCTTGTCGGTGCTCACCTTGTCCGGGCACACGAAGACGCACTTGTAGCCCTTCTGCTGGGCCACGATCGCCAGGCCGACACCGGTGTTGCCGCTGGTCGGCTCGACGATGGTGCCGCCGGGGCGGAGCTCGCCGCTGGCCTCGGCCGCCTCGATCATGCGCAGGGCGATGCGGTCCTTCACGGAGCCGCCCGGGTTGAAGTACTCGACCTTGGCGAGGACGGTGGCCTTCAGGCCCTGCGTCACGTTGTTGAGCCTGACCAGCGGGGTGTTGCCGACGAGGCTGGTCATCGAGTCGTGGAATTGCACGTTGTCTCCGTGTATCCGGCCGGGTATCCGGGGCGCGACGTCGTGAGGGCATGGCTGCTCGCACGAGGTGTTCGTATTTCGGTTTTCGGTAACCGTCAGAGTACGGGGCCATCTGCCCGAGTCACCTCCTCTCACGGTTGGCCGACCGTCCCGACGGGGCAATGAGTGGATGTAAGGGACGAACGGCTCCACAGGGACCTGGCAGAGGTGACAGCGGGGATGTCGAGGGCGAGGGTGGCGCGGCGCATCGCCGCGGGCGCGGCGTACGGCGGCGGAAGCATCGGGCTGCTCGGCGCGGCCACGGTCGGGATCGTCCTCGCCGAGGTGCAGTTGGCCAAGCGGTCCGTGGGCAACGGCGGGCACGGGACGCCGCCGCGGGCCGACGGCCGGTACGGGGCGGCCTTCGCGGCCCGCGCCGACTGCGGGGAGCCGCTGCGGTTCGCGATGCTCGGGGACTCCACGGCCGCGGGGCTCGGCGTGCACCGGGCCCAGCAGACGCCCGCCGCGCTGCTGGCGTCCGGGCTCGCCGCGGTGGCCGAGCGGCCGGTGGACCTGCGGGTCGTGGCCAAGGCCGGGGCGCAGTCCGACGACCTCGACCGACAGGTGACGCTGGTCCTGTCCGACGAGACGGGCCGGGTGCCCGACGTGTGCGTCGTGATGATCGGGGCCAACGACGTGACGCACCGGATGCCGCCGACGCGGTCGGTGCGGCTGCTCGCGTCGGCGGTGCGCAGGCTGCGCACCGCGGGCGCCGAGGTGGTCGTCGGCACGTGTCCCGACCTGGGCACGATCGAGCCCGTCTACCAGCCGCTGCGGTGGCTGGCCCGCCGGGTTTCGCGGCAGCTGGCCGCCGCGCAGACGATCGGCGTGGTCGAGCAGGGCGGCCGCACGGTGTCGCTCGGCGACCTGCTCGGCCCGGAGTTCGCCGCGAACCCGCGCGAGCTGTTCGGCCCCGACAACTACCACCCCTCCGCGGAGGGGTACGCCACGGCGGCGATGGCGGTCCTGCCCACGCTCTGCGCGGCGCTCGGCCTGTGGCCGGAGGAGGAGCGGCCCGACGTGTCGCGGCGCGAGGGCTTCCTGCCGGTGGCCCGGGCGGCGGCGCGGGCCGCCTCCGAAGGCGGCACGGAAGTAACCGGAGCCATGCCCTCCGGGCCGCGTGGCCCCTTCGCCCTCCTCAAGCGCAGGCGGCGCCGCCGGATCCAGACTCCGGCCCCGGCGCCGATCGCCTGACGGCGGGGGACCCGGCGGCTACGCTGCGCGCCTGCTTGGCTGCGCCCGCTGGAGTTGCCGCGATAGGGCCGTCGGGCGCCTGCGGATCCTTTGTGGCTGATCGCGCAGTTCCCCGCGCCCCTTTGGGGCGCTGCCAGCCGTCGATCGTCTGCGGGTCGGCACAGGGGCACCACCCACCCAGAGGCGCCGGACGGCCGCGCGGGCAAAGCCGGGGAGTCATGGGCGGGTGGGTGGGAAAGCCCCTGCCGGGAAGGCCCCCGCCGCGGCAGCGGCGACGCCGTCCGCCCAGGGGAAGCCGAGCCCCGTCCCCGCGCGCGCCCTGAGCGCCCGCTTAGAAGTGCGGCCCGTGTCACAGGCCTCATCCCGTGACCCCGGCTATACGTGCGGGTAACTTCCCCTTAAGCCCTGCCCGTTACCCCCTGGAGCCTCCTGATGCCCGAAGCCGTGATTGTCTCCGCTGCCCGCTCCCCCATCGGCCGCGCCTTCAAGGGCTCGCTCAAGGAGCTCCGCCCCGATGACCTGACGGCCACGATCGTCCGGGCCGCCCTCGACAAGATCCCCGCGCTCGACCCCAGGGACATCGACGACCTGATGCTGGGCTGCGGCCTGCCCGGCGGCGAGCAGGGCCACAACCTCGGCCGGATCGTGGCCGTGCAGATGGGCATGGACCACCTGCCGGGCTGCACCATCACCCGCTACTGCTCCTCGTCGCTGCAGACGTCCCGCATGGCCCTGCACGCCATCAAGGCGGGCGAGGGCGACGTCTTCGTCTCGGCGGGCGTGGAGATGGTGTCCCGCAGCGTCAAGGGCAGCAGCGACGGCCAGCCCGACACCCACAACCCGCTCTTCGCCGACGCCGAGGCCCGCACCGCCGAGCGCGCCCAGCAGACGGACACCGACTGGCACGACCCCCGCGAGGACGGCCTCGTGCCGGACGCGTACATCGCGATGGGCCAGACCGCCGAGAACCTCGCCCGGCTCAAGGGCGTCACCCGCCAGGACATGGACGAGTTCGGCGTACGGTCCCAGAACCTCGCCGAGGAGGCCCTCAAGAACGGCTTCTGGCAGCGCGAGATCACCCCGGTGACGCTGCCCGACGGCACGGTCGTCGCCGCGGACGACGGCCCGCGCGCGGGCGTCACCATGGAGGGCGTCGCGGGCCTCAAGCCTGCCTTCCGCCCGGACGGGCTCGTCACGGCGGGCAACTGCTGCCCCCTGAACGACGGCGCCGCCGCCCTCGTGATCATGTCCGACACCAAGGCCCGCGAGCTCGGCCTGACCCCGCTGGCCCGGATCGTGTCGACCGGCGTCTCCGCGCTCTCCCCCGAGATCATGGGCCTCGGCCCGGTCGAGGCCAGCAAGCAGGCCCTGAAGCGGGCCGGGCTCACGATCTCCGACATCGACCTCGTCGAGATCAACGAGGCCTTCGCCGCCCAGGTCATCCCCTCGTACCGCGACCTGGACATCCCCCTCGACAAGCTGAACGTCAACGGCGGCGCGATCGCCGTCGGCCACCCCTTCGGCATGACCGGCGCCCGCATCACCGGCACGCTGATCAACAGCCTCCAGTTCCACGACAAGCAGTTCGGCCTGGAGACCATGTGCGTCGGCGGCGGCCAGGGCATGGCCATGGTCATCGAGCGCCTCAGCTGACCCCTCCACACATTCGTGACCCAATCTCCCCCAGGATGTGACCAATCTCCTGGGGGAGATTCATACGCCCAGGTCAGCGCGGATCCGCCGATAAACACCGGGCCGAAAGTCCTGTCCAATTCGTGACGTAATGCACTGACAGGGGGATGGTGCAGGCTTCAAGCTGATGTAGTAAGTCGGGGGTCGACTTGAAACCGGGAGTACGTCAGTGAGCGCCATGAGTCTTGCCTTGCTGCTCTCCGCGGCCGCCGCCACGGCCGTGGGCGCCGCGTCCCTGCACACCGTGCGGGGCCTGCGGCAGCAGATCACCGACCTGCGCACCGAGCTCGCCGAGAGCCACGCCGCGGCCCGCGGCCGGGCCACGGTGCCGGCCGCCCGCACCACGGTGGACACCGACGAGATACGCGCCGCGGTCGCCGACGCCCTCGCCGAGGAGCGGGAGCGGGAGCTGGCCGAGGCACGCGCGTTCTGGGCCGCGCAGGAGGCCCGTGACATCGCGGACGCCCCCTCGCTGCTCGGCGGGCTCCCGGAGAGCATCGCGGACGAGCTGTTCCTGCCGCGCCAGGCCGATCTGGCGGGTCTGGAATCGGACAGCCTCGAACCGGTCGTGGAGCCCTTCGCCGACCCCGACGAGTTCGCGGGCGACTCCGCGGAGCTGGCCGCGGCCCGCCGCCGCCACCCCTCACACCCCGACTTCGTCCCGGTGCAGTCCCCCGCCTACACCGACCACGAGCGCACGGTGGCCTGCCTGGAGGAGCTCGCCGACGCCCGCACCGCCCTCGCCGACGTCCGCCCGGGGCCGCTCGGCACCCTCGACGTGTACGTCTTCGCGGACGGCACGACGCTGTGCATGACCCCCGGCCACCGCGAGACCGCGGAGCTGCTCGCCGCGGCCCTGCGCGACGGCCAGGCCCCGGTCCTGCTCGGCGGCTCCGGCGTCTCGGGCGCGTACGCACTGACGTTCGCCTGCGGTACGGAGAACGTCTACATCCTGGCGGACCGCGTCATCGCCTCGGTCTGAGGAACGGGCCGCGCCCGCCGACCCCCGGCCGCTCTCACACCCCGGCCCGCGCCAGCGCCTCCTCCACCAGGCGTACCGCCTCCGCCAGCTCCCCCTCGTCCCGCAGGACGACCGCCAAGTCACGGCCCGCCACCGTGACCTGGTCGGCGGCCGCGAACATCCCGGCGTCCGGCATCAGCCGGGGCTCGGCCTCCGGCGCCTCGTTGAGCTGGGCCCGCACCGCCAACTCTCGGGCGAGGGCCAGGGCTTCGGCGGCCGCGCCGCGCTGCAGCCGGGACTGGGGGGCGGCCCGCAGCCGGTCGGCGAACCGGTCCACGGCGGCGATCAAAGGCGTCGTATCGAACACACCGCGACCCTATGCGCCGAGCCGGGACTGTTGCCAATGTCCGAACGCTCAGGCACGGTGGCGTGAAGGACGGACCACATCGAACGCGTCCGGAGGCGCCGATGTCCCAAGTCTTCTCCGCGGAGACCCACCGGAATCTGCTCGCTCGCATCCCCCACTGCACCGGTCGTGAAGTCTCCGACTGGCTGCGCACCGTCGACGAGGGCCCTTCTCTCTTCCGCTTCGAGGAGAAGGTCAGCTGGCTCCGCGGCGAGCACAATCTGGCCTACGGCCACGCCAAGGCGATCATCCACGAATACGACCTCAGGCGTGCCGCGCGCAATCTGCGCTGACCCGCACCCGTAGTTCCGCTGTTTCCCCGTTCCCCCGAAGTCCCCCGATTCCGATCCCCACCACGACACGACGAAGGGCCCGCGGACCGTGGTCCGCGGGCCCTTCGGCCGCTGTGTCACCGACCGGCCGGTGGGGTCACCGGCGCGTCGGCGATGCTCAGTCGTTCCCCTGCAGGATCGCGATCAGGCGCAGGAACTCCATGTAGATCCAGACCAGCGTCATCGTGAGGCCGAAGGCGGCGAGCCAGGCCTCCTCGCGCGGGGCGCCGTACGCGATGCCGTCCTCGACCTGCTTGAAGTCCAGGGCCAGGAAGCACGCGCCGAGCAGCACGCCGATGATGCCGAACATGATGCCGAGGCCACCGCTGCGGAAGCCCAGGCCGTCACCGCCGCCGAAGACGGAGAACAGCAGGTTCACCGCCATCAGGAGGACGAAGCCGAGGGCCGCGGCCATCACGAAGCCGTAGAAGCGGCGGTTGACGCGGATCCAGCCCGCCTTGTACGCCACCAGGACGGCGAGGAAGACGGCCATCGTGCCGAGCACGGCCTGCATGGCCGCGCCGCTCGCGATGCGGTTGTCCACGACGCTGGAGACGACGCCGAGGAAGACGCCTTCCAGGGCCGCGTACGCCAGGATCAGCGGCGGGGACGCCTTGCGCTTGAAGGCCTGGACGAAGCCCAGGATCATCGCCACGAGACCGGCGCCGATCGCGATGCCGTACGACTTGCTGATGTTCGCGTCGTCGACGGGGAGCAGCGCCCAGGCGAGCGCGGCCGTCACGACGAGGACGCCGAGGGTGGTGGCGGTGCGCATGACGACGTCGTCCATCGTCATGCGGGTGGTCACCGGGGCGTGCGGCGGGGCGCCCTGGAGGTCCTGCTGGCCGTACGGGTTCGCGGCGTAGGGGTTGGTGGGGGCCTGCTGGCCCGCGTACGGGTTGGTCTGCGTACCGACTGCGGGGCCCCCGGCCTGCGGCTGCGCGTTGAAGCCCGCATAGCCGTTGTCGCGGCTGAACCCCCGTCGCGAGAAGACCGGGTTGCTGCTCCTCATCTCACTCCTCCATGGCCACCGTGCGTGGCTTTGGTTCAAGAGTAATGCGTAGGCAAAAGGATGTGCCTAGTGCTTGGGGAGGATCTTTCCCGCCAGGTGGCGGGGGATCCCTCTCAAAGACCCCACTCTTCGCCCGGAGAACGCGCGGGACCGGGCACGCTGTTCCCGACCCGCCCGCGGACCCCCCTATCGGGTGGTGTCGGTCACAGTACGCCGTCCAGGGGGCGGCCCGTATAGGCATCGGCGAGGTCCGCGCGGGCCGCGCGCGAGGTGGCGACGCGGTCGAGCTGGGCGAGCTGGAGGCGGTCGTCGAAGGGGGTGGCGTCCGGGTGCCGGTGCAGCAGGGCCGTCAGCGCGTTCGAGAACCGCTCGGCCTGCCAGACGCGGCGCAGGCAGGTCGCGGAGTACGCGTCCAGGAGCGCGGGGTCGCCGGTGCGCGCGTGCGCGACGAGGGCGCGGGCGAGGGTGGCGACGTCGCCGACGGCGAGGTTGAGGCCCTTGGCGCCGGTGGGCGGCACGATGTGGGCGGCGTCCCCGGCGAGGAAGAGCCGTCCGTGGCGCATCGGCTCGTGCACGTAGGAGCGCAGGGGCGTGACGGACTTCGCGGTGAGGGGGCCGCGCGCGAGCCGCCAGCCGTCGTCGGTCTCGCAGCGGCGCTCCAGCTCGTCCCAGATCGCCGTGTCGCTCCAGGCGGCCGGGTCGGTGTCCGCGGGCACCTGGAGGTAGAGCCGGGAGACCGTGGGCGAGCGGTGGCTGAGCAGGGCGAAGCCGCGGTCGTGGCGGGCGTAGACCAGCTCGTGGTGCGAGGGCGGCGCGGCGGCGAGGACTCCGAGCCAGCCGAAGGGGTACGCGCGCTCGTACGTGCGCGCCACCGCGGCCGGTACGGCGGCGCGGGCCACGCCCCAGAAGCCGTCGCACCCGGCGACGTAGTCGCACTCCAGGGTGCGCTCGCGGCCCTCGTGGCGGTAGCGGACGCGCGGCCGGTCGGTGTCCGCGTCCTCCACGGCGAGCGCGCGGGCGCCGAAGAGCAGCGGGGCGTCGTCCTGGAGCCGCAGGGCGATGAGGTCCTTGCACACCTCGGTCTGCGCGTAGACCCGCACGGACCTGCCGCCGGTGAGCGACGGGAAGTCGACGCGGTGCCTGCGGCGGTCGAAGCGGAGCTCGATGCCGTCGTGCCGCGTCCCCTCGCGGTCCATGCGCTCGCCCGCGCCCGCCGCGCGCAGCACCTCGGCGGTGCCGTGCTCCAGGATTCCGGCTCGTTGGCGGCCCTCCACGTGGGCCCGGTCGCGGGCCTCGAGGACGGTGGTGGCGAGGCCCGCGCCGTGCAGGAGCCGGGCCAGCACGAGCCCCGCGGGGCCCGCCCCGATGATCCCCACCTGCGTCCGCATCCGGGGAGTCTCCGGCCACCCTGCCGCAGGTGTCAACGGGCCCTGCCGGGAGCCTCCGCTTCCTGGGGGCTCCGCCCCCAGACCCCCGCTCCTCAAACGCCGGAGGGGCTGGATTTCCAGCCCAGCCGCGGTGATCAAGAGCGCGCCCGTCGGCAGTAGTTGACACTCCGTCAGCAAAGGGGGCTCGACATGGAACGCCCCAGGTCAGGACGGTCAGCTGGAGGTGGCGGAGGTGCCCGGAACCGGACTTGAACCGGTACGCCCATGAAGGGCAGCGAGGTTTAAGCTCGCCGTGTCTGCATTCCACCACCCGGGCAGGCCGTAGGCTCCGCATCAAGGCTTCGACCCTATCGGGAGGCATCCCCCGAATAGCGGAACGGCAGCCCGACGTTGTCTTATTTTATTGACGCCTGAGGGTGCATCAGCACCTGGTACGCGCCGGTGGTACTTGCCCCGGGCCGCACCGGCCAAGGCCCGCGCACACGAGGGAATTGACGGAATTTAGCCCTCTCCGTGCCCCGTGCGGCAGGCGCTCCCCGCCCGCCCCCGCGAGGGCCGCGCACCGTTGTGCGCCGCCCCCGCGCACACCGTCGGCCAGCCAGTGCCCCGAGCGCTTCCCCCGGTCGTGTCCCACCGGTTCCCCCGGTCGTGTGCACGGGGCCGGACCGGACGTGCCCGGGCCCCACGTCTCAGGGGTGCCCGTCATCCCCAGGTATGACACGCACGCCCCGAGTCCGACCGCAGTCGCCCCCGGAACCGGGAGCAGCGGCTGACTACGCGGCCCTCCTTCGACAGGACGATGGATGGAGTCCCCCCGACACGTCGTCCCGACAGGAGCACCTCCCCGTGACCACCACCACTCCCTTCGCCGCCCACGCCACCGCCGTGGCCGCGCGCGCCACGGATCTGTCCAAGGTGTACGGCCAGGGCGAGACCCAGGTGGTCGCGCTCGACCGGGTCTCCGTCGACTTCGGGCAGGGCCAGTTCACCGCGATCATGGGCCCCTCGGGCTCCGGCAAGTCCACCCTGATGCACTGCGTGGCCGGTCTGGACAGCTTCAGCTCCGGCTCGGTGCGCATCGGCGAGACCGAGCTGTCGACGCTGAAGGACAAGCAGCTCACCAAGCTCCGCCGGGACAAGATCGGCTTCATCTTCCAGGCGTTCAACCTGCTGCCGACGCTGACCGCCCTGGAGAACATCACGCTCCCCATGGACATCGCGGGCCGCAAGGTCAACAAGCAGTGGCTGGAGCAGGTGATCTCCATGGTGGGCCTGGCCGGGCGCCTCTCCCACCGGCCCACCGAGCTCTCCGGCGGTCAGCAGCAGCGCGTCGCCGTGGCCCGCGCGCTCGCCTCCCAGCCCGAGATCATCTTCGGTGACGAGCCGACCGGAAACCTCGACTCGCGCTCCGGCGCCGAGGTCCTCGGCTTCCTCCGCAACTCCGTGCGCGAGCTCGGGCAGACCGTCGTCATGGTCACCCACGATCCGGTGGCCGCGTCGTACGCGGACCGCGTGATCTTCCTCGCGGACGGGCGGATCGTCGACGAGATGCACCAGCCGAGCGCTGAGCGCGTGCTTGACCGGATGAAGGACTTCGACGGTCGGGGTCGCGTCAGCTAGTGCCCCGGCTGCGGACCGGTTGTGGCTGGTCGCGCAGTTCCCCGCGCCCCTTCGGGCGCCCCCCTTCCCGGCTCGCCCGCCCCTCACCAGGACTCACACCCATGTTCCGTACTGCCCTGCGCAACGTGCTCGCGCACAAGGCCCGGCTCTTGATGACCGTGCTCGCCGTCATGCTCGGCGTCGCGTTCGTCTCCGGCACGCTGGTCTTCACCGACACCTTCGGCTCCGCCTACAAGAACAAGTCGGCGAAGAGCTTCGACCACGTCTCCGTCGCCGTCCGTCCTGACGGCGGCTCCCACGACGACGACGGCCAGGAGGCCAAGCAGAAGCCCCGGCTCACCGACGCCCTGCTCGGCAAGGCCAAGCAGCTGCCCGGCGCCGACTCCGCGATCGGCGCGTACTCCGGCTTCACCGCCGTCGCCGACAAGGACGGCAAGCTCGTCGGCGGCGAGTGGGGCACCACGGGCTCCAACTACTACCCCGGCAAGGGCGGCAAGGACCCGCGCTACGACTTCACCGCGGGCCACGCCCCGAAGTCCGCGGCCGACATCGCCCTGGACAGCCGTACCGCCGACCGCGCCGGATACAAGGTCGGCGACACCGTCCGCTACTCCACCGACGGCCCCGTGAAGACCGCGAGGATCTCCGGCGTCTTCGACACCGACGACGGCAGCGTCGTCGCGGGCGGCAGCCTCGTCGTCTTCGACAACGACACCGCGCGCAAGGTCCTCGGCAAGTCCGAGTACGACGAGATCGACGTGAAGGCCGCCGCGGGCACCAGCGAGTCCGCCCTGAAGAACGCCGTCGAGAAGCTCCTGCCGAAGGACACCGAGGCGGAGACCGGCGCCTCGCTGAAGGACGAGCAGGACCGGATGATCGAGCAGAACACCAGCGCCATGAGCCAGGTGCTGCTGATCTTCGCCGGGATCGCGCTGTTCGTCGGCATCTTCATCATCGCCAACACCTTCACCATGCTGGTCGCCCAGCGCACCAAGGAGCTGGCCCTGATGCGGGCCGTCGGCGCCTCGCGCCGCCAGGTCACGCGCTCGGTCCTGATCGAGGCGTTCATCGTCGGCCTGGTCGCCGCCGTCGCGGGCTTCGCGCTCGGCATCGGCGTGGCCGTGGGCCTGGAGTCCCTGATGAACGCGGGCGGCGCCTCGCTGCCCGACGGGCCCCTGATCGTCGCGCCCACGACGATCGTGGTCGCGCTGCTCATCGGCGTCGTCGTGACGATGCTGGCCGCCTGGCTGCCCGGCCGCCGCGCCGCGAAGATCCCGCCGGTCGCCGCCATGAACAGCGTCCACGCCTCGCCCACCATGCGCGGCCTGGTCGTGCGCAACACCATCGGCTCGATCATCGTCGCGCTCGGCGTGGTCATGCTCTTCATGGAGGACAACTACGTGATCGCGGGCGGCGCCGCCGTCGTCCTCGTCGGCGTCATCGTCCTCACGCCGCTGCTCTCCCGCCCCTTCATCGCCGCCTCGGGACCGCTGCTCAAGCCGTTCGGCGTCACCGGCAAGCTGGCCCGCCTCAACTCGGTGCGCAACCCGCGCCGCACGGCCTCCACCGCCTCGGCCCTGATGATCGGCCTGACCCTCATCACGGCGATGACGGTCATCGCGACCTCGCTGGGCAGCGCCATCAACAAGATGGCCGCCGGTTCCCTGAAGGCCGACTACACCGTCTCGATGGCCAACTACCAGCCGCTGAGCCCGCAGGTCCGCGCCGACCTGGCCAAGCTGCCCGACGTCGAGGCGTCCAGCCCGCTGCGCTCCACCTGGGGCGAGGCCGACGGCACGTCCACGCGGATCACCGGTGTGGACCCGAAGTCCTTCGGCAAGCTGGTCGCCCTCGACTACACCAGCGGCTCCGCCGCCGGTCTCAAGAGCGACAGCGTGCTCGTCGACGACGGCACCGCGAAGAAGAAGGGCCTGAAGGCGGGCGACACCGTCCCGGTGAAGTTCGACGACGACAAGACGGTCCGCCTGACGGTCGCGGGCGTGTACGAGTCGAACGAGATGCTCGACGGCCTGTTCACGCCGACGGCCGTGGTCGACCCGCACCTCAACAAGATCGCCGACCAGCAGGTCCTGCTGAAGATGAAGGACGGCGTGAGCGACGCGTCGGAGGACGCCGTCGTCAAGGCCCTCGGCGACAACCCCGCCATCAAGATCCAGGACAAGGACGACATCAGCAACGAGATCGGCGGCGCCATCAACCTGATCCTCAACATGCTGTACGGCCTGCTCGCCATGGCGATCCTGGTGGCGGTCCTCGGTGTCATCAACACCCTGGCGATGTCCGTCTTCGAGCGGAAGCACGAGATCGGCATGCTCCGCGCGATCGGCCTCGACCGCGCGAAGATCAAGCAGATGGTGCGCCTGGAGTCCGTCGTGATCTCCCTGTTCGGCGCGGTGCTCGGCGTCGGCCTCGGCCTGTTCCTCGGCTGGGTCGCGGGCGACAGCATCTCCGGCTCGGTGAAGACGTACACGATGGAGATCCCCGCCGGGCGGATCCTGGTCTTCCTCGCCATCGCGGCGGTGGTGGGCGTGCTCGCGGCGGTGTGGCCCGCGCGGAGCGCTGCGCGGCTCAATCCGTTGCAGGCCATCAAGTCCGACTGACGTCGGGCTGTGCGGGGCCCTGGGCGCTGATGCGCCCGGGGCCCCTTTTTCAGTGCTTCGGCTGCGGGTCCGTCGTGGCTTGTCGCGCAGTTCCCCGCGCCCCTTCGGGGCGCCAGTCCCGGGCGCGTAGCGGCATGTTCGATCTGCCGTCCTCCGGGGTTCTGACCGCCAGGACCTGGTTGACGCCGATGCGGTTGCGCTCGAAGGCCAGGGCCGACGCGGCCATGTAGAGGCGCCAGACGCGGGCGCGGCCCGGCGTCGTCAGGCGCTGGCCCCGCTTCCAGTCGGCTTCCAGGTTGGCGACCCAGCGGCGCAGGGTGTGGGCGTAGTGCTCGCGGATGGACTCCACGTCGCGGACCTCGAAGCCCGCGCGCTCCAGGAGGCCCACGGTGGTGCCGAGCGGGGCCAGTTCGCCGTCGGGGAAGACGTAGGCGTCGATGAACTCGTCTACGGAGTACGCCGCCTCGTCGCCCAGGGGGCGGCGTGCGATCTGGTGGTTGAGCAGCCGCCCGCCGGGCTTGAGGAGGGTGTGCAGGTCGCGCGCGTAGTCCAGGTAGCGGTCGGAGCCGACGTGTTCGGCCATGCCGATGGACGAGATCGCGTCGTACGGGCCGTCGCGCACGTCGCGGTAGTCCTGGACGCGGATCTCGACGCGGTCGGTCAGGCCCTCCTCGGCGATGCGCTTGCGGGCGTACGCGGCCTGCTCGCGGGAGAGCGTGACGCCGACGACGCGCACGCCGTGCTCGCGGGCGGCGTGGATGGCCATGGAGCCCCAGCCGCAGCCGACGTCGAGGAGGCGCATGCCGGGCTTCAGGCCGAGCTTGCGGCAGATCAGTTCGAGCTTGTCGCGCTGGGCGTCCTCCAGGGTGCTCCCGGGCTCCTCGAAGTAGGCGCAGGAGTAGACCATGGAGGGGCCGAGGACGAGCTCGTAGAAGTCGTTGCCGACGTCGTAGTGGTGGCTGATGGCCTGCTTGTCGCTGCGCTTGGTGTGCCGGTGCAGCCTGCCCCGCTTGCTCATCTCCTCGCGCGGCACGGGCGGCGGCACGAACGGCGCGGCGAGCGCGAGCAGCGAGCGCACGGCGGCGCGCACGCGCGGGTCGCGCAGCGACCGCCGCAGCGTGGGGGCGTCGTCGGCGCGCTCCCAGATGAACTCGGCGAGCAGGTCGAGGGCTTGGTAGAGGTCGCCGTCGACGTCGAGGTCCCCGGCCACCCAGGCCCGGGCGAGCCCCAGCTCCCCCGGCTTCCACAGCAGCCTGCGCAGCGCGCGCCGATGCCGTACGACGAGGACGGGTGCCCCCGGCGGACCGTCCTCCGAGCCGTCCCAGGCACGGATCCGAACCGGCAGCTGGGCTCCCAGCACCTGTTCGGCAATGTCCTTCAGCCGCGAAGCGGCGTCCTGCATGGCACACACCTCCGCAATGGGGTACGCCGGAACGGTCCGACTCCACGTAAACACCCCCGGCACGTCCGCGCAGTCCCGTCACGGCGTCACGAATCGGCAAAATACGTGTAGGTGACATGAAAATCGGCCGACGGGAAGCGCTCCTTCCCGTTCTTCCCACCGGGACGCGAAAAACCCGAAGGGCCCCCGCTCCACGGATAGCGGGGACCCTTCGGGTCAGTGCGGCGTGCGCCGGAGCCTAGGAGGCCTTGGCCTTCTCCTCGACCGGAGCGGCGGCGGCCGGCTTGGGCGCGGGCTTGGCGGCCTCGTAGAACTCCTCGCGCGGGGTCTCCATCGCGCCGAGGGAGACGACCTCGCGCTTGAGGAACATGCCGAGGGTCCAGTCCGCGAAGACGCGGATCTTGCGGTTGAACGTCGGCATCGCCATGCCGTGGTAGCCACGGTGCATGTACCAGGCGAGACGGCCCTTGAGCTTGATCTTCATCTTGCCCATGACGATCATCGCGACGCCCTTGTGCAGGCCGAGACCCGCGACCGCGCCCTTGTTGGCGTGGCTGTACTCCTTCTGCGGGAAGCCCCGCATGCCGGAGACCACGTTGTCGCCGAGGACCTTGGCCTGGCGCAGGGCGTGCTGGGCGTTCGGCGGGCACCAGGCGTTCTCGTTGCCCGCCTTGCGGCCGACGAGGTCCGGGACCTGGGCGTTGTCGCCCGCGGCCCAGATGTAGTCGGTGCCCTGGACCTGGAGGGTCGTCTGGGTGTCGACGTGGCCGCGCGGGCCGAGCGGGAGGCCGAAGCGGGCGAGCGCCGGGTTCGGCTTCACACCGGCGGTCCACACGATCGTGTTGGAGTCGACCTCGAGGCCGTTCTTCAGCACGACGTGGCCGTCGACGCAGGAGTCCATGGAGGTGGAGAGGTAGACCTCGACGCCGCGGCTCTCCAGGTGCTCCTTGCCGTACTGGCCGAGCTTCGGGCCGACCTCCGGCAGGATCTTGTCAGCCGCGTCGACCAGGACGAAGCGCATGTCGTCGCGCGACACGGTCTTGTAGTACTTCGCCGCGTCGCGGGCCATGTCCTCGACCTCGCCGATGGTCTCGGCACCGGCGAAGCCACCGCCGACGAAGACGAAGGTCAGCGCCTTGCGGCGGACCTCCTCGTCGGTCGTGGAGTCGGCCTTGTCCAGCTGCTCGAGCACGTGGTTGCGCAGGCCGATGGCCTCCTCGATGCCCTTCATGCCGATGCCCTGCTCGGCGAGGCCGGGGATCGGGAAGGTGCGGGAGACCGCGCCCATCGCGATGACCAGGTAGTCGAACGGCAGCTCGTACGCCTCGCCCACGAGGGGGGCGATCGTGGCGACCTTGCGGTCCTGGTCGATGGTCGTGACCCGACCGGTCAGCACCTCGGCCTTGGGCAGCACGCGTCGCAGCGGGACGACGACGTGCCTCGGCGAGATGCTGCCGGCGGCGGCTTCGGGGAGGAAGGGCTGGTACGTCATGTACGAGCGCGGGTCGACGACCGTGACGGTCGCCTCGCCGTAGCGCATCTTCTTGAGAATGCGACGAGCTGCGTACAGGCCTACGTACCCACCGCCTACTACGAGGATCCTGGGACGCTCCGTGGTGCTCATGCCATTGAGTATCCACCCCCTCGGAGGGGGTCGCTCGTGCGCCCCTTCACAAGGATGGGTGGGGCCTCTGCTACACTTCGCCGCCCACGTGACGGAGGTCATGACACCTCAGGGGAACCAGCCGGTGCCGCGAGTCGTTGTCAACCCCTCGTGAGCAGCCACTCCGGGCCGCAACGCCGGGTGAACCAGTCCCCCGTTCACACCCCCGTAACACCTGCGATGCCCCTCGAGCGTCAGCCTCGCGCCTTCAAAACCCCGCCTGCGGACCCGAAACTCCTCGGAACCACGCCCTACCGGACCGTTTTCCTTGTGAAGAACTTCACGAACTTTCCCGACGGAGTGTCGCCGCCGGGCCGCCGAAGCCGCCCGACGGCTGCTCAAACGGCATCCGCCCCGCTCAAGCGGTGATCCGCGGGGCCGCGCCGAGGGGGTCCGCGGGGGCGGCTAGGCGTCGAGCTCCTCCGCCACCTTCCAGGCGATTCCGTCCAGGATGTCGTGTTCGCTCACGACCACCTCGCGGGCGCCGACCCGCTCCATGATCGAGAGCAGCACGAGGGCGCCCGCCGCGATCACGTCGACCCGGCCCGGGTGCATCACGGGGATCGCCGCGCGCTCGGCGTGCGTCGAGTGCGTGAGCCGCTCCACGATCGCCTTGACCTGCTCGTACGAGACGCGCGAGTGGTGGATCGCGGCGGATTCGTACGCGTCGAGGCCGAGCGCGATCCCGGCCACCGTGGTGACCGAGCCCGCGAGCCCCACCAGGGTCCTCGCCTCGCGCAGCGGGACCGTCTCCTCGGCGAGGTCGAGCGCCGCGGCGATGTCCGCGCGGACGGCGGCGAGCTGCTCGGCCGTCGGCGGGTCGGTGACGGCGCCATCGCGCACGAAGTGCCGCTCGGTCATGCGGACGCAGCCGACGTCCACGGAACGGGCCGCCCGGACGCCCGCGTCGCCCACGACGAACTCCGTGGAGCCGCCGCCGATGTCCACGACGAGGTAGGGCGTCTCCAGGTCGGCGCGGCCCGTCAGCTCCTTGGTGGCGCCCGTGAAGGAGAACTCCGCCTCCTGGTCGCCGCTGATCACCTCCGGCTCGACGCCGAGGATGTCCAGGACGCCGCGGACGAACTCCTCGCGGTTCTCCGCGTCGCGCGACGCGGAGGTCGCCACGAAGCGGGTGCGCTGCGCGCCGTGCTCCTTGATGACGGCGGCGTACTCGCGGCAGGCCGCGAAGGTCCGCTCCAGGGCCTCCGGGGCGAGACGGCCCGTCTTGTCCACGCCCTGTCCGAGACGGACGATCTGCATGCGGCGGTCGAGGTCGACGAGCTCGCCCGTGGCCGGGTCGGCGTCCGCCACGAGGAGCCGGATGGAGTTGGTACCACAGTCGATGGCGGCCACACGGGTCACGCTGGGTGCTCCTTTGCTTTGCCGGTTGCGCGGCGGTGAGGGGCTGTGCCCACCGGTTCCGCCCCGCGGAACGATTGCCCACAGCGAGAAGACGGACGATCAGGCGCTCCGCGTCGGGGCCGGTCCTCGCGCAGCCGGGGCTTTCGGGTGGGTGGGCGGCGGGGAGGGATCCCGCCGCGGTAGCGGCGGGTACGGGAACTGCTCAGCCGTCGGCGGGCGAGACGCAGGGGCCCTTGCGCCACCACTCCGGGAGCATGGCGATGGCCTCGTCGCCGAGGGGGTTCACGCCGGGGCCCGCGGCCAGGGAGTGGGCGACCAGGACGTGCAGGCACTTCACGCGGTCCGGCATGCCGCCGGCCGAGGGAAAGCCCTCCAGGACCTCGATGGAGTCGCGCCGGGCGATGTAGTCCTCGTGCGCCGCGCGGTACGCGGCGGCGAGCTCCGGGTCGGCCGCGAGCCGCTCCGTCATCTCCTTCATCACGCCGTTGGCCTCCAGCGTGCCGATCGCGGAGGCCGCGCGCGGGCACGACAGGTAGAACGTCGTCGGGAACGGCGTGCCGTCCTCGAGCCGGGGGGCCGTCTCGACCACGTCCGGGTTGCCGCAGGGGCAGCGGTGCGCGATGGCCCGCAGGCCGCGCGGCGGGCGGCCCAGCTGCGCCTGGAACGCGGCAATGTCGGCGTCCGTGGGCGCGGTGGACTCGGTCTGGGGCGGGGGCGTTTCCATGCCTGTCTTTCGGTGGGTGCGAGGGTCGGATCAGTTGTCGTCGGGACGGCCCGCGGCGCCGGAGCCGTCCGCCTTGTCGATGCCGTCCCAGACGTTGGAGTACCAGGGCCGGTCGGTGCCGCCGCCGTCGGGGCGGTGGCGTTCGGCGGCCTGGGGGTCGATCACCGTGAAGCCGGTCTCGCCGGGCATCACGTAGTGCAGCCGGTCGCGGATGCGCTGCTCGGCGTAGGCGTCGTCCTGCCAGCGGGCCTTCTCGTCGCGCAGGCGCTCGACGTTCTCGCGGTGCTCGGCCTGCTTCTGCCGCTGCTCGGCGATCTCGGCGCGCTGCGAGACGTACTGCCGCATCGGGTAGGCGAGCGCGACCACCAGCGAGCACACCACGAGGACGAGCAGCGCCGCGCGCCCGGTGAGCCGGGAGCGGCGGGCCTGGCGCTTGGTCTGGGAGCGGTAGACGCGCTCCGCGGTCTGCTCGCCGAGCAGCTTGAGCCGCGTCGCGGTGGAGAACCGGTCGCGGTTCTTCACGGCCATGTCCGCCTCCCCAGTACGTGCGTACGTCCCCGCACACGGTACGGGACCGAGTACGGGGACGTACGTACGACTGGCTAGGCCTTAGCCCTGGAAGCGGCTCAGCCCTTGAAGCGCGGGAACGCGCTGCGGCCCGCGTACACCGCGGCGTCGTCGAGGATCTCCTCGATGCGAAGCAGCTGGTTGTACTTGGCGACGCGGTCCGAGCGGGCCGGGGCGCCGGTCTTGATCTGGCCGCAGTT
Source organism: Streptomyces sp. NPDC053474 (assembly GCF_044544845.1). Taxonomy (NCBI): domain Bacteria; kingdom Bacillati; phylum Actinomycetota; class Actinomycetes; order Kitasatosporales; family Streptomycetaceae; genus Streptomyces; species Streptomyces sp. NPDC053474. Next base: position 48,444 of record NZ_JBITXV010000005.1, read on the forward strand.
CACCGCGACGGCGAGGTCGGCGATGGTGACGTCCTCGGTCTCGCCGGAGCGGTGGGACATCATGCACTTGAAGCCGTTGCGCTGGGCCAGCTCGACGGCGTCCAGGGTCTCGGTGAGCGAGCCGATCTGGTTGACCTTGACGAGCAGCGCGTTGGCGGCGTCCTCGTCGATGCCGCGCTGGAGGCGCTCGGGGTTGGTGACGAAGAGGTCGTCGCCGACGATCTGGACCTTGTCGCCCAGCTTCTCGGTGATGATCTTCCAGCCGTCCCAGTCGTCCTCGTACAGCGGGTCCTCGATGGAGACCAGCGGGTACGCGGAGACCAGCTCGGCGTAGTAGTCGGTCATCTCGGCGGCCGAGCGGGACTTGCCCTCGAACTCGTAGGAGCCGTCCTTGTAGAACTCGGACGCGGCGACGTCGAGCGCCAGCGCGATCTGCTCGCCCGGGACGTAACCGGCCTGCTTGATGGCCTCGACGATGAGGTCGAGGGCGGCGCGGTTGGACTCCAGGTTCGGCGCGAAGCCGCCCTCGTCGCCGAGGCCGGTGGACAGGCCCTTGCCCTTGAGGACCTTCTTCAGCGTGTGGTAGACCTCGGCGCCCCAGCGCAGGGCCTCGGAGAAGGACTCCGCGCCGATCGGGGCGATCATGAACTCCTGGATGTCGACGTTGGAGTCCGCGTGGGATCCGCCGTTCAGGATGTTCATCATCGGCACCGGCAGCAGGTGCGCGTTCGGACCGCCGAGGTAGCGGAAGAGCGGCAGGTCGGAGGCCTCGGAGGCGGCGTGGGCCACGGCCAGGGAGACGCCGAGGATGGCGTTGGCGCCGAGCGAGCCCTTGTTGTCCGTGGCGTCCAGGTCGAACATGGCCTGGTCGATCAGGCGCTGCTCGGTGGCGTCGTAGCCGACGAGCTCCGGGCCGATCTGCTCGATGACGGCGAGGACGGCCTTCTCCACGCCCTTGCCGCCGTAGCGGTTGGCGTCTCCGTCACGGAGTTCGATGGCCTCGAAGGCGCCGGTGGAGGCGCCGGACGGAACGGCGGCACGGCCGGTGGAGCCGTCGTCGAGGCCGACCTCGACCTCGACCGTGGGATTGCCTCGGGAGTCCAGGATTTCCCGGGCTACGACGACGTCGATGGACGGCACGAGCATCTCCTTATGGGGTGTGACGCGGGGTACGCGGGGGTACTAGGGGCCGCGCTGGCCCCTGCGACACGAGCCTAACCGGCTCCGGGGCATCGGCCATCCGACCGCCCAGCACATGGACGGGCCGACGGACCGCACGCGGATAGTTCCCTCAGCAAACAAACTACCGGACAAAAAGGTACCGCCCCGGTGCGTCGGGGGGACGCGCACCGGGGCGGTAGCCCATGGGGACGGGGTGGCTCCGGGCGCTGCCGGGGCCGGGGCGGGTCAGCTGAGGTGCAGCTGCTGGCCCGGGTAGATGAAGTCGGCGTCGGAGACGATGTCGTCGTTCAGCTGGTACAGCTTCTGCCAGCCGCCCTTGACGTGGTGCTCCTGGGCGATCTTGGACAGGGTGTCGCCGGACTCGACCTTGTACTCGCCGTCGCCCTTCTTCACGACCTTGCCGGTCGGGGTCTGGACGGTCTTCTTCTCGACCTGCGGCGCGGCCTGCTGCGGCTGGTGCTGCGGCTGCGGCTGCGGCTTGGGAGCGGCCTGCTGCTGCGGCTGCGCCTGCTGCTGGGGCTTCGGCTTGGCCTGCTGCTGCGGCTGCTGCTGGCCACCGCCGGAGGAGCCGCCGCCGGTGTACGGCGAGCTGGACAGGCCCACGCCGCACTTCGGCCAGGCACCCTTGCCCTGGCCCGCGAGGACCTTCTCGGCGATCTCGATCTGCTGGGCCTTGGACGCCTTGTCGGCGGTCGGCGCGTACTTCGTACCGCCGTACGCGGCCCAGGTGGAGGCGGAGAACTGCACGCCGCCGTAGTAGCCGTTGCCGGTGTTGATGGACCAGTTGCCGCCGGACTCGCACGCGGCGACGCGGTCCCACTCGGCCGGGGTGGCGGCGTTGGCCGTGCCGGCCGCCATCAGCGGGGCGGCGACAGCGGCACCGGTGACACCGACGACGGTGGCGGCGCGGGTGGCCTTGTCGAGCTTGGTCGGACGACGGTGCTTGCCCTTGCCGGAACGCAGCATGAAGTGATCCCCTCACCGACGCCTGCGAGGTGAGCTGTCGGGTTCGGGCGGGTGAGTGCCCGGCCGCACGTCCTAGCGCGCGACTTCACCCCTAGCCGTGTCCGTGCGTCCCGCGGTCTGGCGACCGCTCAACGTCCGGGCCCGGCACTTACCTTGGGTCCCCCGCTCCTGCCTTCGGCGCTCGAAGCGACGACTGTTCCCGTCCGGCCGTTGGCAGGATTCGGCGTACCGACCGGCGGGGCCCGCTGTGGCGAGCGGTCATGACCGTAGTCAGGCAATCATCCGAATTTCAAAGACGATCAGGGCTTCTGAGACCCATCTCTCACTTGCCTCTCACCGTCTTTAAACCGGACATTCATCGCGAACTGCCGGGCTTTCGGCCTACTTCCCGCCCGGCTCCCCCTCGGTCACTTCCTTGTCGTCCGCGCCCAGTTCGAGCCGCTGACCGGGGAGGATGAGGTCCGGGTCGGAGCCGACGGTCTTCTTGTTGCCCGCGTACAGATCCGACCAGCCGCCGTCAAGGTCGTGGCTGTCGGCGATCGCCGAGAGGTTGTCGCCGGAGCGGACCGTGTACGTGCCCGCGGGGCGCTCGGCGCCGGGGACGTCCCGCGCGTCGCCGCGCGAGGCGTGACGGCCGGGGCCGGTGTCGCCGGACGGGGCGTTCTCGTCGGCGCGGTCGCCGCGGTGGCGGCCGGAGGAGCCGTTCCGCGACGCGTCGTCCGTGCCGGGCCCGGCACTGTCGGACTCCCGCGGCGAAGCGCTGTCGTCCGCACCGGACTTGTCGGAGCCGTCGGCGGCGGGCTTGCGGTGCTTGCCGCCGCGCCCGTCGCTCTTGCCGCCCTTCTCGCCCTTGCCGCCCTCGTCGGCGCGGTCGGCGCCGCCGTCCCGGCTGTCCGCTTCGTGACCCTTGTCTCGCGCGTCGGCGGAACTCCCGGGCTTCTCGGCCCTGTCGGAGTCGTCCGCGTCCGTGGCGGCGCCCTCGCGCTCGCCCTTCGCGTCCTTCTCGCCCTTGCGCTCGTCCTTCTCCTTGCCCTCGTCCTTGCCGGACGTCGTGGACCCGTCGGAGTCCGCGGGGCGCGGCGGGGTCGTGGGCAGGCCCGGGTCGACGTCGGCGGCCGCGCCGCCCGTCGTCAGGCCCGCGGCCGGGGCGCAGTTCGGCCAGGCGTCGGGGCCGCGGTCGGCGAGCACGTTCTCGGCGACGTGGATCTGCTGGGAACGGCTCGCCTGGTCGGCGGTCGGCGCGTAGGAGAGGCCGCCGTACTGCTCCCAGGTGTCCTGGGTGAGCTGGAGGCCGCCGTAGTAGCCGCTGCCCTTGGCGCTCCACGCGCCGCCGCTCTCGCACTCCGCGACCTTGTCCCACGTCTCGGCGTCCGCCGCGCTCGCGCTCGACGCGCCGAGGAGCGGGAGGGCGATGGCGGATCCGGTGACGCCCGCCGTGACGAGGATCGCCGGGACCTGGCGGGGGCGACGGTGACGGCCTTGGCCGGAGAGCATGCAGGTGCCTTTCGTGGACGACAGGTCGGGCGCGGCGCGAGCGCGAGCGCGCGGGTGCCGGGCCGTCGTGAACGTAGCGGCACTCGAACGCCAGTCACAAGTCGGTTCAGCCGAGATCACGCGAAAGTCACATGGTTGACGGCCCATCAGCACGGGTGACCCGCGGGGCGGGTGTGAAACGCACCGGCAAGGTCCGCAGGCCCCGCATGATGAGCCCGCCGCGCCACCTCAACTCCTCCGGGGCCACGGCCAGTTGCAGGTCGGGCAGGCGCCGCAGGAGGGTGGCCAGGGCGGTCTGGCCCTCCAGGCGGGCCAGCGGGGCGCCGAGGCAGTAGTGGATGCCGTGGCCGTAGCCGAGGTGCTGGTTGTCACGGCGCGAGAGGTCGAGGCGGTCGGGCTCGGCGAAGCGGTCGGGGTCGCGGTCGGCGGCGGCGAGCACGACGAGCACCGGGTCGCCCGCCGCGATGTCCTGGCCGCCGATGCGCAGCGGCTCGGTGGCGAACCGCCAGGTGGCCAGCTCGACGGGGCCGTCGTAGCGGAGCAGTTCCTCGATGCCGGTCTCCAACAGGCCCGTCTCGCCCGCGTCGAGGGACTCCTGGAGCGTCTGGCGCTGTTCGGGATGGGTGAGCAGGGCGTACGTACCGTTCCCGATGAGGTTCACGGTCGTCTCGAAACCGGCGAACAGCAGGATGAAGGCCATCGCCGCGGCCTCGTTCTCGGTGAGGTGCTCGCCGTGGTCGGAGGCGCGGATGAGGCCGGAGATCAGGTCGTCGGCGCCCTCGTCCGCGAGGGTCTCCCGCTTGCGGTGGATGAGCTCGGCGAGGTAGCCGCGCATCTTCTTCACCGAGCGCGCCACGCCGCCGCGTGGGCCCCCGCCGTGCCGGATCATCATCCCGGCCCAGTCCCGGAAGTCGTCCTGGTCCTCGCGCGGTACGCCGAGCATGTCGCAGATGGCGTAGATCGGCAGCGGGAACGCGAACTCGTGGATGAGGTCGGCCTCGCCCCGCTCCGCGAACCCGTCGATGAGCTGGTCCGTCAGCTCCTGCACCCGGGAGGCGAACTCCGCCACGCGGCGCGGCGTGAACGCCTTCGACACCAGGCGGCGCAGCCGGGTGTGGTCCGGCGGGTCGATGTTCAGCAGATGCGTCATCAGCTCGGCCTTGCGCTCGCCCGGGATGCCGGTCTTGCCCTTGGCGTGCGCGGGCTCGTCGTGGTGGGCCGGGTTCTTGCTGAGCCGCTGGTCGGCGAGGGCCTGCCGCGCGTCCGCGTAGCGGGTGACCAGCCAGGCCTCCACGCCGCTCGGCAGCCGCCGCCGGGTCACGGGGGCGTGTTGGCGGAGCCAGGCGTACGCGGGGTAGGGGTCGCTGGCGAACTCCCAGGTGAAGAGGTCGGGCTCGGGGAGGGCGGGGGGCTTGTGGTGCATGCGCTCGACGGTAGCCGCCCGTCCCGCGTGGGACGCCCCAGGCCCGCCCTTTCCCGATTCCTGGGGGCTCCGCCCCCAGACCCCCGCTCCTCAAACGCCGGAGGGGCTGGATCCCTGCCGCTTGCGGCACCGTCCAGCCCCGCGAGGGTTACGCCGTTTCCGCCGTGCGGATCGCGTCGCGGTAGGCGCGGGCCGCTGACCGGAGGGCGGCTTCGGGGTCGACCCCGGTGGACTCCGCGTGGACGGCCATCGCCAGGAGTTCGTAGCCGATGCCCTCGCCCGTCGGCAGGGGGACGTCCAGGGCGGCCGTGCGGGCGCGGGACGCGAGCTTGGCGGCGAGGGCGAGGCCCGGCTGGCCGAGGGGGATGCCCTCCGTCACGGAGTCGCGCTGCTTCTCCACTGCCTTGGTGCGTAGCCAGTGCGCCTTGACCTCCTCGGGCGTCGACGCGGTGTCGTCGCCGAAGACGTGGGGGTGGCGGTGGATGAGCTTGTCGACGATGGTGCCCGCCACGTCGTCGACGGAGAAGGGCGCTTCCTCGTCCTCCTCCGCGATGCGCGCGTGGAAGACGACCTGGAGCAGGACGTCGCCCAGCTCCTCGCGGAGCTCCTCGCGGTCGCCGTCCTCGATCGCCTCCACCAGTTCGTACGCCTCCTCGATGCCGTACTTCGCGAGGCTCTTGTGGGTCTGCCGCGACGACCAGGGGCACTCGGCCCGGATGCGGTCCATGACCTGGACGAGGTCGAGGAGGCGGGCGCCCGGCAGGTCGTACGAGGCGGGGAGCAGCTCCAGGTCCGGCATGGCGTGGCGGCCGGAGCCCGCGAGCCGGGCCAGGCCGTCCGTCAGCGGGCGGTCGCCCTCGGCCGTGGCCACGACCAGGACGGTGCGGCCGCCCGCGCAGGCGCGCACCAGCTCCTCGGCGGTGGGCTCGGCGTGCTTGACGTCGACGCCCGCCTCGCGCAGATACGGCAGCTGCGGATGGGCGGCGTCGGCGCACAGCACGTCGTCGGCGCCGTGCAGGGCCTGCCAGGCGGGCCAGGACAGGAGGCCGGGGGCTACGCGGTGGCTGGTGGTGAGCAGGACGACGCGCCCCGCCGAGATTTCGTTCACCGCTCGAACGTAACCCACGCGTCCGACAGCGGGCGGCCCTGGCGGTACGCCCCCTCGAACGCCGGACGGGCTAGAAGATCTCGGCTGCGGCCCGGCGGACGGATTCAGCCCGTCCGGCGTTTGAGGACGAGCGCGCCAGCGCGATGCGGGGCGCCGCCGCGCGTGCGGTCAGGCCGCTGCTTCGCGGAGCCAAGGCGTCTTCGTGTCGACGCGCTTGTTCTGGGCCGTGTCCCACGTGCCGTAGCGCGGGTTCACATCGACGTCGAGCTTCTTGGAGGCCTTGGACAGGGCGGCCCAGAAGGTGTCCTGGCCCGCCTTGGAGGTCATGTCGGCGCCGAGCCTCGCCGACAGCTTCCGGGCCTCGATCTCCGTGCGGATGCTGTCGTCGAGGCGCTTGGGCGCGACGCTGTACTGCTGGAGCCAGCCCGCCTCCAGGGCCTTGCGGCCGCCCGCCTGCTTCGCCATGTCGGCGCGGGTGGTCTGGATCTCCTTGCGGGTGACGGTCACCCCGGCGTCGCGCGCGGCGCGGTGCAGGACCCGGTCGAGGACCATCGTGTGCAGCGTGTTGCGGGTGAGGCTGCCGGTCTTGGCGATGACCTGCTCGTACTGCCGGTCGTCGGGGACGGCGGCGCGCTGCGCGGAACGCACCTCGTTCACCCGGTGTTCGAGCTGCGCCACCGTGATGCGGTCGTCGCCCACGACGGCCGCGGCGCCGGGGCGTGCGTCACTGCCGCAGGCGGTGAGGAGCGGGGCAGCGGCGACGGCCGCGGCGGAGAGGAGGAGCGCGGTGCGACGGCGGCGGTGCAAGTTGGCCTCCCGGTGGAGAGATTGTGCTTCGCTGCACAAAGTCTTGCGGTGATCGATGGTAGGCAGCGGTGGTCGTCTCGGCCACCCTTCCCCCAGAACTCGTCCGGTTCGTTCAGGGGGACGCGCCACCACCAACGACTCACCGGGAGTTGGGGCACCCCCGGCGCCCGGAATCCGCCCTATCCGCGCACTTGCCCCAGCCACTGGAGGGTTCTGCGGATCTCCGCGGGGAAGGGGTGCCCGATGCCGTGGACGCGCTCCGCGTCCAGGACGAGGCGGGCCAGCGTGTCGTGGGCCGCGGAGCGGTCGCCGAGGGCGAGCAGGAGGTGGCCGATGCGGCGGCGGATCTCCAGGGACTGGCGGATGTCGTCGGTCGCGTACTGGTTCTCGTAGTAAGGGAGCAGCGCGCGGTACTCGGCCAGGGCCGCGGCCGGTTCGCCGAGCTGCTCCAGGCACTGGGCCGCCTCGTAGCGGAACTGGAGGGACTGCGGGTCGGCGTGGCCGGACTCGGCGGCGCGCTGGTCGGCGAGGCGGCGCAGCTCGGGCAGGGCCCGGCGGTACTGGCCGTCGTCCATCAGCGTGGCCGCGTACTGCTTGCGCAGGGTGCGGACGACGGGCGAGTGCTCGCCGTGCTGGGCGGCGGCGGCAGGCAGGATCGAGCCGAGCACGTCGACGGCCTGGGTGATGCGGCCCTCGCCGAGCAGCCGCTTGACCTCGTCGACGGCGCGGGCCACGTCCTGGCCGTGGCCGGGCCGGGGCGCCTGGGCCTGCGGCGTGGCGGCGGGGGTCGCGGCCCGGTCGGGCCAGGGCGCGTGCGGGCGCAGGAAGGGGCGGGTCGGGTCGAGCGGGCGGCCGGAGGGCGCGGAGCGCGCGGGCAGCAGCGGCACAAGCTCCTCGTAGACGTCCTGGGCGCTGGCGGGGCGGTGCTGGGGGTCCTTGGCGAGCAGCCGCAGGACCAGGGACTCGACGGGCTCGGGGACCTCGGGGCGCAGCCTGCGCACCGGCAGCGGCGGCTCGTACAGATGCCGGTGCAGCACGCCGAGGGCGGTCGAGCCGGAGAACGGCACGTCGCCGCTGAGGAGTTCGTGCAGCAGCACGCCGAGCGCGTACAGGTCGGTGTACGGGCCGACGGCGCCGCCCATGGCCTGCTCCGGCGCCATGTACGAGGGGCTGCCGATCGGGGAGCCGGTGTGGGTGAGCCGGGTGGTGTCGGTGTCCATGACCGAGGCGATGCCGAGGTCGAGGATGGTGAGCGTGCCGTCCTGGCGGACCATCACGTTCCGCGGCTTGAGGTCGCGGTGCACGATCGGCACGGCGTGCACCGCGGAGAGCACGGCGCACAGCTGGGCGGCGACGGCGACGGCCCACTGCCAGGGGTAGGGCGTGTGCTCGGCGAGGTGGTCGCCGAGGTCGGCGCCGTCGACGTACTGCATGACGAGGTACAGGTCGTCGTCGTCGCTGCCCGCGTCGTGCACGGTGACCAGGCCGGGGTGGTCGACCTGCGCGGTGACGCGGCACTCGCGGATGAAGCGGCGGCGCAGCTCGTCGGCCTCGGCGCCCGCGACCTTGTCCGGGCGCAGGAGTTTGACCGCGACGCGGCGGTCCAGGCGCTGGTCGTACGCCGTCCAGACCTGGCCCATGCCGCCCTGGCCGATGAGGGTGGCCAGTTCGTAGCGCCCGGCGACGACGCGTCGGTCGGTCCCCGCCGCCACGGTCAGCTGCCGCCTTCCTGCTTGCGCAGGTAGTCGCTCAGCTCGTCGAGCTCGGCGCGGACCTGGTCGATGCGGGCGGGCGCCTGGCGGCCCGGCGGGGTGGACGGCGGCGCCGGGGCCGGGGCGGGAACGGGTGTGCTCTGCGTCGGGTAGCCGTACGCGGGCGGGGACTGCTGCGCGGGGTAGGCCGGGAACTGCGTCTGCTGGTACGGGGCCTGGGCGCGGGCGAGCCGCGCGTGGTGGCGGATGTCCATGGTCAGGTAGTAGGCGATCACGGGCACCAGGGTGGCGACGAGGATCGTCATGCCCGTGTTGCCGGGCCCGGTGAACTCCTCGTCGCCCTTGTCGACGCCGATGAGCACGACGGCGAGTACGTCGAGGGCGACGACGGCCACGAAGAGTACCCAGTCGCGGACCGCGCGCGTGACGAGCGCGAGCCGGAGCATCGCGGCCCACGCCAGCAGGCCGCACGTCAGGGCGGCGAGCACGACGAACAGCACGCGCATCGTCACGGGCGACCCCGCGGACGGGCCCGAAGGGGCCGACGGGGGCGGCGGCGCAAAGCCGTGGCCGTGCATGGCTGCTCCTGGATACCTGACGGGACGGACGGGTGAGGATTCGAGCGTATAGGCCGACTCAGCGGAGCCGGATCGGGTTGTACCGAACCGTTGTCGTACTGGTCACGTGGGTGGGTGTCCGTCCGGTTCCCCCGGCGCCGCCGGTTCCCCCGGAGCCACCGAGCCGTCCGTGAGCCCGTCGTACATTCCGCGCACCAGTTGCTCGCCCAGGCGGCCCGCGAGCCGCAGCGCGTCCTCGAAGGCGGCGAGCGCGCGGAACCGCTCGCCGTAGCCGCGCTGGCGCTCCGGCGGGAGGCGGGGCAGCTGGAGGCGGCGCACGTCGAGCCGGGCGGAGGTGGAGGCGTAGCTGCTGGCCTGGCGGGTGTTGGCCGTGCCGCGCAGGAACCCGGCGAGGAACCAGGGGTCGAGCGCCGCCGGGTCGGGGCGGAGCAGGGCGAGGCCGCGGCCGAGGGCGGCGCCCGCGGTGGCCTCGTCGACGACGCGGGCGGCGGCGGTGCCGGAGACGGGCACGACGACGTCGCCGGGCTCGGTGAGCACGGGCCGCTCCGCCTGCGCGGGCAGGGCGGTGTCGTCGTGGGGCGCGGCCGGGACGGCGGGTGGCGCGCCGGTGAGCACGTCGTGGTCGGTGAGGACGGGCACGCCGGGGGCGCAGAGGCCGCCGCCGGTGCGGATCACCAGGTGGCCCGCGCGGGCCAGTTCGCCGACGGTGGTCAGCGGCCAGCGGGCCGTGTCGGGGGTGGCGGGCGCGGCCCGCGGCGGGGTGAGTTCGGCGGTCAGGCGCAGGGTCTCGCCGAGCCGGTCGCGGACCGCGCGCAGCTCCTTCGCGCCGCCGCCCGCGGCCCGGGGCGGCAGGCGGCGCGCGGGCGCCAGGTCGACCTCGTCGTCGAGGAGGTCGACCACGGGCACGGAAACGGCGAAGCCGGGGAGCTCGGCGAGGGTGCCGTGCCGCTCGAAGCGGCGGTAGGCGTCGAGCACGGCGTCCTGCACCGGCGGCCAGGCACGCGGGTCGCGCCCGTCGGTGTGGCGGGACTCGGGGTGCCGGGGGTCGGGGCTGCCGTCGGCGGCGGCCGTGGCCCCGGCCGCCTCGACGAGGAGGGCCTCGGGGGCGGCGGGCACGCCGGGGCCCGGCCTGCGCAGGACCCAGACGTGCAGCGGCAGGTTGTACGGGGGCGCCGCGCCCGGCGGCAGCGCGATCACGGCGCGCAGGGCGCCGCGGCGCAGCAGGTCGGCGCGGATGCGGCGCCCCGAGCGGCGGGACGCGGCGGCGGGCGGCATCAGCAGGACGGCGGTGCCGCCGTCGCGCAGCCGGGCGAGGGCGTGCTGCACCCAGGCGAGTTCGGACTCGGTGCGCGCGGGCAGGCCGTACTCCCAGCGGGCGTCGTAGGACAGCTCGTCGTGGCCCCAGTTGCGGTCGTTGAACGGCGGGTGGCACAGGACGGCGTCGACGGCGACGTCCGGGTGGGCGTCGGCGCGCAGGGTGTCGGCGGCGGCGGTGCGCACGGTGGCCGGGGCGTCGGAGCCGAGGGCCAGGCGCAGCGCGGTGAGCGCGGCGAGGTCGGCGGCGCTGTCCTGGCCGTAGAGCTGCAGGCCGGGGGCGCCGACGGCGGCCCGGAGGAGGGCGCCGGTGCCGCAGGCCGGGTCGAGCACGCTGCGGGCGGGCCCGGCGAGCTCGGCCATGAGCTCGGCGGGGCCCTGGGGGGTGAGCGTGTACTGCCGGGGGTTGGCGTCGAGGTGGCGGCCGAGCAGGAACTCGTACGCCGTGTGCGCGCCGAGTTCGGCGGCGAGTTCGGCGGCGGAGCGCAGCAGCGGCACGGACGGCAGGAGGTCGGGCGTCGCGGGGACGGGCACGGCGCGGGTGCGCCGCGGCTTGCCGAACCTCGGCGTGAGCACGGCGTCCAGGGCGTCCGGGAGCTGCCGCGCCAGGTGCGCGTCGGACACCGCGCTCAAGCGCAGCCAGTCGGTGTGCCGGTCGTGCACGAGGAGCAGGCCGCAGCCCGCGTGCAGCAGGGCGGTGACGGGGCCCGCGGGGTGTCCCGCGAGCTGCTGCCAGACCCGTTCGCGCAGCGGTACTTCGGAGAGCTTGCCCTGGCCGCGCAGCCACCGCTCGACCTCGGCGAGCGCGAAGGAGGGGCTGGTGTCGGTGCCGCCGACGGGCCTGGGGAAGTCGGCGTGGCGGCGGCGCCAGTTGCTGACGGCGGCGCGGCCGACCCCGGCGAGCCGGGCAATCCCGGCAGCGGTCACCTCGGCGCCGCCCGCCCCGACGGCCCCGCCTTCGCCGTACGCCACGTCGCCCGTCACGCCGCGCACCGCGCCACGTCACGCGTGGCGTCGCCCGTCACTTCGCGCGTGGCGCTGTACGTCACGTCGTGCGCAACGCCGTGCACCGCGTCACGCACAACGTCGCGCGTCGCGTCACGCGTCACGTCGTGCACAGCGTCCCGCGCCACGTCGTACGTCGCGTCGCGCGCCACGTCACGCGCCCCGTCGTACCTCGCGCCGCGCGTCACGTCGTACACCGCGCCGCGCGCCGCGTCACGCTCCACGCCGTGCACCGCGTCCCGCGCCACGTCCCCCGTGCGCGTCACGTCGTGCACCGCGTCCCGCGTCACGTCGTACACCGCGTCCCCCGTGCGCGTCACGTCGCTCGTCACGTCGTGCACCGCGTCACGCGCCACGCCGTACGTCGGGTCGCGCTTCACGTCACGCGTCACGCCGTGCGCCACGTCGTACGTCGGGTCGCGCGTCACGTCACGCACCGCGTCGCGCGCCACGCCGTGCACCGCGCCGCGCGTCGCCTCCCGCGCCACGTCGCGCGTCGCGTCACGCGACGCGCCCCCCGTGCTGCCGCCCGGCCGCGTCGGCCCGCTGGTCCCCACTGGCCCGCCCCTCGTCCCATCGATCCCGCGTGCGGTGCGCGCCGGTCATCGCCCACCGCGTGTGACGCCGAGCCTACCCAGGAGAGTTGGGCGAACCCCTTTCACGGCCGTTAACCACCCATGGACCGTGAACGGTGTTGACTCGGTTCACAAGCATCTGGTCTGATGTCCGAGCTGAACACGAACTCCCTGGGGGGACTCTCCATGCACGCCTACTCGCGCCGCACCGCCTTCGCCGCGCTCTGCCTCGCCACCGCCGCGACCGTCACGCTCACGGCCTGCGGGGGCGACAAGTCCGACGACACCAAGAAGTCGGCGGCCACGAAGAAGAAGGACCCGTTCGCGGACCTCTCGGGGCCCCAGATCGTCGGCAAGGCCATGAAGGCGACGTCCGGCGCGTCCTCGGTCCGGATGAAGGGGTCCATGTCGGAGGGCGGCGGCCCGGGCTCCATCGACCTCGCGCTCGACACCAAGGGGAGCTGCGTCGGCACCATCGGCACCGGCGGCGAAGGCTCGGTCGACCTGATCGGCACGGGCAAGACGGTGTACATGCGCAACGACGCCGCGTTCCTGCGCTCCGAGATGAAGGGCGAGCCGAAGGCCGACATCCAGGCGTCGATCGACATGATGGCGGACCGCTGGGTGAAGACCACGACGACGAAGTCCGACGAGAAGGACTTCGACCAGTTCTGCGATCTGAAGACGGTCCTCGCCGACTTCAAGGACACCGAGTCGGCGGCGCGCAAGGGCAAGGCCACCACGGTCGACGGCATCCCCGCGATCACCCTGCACGAGAGCGACGGCGAGAGCCGGGCGACGCTCTACGTGGCCACCGAGGGCAAGCCGTACCTCCTGAAGGCGGTCAACGACCCCGGCAAGGGCAAGAAGCGGGACACGATCGTCTTCACCGACTTCGACAAGCCCGTGAAGGCGACCCCGCCCAAGGGCGACGTGCTCGACCTCGACAAGCTGGACGGCTGACGCCCGCCGGGCCCGCCCCGCTCACCCCACCGGGCGCCCGCCGGGCCGTGCGGCACCCCTGTCACAGGGCGTGCCGCACCCACACGTTCGGCTCGACGTAGACCGCGCAGTCGCGCTCCGGCGTGCAGCGCACCGGCACGAGCGCGCCCGGCACCTCGACGAGGCGCTCCCCGCCGGATCGATCGAACGGCAGCCCCGTCCACTCCCGCCACTGCGCGAGGGAACCCGACACCGTCATCGACACCGGCGCCACCTTCGCGACGACGCCGCCCACGCGCACGTGGACGCGCAGCCACGGGTCGTACGGCAGGCCGTCGTCGCGGGTGCGCCGCGCGTACTCCGCCATCGACGTCGCGGGCTCCCGGTGCTTGGCGTTGGGCCGCACCGGCGCGACGACCTCCGTGAAGCCGTGGGCGCGCGCGTTCTCCCGCATCGCGGCCAGCATCCGGCCGGAGAGGCCGAGCCCTTGGCGCGCGGGGTCGACGGCGACCTCGATCGCGCTGACCGTGTCCGTCTCGTCGCCGTACCGCCGATCGGCGAACGCCCAGACCAGGACCTGGTCCCAGCCCCCGTCCGGCAGCTCGCCGCGGTCACCGCCCCGCTCCTTGGAGCGCAGCGCGAACGGCACGCTGAACGCCCGCGCCACCACCCGCTCCTGACCGTCCGTGGCCAGCAGGACGTACTCCGGGAACTCGTCGGGGATCCGGCTCATGTGCGACCGGGCGACCAGGTCGTGGCCCACGAACTCGGCCCAGGAGTCGTCCATGGCCCACATCGGCTCGGCGAGATGGGGGCGCTCGGCGAGGGTGGTAATCGTCAAGTCCACGCACAGCACGCTAGCGGCGCGGCCCCGGCCCGCCCACCGAATTTGTGCGTCACCGCGCCCGGAAGCGCTCCGGGGCCCGGGTCGGGGTGCCGCCGCCGGGCAGCTTCTGATGCGGGCAGCCCGACAGGACCTTGCGCATCGCGTCGCGCTCGGCGCCCGTCACCGACAGCTCGTACTTCTTCTTCACGGCCACCTGCCGGGCCACGTACGTGCACCGGAAGCCCTTGTCCGGCGGCAGCCACGTCGCGGTGTCGCCGTCGCCCTTGCCGCGGTTGGGGCCCGCGTCGACGGCGAGCAGGTTCAGGGGGTCGTTGGCCAGCGCGATGCGCTTGCTCGCGTCCCAGCGCCACGCGCCCTTCTGCCAGGCGTCGGAGAGCGCCACGACGTGGTCGATGTCGACGCGGCTGCGGCCGCGCGTGAACGTCACGTCCTTGCCGGTGTACGGGTCGGGCGCGAGCTTCCCCGCAGTGACCACGCAGCCGCCGCCCCGGAACTTCACGTCCTTCAGGTCCCGCTTGAGTATGTCGTCGCGGGTGCCGCAGCCGTTGGAGTCGGTGTCGGCCCAGGCGCTGCCGAAGCGCGCGCGCTCGTAACCGGTCTTGGGGGCGCGGCCCTTGACGGTCAGTGAGTCCACGGCGGCCAGCGCGGAGCCCGCGCGCCCGCCGGGCGCGCCGCCCTTCCCCGCCCCGTCCTTCTCGTCCTTGTCGCAGGCGGCCAGGCCGCCGAGGGCGACCACCAGTACGACGGCGTGAGCGGCCGCGCGCCGCCCCGTGACTCCGAACCTCACGAATTTCCCTCCCATGGAACGGTCCCCACCGTACTTGCATTGCCGGGTTGGGCCGTCGGCAACCTGCGGGTTTGTGGTGGCTGGGCGCGCCCGCGGCGGAGCCGCACATCGGCACAGCCCCGCGCCCCTTCGGCGCGCTACCTGTGAGGTAATCGCGCGCCGTCGCGCGCCCTGGCAGCCTCAAGGGACGGTCACATCAACGAGGGAGAGCCCATGGTCACCGAAGCCCGTACGGTCGAGGACGCCACCCGCGCCACCGTCGACGCCTTCTTCGCCGCGCGCCTCGCGAACGACACCGCGCGCCTCACCGAGATCTTCGCCGACGACGTCGACTGGCTGCTCGCCGAGAACCCGGCCGTGCCGTGGATACGCCCGCGCTCCACCGGCGCCGAATGCGCCGCCCAGGGAGCGGACCTTGCGCGCCACACGGTCGCCGAGGACGCGCGGGCCAGCGTCGACACCTACCTGGTGAGCGGGCAGGACGCCGTGATCATGGGCCATCTGTCGGGCACCGTACGCGCCACCGGGAAGTCCTTCGAGGGCCCGTTCGCCCTGCGCCTGACCGTCGAGGACGGCCGGATCACCCGGCACCACCTGTACGAGAACAGCCTCTCCATCGCGGCGGCGTGCACGCCCTGAGCCCTGAGCCCTGGGCTCTGAGCCCTGAGCCCGCCCCGGGCGCGCACGCCGTCCGGCTACGACCCGAGGACCGAGGCCAGGAACTCCCCCACCCAGCCGAGCAGTTCCCGCCCGACCAGCGGCTTGCCGCCGACCTTCGCGGTCTTCGGCCGGGGCACGAGCACCTGGTGCGCGGCCCCCTTGATGACCGAGCCGGGGTAGAGCCGCTTCAGGCGCAGCTCCTGGGACTCCCTCAGCTCCACCGGGGCGAAGCGGATGTTCGTGCCCTGGAGCACGATCTCGCCCACCCCGCAGGCGCGGGCCAGCATCCGCAGGCCCGCCACGAGCAGCAGGTTCTCCACCGGCTCCGGCAGCTTGCCGTAGCGGTCGGTGAGCTCCTCGCGGACCGCCTTGACGTCGTCCTCGGAGTTGGCGGAGGCGATCGCACGGTAGGCCTGGAGGCGGAGCCGCTCGCCGGGCGCGTAGTCGTGCGGGACGTGCGCGTCGACCGGCAGCTCGATCTTCACCTCAAGCGGCGGCTCCTCCTCGACGCCGCCGCCCTCGAGCGACTTGCGGTAGTCCGCGACGGCCTCGCCGACCATGCGGACGTACAGGTCGAAGCCGACGCCCGCGATGTGCCCGGACTGCTCGCCGCCGAGCAGATTGCCCGCGCCGCGGATCTCCAGGTCCTTCATCGCCACGTACATGCCCGCGCCCATCTCGGTGTGCTGGGCGATCGTCGCGAGCCGTTCGTGCGCGGTCTCCGTGAGCGGCTTCTCCGGCGGGTACAGGAAGTACGCGTAGCCGCGCTCGCGGCCGCGGCCGACGCGGCCGCGCAGCTGGTGCAGCTGGCTCAGGCCGAAGTTGTCGCCGCGCTCCACGATCAGGGTGTTGGCGTTGGAGATGTCGATGCCGGACTCGACGATCGTCGTGGACACGAGTACGTCGAATTTCTTCTCCCAGAAGTCCACCACGACCTGCTCCAGGGCCTGCTCGGACATCTGGCCGTGGGCGGTGGCGATCCGCGCCTCCGGCACGATCTCGCGCAGCCGGGCGGCGGCTCGGTCGATGGACTCCACCCGGTTGTGGATGTAGAAGACCTGGCCCTCGCGCAGCAGCTCACGGCGGACGGCCGCGCCGATCTGCTTCTCCTCGTACGGACCCACGAAGGTGAGCACCGGGTGGCGCTCCTCCGGCGGCGTCGTGATCGTCGACATCTCGCGGATGCCGGTGACGGCCATCTCCAGCGTACGGGGAATGGGGGTGGCCGACATCGTCAGGACGTCCACGTTGGCGCGCAGCTTCTTCAGCTGCTCCTTGTGCTCGACGCCGAAGCGCTGCTCCTCGTCGACGATGACCAGGCCCAGGTCCTTGAACTTCGTCTCGGAGGAGAAGAGGCGGTGCGTGCCGATGACGATGTCGACCGAGCCCTCGCGCAGCCCCTCCAGGGTCGCCTTCGACTCGGTGTCGGTCTGGAAGCGGCTGAGCGCCCGTACGTTCACGGGGAACTGGCCGTAGCGCTCCGTGAACGTGCCGAAGTGCTGCTGCACCAGGAGCGTCGTCGGGACCAGCACGGCGACCTGCTTGCCGTCCTGGACGGCCTTGAACGCGGCGCGCACCGCGATCTCCGTCTTGCCGTAGCCGACGTCGCCGCAGATCAGCCGGTCCATCGGGACCGACTTCTCCATGTCCTCCTTGACCTCGGCGATCGTCGTGAGCTGGTCGGGCGTCTCCGCGTACGGGAACGCGTCCTCCAGCTCGCGCTGCCAGGGCGTGTCGGGGCCGAAGGTGTGGCCGGGGGCCGCCATCCGCGCCGAGTACAGCTTGATCAGGTCCGCGGCGATCTCCTTGACCGCCTTCTTGGCGCGGGCCTTGGTCTTGGTCCAGTCGGCGCCGCCGAGCCGGTGCAGCGTGGGGGCCTCGCCGCCCACGTACTTGGTGATCTGCTCCAGCTGGTCGGTGGGGATGTACAGGCGGTCGCCGGGCTGGCCGCGCTTGGCGGGCGCGTACTCGACGACCAGGTATTCGCGCGTCGCGCCCTGAACCGTCCGCTGCACCATCTCGATGTAGCGGCCCACGCCGTGCTGCTCGTGCACGATGTAGTCGCCCGGCTCCAGGGTGAGCGGATCGATGGTCTTGCGGCGGCGGGCGGGCATGCGCTGCCCGTCCTTGCCCGCGGCCTTCTGGCCGGTGAGGTCGGTCTCCGTCAGGACGGCGAGCCGCAGCCGCTGGTCGACGAAGCCGTAGTCGATGGAGCCGCAGGCCACGTGCACCACGGACGGGGCGATCTCGGTGAGGTCCGCGTCCAGGCGGGCCGCGATGCCCTCGCCGCCGAGCACCTCGACGGTGCGGGCGGCCGGGCCGTGGCCCTCCGTGACGTACACCGTCCGCCAGCCGTCGGCCAGCCAGCCCTTGGTG
This sequence comes from Streptomyces sp. NPDC053474, assembly GCF_044544845.1. NCBI lineage: Bacteria > Bacillati > Actinomycetota > Actinomycetes > Kitasatosporales > Streptomycetaceae > Streptomyces > Streptomyces sp. NPDC053474. Next base: position 66,220 of record NZ_JBITXV010000005.1, read on the forward strand.
TCGGCCAGCGCCTTCGCCGTGTCCCCGCGGTAGGTGTCCGGGGCGTGCATGCCGAGCGTGAGCGTGTCGTCGTCCGCGTCGAGATCGGCCGCGAACGGGCTCACCGACCACCACATCATGCCGAGCTCCCGGGCCCGGTCGCGGACGTCCGCGAGGCCCCACAGCGAGGCCGCGCCCACGTCGATGGGGGCCTCCCCGCCGCCCGCGGTCGCCGCCCAGCTCGCCTGGAGGAACTCCTGGCTCGTCGCCACCAGGTCGGCGGCCCGGGTGCGCACCCGCTCCGGGTCGCACACCACGGCCATCGCGCCCTCGGGCAGCACGTCGAGCAGCAGCTCCATGTCGTCCACGAGCACCGGGGCGAGGGACTCCATGCCCTCGACGGCGATGCCCTCGGCGATCTTGCCGAGCAGTTCGCCCAGCTCGGGGTGGGCCTCGGCGAGCTGCCGGGCGCGGGCGCGCACGTCGTCGGTGAGCAGCAGCTCCCGGCACGGCGGCGCCCACAGGCCGTGCTCGGCCACCTCAAGGGACCGCTGGTCGGCGACCTTGAAGTAGCGGATCTCCTCCACGTCGTCGCCCCAGAACTCCACCCGCAGGGGGTGCTCCTCGGTGGGCGGGAAGACGTCGAGGATGCCGCCGCGCACGGCGAACTCGCCGCGCTTCTCCACCAGCTCCACGCGGGAGTACGCGGCGGCGCCGAGCGCGTCGACCACGTCGTTGAGGTCGGCCGCCTGCCCGGTGCGCAGGGCCACGGGCTCCAGGTCGCCCAACCCCTTGACCTGGGGCTGGAGCACGGAGCGCACGGGCGCCACGATCACGCTCACGGGGCCCGTCTCGGGGTCGGCGCCGTCGGTGTTCGGGTGCGCGAGGCGGCGCAGGACGGCCAGGCGGCGGCCCACGGTGTCGCTGCGCGGGCTCAGCCGCTCGTGCGGCAGCGTCTCCCACGAGGGGTACTCGGCCACGCCTTCCGGCGGCAGGATCGTGCGCAGCGCCGCGGCCAGGTCCTCGGCCTCGCGGCCGGTGGCCGTCACGGCGAGCACGGTCCGCCGTGTCTCGCGCGCGAGGGCGGCCACGGCGAAGGGCCGGGCGGCCGGGGGGCCGACGAGGTCGATGTGGTGCCGGTTGCCGTCCGTGGCGGCCTTCACCGCTTCGGTGAGGGCCGCGTCCTTGACGACGGCGTCCAGCAGTCCGTGCAGGGTCATGAAGGGGCATCCCGTCCGGGGGCGTGGACAACGCGAACCACCCGACACGTCTCACGGGCCGGGGGGCCTCCAGCGTACGACGCCCGGCCGGAGCCCACGCCCCGGCAAGCCCCGGGGCGTGGTGCTCGGGCGGTGCTCTAGAGGTGCCCGGCGGTGCGGACGGCGTTGTAGTACGTCTTCGCCGTCTTGTTGCAGGCCGCCTTCATCTTCTTGCGCAGGGCGGGCGTGAGCGGGTCGGCCCAGAACTTCCTGCCGCACTGCTTCTGCATGTCCTGCAGGAATACGTCGTCAATGCGCTTCCGGTGGTACTTCTTGAAATTGTACTCACCGGCGTACTTCTTGTAGTTCCGGTAACCGAAGTCATGCCGGTAGCAAGAGAAGGTGAAATCGTAACCACCGGGCTGCTTCTCGGTCGCGGGACCCGAGCAGTAGTCAGTGTCCCAATTGAACCGGAAATAGTTCGAACCCTGCCGGTAGAGGCCCAGGTACTTGAACCACTCGTCACGCGAGGCATCGCCCTTGACCGTCAGGGCCTTGAGCTTCTTCAGCCGGTAGGCGGCGCCGACCGTGGGCAGCACCGGCCCGGAGGCGTCCGCCTTCGCGGCACCCTGAACCACGGCGGGAGCCGTCGGCTCCGCGTCCGCGGCGGCGGGCAGTGCCGAGGTGGCGACGACCGCACCGGCCAGCAGGGCACCTCCGAGAGAGATACACGCTTTATTCACTTTTCTCCATTCCCCGTTGTTCCCCGTTTACGCCGATGCCCGCCGCCCGGGCAGTTCCGGGTGGCGTGCTCGGCCGGGAGTAAATTAGCCCATCGCCCGGCGCCCGGAAAGGGGAGATCCAAAGAGAGCGCATACCGTGGCGCACACCACAGTGCCCCGGCCGCGCGGGCCGGGGCACCGGAGGGTCGCCCTCGCGGGTGGTGCTACTCCGTTGCGATCGCGTTCAGCACGTTCATCCGGCCCGCCCGGAACGCCGGGATCAGGGCGGCGAACAGGCCCACGAAGGCGGAGCCCACGAAGACCGCGATGATCGTCGGCCAGGGGATCTCCAGGACCTTCAGGCCCTCCAGGGCGAGGAGCTTCTGGGCGGTCGCGCCCCAGCCCATGCCCAGGCCGAGGCCGAGGAGGGCGCCGAAGAGGGCGATGACCACGGACTCCATGCGGATCATGCGGCGCAGCTGGCGGCGGGAGAGGCCGATGGCCCGCATCAGGCCGATCTCGCGGGTGCGCTCCACCACCGAGAGGGCCAGGGTGTTCACCACGCCCAGGATGGCCACGATGATCGCGAGGCCGAGGAGGCCGTAGACGATGTTCAGAAGCTGGCCGACCTGGTCCTTCAGGGTCTGCTTGAAGTCGGTCTGGTCCTGGACCTTGAGCTGCGGGTCCGTCTCCAGGGTCTTCTTCAGCGCGGCGTAGGCCTCGTCCTGCTTGCCGTCGACCGCCTTGGCGAAGACGGTGCCGCTCAGCGGCATCCGGTCGGGGGCAACATACCGCTCGACGGTGGTGATGTTCAGGTACATCGCGCCCCGGTCGAGGGTGCCCTCCTCATCGGTGATCGCCGCGAGCTTCAGCTGTCCGGTCCGGCCGTCGTCGAAGGCGACCTTGAGCTTGTCGCCCACCTTCAGGTGGTGGTCCTTGGCGAAGCTCTCGCCCACCGACATCGCGTTCGCCCCGTAGGCGGCGGACATCTTGCCCGCGGTGGTCTCGCGGCGCAGGTCCTGCACATAGGTGCGATCGTTGGCGCTGAGGTCGACGCCCTTGTCGGTCTTGCCGTCGGGGGTGGTGATGTCGGCCTTGACCTCCTTGTAACGGGTGGTGTGGGCGACGTACGGGGTGTCCTTGAGGCGCTTCTCCACCTGGTGGCTGACCGGCTGCCTGCCCTGGATGATGAAGTCGGCGCCGACCGACTTGTCCAGCTCGTCCGTGGCCGAGGCGACCATCGACGTGCCGACCACCGAGAGGCAGGCCACCAGGGCCAGGCCGATCATCAGGGCGGCGCCGGTGGCGCCGGTGCGGCGGGGGTTGCGCAGGGCGTTGCGCTCGGCCATGCGGCCGACGGGGCCGAACATCCGCAGCAGGACGGCGCTGATCGCGCGGACCACGAAGGCCGCGAGGACCGGGCCGATGACGACGAAGCCGATGAGCGTGAGGACGACGCCGAGGCCGAGGAAGAGGGAGCCCTCCTTCGCCTTGTCGGCGGCCGCCGCGGCGTAGAGGCCGAAGACTCCGGCGCCGGTGAGGACCAGGCCGAGGGCGGCGCGCACCGCGGAGGACCTGCCGTCGGCCGGGGTGCCCGCGTCGCGCAGGGCGGCCATCGGGGAGACCTTGCCCGCGCGGCGGGCCGGGAGGTACGCGGCGAGGACGGTGACGATGACGCCGAGGAGCAGGCCCACCACCGGGGTCGTCGCCGAGATGGTGAGGTCCTCCGTGGACAGCTCCATGCCCACGCCCGACATCAGCTTCATCAGGCCGACCGCGAGGCCGATGCCCGCGCCGATGCCGAGGACGGAGCCGACGACGCCGAGCAGCAGGGCCTCGACGAGCACCGAGCGGTTGACCTGCTTGCGGCTGGAGCCGATGGCCCGCATCAGACCGATCTCACGGGTGCGCTGGGCGACCAGCATGGAGAAGGTGTTGATGATGAGGAAGATGCCGACGAGGAAGGCGATCCCGGCGAAGCCGAGCATCGCGTACTTCATGACGTCCAGGAAGCCGCTGACGGACTTGCGGTTGGCGTCGGCGCTCTCCTTCTGCGTCTTGATCTTGTAGGCGGCGGCGTCGGCGCCGAGGGTCTTCGCCACGTTCGCCTTGAGCGCGGTGTCGCTGACGCCGCTCGCGGCGGTGACGTTGACGTGCGTGAACCGGCCGGTGGCACCCAGCAGTTCGCGCTGGGCGGTGGCGGTGTCGAAGTAGACGACGGTGGCGCCGGGGTTGGTCACCTTGAAGGTGGCGATGCCGGTGATCTTCGCGGTGAAGGTGCCGGTGGCGGCGATGGTGCGCAGCTCGTCACCGATCTTGAGGTTCTTCTTGTCGGCGGTGTCGGCGTCGAGCATCACCTCGGTGGGGCCGCGCGGGGCGTGGCCGGAGGTGATCTCCATGGACCGCAGGTCGTTCTTCGTCCAGTTGCCCGCGAGGGTGGGGGCGCCGCTGGAGGGGCCGATGTCCTTGTTCTTGGAGTTGACGACGGTGACGCTGTCGCTGCTGATCGCGCCCTCGACGGACTTCACGCCGTCGGCCTTCTTCACCTGGGCGACCGTGGCGGCGGGCAGGGTCTCGGGCCTGCCGGTGCGCGGGCCCTCGTCGCCCGCGTCCGGCGCGTCCTTCGGAGTGAGGGTGACGTCGGAGGACGTGGCCGCGAAGAGCTTGTCGAAGGTGGTGGACATCGTGTCGGAGAACACCAGGGTGCCGCACACGAAGGCCACCGAGAGGACCACGGCGACGGCGGAGAGCGCCATGCGTCCCTTGTGCGCGAAGAAGTTGCGCATCGAGGTCTTCCACACGGTCATGACGTGCGCCCCCGGGCGTCGAAGTGCTTCATGCGGTCGAGGACTTGGTCCGCGGTGGGGCTGTACATCTCGTCGACGATGCGGCCGTCGGCCAGATACAGCACGCGGTCCGCGTACGACGCGGCGACCGGGTCGTGGGTGACCATGACGATGGTCTGGCCGAGCTGCGTCACCGACGTGCGCAGGAAGCCGAGGACTTCGGCGCCCGCGCGGGAGTCGAGGTTTCCGGTCGGCTCGTCACCGAAGATGATCTCGGGCTGGGAGGCCAGGGCACGGGCCACGGCGACGCGCTGCTGCTGACCGCCGGAGAGCTCGGTGGGCCGGTGCTTGAGGCGCCCGGCGAGGCCGACGGTCTGGACGACCTGGTCGAGCCAGGCCTTGTCGGGCTTGCGGCCCGCTATGTCCATCGGCAGCGTGATGTTCTCCAGGGCGTTCAGCGTCGGCAGGAGGTTGAACGCCTGGAAGATGAAGCCGACGCGGTCGCGGCGCAGCTGGGTGAGCTTCTTGTCCTTCAGGCCGGTGATCTCGGTCTCGTCGAGGTAGATCTGTCCGCCGCTGACCGTGTCGAGGCCCGCGAGGCAGTGCATCAGCGTGGACTTGCCGGACCCGGAGGGGCCCATGATCGCGGTGAACTGGCCGCGGGCGATGTCCACGTCGATGTGGTCGAGGGCGACGACCCGGGTCTCGCCGGAGCCGTACGCCTTGACGACCTGGCGTGCCCGTGCCGCGACGGCCGTACGCCCGCCAGTTCCCCCGTGCCTGGGAGTGGATACAGCCGTTGTCACGGTAAGTCTCCTATGTCGGTGACGAGATGAACGCGTGTCGGCGCGCTCACATGGATCAGTGTGGAGCGCCGGGGTACTCCGGCGCCCTGGTGCACAGCGCAGTCTTTTCCTGGGGAAAACCCCACCCCCCGCGCTGTGGTTCGTCGCAGGACGCGGAGCCGGACCCCCGTTACCGGCCCCGCGCCCCGTGCCTGCGCCCGGAGCCTTCGCCCCGTGCCCGTGCCCGGCGGCTTCGCCCCGTGCCCTGCGGCGTAAAGCAAATCTAAGGACCGGCCCGCGCCTTCTCGTCCTCCGCCGGTACCAACGTCCCCCTGCCCCTAGTACGGAGGTCCCCCTAGGGGTTCTCCACCCGGCGGTGGAGCGCTTCTCAGGGTCACTCCACCCTCTTGTTGACCAAGCAACCGCCCTACCAGGGGAGAAGCTCTCCACCCCCTCCCTGGAGCACGCCAACAGTGAGAAGGTGACCGGGGCAACCGGTGCAAGGGGAAAGGACTTTGACCATGGCGGCAGCGCAGGCGCGGCGCTCGGACCGGCGCGGCGCCGTCGTCGCCGCGCTCATGCTCGTCATGGCGCTCGCCGCCCTGGACGCCACCATCGTCTCCACGGCCGTACCGCAGATCGTCGGCTCCCTCGGCGGCTTCTCCGTCTTCTCCTGGCTGTTCTCCGGCTATCTGCTCGCCGCGACGGTCACGCTGCCCGTCTACGGGAAGCTGTCCGACACCTTCGGCCGCAAGCCCGTCCTGATCGTGGGCTGCGCCCTGTTCCTCGCCGGTTCGGTGCTGTGCGCGCTCGCCTGGAACATGGGCTCCCTGATCGCCTTCCGCGTCCTTCAGGGCCTCGGCGGCGGCGCCCTCCAGGGCACCGTGCAGACCGTCGCCGCCGATCTGTACCCGCTCAAGGAGCGCCCCCGCATCCAGGCCAGGCTCTCGACCGTGTGGGCCGTGTCCGCCGTCGCGGGCCCCGCGGTCGGCGGCCTGCTCACCGCCTACGCGGACTGGCGCTGGATCTTCCTGGTCAACCTGCCCGTCGGCGCCTTCGCGCTCTGGCTGATCGTCCGCCACCTGCACGAGCCGGTACGCCCGCCGGGCGAGCGGCACCGCGTCGACTGGCCCGGGGCGCTCGCCGTGTTCGCCGCGGGCGGGGCGCTGCTCACCGCGCTCGTGCAGGGCGGCGTCGCCTGGGGCTGGCTGTCGCCGCCCTCGCTCGCGCTGTTCGCGGCGGGGCTCGCGTGCGTCGGCGCGATCGTGGCCATCGAGCGGCGCGCCGCGGACCCGATCATTCCGGGCTGGGTGTGGCGGCGCCGCCCCATCGCCGCCGTGAACCTGGCGCTCGGCTCACTCGGCCTGCTGATGGTCGCGCCCACCGTCTTCCTGCCCACGTACGCGCAGTCGGTGCTGCGACTCGCCCCGACAGCCGCCGGTTTCGTCCTGTCCATCATGACCCTGAGCTGGCCCGTGTCGACCGCCCTGAGCCAGCACGTCTACCGGCGCGTCGGCTTCCGCAACTGCGCGATGGTCGGCATCAGCGCCGCCGCCTGCGTCCTGTTCGCCTTCCCGCTGCTCCCCTACCCCGGCGCGGCCTGGCAGCCCGCGCTCCTGATGCTGCTGCTCGGCGCCGCGCTCGGACTCTTCCAGCTCCCCCTGATCGTCGGCGTCCAGTCGACCGTCGGCTGGGCGGAGCGCGGCACGACCACCGCGTCCGTCCTCTTCTGCCGCCAGATCGGCCAGACCATGGGCGCGGCCGTCTTCGGCGCGATCGCCAACGGCGTCCTCAGCTCCCGGCTCGGCGGCGCGGGCTCGCTCGACGCCGTCGCGAAGTCCCTCGACGACCCGGACTCCGTCGCCGACCCGGAGCGGCTGCGCCGGGCCGTCGACGCGGCCGTGGACGCCGTGTACGTGGGCGCGGGCTGCGCGGCGGTGCTGTGCCTGCTCGTCCTGCTGCTGCTCGCGCCCCGGCGCTTCCCCGTCATCCAGGAGCCGGACGCGGAGGGGCCGGGCACGGAGGAGCCGGGCGCGGAGGAGCCGGGCGCGGAGGAGCCGGGCGCGGCGGCCGCCGCCGAAGCCGGGGCGCAACAGGAGCCCCAGGAGGCGCGGTTGACTCGTACGCGCCCCGAGGAGCGCCCTAGCGACTGATCAGCGCGGGGAAAGGCCCACGCGCCCCCTGCCCTCCCACCGGGCCCCCGCTCAGGAGGCGTCGCCCGGACTCTGGCCGGGGACATCGCCGTAGCCCCGGCCGGTCAGCGAGGCCAGGCTGTTGCGGACGTGGTCCATGTGCGCCCGCACCTCGTCCCAGCGCTCGCCGTGCTCGCGCAGCAGCCGCTCCGTCTCCCGCCCGATCCGCTCCTCGCGCACCCGGGCCGCCGCGATCAGCTCGGCGGCGCGCGCGGCCGCGTCCTCCTCGCGGTGCCGGGCGGCCTCCTCCGCCTCGGCACAGGCCCGCTTCGCCTCGGCGAGACGGGCCTCGGCCGCCGCGACGAGGGCCGCCTCACGGGCGTCGGCGACGGCCTCCCGCTCGGCGATCTCCCGCTCCGTGGCCTCCCAGCGCTCGGCGTGCTCCTTCTCCTGCTCGGCAAGGAGACCGCTCGTGCGCCGGCGCATCTCCCGCAGCGCTGCGAGGGCCTCGCCGCGCCACTCCTTCGCGTCGCGGCGCGCCGCGGCCCGCAGCTCGTCCGCGGTGGCCCGCGCGGCGAGCAGCCGCTGCCTGGCCCGCTCCTCGGCCTCGCCCCGCACCGAATCGGCGTACGCCCGCGCGGCCGCGCGCAGCTCCGTGGCGGCGGCCGCGACGGCCTGCCCGAGCTCGTAGGTGTCGGCCGCGGCGGCGTCCCGCACGGCCGCGGCCTCCTCCTCGCTCAGCGCGAGCAGGTGCTGGGCGCGCCGGCCGAGCTCGTCGTACGTCTGCGGGGCCAGGCGCGCCACGACCTCGCGCAGGCGCGCCGCCTCCTCCCCCATGTCCCGGGCGAGGACGGTGAGGCGGGCGGCCCGCTCCCACGCGGCGTCCCGGTCCCGGGACAGCGCGTCGGCGTACGCCTCCACCTGCTCGGGACGGTAGCCGCGGCCGCGGCCGGTGACGAAGCCATGAGGTGACGCACCGCTGCCGCTCATCCTGGTTCCCCTCTTTCGCCCACACGGACTCTCACCGTCGCGCTGACTCTCTCCGCCGCGCCACCCGCGTACAACGCGATTGGCGCACATCTTGATGGATCAAGCGGAAGTGGTCATAACACGACACTCCGTCAACGCCACCCGGTCAAGGATGCGTCAATTGGGGCCAGAAGTCGGAATCGGGGTGTCGTTCCGCCGTACGTCGAAGAGCCGTGCGACCTCCGACCGGGGGCGCAGCGCCGGAGCGCCCGACCCGTCGTACAGGTCGAGCGCCCCGGTCACACACCACGTACGGACTACAGCAAGCCGTCCCACATCTGCTCCAGGAGCACCGACCACCAGCTCTCCGGCGAGGACAGCGCCGCCGGGTCGAGCGCGGCGAGCTGCGCCTGGAAGTCGACGGTCCAGCGCCCCGCCTGCTCCTGGTTGAGGCCGTAGCGCAGCCGCCACATGCGGCCGAGCAGCGCCAGACAGCGCACGAACTCCGGCAGCCCCGTGTTCACGAACTGCGGCGGCACCGGAGCCCCGCCAGGCCCCGCCTCCACCGGCACCGCGACGATGTGCGCCGTGCCGTACTGGACGCAGACCGCCCGGCCGAAGTCGCTGCCCATCACCAGGTACGAACCCGCGTCCGGCGCGGGCGCCACCCCGCGCTCCTGCGCCAGCTCGGCGAGCGTCGGCACCGGCCGCCCCGGCTGGGCCTGCGCCCAGAAGAACGGACCGAAGTCGAGCGGCAGACCCGCCACGACGAGCGTGTGCGCCACGACGTCCGGCACGCCCTGCCGGGACACCGCCCGCTGGTCGAACCGGAACACCCCCGGCCCGAACGCCCCCGCGAGCTCCTGCGCCACGGCCTCCGGCGGCACCGGCGGCGTCGGCGCCACCGGCGGCAGCGGCGCCCGCACCGGCGCCGGACGCGCCGGACCGTCCGCGACCTGGTGCAACTCGCCCTGGTGCGCGAGCAGCTGCTGCATCCCCTGCTGACGCGACGCGTGATCCCGGCCGTACGGCGCGATCGAGGTGATGCGCGCCTGCGGCCACGTCTCACGGATCATCCGCGCGCAGTACGCGCCCGGCAGCTCACACGACTCCAGCTCCGTGTGCAGCTCCAGGACCTGGTCCGCCGGAATGTTCATGCCACGCAGCTCGTGGAAGATCTGCCACTCCGGGTGCGGGGTGCCCGGCGCCGACCGCCGGATCACCTGCTGCTCGGACCCGTCCGGGGCGCGGTAGCGCAGCACCGCCTGGTAGCCGGGCCCCACCGTCGGCTGCCCGGTGGGCGGCTGCGGATAGCCGTACGGCTGCCCGGCACCCGGCGGCGGCATCCCCGGGCCCGGCGGCACCATGCCCGGAGCGGGCGGCGGCATGCCGGGCGCACCCGGGGCCGCGGGCGGCAAAGGCGCACCGGGGCCGCCGACGGCGGGACCCGCGAGCATGGTGGCGGCGTGGTGGACACCGCCACCGGGCGCACCCGGGACGCCGGGGGCGCCAGGGGGCTGCGGCGCACCCGGAGCACCGGGCGGGCCGGGAGGCTGCGGCGCACCCGGGGCGCCAGGAGGCTTGGGCGCGCCGCCGAGGCTCGGGTCGGCCAGCATCGTCGCCGCGTGGTGCACCCCACCGGGCGGCGTTCCCGGAACACCGGGCGCGGCAGGCGGCTGCGGAGCACCAGGCGCACCAGGCGGCTGCGGCCCACCGCCCGCACTCGGGTCGGCCAGCATCGTCGCCGCGTGGTGCACCTCACCGGGCGGCGTACCCGGAACACCGGGCGCGGCAGGCGGCTGCGGAGCACCAGGCGCACCAGGCGGCTGCGGCCCCTCGGGGCCGAGCGGCGACACGAGCTGCGTCGCCACATACGCGCCGCCGGGCGCACCGGGCTGCGGCGCGCCAGCACCCTCGGACGGGGGCGGCGTCTGAGGCCCGGGCGGCGGAGTCGCCCCCGCGGGCGGAGGCGGCGTACCGGGGCCACCCACGGCCGCCCCGGCGGGCGGCGGCGGAAGCTGCGGGCCCGCGCCCGGCGCACCGGCGGGCGGCGGCGTGCCGGGGCCGCTCGGCGTCGCACCGGCGGGCGGCGGGGGCATGCCCGGACCACTCGGAGCCGCCCCGGCGGGGGGCGGCGGAAGCTGCGGGCCCGCGCCTGGCGCACCGGCGGGCGGCGGCGTACCAGGGCCACCCGGAACCCCACCCACCGGCGGAAGCGGCGCACCGGGCCCACCCGCGGTCGGAAGCGGCACATGGGCGCCACCCGCACCCGCACCAGCAGGCGCAGGCGGCACAGAGGGGCCACTGACCGCCGGACCGGCGGGCGGCGGCGGCACCTGCGGGCCACTCACGGCCGAGCCAGCGGGCGGCGGCGGAAGCTGCGGACCGCTCACCGCCGAGCCCGCGGGCGGCGGCGGAAGCTGCGGGCCCGTGCCCTGCGCCCCGGGCGCCGGGTCGTCCAGGGCGGGCGCGACCGCCGTCTTCGGGAGCTGGCTGCCGCCCGACATCAGCGCGGTCTTCGCCTCCGGCGACACGCTCGGCGGCGGCACGTCCTCCTCGTCCCCGTCCAGATTCACCGGCGGCGAGAACACCGTCGCGGGCAGCGGCACCGCCACGTCGTCGTCATCGCCCCCGATGTTCGTGTCCGTACCGGCCCACGGCGTCTCCGACGACGGCCCGGCGGAACCGGACACACCCACCGACGCCCCGACAGCCTCACCGGCAGCAGGCCACGACGCGCCACCACCCTCCGGCCCCTCCGGAACAGGCCCCGCCGACGTCGCCGCGGGCTCCGGCTCCGGCGCGGACGGCGACGACCGCCGGTCCGGGATCCCCAGCTTGTCCGCCGCCTCCTGCAACCACTCCGGCGGACTCAACAGGAACGACGTCTGGTTCAGATCCATGCGCTCCGGCGCCGCCGGCGCGACCGCGGGCTCCGGCGCGTCCGACACCCCGTACTCCTCCTCGTACCGGCGGATCACCTCACCCACCGGCAGCGCGGGCCACAACGTGGCCTCACCGCTGTCCCGGGCGATCACCAGACGCTGACCGCCACCGTCCGAACGCGGACCGCCCTCGCGGTCCTCCGCCCAGACCACGAAGCCCAGGTCGAACTCCCGCACCCGCACCTCACGGTGCCCTGGCGGCGGCACCTCACCGTTGATCCACTCCTCGGCGCGCTCCTGCGCCTGTGCGAAGGTCACCATCTCGGAGCTCACTCCCCCACCGGGACGACACGCGCGAAGCCGCCGTCCACCATCAGGTTCGCCACGGTCTCCAGCTCGGGCGGACTGCCCGCGAGCCGGGACAGGAACGCGTCGAAGTCGTCCCCGCACGGCAACAGCAGCCGCCGCACCCGCTCCGCGGGCGCCCAGGACGGATCCACGTCACGCGCGTCGTCGTACGCGCAGAACCACACCGAGCCGACCCGATCGCCCTTCACCTTCACCGCGAGCAGACCGCCCTGCACAAAACCGACCCCCAGGAAATCCTTGGTCAGATGGTCGCGCAGACACTTGTTCACGTACACCAGGTCGTTCACGGCCGCCTCGTCACGCACCGTGAAGAACGGCTGGTCGATCAGCAGACCCAGCTCCGCGTCCAGGGCCGTCCCCACCGGCGCACAGCCGCCCGCCGCCTTCAAGAAGGAGCGATACGCCCCCGGCAGCCGATAGCCCAGGTCCTCCTCGACCCCAGCCACCTGGCTCTCCGAGACCGCCAGCGCCCCCTTCGGCAGCGCCAGATGCGCCGGACGCGTCTCCTGCAACGGACGCGTACCCCGCTTGCCGTGATCCACGGCGGACGTGGCGATGCCCCCGTGATGCCGCAGCAACGCCTTCACCTCGACCGGCACCAGCTCAAGACGGCGACCGCCCGGCACGTGGTGCCACGTCCAGCCGTGCGGCGTCGCCACCGCCGGAATCGTGTCCCACAGCTCGTGCCCCGACGCCGCGAGCGCCGCGTTCGCCGACACATAGTCCGTGAGCCGCAGCTCGTCCACGCCGAAACCCTCCGGCGGCTCCGCGATCTCCGCCGCCGCACGCGCGTACGGCGAGAAGACCGGATAGCCCTCACCGTCCACCCGCACACCCCTGGGATGCCGCGCGGCCCGGACCGGATCCGGGAAGTGCACGACCTGCCCGGCGTAGGCCGCGTTCGGCGGCGCGGCCTGCTGCCCGAGCCGACCTGGCCGACCTGTCGTCATGGCGGTTGCCCTCCTGCGGCACTGTCGACGTTCACGAATGGCGACAGCCTATGCGGAAGGACGACACGGGTCACCGGCCCGCCGGAACCGTGACCACCCGCCACGAGCCCGTCACCCAGAGACGAAACCCCGTCGTGTCGCACCGACCCAGCTTCCGTACCACGCGCCCCATTTGGCAGTCTGTTCCCGCAACGCGGGGGCGTGGCACCAGCGGCCGACGCCGCGGGCACGGGGAGGGAAACACCACATGCACACGGCACAAACCAGCATGTCACGGACCACCGATACATCCACCGAAAGCACCGGAACCGTTCACTCCACGACCACAGCCACCACCACGGCACGCACCACGGGGACCCCAGGCACCCCCGGCGGCGACCCCCGCGTCGGCTGGAGCAGCGTCCCCGCCGACGCACCCATCCTGCTCCACCGCCGCGACGGCATCCTGCCCACCGTCGCCGCCGCGCTCTCCGTCCGCGGCACCACCCTCACCAGCACCCCCAAACGCGGCGAGGAACCACCCGACCTGCACCCCCTCGTCCAGGACTTCCTCGACGCCCTCCCCAGCGCCCAGCGCGAACGCTTCACCGGACGCTGCGCCGAAGCCCTCCTCGTCTCCCGGCACCTCACCACCGCCGACGCCAGCCGCTCCAAACGCGCCCGCCGCAAACCCATGACCAACGGCGAAGCCCGCAAAGCCCTCAAACACGCCAAACTCACCACCCGCCGCATCCGCGAGGACGGCGACCCCCTGCACGGCTCCTTCGCCCGCCCCTGCCGCTCCTGCACCGCCCTCACCGACCACTTCGGCGTCCGCGTCGTGGACCCCACAGCGGCCGACGGCTGACACCCCCGCCGCACCGCCCACCACCACGCCGGACCACACCGCACCACACCCGAGGGCACCCACCACCATGCACACCGACCACTCCACCCGCTTCCCCGTACCCGTCGACGCCGCCCTGCGCACCGCGGGCTGGCGCCCCGGCCGCTGGGACATCAAACAAGCCGAGATCTGGGCCGACGTCCTGCGCCGCCACACCTCACCCGCAGGCCACCAGCACGCCGTCTTCCCCGCCGCCGTCGAAGCCTGGGCCGAATTCGGCGGCCTCCACATCACCCCCCAGGGCCCCGGCCGCCAAATAGCCCCCGCCACCCTGCACCTCGACCCCATGTACGGCCTCCACACCGCCCGCACCCTCGGCGACCTCGGCCGCGCCCTCGGCACCGAAGTCAGCCCCATCGGCGAAGAGACCGACACCCAGGCCCTCCTCGCCATCGACGCCCGCGGCCGCGTCTACAGCCTCGACCACACCGGCGACTGGTACCTCGGCCAACACCTCGACCAGGCCCTCACCACCCTCATCGCGGGCACCCAACCCGTACGCCTCACCGCCGGAACGTAGGCGCTTCGCTGGATGTCGCCGCCCTGTGCCGTCTGGCGACTACGGGTCCATCGTGGCTGGTCGCGCCCACGCGGCGGAGCCGCCGTCGACACAGCCCCGCGCCCCTACGAGGCGCTCCCGTACGGCGGCAGACGCCGAGATCAGGCCCCGGCCACCCCCGCCGGAAGCACCGCCGACACCCGGAAACCACCCGCGTCCGTCGGCCCCGAAACAAACACCCCACCCAGCGCCGTCACCCGCTCCTTCATCCCCACCAGACCATTGCCACCACTCGGCAACCGCGCGTCCGCCGGAGCCGTCTCCGGCGGCGGCCCGTTCTCCACCTGCATCGCGATCTCCGCACCACGATGCGCGAGCCGCACATACGCCTTCGCACCCGCCGCATGCTTGAAGACGTTCGTCAACGCCTCCTGCACCACCCGATACGCCGTCTCCTCCACATCCGCCGCATACAGCCGCGCCTCACCCTCCACGGACATGTCCACCACCATGCCCGCCGCCCGCGACTGATCCACCAACGCGTCCAGCTCCGCCAGACACGGCCCCTCCGCCAGCTCCCCCGCCTCCACACCCCCGGCCCGCGACGCCGCCCGCGACGCCGCCTCCCCCACCGCCGCCAACGGCACCGGAGCCGGAGCCGGAGCGGGCTTCGGCGGAGCCTCACCCGCCCGCAACACCCCCAACATCTCCCGCAACTCCGTCAGCGCCTGCCGACCCATGTCCCCCACCAGCGCCGCGTTCTTCACCGCCTTCTCCGGATCCTTCCGCGCCACCGCCTGCAACGCCGCCGCGTGCACCACCATCAGACTCACCCGGTGCGCCACCACGTCATGCATGTCCCGGGCGATCCGCGTGCGCTCCTCGTTACGCGCCCACTCCGCCCGCTCCTCCGCCCGCTCCGCCAGCAACTGGAGCTCCCGCTCCAAACTGTCCGCCCGCTCCCGCAACGACTCCATCAGCCGACGACGCGCACCCACATACAGACCGAGCAACAACGGCGGCGCCGTCACCCCCAGCGACGTACTGATCGCGATGAACGGGATGACCCCCTCGCCGATCGTCAGATCCCCGCTCGCTATGTCCTGATTGGCCCGCACCATCGTCACGATCAACGTCCCCGCCAACGACATCCCCGCCAGCGCCCCGATGATCCGCCGCGGCAGCTCCGACGCCGCCAACGTGTACAGACCCACGATCGTCATCAGGACGCCCATCTGCGCCGGCGTGATCGCCACCGCGATCAACACCACCGCGATCGGCCAGCGACGACGCAACACCAGCGTCGCCCCCGCCAGCACCCCGAAGCCCACCCCCACCGCCAACGGCAGCCCCGCGTCCCGCGCGAACTCGACACCCTCCGCGCCACACTCCGCCGCCGACACGACGCCGAGCCCCACATCGAGCACGGCACTGCGCCGCCGCTCCCACCACCACGGCCCTGTCCTGGCCGCGGTCCCGCTGTCCCCCGTCGTGGTCATGTCTTCCAGCCTACGGGCGCCGACGCCCGGTTTTCCGGTGAGTTTCCGGCACGCGAGCACCCCGCGGCCCTACCCCGACGGCCCTCGGACGACGCCCGAACCGCCAGGTAACCCTCGAACAGTTGAACCGCCCAGATTTTCGACCCGGAACCCAAAATTCCGAACGAGGCTCGCCGCATGACCGAGATCACCGACTTCGCCTCCCTCCGCGACCGAGCCATCACCCTGCGCCGCGCGGGCCTCAGCCTCCGCCAGATCGCCGACGCCCTCGGCGTCCGCAGCAAGGACCTCCTCCAACGCCTGGTCGCGGGCGAGCCCGCCCCGGAGTGGACCAAACGCCCCAGGGCCAAGGACGACCTCCGCGAACGCGCCCGCGAGCTGCGCCTCAAGGGCTGGACGTACAACGAGATCAAGGAGGAACTCGGCTGCTCCAAGAGTTCCGTGTCCCTGTGGGTACGAGACCTCCCGAAGCCGGAGCCGCGCTGCACGCCGGAGGAACAGAGGGCTCGCATGAACGCGGGGCTGGCCCGGCTCCGCGCCGAGCAGGACCGCGAGCGCGCCGCGATCCGCCAGGCGGCCACGGAATCCATCGGCCCCATGTCGGACCGCGACCTCTTCATCGCTGGAGTCGCGCTGTACTGGGCGGAAGGCACAAAGAGCAAGCCCTACGCTCGGCGAGAGCGCGTCACGTTCGTCAACAGCGACCCCGAAATGATCATGATCTTCCTGCGCTGGCTCGATCTCCTCGAAGTCAAGAGCGAGCACGTGCGCTACTGCGTCATGATCCATGAGACCGCAGATGTGCAGGGCGCCGAACAGTACTGGGCGGACCTCGTCGGCGCCGACCGCTCCGCGTTCAACAAGACGACCATCAAGAAGCACAACCCCAAGACCGTGCGCAAGAACGTGGGCGAGACCTACCGCGGTTGCCTGGTGGTCCAGGTCCGGCAGAGCGCGGAGTTGTACCTTCGCATCGAAGGCTGGTGGCATGGCATGGTGGTGGGCGTCGACTGGAAGCGCGTAGGCTTCCCTGCACGGTCCCCCGTGGTGTAATCGGCAACACACGTCACTTTGGATGATGTATTTCAGGTTCGAGTCCTGGCGGGGGAGCCGAACTTGGTTCGGGTCCTGACCTAAAGGTCGGGGCCCGCTTCCTTTTGGGCTCGCGGGTCGGCCCGGGCACCCCGACCGCCCAAGGCCCCCGGCCCGATTACGCCCCGGTATCCTGCGGATGTCCGAACCCCACGCATTCGAAGCCGAAGGGCACCCCCGTGAGCGCCAATTGCCCGGCAGCCGTCGTCGTCCTCGCAGCGGGTGAGGGCACCCGTATGAAGTCGGCCACTCCGAAGGTCCTGCACGACATCTGTGGCCGTTCCCTCGTCGGGCACGTGCTCGCCGCCGCGCGCGAGCTCGCGCCGGAGCGTCTGGTCGCCGTCGTGGGGCACGGGAGCGAGCGCGTCACGGCGCACCTCGCCGAGATCGACCCGCAGGCCCGCACGGCGTACCAGGCGGAGCAGAACGGCACGGGGCACGCGGTCCGCATCGGTCTGGAGGAGATCGGCGGCCGGGTCGAGGGGACGGTCGTCGTCGTGTGCGGGGACACCCCGCTGCTGACGGGCGCGACGCTGCGGCGCCTGGCGGAGACGCACGACGCCGACGGCAACGCCGTGACCGTGCTGACGGCCGAGGTCCCCGACGCGACCGGGTACGGCCGGATCGTGCGTGACCCGGAGTCGGGTGCGGTGACGGCGATCGTGGAGCACAAGGACGCGAGTGACGCGCAGCGGGCGATTCGTGAGATCAACTCCGGGGTGTTCGCGTTCGACGGTCAGCTGCTCGCGGACGCGCTGGGCAAGGTGCGTACGGACAACAGTCAGGGTGAGGAGTACCTGACGGACGTGCTGGGCATTCTGCGGGAGGCGGGGCACCGGGTCGGGGCGTCGGTGGCGGAGGATCACCGGGAGATCGCGGGGATCAACAACCGGGTGCAACTGGCGGACGCGCGGCGGGTGTTGAACGACCGGCTGCTGACGGAGGCCATGCTCGCGGGGGTGACGGTGGTGGATCCGGCCTCGACGTGGGTGGACGCGACGGTGACGTTCGAGCGGGACGCGCTGGTGCACCCGGGTACGCAGCTGTTGGGGGCGACGCATCTCGGTGAGGGCGCGGAGGTCGGTCCGAACACGCGCCTGAAGGACACGGCGGTGGGTGCGGGCGCGCGGGTGGACAACACGGTGGCGGACGGCGCGGAGGTCGGCGCGGGGGCGTCGGTGGGTCCGTTCGCGTATCTGCGGCCCGGTACGCGGCTGGGGGCGAAGGCCAAGGCCGGGACGTATGTGGAGATGAAGAACGCGACGATCGGTGAGGGTACGAAGGTGCCGCACCTGTCGTACGTGGGGGACGCGACGATCGGTGAGTACTCGAACATCGGGGCCGCGAGTGTCTTCGTGAACTACGACGGTGAGGCCAAGCACCACACGACGGTGGGGTCGCACTGCAAGACGGGTTCGGACAACATGTTTGTGGCTCCTGTCACGATTGGCGATGGTGCTTACACGGCTGCGGGGTCGGTGATCACGAAGGACGTGCCGCCGGGTTCGTTGGCTGTCGCCCGTGGCCAGCAGCGGAATATCGAGGGCTGGGTGGCCCGTAAGCGTCCGGGGAGCGCGGCGGCGAAGGCGGCCGAGGCGGCCTCCCGGGGGTCCGAGAACGCGGTCGGCGAGGGCTGACCGGCAACCTGACTGGAAAAAGGTGCGCTGAACACCGCGTACCGTGATAGGTGCACACCAATCGGCTGACTCGTGGCGCGGCCTATGTCCTGGGATGCGGAGTATCGCTCCTGGACCTCTGGATGTATCGCGGGTGCAGCAGCGGAAGAACTCGTCTGAGGAGACAGTGCTGTGACCGGGATCAAGACGACCGGCGAGAAGAAGTTGATGTTCTTCTCCGGCCGCGCCCACCCCGAGTTGGCCGAGGAGGTCGCCCACGAGCTGGGCATCGGCGTCGTACCGACCAAGGCGTTCGATTTCGCCAACGGCGAGATCTACGTGCGCTACCAGGAGTCGGCACGTGGCGCGGACTGCTTCCTGATCCAGAGCCACACGGCTCCGATCAACAAGTGGATCATGGAGCAGCTGATCATGATCGATGCTCTGAAGCGGGCTTCCGCGCGGAGCATCACCGTGATCGTGCCGTTCTACGGCTATGCGCGTCAGGACAAGAAGCACCGCGGCCGTGAGCCGATCTCGGCGCGTCTGGTCGCGGATCTGATGAAGACCGCGGGTGCGGACCGCATCGTCACCGTGGATCTGCACACGGACCAGATCGTGGGCTTCTTCGACGGTCCGGTCGACCACCTCTTCGCGCTGCCGATCCTCGCGGACTACGTGGGCACGAAGGTGGACCGGGACAAGCTCACGGTCGTGTCCCCGGACGCGGGCCGGGTGCGTGTGGCCGACCGCTGGTGCGACCGTCTGGGCGCGCCGCTGGCGATCGTGCACAAGCGTCGTGACAAGGACGTCGCCAATCAGGTGACGGTCCACGAGGTGGTCGGCAACGTCGAGGGCCGGGTGTGTGTCCTGGTCGACGACATGATCGACACCGGTGGCACGATCTGTGCGGCGGCTGACGCGCTGTTCGCGCACGGTGCGGAGGACGTCATCGTGACGGCGACGCACGGTGTGCTGTCGGGTCCGGCGGCGGACCGGCTGAAGAACTCGAAGGTGAGTGAGTTCGTGTTCACGAACACGCTGCCGACGCCGAACGAGCTGGAGCTCGACAAGATCACGGTTCTTTCGATCGCTCCGACCATCGCCAACGCGGTGCGGGAGATCTTCGAGGACGGCTCTGTGACCAGCCTCTTCGAGGAGCAGTCGGGTCCGACGGACTGAGTCCTGCTTGATCGTTTTGGGGTGCGGCCTCCCCGCCGAGTAGACTGTCGAAGTTGCTCGGCGAGGGAGGCCGTACTCATTGGGGTACGGCGGTCCGTTATCGACGCGCTCTTCGTAGCAGGCCAGTCGTATGGCCGGGTGACACCTTCGTTCACCTATCTACGAGGAGTGCCCCATGTCTGAGGTCAAGCTCAGCACCGAGATCCGTTCCGAGTTCGGCAAGGGTGCCGCCCGCCGCATCCGTCGCGAGAACAAGGTTCCCGGCGTGCTGTACGGCCACGGCACGGACCCCGTCCACGTCACGCTGCCGGGTCACGACCTGATGATCGCCCTGCGTACGCCGAACGTCCTGCTGTCCCTGGACATCGACGGCAAGAGCGAGCTGGCCATCCCGAAGGCCGTGCAGCGTGACCCGCTGAAGGGCTTCATCGAGCACGTCGACCTGCTCCTGGTCAAGCGTGGCGAGAAGGTCACCGTCGAGGTTCCGGTCCACACCGAGGGCGAGCTGGCCGCCGGTGGCAACCTGCTCGAGCACGTGCTGTCCACGCTGCCGATCGAGGCCGAGGCCACGCACCTGCCCGAGTCCGTCACGGTCTCCATCGCGGGCCTGGAGGCCGGTGCCTCCATCCTGGCCAAGGACATCACGCTGCCCGCCGGTGCGACCCTGTCCGTCGACGCCGACACCGTGGTCCTGCAGGTCCTGGCCGCGCAGGCCGAGGAAGCCCCGGCCGAGGCCGAGGGCGACGCGGCCGCCGAGGCCTGAGCCGCCTTCTCAAGGCAGTGACAACCGCCGTCCAGCGCTCCGGCGCTGGGCGGCGGTTGGGCTATGAGCAGCGATGGAGGAGACACCCAGATGACGACGGACCCGAGCGCTCCCTGGCTGGTCGTGGGGCTCGGCAACCCCGGGCCCGGGTACGCCATGAACCGGCACAACGTGGGCTTCATGGTCGTCGACCTGCTCGCCCAGCGGATCGGCGGTACGTTCAAGCGTGCCGGGAAGGCGCAGGCGCAGGTCCTGGAGGGCCGTCTGGGGCCGATGGGTCCTGGCAGCCGTCGTGTCGTCCTCGCCAAGCCGACGTCGTACATGAATCTGTCGGGCGGTCCGGTGACGGCGCTGCGCGACTTCTACAAGGTGCCGACGGCGAACGTCGTCGCCGTCCACGACGAGCTCGACATCGACTACGGCACGCTGCGGCTGAAGCTCGGTGGCGGTGACAACGGGCACAACGGTCTGAAGTCGATGACCAAGGCCATGGGGTCCGACTACCACCGGGTCCGCTTCGGGATCGGCCGTCCGCCGGGGCGGATGCAGGTCGCCGACTTCGTGCTGAAGGACTTCTCGTCGGCGGAGCGCAAGGAGCTGGACTACTTCGTGGACCGGGCCGCGGATGCGGTTGAGTGCCTGGTTGTGGAGGGGCTTGAGCGGGCCCAGGGCACGTACAACTCCTGAGCGGTGGGGGCCTTGTCCTCCCACCCTCCCGCCCGTGCGGCCCCGGTGACCCGGCTCGGCCCCGACCTGGCGGCCTTTCCCGCCGTTGTCCGGGTGTTCCCCCGCCCACCCGCCCCTTTCGGGGCGGGTGGGCGGGGTGTTTTCAGTCCGGGGCGGGCTCAGCTCACAGGTGGCCCTGTTCCTCCCGGCGCCTGCGGGCGATCGCCGCGAGCAACGCGCCTGCCGCGAGCAGCGCCGCCGCGATCCCCGAGGCCAGCCACGCTCCCCCGGACCCGGTGTCCGGCAGCGTCGGCGGCCGGGTCGACTCCGACGGTGAGGGCGAGGGCGACGGCGGTTCGGTCGGCTCGGACGGAGACGGGGAGGGAGACTCCGACTCCGAGGGCGACGGGGACGGCGAATCCGAGGGCGACGGGGAGTCAGACGGCGACGGCGAGTCGGACGGCGACGGTGAAGGCGAGTCCGACGGCGACGGAGAGGGAGACGGGGAATCCGACGGCGAGGGAGACGGGGACGGCGAGTCCGACGGCGACGGCGAGTCCGACGGCGACGGGGACGGCGAGTCAGAGGGGGACGGCGACGGGGACGGGGAGTCCGAGGGCGACGGGGACGGAGACGGCGAGTCGGACGGGGACGGCGAAGGCGAGTCCGACGGCGACGGGGACGGAGACGGGGAGTCAGAGGGCGAAGGCGACGGGGACGGGGAATCCGACGGCGAAGGCGACGGGGACGGCGAGTCCGACGGCGACGGGGACGGGGACGGGGAATCCGACGGCGAAGGTGACGGGGACGGGGACGGGGCCGGTTGGACTTCGTCGACGACCCAGGGGGCCTCGGTGGCGAGGAGGTCGCGCGTGGAGCCGTCCGGCTGGCGGCGGTCGCCCGAGATGGCGATCTTGTTCCAGGTGCGTTCCCCGCCCTCGAACGGCTCCCCGCCCGGGGAGCTCTCCGGCACCTCCATCAGCCAGCGCAGCGTATAGCGCTCACCGGCGGAGAACACGTGCCCGTCGAAGTCGAAGCGGATGGAGCGGATCCGGCTCCAGTCGGTGACCTCGTCGGCGGGGACGAAGGAGGGGTCGATCTCGCCGCCGCACTGGAAGGGCGCGCTCTTGTCGGGGGTGTTGTCCATCTCGGGGCGGCAGGGGTCGGGTTCCTCGGAGTAGGTGATGGTCACGGGGGCGCCGCCCGCGTCGATGGGCCCGGTGAGGGTGGGGCGCCACTGGCTGGTCACGTCGTCCTCGTAGCGGCCGCTGGTGACGCCGTAGGTGCCGGGGGCGGGCAGCAGGTCGTAGGCGACGACGTTGGTGAGGTCGGTGTTGCCCATGTTGCCGAGGACGGTGCGGTATTCGACGGTGCCGCCGATGGTGGACTGGCCGACCTCGTCCTCCTTGCCGGGGACCTCCGCGGAGCCCTTGAAGGCGTCGTCCTTGTCGCCCTTGACCTCTTTGGTGACGAACAGGGCGGAGGATTCGGCGATGGCGAAGTCGTCGGTGGCCTCGGCGACGTTCTCGGTGGTGTCGCCGTCGCCGTCGATGTCGTGGGTGTCGGTCCTGCGGGTGTTGACGGGCCGCTCGGCGTCGTAGAGGCCCGCGCGGTTGCCCTTGTAGTCGGCGTCGCCCGGGGAGCCGCCGTAGGTGCCACTGGCGGCGCCCGGCTCGACGGTCGTGCGGAAGGTGTAGACGCAGGAGGAGTCGTCGGCGGGGATCTCGGCGCCGGGTTCGGCGGTGAGTTCGACGCGGGTGCGGCCGTCGGGGCCTTCGGAGACGGTCTCGGTGAAGCGGTCGGCGGCGGGGCAGTAGTCGGGCTGGTCGTCCGCGAGGGTCCAGGAGCCCTTCACGTACGAGAGCTGGCTCGGCACCAGGTCGACGTAGCGGGGGCGCAGCGGGGAGGAGCCGGTGCGGTAGCGGTCGTTGGTGAGGGTCACGGTCCAGGTGTGGCTGCCGCCGGGGCCGACGGGGATGGGGTCGGTGGACTTGGTCAGCTCGGGCTGGGAGACCTCGGGTTCGATGTGGAAGCTGGTGCAGGACTCTTCGTCGGCGGTGCCCGCGGTGCCGGTGAGGTTCAGGCGGGCGCAGTTGTCGACGTCGCCGCTGCCGCCGGGCAGGGCGTCGGCGTCGGCGGTGCCGTCGATCTTGACGATGAGGTGGGTGCCGGCGGGGAGGCGGGGGACGTCGACGCGTACGGACACGAGGTCGCCGAATTGGCGCAGGTCGATGGTCTGGCCGGTGGGGGTGACGGTCTCGGTGCTGCCGTCGCGGCGGGTGAGCTGGACGGTCCAGTCGCCGGAGTAGGTGCCCCATGAGGAGGTGTAGAGGCTGAGGTTCTCGGCGGTGAAGCCGGTGGGGAGGGTGTCGCTGAGGCGGGCGTCGGCGGCGTCGGTGCCGGTGTTGGCGAAGCGCAGGAAGTAGTTGACGAGCTGGCCGTCGGCGGCGAGAGGGGTGTCGACGGATTTGTCGAGGGTGCCGGAGACTTCGCCGCCGCCGGTGCCGACGACGGTGTCGGCCTTGTCGGACTTGGTGATCTCTTCGGTGCTGGGGCCGAAGGGGTCGCCGCTGATGGTGGCGGTGTCGGTGAGGGTGGTGCCGTCGGCGACGCTGTCGCGGACCTTGACCCGGATTTCGTGGACGACGCCGTAGGGGTAGGTCTTGACCTGGGCGAGCTGGTCGCCGGGGCGGTCGGGTTCGGTGTCGACGGGCCAGCTGATGGTGCGGGTTGCGGGGTCGTAGGTGTATCCGGCGGGGGTGGCGTCGACGAGGTCGACGCCTTCGGGGAGGACGTCGGTGAGGACGGCGTTCTCCAGGGCGAGGTTGCCGCGGGGGCGGTTGGTGTTGCGCGGGTCGTTGGTGGCGGTGACCTTGTAGGTGATGGTCTCGCCGGGGCGGGCGCGGGAGGGGCCTTCCTTGCGGACGGCCGGGTTGGGTTCGGCGGTGACCTCGACGACGGCGTCGTCGGTGCTGGGGGTGCCGTCGCCGTTGGTGGCGGTCGCGGACATGCTCGCGCGCTGGTCGCCGGGGGGCGTCCAGTAGTCCTCGGTGGGCCAGCTGACGGTGAGCTGTGAGCTCTGGCCGCTGGCGATGGAGCTGTAGGTGACGGTGACGCTGCCGTCGTCGTGGGCGGTGACGCCGGTGACGCCGGGCGGGTAGGGCTGGGAGATCACGCCCTTGCCGGAGGCGCCGGGCGGCGGGGTGAAGGTGACGGTCACCGACTGGCAGTCTCCGGGGATGGAGCACTGGATGAAGCCGTTGTAGGTGACGTGGTCGCCGGACGGCACCGGCGTGGTGCCGGGGTCGAGGCGGACGTTCATGCGGGCGTCGGCGCGGGCCGCGCTGTCGTTGGGGACCAGGGCGAGCGCCGCGAGGGCGGCGAGCAGGACGGCCACCGTGGCGCCGAGCGCGCGACGGTACCGGTGGGCGAGGAGGACCACAGCACTTCCGACCACGAGGGGACCTGAGGACGGGTCAACTGTGGGGCGGCCGCGTCCGCCCGCACCGCTACGACAAGGCGTTAACCGCACTTTTCACCTGAAAGGCCCCGCACCGGGAGGGTGCGGGGCCTTTCAACGGTACGGCCTTTCAACGGTACGGGCCGTTCGGGCGTGCGCCGGGGTCAGCCGGTGTTGCGCAGTCCGGCGGCGACGCCGTTGACGGTGAGCAGCAGGGCGCGGGCGAGCAGCGGGTCGACTTCGCCGTCGGCGGCTACCGTCTCGCGCTGGCGCTTGAGGAGGGCGACCTGGAGGTAGGAGATCGGGTCGAGGTAGGCGTCGCGGATGGCGAAGGTCTGGCGGAGCACGGGCTGGGCGTCGAGGAGTTCCTGCTCGCCGGTGACGCGGAGGACTTCGCGGACGGTCAGCTCGTGTTCGGCCTCGATGGTGGCGAAGATGTGCTTGAGGTCGTCGGGGACGAGGGAGTCGACGTAGTGCCGGGCGATCCTGAGGTCGGTCTTGGCCAGGGTCATCTCGACGTTGGAGATGAAGTTGCGGAAGAAGTGCCAGTGCTCGTGCATCTCGTCCAGGACGGTGTCCAGGCCCGCTTCGCGCAGGGCCTTGAGGCCTGAGCCGACGCCGAACCAGCCGGGGACGATCTGCCGCGACTGGGTCCAGCCGAAGACCCACGGGATGGCGCGCAGGCCGTCGAGCGAGACGCCCGAGCCGGGGCGGCGGGAGGGCCGGGAGCCCAGGTGCAGGTCGGCGAGCTGGTCGACCGGCGTGGAGGCGAGGAAGTAGGTCGGCAGGTCCGGGTCCTCGACCAGCTTGCGGTACGCGGCGTGGGCGGCGTCGGAGACGACGTCCATGGCGGCGTCCCAGCGGGCGAGGGCCTCGTCGGACTGGCGCGGGGCGGTGTGCAGGACGGAGGCCTGGAGGGTGGCGGCCACGGTGAGTTCCAGGTTCTCGCGGGCGAGCGAGGGCACCAGGTACTTGTCGGAGATGACTTCGCCCTGCTCGGTGACCTTGATCTCGCCTTCGAGGGTGCCCCAGGGCTGGGCGAGGATCGCGTCGTGCGAGGGGCCGCCGCCGCGGCCGACGGTACCGCCGCGGCCGTGGAAGAGGCGCAGGCGCACGCCGTAGCGGTGGGCGACGTCGCGCAGGCGGCGCTGGGCGCGGTGGATCTCCCACTGGCTGGTGGTGATGCCGCCGAACTTGGAGGAGTCGGAGTAGCCGAGCATGACCTCCTGGACGTCGCCGCGCAGGGCGACGAGGCGGCGGTAGGAGGGGTCGGCGAGCATCTCGTCGAGGATGACGTCGGCGGCGCGCAGCTCGTCGGTGGTCTCCAGGAGGGGCACGATGCCGATCTTGGCCCAGCCCGCGTGCAGGTCGAGCAGGCCTGCCTCGCGGGCGAGGACGGCGGCGGCGAAGACGTCGTCGGCGCCCTGGCACATGGAGATGATGTACGACTCGATGACCTCGGGGCCGAAGACCTCCAGGGCCTTCTTGACCGTGGCGAAGACGCCGAGGGTCTTCTGTCCCGCGGCGTCGAGGGGGGCCGGGGAGGGCGCGAGCGGGCGGCGGGACCGGAGCTCCTTGGCGAGCAGCTTCTGCCGGTACTCGCGCGGCATGTCGGCGTAGCGCCAGGACTCCTCGCCGAGGCGGTCGAAGAGCTGGCCGAGGGCGTGGTGGTGGGCGTCGGCGTGTTCGCGTACGTCCATGGTGGCGAGCTGGAGGCCGAAGGCGGCGAGGGTGCGGATGGTGCGGTTCATGCGGCCGTCGGCGAAGAGGGCGCCCTTGTGGGCGCGCAGCGACGTCTGGATGAGCGTGAGGTCGTGCAGGAGCTCGGTGGTGCCCAGGTAGTCGCGGCCGGGTTCGTGCGCGGTGCCCTTGGCCAGGCGCTGCTTGGTGTTCTCCAGCTTCTGGCGGACGCAGGTGGCCTTGAGGCGGTAGGGCTCCTCGGCGTTGAGGCGCTTGTAGCGGGGGCTGATCTCGGGCAGTCGCTCGAGGTCGGCCTGGAGGGAGGCGAGGAGTTCCTCGGTGGCGCCGGTGTAGCGGATGGAGTTCGACAGGAAGCTGCGGAGTTCGTCGACGGTGTCGAGGGCGTCGTTGATGCCGTGCTCGTGCTGGAGGATCAGGATGTCCCAGGTGACGTCGGGCGTCACGTTGGGGTTGCCGTCGCGGTCGCCGCCGATCCAGGTGCCGAAGGTCAGCGGGCGGGTGCCTTCGGGCAGCTGGACGCCGACGCGCTCCAGTTCCGCGGTGAGGTCCTCCAGGACGTCGCCGACGGCTCCGGCGTGGAGTTCGTCGAGGTAGTAGATGGCGTTGCGGGCCTCGTCGGCGGGCTCGGGGCGGACCACGCGCAGTTCGTCGGTCTGCCAGACGAGGTCGATGTTCTCGGCGAGGCGGATGTCGTGGCGGCGCCGGTCGGAGGGGATGACCGGGGTTTCCAGGAGCTCGGCGACGCGGCGCAGCTTGTTGAGGACGGAGCGGCGGGCGGCCTCGGTGGGGTGGGCGGTGAAGACCGGGCGCACGTTGAGGTGCTCGACGGTCTGGCGCAGGTGCTCGGGGTCGGCGTCCTTGAGCCGGTCCGCGGTGCGGGCGAGCAGGCCGCCCTCGGCGGCGCGGCGGGCGCGCAGCTCGCGGCCGCGGTGCACCTGCTCGGTGACGTTCGCGAGGTGGAAGTAGGTGGAGAAGGCCCGTACCAGCTTGGCGGCGGTCTCCAGCTCGGTGCCGCCGAGGAGCTTGGCGGCGGCCTCGCCGTCCTCGCGGGTGAGGCGGCGGACCTTCTCGACGAGGTCGAGGAGCTCGGGGCCTTCCTGGCGGACGAGGGTCTCGCCGAGGAGGTCGCCGAGGCGGCGGATGTCGGCGCGCAGCTCGCTGGTGGCCGTGGTCGTCGCGGTGCTCGCGGCGGCCTGCGGGGCGGTCTGGTCGTCGGCACTGCTCACAGGTGCGGCTCCTTGCGGTGAATCCCGGCCCTCGCGGGGTGGGAGACGGTGGGCACGTCTGGGAGGGGTCCCGGTGGGTGAACCGGGGGAGATAACAGAGCGGACCGCGCTGTCCGACCGGTCCAAGGATAGGTGTCGATGCACTCCCGCTGTCTCGCGGCCTCTTGCCGCGGGGCCGCGCGCTGCGATACTTACGTGCCCGTAGGTTACGGTCCCGTAGGCGCGGCATGCGTCGGCCACCGCGCGGGCACTCGCTCTCATGGCACATGGCCCGCGTACACACCCTCGACCCCCCAGGGGAGCCAATGACCACAAGCCCCGACGTCATCGACGAATCGAAGGGGGCGCCGGGCGGCGCCCCGCTCCCGCCCGCCGCCGCGTCCGCGACGCTGGGCGGCGAGCAGAAGGGCTCGCTGGAGCAGATCGCGCTGCTCCTGTTCATCGCTGTCCCCTTTGTCGCCCTGGTCGCGGCGGTGCCGCTGGCCTGGGGCTGGGGGGTGAGCTGGCTCGATCTGGGTCTGCTCGTCTTCATGTACTTCGTGGGCTGTCACGGCATCACGATCGGTTTCCACCGGTACTTCACGCACGGCTCGTTCAAGGCCAAGCGTCCGCTGCGGATCGCGCTGGCGGTGATGGGTTCGCTCGCGGTCGAGGGCCCGCTGGTGCGCTGGGTGGCCGACCACCGCAAGCACCACAAGTTCTCCGACGCGGAGGGCGACCCGCACTCCCCGTGGCGGTACGGCGAGACGGTGCCCGCCCTGATGAAGGGCCTGTGGTGGGCGCACATCGGCTGGCTGTTCGACCAGGAGCAGACGTCGCAGGAGAAGTACGCGCCGGATCTGATCAAGGACCCGGCGATCCGTGCCGTCTCGCGTCAGTTCGTGCTGTGGACGCTGGTGTCGCTGCTCTTCCCGCCGCTGGTGGGCGGTCTGGTGACGATGTCGTGGTGGGGCGCGGCCACGGCGTTCTTCTGGGGCTCACTCGTGCGGGTGTCGCTGCTGCACCATGTGACGTGGTCCATCAACTCCATCTGCCACGCGGTGGGCAAGCGGCCCTTCAAGTCCCGCGACCGCTCGGGGAACGTGTGGTGGCTGGCCGTCCTGTCCTGCGGCGAGTCCTGGCACAACCTGCACCACGCCGACCCGACGTCCGCGCGCCACGGGGTGATGCGGGGGCAGATCGACTCCTCCGCGCGTCTGATCCGCTGGTTCGAACAGTTCGGCTGGGCGTACGACGTGCGCTGGCCGTCGGAGTCCCGGCTCGACGCGCGCCGCAAGCCGGCCGACGCGATCGATGCCCCTGGCAACCGTCGGGCCGCTGACGCGGCATGATGGAACCTGTGGCGACCGACTCCAGCACTCCGGGCACGAAGGGCTCCTCCCGGGCCCCGAAGAGCCCGTCGAATTCGAACAACGACAAGCCCCGGCGTACCCGCCGGACCCGTATGACCGGCGCCGAGCGCCGCGAACAGCTGCTGGACATCGGCCGCACCCTGTTTGCCGCCAAGGGCTTCGAAGGCACCTCGGTCGAGGAGATCGCGGCGAAGGCCGGTGTCTCCAAGCCGGTGGTGTACGAGCACTTCGGCGGCAAGGAGGGCCTGTACGCGGTGGTCGTGGACCGCGAGATGCGCCAGCTCCTCGGCATGGTGACGGGGTCCCTGACCGCCGGGCATCCGCGGGAGCTGTGCGAGCAGGCGGCCTTCGCCCTCCTCGACTACATCGAGGAGTACACGGACGGCTTCCGCATCCTGGTCCGCGACTCCCCCATCCCGCAGTCCACGGGCTCCTTCGCCTCGCTGATCTCCGACATCGCGACGCAGGTCGAGGACATCCTCGGGCAGGAGTTCAAGACCCGTGGCTTCGATCCGAAGCTGGCGCCGCTGTACGCGCAGGCGCTGGTCGGCAGCGTGGCCCTGACCGGGCAGTGGTGGCTGGACGTGCGCAAGCCCAAGAAGGCGGAGGTGGCCGCGCACCTGGTCAACCTGGCCTGGCACGGGCTTGACGGCCTGGAGCCGAAGCCGCGCCTGATAGGCCACCGCAAGTCCTGACGACGCCCCGCCAAGCCCCTACCGCCACGGCGGCGGGGGCCTCCCCCACCGCCCGCCCGAAGCTCCCCCGCCTTGCGAGGCCGGACCCCGGCTCGGAACGCCGCCCTCGGGCCCACGCCCCCGCGGCTACCGCGACGGGAGCCTCTCCCACCCACCCGCCCAAAGCTCCCCGGCCTTGCAAGGCCGGACCCCGACGCGAAACGGCCCCCGGGCCCACGATCTCGCGGCTACGGCGGCGGAGGCCTCTCCTACCCGCCCGGCCTTGCGAGGCCGGGCCCCGGCTCGGAACACCGCCCCCGCCCGAAACTCCCCGGCCTTGCAAGGCCGGACCCCGACGCGAAACACCGCCCCCGGACCCACGCCCCCGCGGCTACCGCGACGGGAGCCTCTCCCACCCACCCGCCCGAAACTCCCTGGCCCACGGCGCGGGGCGCTCGCCACCGGTACCCCACGCTGCTGCCCGGTGACGGGGCTTGCGCTGCGCGCCGCCGGGCAGTCCCACCCACCCGCCCCCACCGGGCCAGGCTCTCCCGCCGGGCACTCACCGCCTTGCAAGGCCACCGTTTCAGCGCGCGGCGCCACCACAGCGGACGGCTCTCCCCCCGCCCGCCCGGCCCCGGCGCGGAGCGCATGCCGGTGATGCCCTCCAGCCTCCGCTCCAGGCTGCGCACGACCTACCCCGGGTACGGGGAACTTGCCGGTGGCGCCCCGGCCCCCACCCCGGGCAAGGGGGCGAGGGCTGGGACCACCCCCGGCTTCCATAGCCCGGCCCCGGCGCAAAGCGCATGCCGGTGATGTCCCTCCAACCTCCGCCCCAGGCTGCGCCCGGTACGGGACGCTTCCCGGTAGCGCCCCCACCCCGCCCGGGCAACGGCGGGCGGTGGGACCGCCCCCGGCATTGCACGGCCCGGCCCCGGCGCGGAGCGCATGCCGGTGATGCCCCGTCCCCCAGCCCGGCGGCACGGGACCGCGCTGCACGCCAGCCGGGGCAGGCCCACGCCGAGCTGAGCCGGGCGGGACCACCCTCGGCGTGCGAAGCCCGGCCCCGACGCGGGGTGCTGCCCCCGCAGATGTCTCCCACCCGGCTCAGCTCTGCCGACCCGGCCCCGACGCGGAACCCTTGCCGGTGATGCCCCATAGCCCCCGGCCCGGACTGCTCAAGCCCCATGCGGCCCCGCCCCGGGTGGGGGCGGGTGGTGGGACTGCTCCCAGCCTCGGGCGGCCTGGCCTCGGCGGAGGCGTTTGCGGGTGGCGCCCTGCACCACCCCCTCTTCCCGGGCGAAGGGCCCGGGGGGAACTACCCCGACGTACAGGTGGCGCCCATGGACTCCCGTCCTGGGCGGGGGCGGGCGGTGGGGCTGCCCCGGCACTACGCGGCTTGGCCCCGGCGAGGGGGCCGTCGGTGGTGCCCTGCGGAACTCGTACCGGGCGGGGCGGGTGGCGGGGCCGCCCTGGCCCGGTGAAGCCTGGCTTCGGGGTGGGGGCCTGCGGGGCCAGGGCCTCTGGCCCCCTGTTGGGCGGGTGGGTGGGACTGCCCCGGCGGCGCGCAGCGCAGCCCCGTGTCGCCGGGGTGGCGGGTGGCGTGGAGGGCGCCTGGGGCACGGCCCGAGGGCCCCAGGCGGGGCTCAGGCCCGGGGAGAGGGTTCCAGGAACTCCAGGCGGTTGCCTGCGGGATCGTGGGCGTAGAAGCGGCGGTGGCCAGGGAGCGCGTCGTCCCAGACGACGCCGACCCCATGGGCCACGAGCCGGTCGGCGTACGCGTCGATGCCGGTGACCCGCAGCCCGGGATGGGCCTTGCGCGCGGGCCGGAACCCGTCCTCGACCCCGACGTGCAGCCGCACCGCCCCGGCCTGGAACCAGCAGCCGCCCCGCCCCGCGAGCCCCCGCGGCTTGGGCACCTCGGTCATCCCGAGGACGTCCCCGTAGAAGGCGCGGAGGATCGGCTCGCTGCCGGGCGGCGCGGCCAGCTGCACATGGTCGATGGCGGTCAGCATCACGCGCCCCCCGTCGCCGTGCGGGCCACCGCGAAGAGGCGGCGGAAGGGGAAGACCGTGCCGTGGCCCCGCCGGGGGTAGGCCTCGCGCAGGAGGGCGCCGTACTCGGTGAGGAAGTCCTCGGTGGCCCGGGGGTCGTCGGCGAGGGCCGTGAGGACGGGCCGGAGCCCGGTGCCCTTGACCCAGTCGAGGACCGCGTCCTGACCGGGCAGGACCTGGAGGTAGGTGGTCTCCCAGACGTCGGCGGCGCAGCCGAGCCCACTGAGGAGGTCGAGGTAGGCGGCGGGTTCGAGGACGGCGTCGGCGTGGCGCAGGCTCCCGGCGAGGCGTTCGCGCCAGCGCGGCGCCGCCGCGAGGTCCCGCATCAGCGCGTGGCTGGGCGCGTCGAAGTTGGCGGGGACCTGGAAGGCGAAGGTGCCGCCGGGCGTGAGGGCGTCGATCCAGGTGGCGAAGGAGTCGGCGTGCCCGGGCACCCACTGGAAGGTGGCGTTGGACAGGATCAGGTCGTACGGCTCCGGCGGCGTCCACCGGGCGAGGTCGGCGTGGGCGAAGTCCACGCGGCCCCCGCCGGGCGTGGCCCCGGCGTGGTCGGCGGCGCGTTCCAGCATCTCGGGCGAGTTGTCGTAGCCGGTGATGTGCGCGCCGGGCCAGCGCTCGGCGATGAGCGCGGTGGAGTTGCCGGGCCCGCAGCCGAGGTCGGCGATGCGCGGGGGCCGCCCGTCGGCGGGCGGGCTGACGTGGGCGAGCAGATCGGTGAGGGCGCGGTTGCGGTGGCCCGCGTGGCGCAGGTACTGGTTCGGGTCCCAGGTGGGAGACGCGGGAAGCGGCGTGGACGGCATGAGAGGGCTCCTCTGCGGCGCACGGGCGGGCCGTACGAGCGGGGCTGTACGGGCGCGGCGGCGGACAGGCACGGTACGGACAGGCGGGGCAGTACGGGCACGGGTACGGACCGGCACGGGTACGGACGGACGGGGCCGTACGGGGCCCGGCGGCGGACCGGCACGGGTACGGACGGGCAGGGCAGTACAGGCACGGCGGCGGACAGGCACGGATGCGGACGGGCAGGGCAGTACAGGCACGGGCGCGGACGGGCGGGGCAGTACAGGCACGGGCGCGGACAGGCACGGATACGGACGGACGGGGCAGTACGGGGCGCGGCGGCGGACAGGCACGGGTACGGACGGGCGCGGGTGCGGGCGGGCGCGGGTGCGGGCGGGCGCGGGTGCGGGCGGGCGGGCGGGCGGGGCAGTACAGGCACGGGTGCGGACGGGCGCGGGTGCGGGTGGGCGGGGTCGTGAGGGGCGCGGCGGCGGGCGTTCGCGCGGCCCGGGGTGTGCGCGGCGCGCACTACCGGGGCGTGCGGACACCCGCCGTACGGCCACCCCGTACGGACTGGACGTGCCGATCGGTCGTCGCCATCCTCACCCCCCGACTATCTTGACGTCAAGAGACTTCATGTCGACAGACCCCCTACACTGATCGTCATGGAGGACGAGGTCGACCGGCTGGTCGCTGCATGGCGTCGGGAGCGCCCTGACCTCGACGTGGAACCGCTCGAGGTGCTGAGCCGCGTGAGCAGGCTGGCGCGCCATCTCGACCGGGCACGTCGGCTGGCGTTCTCCGAGCACGAGCTGGAGCCCTGGGAGTTCGACGTACTGACGTCGCTCAGACGCGCGGGCGCCCCCTATCAGCTGTCTCCGGGCCAGCTCCTCACCCAGACCCTGGTGACCTCGGGCACGATGACGAACCGCATCGACCGGCTCGCCAAGAAGGGGCTCGTGGAGCGCCTGCCGGACCCGAGCGACCGCCGCGGCGTGCTCGTGCGGCTCACCGACGAGGGCCGCGACCGCGCCGACCAGGCCCTCGCGGGACTGCTTGAGCAGGAGCGGGCGATCCTCGGCGAGCTGTCGCGCGCCCAGCGCGGTGAACTGGCGGCGCTGCTACGCCAGTTGACCGCCCCGTTCGACAACGTCCCCGGCTAGGTCGACGGGCCCGACCCCGGCCCTGCGGGCGAGGGCGACGGCGGCGAGCGTGGAGTGCACGCCGAGTTTGCCGAGCACGTTCTGCATGTGGGTGCGGACGGTGTGCGGGGACAGGAAGAGGCGTTCCGCGACGGCCTTGCGGCCGAGGCCCGCGACCATGCAGCGAAGGACCTCGCGCTCGCGCGGCGTCAGGGACTCCACGAGCCGCTCGGACTCCGTACGGTGCTTGCGGGCGGCCGTCAGCTCGCGCAGGACGCCGGTGAGCAGGGCGGGCGGCAGATGCGTCTCGTCCCGCAGGACCCCGCGGATGACGGTGAGCAGCCGGGACAGGGAGCAGTCCTTCGCCACCCAGCCCGAGGCCCCGGCCTGGAGCGCGAGCGCGGCGCGGCGCGGGTCGTCCTTCTCCGCGAGGACGACGGTCCGCACGGCGGGCTGCGCCGAACGGACGCCCGTGACCAGGGAGATGCCGTCCACGAGCCCGTCCGCCTGGCCGTCGTGCACGGGCACCGCCGGGCGGGCCGCGCTGTGCAGCACGGGTGCGGTGCCGCCGAGGTCGGCGTCGACGAGCAGCACGTCGTATCTGCGGCCCTCGGCGGCCGCGCGGTCAAGGCAGCGCAGCGCCGCCGGGCCGCTGCCCGCGGCGGACACGTCCACGTCGGGCTCGGCGGCGAGCGCGGCCGCGAGCGACTCGGCGAAGATGCGATGGTCGTCGACGACCAGGACTCGGATACGAACCACGGAAACCCCCACAGGCTGGAGGACGGTGGACCAAGTGCGGATACGGCGCCCGGCACGAGGGAGCGCCACAGCCGCACGGCCGCCGCCGTGCTGTGACTGCCACCCCCAGGCCGGGCGTCGTACCCGACTGTCTCGCCCCCTGAACGGCGCCGGCCCCCACCGGCGCTGTCCTTCAGAGTACGGACGGGGGCCCGGAGCGGAAGTGGATTTGCAGAACTGATTGTCCGGCGCGTTTATGGTGAGCCGTATGTTTCGTATTGAGACAGGAGTCGACAAAGAACGGCTTCGTCTGCTTCGGGCGCGGCTGCGGGCGGCCAATACAGACGCCTCACCCGTGCTGCGGGCGATGCGGGGGACCCCCGCCGAGCGGGAAGTTCCCCTCGGCATCTGGGCGTTGGGGGACGACGACGCGCTGGTCGGGGGCCTGTCCGGGCACACGTGGGCGGGGTGGCTGCACGTGAGTCTGCTCTGGGTCGCGCCGGGCGCGCGGGGCGCGGGGCTCGGCGCGCGGTTGCTCGCGCGGGCGGAGGGGGTGGCTGTGGCGGAGCGTGGCTGTCTCAACTCGCGGTTGGAGACCTGGGACTTCCAGGCGCCCGCGTTCTACGAGAAGCAGGGCTACGCGGTAGTGTGCGCCATCCCCGACTACCCTCGGGGCGCCACGGAGTACACCCTGACGAAGCGCTTGGGCTAGCCCTCGCGGGTGCGCCCCAGACCCGCCCCTTCCCGAACCGGGGGCTGCCGCCCCCGTGCCCCCGCCCTTTTCGGCGCTCCGCGCCTCGTCCTCAAACGCCGGACGGGCTAGAACTGTCGCCGGTTGCGGCAGATCTTTCAGCCCCTCCGGCGTTTGAGGAGCGGGGGTCTGGGGGCGGAGCCCCCAGGAATCGGGAAGGGGCGGGTCTGGGGCGCCACCCGCGAGGGCTAGGCCAGGCGGCGTGCCCCGGGCGAAGGCTCCGCCTCGAAGACGCGGGGCTCGGGGAAGCCCGCCCGGGCGAAGGCGGTGCGGAGGGCCTTCGCGAGGGCCTCCGTCTCGCCCGCCTCCGCGAGGACGATCGCGGAGCCCCCGAACCCACCCCCGGTCATCCGCGCACCCAGCGCCCCCGCCTCCCCCGCCACCGAGACGACGAGGTCGAGTTCGGGACAGGAGATGCGCAGGTCGTCCCGGAGGGAGGCGTGGCCTTCGGTGAGGAGCGGGCCGATGCCGCGCACGTCGCCCGCGTCGAGGAGCGCCGCGACCCGCTCGACCCGGTGGTCGTCGGAGACGACGTGGCGTACGTAGCGGCGGACGCGGTCCTCGGTCAAGCGGTCGAGGGCCGCGGGGAGTTCGGCGTACGGGACGTCCCGCAGATGGGTCACGCCGAGCGCGCGCGCCCCGGCCTCGCAGCCCGCGCGCCGCTCGGCGTACGCCCCGTCGCCCAGCTCGTGCTTGACGCGCGTGTCGACGACGAGGAGGCGCAGTCCGTGCGCGGCGAGGTCGAAGGGAACCTGGCGCACGGACAGGTCGCGGCAGTCGAGGTGCAGCACGTGGCCGGGCTCGCAGACGGCGGACGCCGTCTGGTCCATGACGCCGCAGGGCACGCCCACGAACGCGTTCTCGGCGCGCTGGGCGACGAGCGCCAACTCCCGCCGGTCCAGGCCGAGTTCGTAGAGGTCGTTCAGGGCGAGGGCCGTCACCACCTCCAGGGCCGCCGAGGAGGACAGGCCCGCCCCGGTCGGCACGGTGGAGGCCAGGTGCAGATCCGCGCCGCCGACCGGGTGCCCGGCCGCGCGCAGCGCCCAGACGACACCGGCGGGGTAGGCGGCCCAGCCGCCGCTGTCGGAGAGCGGCTCCAGAGCGGCCACGGCGAGTTCGACGACGGGTCCCTCGACGTCGGCGGAGTGCAGCCGCAGGATCCCGTCGTCGCGGCGGGCGACCGCGGCCACCGCGGTGTGCGGCAGGGCGA
The DNA here is from genome assembly GCF_044544845.1 of Streptomyces sp. NPDC053474. Classification (NCBI taxonomy): domain Bacteria; kingdom Bacillati; phylum Actinomycetota; class Actinomycetes; order Kitasatosporales; family Streptomycetaceae; genus Streptomyces; species Streptomyces sp. NPDC053474. Next base: position 102,287 of record NZ_JBITXV010000005.1, read on the forward strand.
GCGGCATCACGAAGCCCTCGTTGAAGTCCGTGTACTCGCCGATGAGGTTGACGCGGCCCGGTGCCGCCCACACCCCGGCGGGTTCGTATCCGTAGAGGGTGGTGAAGTCCTCGGCGACGGACATGGGCCGGTTACCCCTTTCGCTGGGCGAAGGCCCAGGCGTCGGCGACGATGCCCGCGAGGTCGGCGCGGGCGGGCCGCCAGCCGAGGCGCTCGTGGGCGGTGGCGGCGGAGGCGACGAGGACGGCCGGGTCGCCGCCCCTGCGCGCGGCCACGACCTCGGGGATCGGGTGCCCGGTCACCTTGCGGACGGTCTCGATGACCTCGCGCACGGAGAAGCCGCTGCCGTTGCCGAGGTTGCAGATGAGGTGCTCGCCCGGCGTGGCGGCGTCGAGGGCGCGCAGGTGGGCGTCGGCGAGGTCGGCGACGTGGATGTAGTCGCGCACGCAGGTGCCGTCGGGCGTCGCGTAGTCGTCGCCGAAGACGGAGATCGCCTCGCGCCTGCCCTGGGCGACCTGGAGGACGAGCGGGATGAGGTGGGACTCGGGGTCGTGGCGCTCGCCGAACTCCCCGTACGCGCCCGCCACGTTGAAGTAGCGCAGGGAGACCGCGCCCAGGCCGTGGGCCTTCGCCTCGCCCGTGATCATGTGGTCGACGGCGAGCTTGGAGGCGCCGTAGGGGGAGGTCGGCGCGGTCGGGTCGGTCTCCTTGATGGGGGTGCTCACCGGTTCGCCGTAGGTCGCGGCGGTGGAGGAGAAGACGAGCGTGCGCACGCCCGCGTCGCGCATGGCGGCGAGGAGGGCCATGGTGCCGCCGACGTTGTTGTCCCAGTACTTCTCGGGCTTGGCGACGGACTCGCCGACCTGGGAGAAGGCGGCGAAGTGCAGGACGCCCGCGTACGAGGAATCCAGCCACTTGGCGGCATCGCGGATGTCGCCCTCGATGAACGTGGCACCGGCGGGGACGCCCTCGCGGAAGCCCGTGGAGAGGTTGTCCAGGACCGTGACCTCGTGCCCGGCCTCGACCAGATGCTGTGCGACGACGCTGCCGACATAGCCCGCGCCGCCCGTGACCAGGTACTTCGCACTCATCAACTCGCTACCTCTCGCAGTCGCTCGGCCGCGGCCTCCGGCGGCACGTCGTTGATGAACACACTCATGCCGGATTCGGAACCCGCGAGGAACTTCAGCTTGCCCGAAGTGCGGCGAATGGTGAAAAGCTCGAGGTGGAGCGCGAAGTCGTCGCGGTTGACGCCGTCGTACGCGTCGAGGGCGGCGAAGGGCGCCTGGTGCCAGGCCGCGATGTAGGGGGTCGGGGTCCCGTCCGCGGCGAAGAGGCGGTCGAAGCGCTTGAGCAGCTCCAGATAGACGCCGGGGAACTCGGCGCGCGCCGCCTCGTCGAGGGCGAGCAGGTCGGGGACGCGGCGCTTGGGGTAGAGGTGCACCTCGTAGGGCCAGTGCGCGGCGTAGGGCACGAAGGCCACCCAGTGCGTGGCGTCCAGGACGACGCGTGCGCCCGCGCGCTCGTCGGCGAGGACGTCGTCGAAGAGGTTGCGGCCGCCGGTCGTCTCCTTGTGCGCGGCCAGGGAGCGCAGCGTCAGGGCCGTGCGGGGGGTCACGAAGGGATAGGCGTAGATCTGGCCGTGCGGGTGGCCGAGGGTCACGCCGATCTCCGCGCCCCGGTTCTCGAAGCAGAACACCTGCTGGACGGCGGGCAGGTGGGACAGCTCGGCGGTGCGGTCGGTCCAGGCGTCCAGGACGAGGCGGGCCTGCTCCTCGGTGAGGTCGGCGAAGGACACCGTGTGGTCGGAGGTGAAGCAGACGACCTCGCAGCGGCCCGCGTCGCCCGCGAGGGAGGGGAAGCGGTTCTCGAAGACCACGACGTCGTACGCGGACTCGGGGATCTCGGTGGGCCGCTCGGGGGTGGAGGGGCACAGGGGGCACTGGTCGGCCGGGGGGTGGTAGGTGCGGCCCTGGCGGTGGGACGCGATCGCGACGCTGTCGCCGAGGAGGGGGTCGCGGCGGATCTCGGAGGTGGTGGCGACGGCGTCGAGGGGGCGCCGGTCGGGGGCGGCGCGGACGGTGTCGTCGCGCAGGTCGTAGTAGATGAGCTCACGACCGTCAGCGAGACGCGTCGAGGTCTTCTTCACGTGTGGGGCTCCTCATCCGGCCCGCCAACAGAACTCAACACAACAAACCACAAGCCAACAGCGTCGTCAATGCCCACCGCCGGTGCGCCACCCCCACACCGTCCGTAATCACGTAAACCAGGCACCCATAGGGACTCGATCACAATCAAACAAAGAACATCAACAGAACTGTTCACTCTCCGAAGGGCGAGGCGTAGGTTCCGCTCAGATCAGTTCGCGCGACGAAGCGAGTTCCCCCATGCAGGCACCCCCTCCCCAGATACTGGCCGAAGGCCTCCGGCTGCCCACCAACGGCCTCGACTACACCATCCTCGCCCTCTACTTCGTGGTCGTCCTCGGCATCGGGTTCGCCGCCCGGCGCTCCGTGAAGACCAGCCTCGACTTCTTCCTGTCCGGCCGCTCGCTGCCCGCCTGGGTGACCGGCCTCGCCTTCGTGGCCGCCAACCTCGGCGCCACCGAGATCCTCGGCATGGCCGCGACAGGCGCGCAGTACGGCGTCGCCGTCGTCCACTGGTACTGGATCGGCGCCATCCCGGCGATGGTCTTCCTGGGCCTTGTGATGATGCCCTTCTACTACCGCTCGAAGGTGCGCTCGGTCCCCGAGTTCCTGCTCCAGCGCTTCGACAGGTCCGCCCATCTGCTCAGCTCGGCGCTCTTCGCCTTCGCCGCGATCCTCATCGCGGGCGTGAACCTCTACGCCCTGTCGATCGTCGTGGAGGCGCTGCTCGGCTGGCCGCAGTGGGTGGCCATCGTGGTCGCCGGGATCTTCGTGCTCGCGTACATCACCATCGGCGGCCTGTCCTCGGCGATCTACAACGAGGTCCTCCAGTTCTTCGTCATCCTCGCCGCGCTCATCCCGATCTGCGTCATCGGCATGAAGAAGGTCGGCGGCTGGGACGGCCTCAGCGGCAACCTGGAGAAGAGCCACGGCGACGCCTTCCTCACCGCCTGGGGCGGCACCGGCATCGGCGACGCCAACCCGCTCGGCGCCAACTGGCTCACCATCGTCCTCGGCCTCGGCTTCGTGCTCTCCTTCGGCTACTGGACGACCAACTTCGCCGAGGTGCAGCGGGCCCTGTCCGCGAAGAACCTGAGCGCGGCCCAGCGCACCCCGCTCATCGCCGCGTTCCCGAAGATCTTCATCGTCTTCCTGGTGATGCTGCCCGGCCTGATCGCGGCGGTGCTCGTCCCGAAGATAGGCACGGCCGACTCGGACCTCACCTACAACGACGCGATCCCCTATCTGATGCAGGAGCTGCTGCCCAACGGCGTGCTCGGCATCGCGGTCACCGGCCTGCTCGCCGCGTTCATGGCGGGCATGGCGGCCAACGTGTCCTCCTTCAACACCGTGTTCACGTACGACATCTGGGCGCGGTACGCGGTCACGGGGCGCGAGGACGGCTACTACCTCAGGTTCGGGCGGCTCATCACCGCGATCGGCGTGCTCGCCTCGATCGGCACGGCCTTCATCGCCTCGTCCTTCTCCAACATCATGGGCTACCTCCAGACGCTGTTCTCCTTCTTCAACGTGCCGATGTTCGTGGTCTTCGTCATCGGCATGTTCTGGAAGCGCGCCTCCATGAAATCCGGTGTGTGGGGCCTGGTCGCGGGCACCAGCGCCGCGATGCTCAACTACTTCTGGATCTACAAGCAGGGCGTCGTCGACATCCCCACCGACCAGGGTGCCAACTTCGTCTCCGCGATCGTCGGCTTCGTCGCCGGTGCGGTGGTGATGGTGGTGGTCACGCTCTTCACCGCGCCCAAGCCCGAGGCCGAGCTCGCCGGGCTCGTCTACGGCACGGCGTCGCCCGGCCTGGAGGACGACGGCGCCGAGCCCGGCGACTCCGCCTGGTACCGCAGGCCCGCGCTGCTCGGGTGGGGCGCGGTGGTGCTCGCCGCGGCCTGCTACGTCCCCTACTCGTTCTGACCGGAGGTCCGAGCCACCATGTCCGACCTGCAGAAGGAAGTCTCCGAGCTGGAGCGGAAGTCCGCGACGGCCGCGCGCCTCTTCGACATCCGGCGCATCATCGGGGGCCTGTTCGTCGTCTACGGCGTGATCGTGACGATCGCGGGGATCACGGCGTCCGACGCCGACCTCGACAAGGCCGAGGGCATCAACATCAACCTCTGGACCGGCCTGGGCATGCTCGCCCTCGGCCTCTCCTTCCTCACGTGGCTGTGGCTACGGCCGACGCCGCCCCCTGTCCGGGAGGAGTAGCCCGCGTGGGACGCCCCAGACCCGCCCCTTCCCGAACTGGGGCTCCGCCCCAGACCCCGCTCCTCAAACGCCGGAGAGGCTGGATCTTTCAGCCCGTCCGGCGTTTGAGGACGAGGCCGGAGGCCGATGAGGGCCGGGCCGCGGGGGGCCGTGGGGGCTACTGGGGCGAGCCCGAGTTGTTCACGCGGCCGCCCGAGGCGGGGCGTTCGGCGCGGTCGAGGAGCCCCGTGCGGGCAGCGAGCGCCGCGGCTTCGAGGCGCGAGCCGACGCCCAGCTTCATCAGCACGCGCTGCACATGCGTCCGCGCCGTACTGGGCGCGATCCCCATCCCCGCCGCGATGAGCCGCGTGTCCTCACCGTCCGCGACCCGCACGAGCACCTCGACCTCACGCGGCGTGAGCATCTGGAGGAGCCGCTGGCCCTCGTCGTCGGGCTGCGCCGCGGGGTTGAGCAGCTCGCTGAAGGCGCCTTGGAGCAATTGGGGCGCGACGGCGGCCTCACCGGCGCGCGCCTTCATGATGGCGCGCTCGACTCCTTCGATGCGCTCGTCGTGCCGTACGTACCCGGAGGCGCCGGACGCGAAGGCCGCCGCGATGCCGCGCGGCGACGGCACGGGCCCGAGCACCACCACGGCCACCTGCGGACGCTCCCGCTTGATCTTGACCACGGGGTCGAACATGCCCGGCTCGGCGGGTGTCGCCGTGCCGAGGAGGCACACCTCGGGGGCCCTGCTGATGACCAGTTCGGCCGCGCCAGCGGCCGGTGCGGCCGCGGCCAGCACCCGGTGCCCGCGCAGCTTGAGCGCCGACGCGAGCGCCTCGGCGAGCAGACGGTGGTCGTCGACCACCATGAGCCGCACACCCATCGAGCAACCCCCCAATGTCCCCCACGGATTCCCCCACTGGTCCCCCCACGGACCCGGGGCCCCGGCCCTCCATCCCCCGGAAGCTACACGCTTGTTCGACGTTGCGCTGCCCCTACCGTCCAGATGCAGCCCTGGATGCCGAAATCACTGCCTTTGAGCTAGCGGCAGTACGGGAGTACGGAGAGTGAACGGCCCCGGAGACGGGAACGGCCCCGGACCGCGCGGTCCGGGGCCGTTCGTGGCGGTGGGTGACCGGCGCCCGGCCGGTCACCCACCGGCTCACTGAGTGGTGAAGCCGAGCGCGATGTACTCCTTGTCGTCCTTGGAGTACGGCTTGCTGATCAGCTCCTTGCCCATGAACAGATGGCCGTTGCCGTACAGGACCTCGTTGGACTTGGGGACCATGCCGCTGATGGCGCTGCTGACCGATTCGGTCGCGGGGGTCTCCAGGAGCGTGGTCTCCTTCATCGACTTGCCGTCGAGCGAGACGACCTTGGCGCCCTTGTTGTAGCCGCCGCCCTTGTACGCGAGGAGGTTGCCGCCGTCCATGCGCAGCGGGAACATCTCGCCGTCCTTGCCCGCGTCCGCGCGGTCGCCGGTGGTCTTGCCCGTGGCCAGCGAGAACCCGATGATCTCGTTGGTGAAGCCGTAGCCGGAGCCGCCCGCGTCGTGCTGGCGCGTGGGCACGTACAGCTTGTCGTTGCCGACGGCGATCGCGCGGCAGCTGTAGACCTTGTTGACGTCGCAGTCGTGGGAGTACTTGCCGTCCTCCAGCTTGATGCGGGCGCGCAGCTTGCCGTTGTTGCTCAGCGAGAAGACGTCCGTGGCGCCGCTGGCGGTGATCTCCTCGGTGTCCTGGCCGAAGACGACCGGGCTGGTCGAGATGATCTTGGCGTTGTCGATGCCCGCGGCCAGCGGGTAACTCCACTTGACGTCGCCCGACTTGGGGTCGAGCAGCTGGATCTTCAGCTTGGGGTCGTCGTAGTCGCCGCACTTGCGGACCGCGACGAGCTGCTCGCCGCCCGCGTAGCCGACGTCCTTGCACTTGTCGCCGATCTGCGGCTTCCACAGGAGCTTGCCGGAGAGGTCCCAGGCGGCGCCGGTGCCGCCGGTGCCGGAGCCCGCGGCGATGGTGGAGCCGGAGATGGTGATCTCCTCGAACTCCACCTTCATGCCGCTGTTGGTGACGTCCTTGGTCCACAGCTTCTTGCCGGTCTTCACGTTGACCGCGGAGACCTGGCTGCAGTCGGGGTACTTGTTCGCCTTGGTGGCCTTGGCGTCCTTGGCGACGACCGCGGCGATGCCGTCCTTGGTGATCTCCTTGGAGACCGCGCAGGTCTCGCCGGTGAGCGGGACCGACCACTTCTGCTTGCCGGACGCGGGGTCGTACGCGATCAGGGCGTGGTCCTTGTCCTTGCCCTGGTAGCCGGACTTGACGACCGCGTCGTCGGTCAGCCAGGAGCCCTCGACGCTCCACACGTCGTCCTTGGGGACGGCCGGGGCGGGGACCTGGAAGGCCACCTTGGCGCTGGTGTCCGCCGGGACCTTCTCCTTGGCGGGGCCGCCGGAGGGCAGGTCCTTCTTGTCGCCGCCCTTGCCGCCCTTGTCGTCCTTCTTGGCGCTGGTGGTCTTGTCGTCGTCCTTCTTCGTGGCCGCGTAGATCACTCCGCCGCCGACGATCAGCGCGATCGCGGCGACCGCCGCGACGATGATCGTCATCTGCTTCTTCTTGCCGTTGGAACCGCCGGGGCCGCCGGGGCCCGTCGGCTGCGGCTGCATCGACACGGTGGGCGGCTGCGGGTAGCCGTACTGCTGCTGTCCGGGCGCGCCGGGCTGGCCCGGGTAGCCGTAGCCGGGCTGCTGGCCGTAGGCGGGCGCGGCGGGCTGGCCGTACGCGGGGGCCGCGGGCTGGCCGTAGGCCGGGGCGGCGGGCTGGCCGTACGCGGGCGGGGCGGGCGGTGCCTGCGGCGGAGCGGCGGGCGGCGCCTGCGGCGGGGCCGCGGGCGGGGTCTGGGGCGCCTGCGGGGCCTGGGGCGGCTGGGGCGCCTGCGGGTAGCCGTACGGCGCCTGGCCCGGCTGGCCCTGCGGGGGCGGCGGCGGGGTGCCGGGGGCCTGCGGGTAGCCGTAGCCCGGCTCCGGGGCCTTGCCGAAGCCGCCGGACGGGGGCTCCTGGGGGGCGCCGAACCCGCCCTGCGGGGGCTCGTTGGGGGGCTGAGGCGGCTGAGTCATGACGTGTTTTCCTTGGGGGGACGGAAGGGGAACGAGGCGAGGGGAAGGGTCACTTGCCGTAGGCGAGCATCAGCTTCTCGCGGCCCTGCGCGCTGCCGGACAGGCGCGTGGTGGAGAGGTAGAAGCGCCCGTCCACGTAGTCGACCGCCTTCGAGAAGAAGCCGTTCTCGATCTTCGCCGTGCCCTCGGGGTTCTTGAGGAGCGTCTTCGGCGCGTGCGAGCCGCTCGGGGAGATGGAGACGACCTGGCCGCCGGTGCTGTACGACGGCTTGACGTAGGCGACGAGCCGTCCGTCCTGCATCTTCATCGGCATCATCGAGGTGTCCGACGGCGACTTGACGCGCCAGTTCGCCTTGCCGGTGTTCAGACCGATCGCGACGATCTCGTTGGCGCCGCTCGTCTTCTTGGTCGGCAGGTAGAGGTACGTGTCGTCGGCGACGGCGCCCGCGCAGCCCTGGAGGTCGCTCACCATGACGCCGCCCCAGCCGCACTCGGGCGCGAAGTCCTCGTTGACCCGGACCTCGGAACGGGTCGCGGAGCTACCCGGCTTGAGCGTGGTGATGTTCCACTGCTTCTTGTCCTCGTTGGTGAGGTAGAGGACGGCCGGGGTGGTGGAGTAGACCTTGTTCAGACGCCAGCCCTTGGGGAACTTCTTCGTCCACTTGGCCTTGCCCGTCTTCGGGTCCAGCTCCTGGATCTCGTCGTGCTCGGTCGGCGTGCTGGCGCCGCAGGACAGCGCCCGCAGCATCCGGTCACCGCCGGTGAAGCCGTTCGGGAAGCAGGTGCCCTCGTCCTTCTTGCGGGAGACGAAGAGCTCGTCGCCACTGCTCATGCTGTACGCGGTGCCGGACTGCGAGCGGCCGACCATCAGCGTGTCGCCGGTGATGGTCAGTTCGATGCTGAGCGTGGAGTCGAAGAGACCTTCCTCCTTGATCTGCTTCTTCCAGCCCTTCTCGCCCGTCTTCAGGTCGACGACCTGGAGCTGGTCGCACTTGGCGTCGCTCTTCGTGCCGCCCTTGTACGCGATGACGACCTTGCCGTCCTCGCTGACCTGCTTGGACGCCGCGCAGATGTCCTGGGGCAGTTCGATGGCGGGCCACTTGGGCCTGCCCGACTCGACGTCGTAGCCGAGGACTTCCTTGTAGACGGCCTTCACGGCGACGCCGTCCTGGACCCACATGCCGGGGGCGTCGGCGCCCCTGCCGGGGGCCTTGGGGGCCTCCTTGTACCAGAGGACCTTCGACTCGCCGGGCTTGCGGCCCTCGTTGAGGTCCTCCTTGCCCGCGTGGCCGTCGCCGCTGCCGTCGCCCGGGTTGACCGGGGCGGAGGCGGTGGGCTTGGGGCCCTTGTTCTTGGACTCGGACTTCTTGTCGTCATCGCCGCCGCTGGTGAGCGCGTAGACCGCGCCGCCCGCGACGAGCAGGGTGGCCACCGCGGCCCCGATGATCACTACGGTCTTGCGCTTGAAGGGGCCCTTGCCGCCACCGCCGGGCGGCGGCGGGGTCGCTGGGCCGCCCGCGTACTGCTGCTGCGGGAAGCCGTAACCGGCGGGCTGCTGGGGCTGACCGTAGGGACCGGGCTGCTGCGGCTGGCCGTAGCCGGGCTGCGCGGGCTGACCGTACGGCCCCGGCTGCTGCGGCTGACCGTAGGGGCCGGGCTGTGGAGGCTGGCCGTAGGGGCCCGGCTGCTGCGGATAGCCGTACGCTCCGGCCTGCGCGGGCGGCTGCTGGGGCTGGCCGTAGCCGGGCTGCGGGGCCGGGGGAGGCGACTGCGGCGGACCCGCGGGAGGCGTCGGCGGCTGCGGCGGTCCTGGCTGCCGCGGGTCCTGTGGATCCTGTGGAGCTCCGAAGCCGCCGTGCGGCGGCTGGTTGGGCGGCTGAGTCATCAGCGCTTCCCCCTTCACTGATTTTTCGGCACGCCAAGTGGTGCTCAGGCCGACCTTTCTATCACTCCAATCAAGCCATGGCCGGGACCGGTCCTGCCCCTGTACCCAAGGGCGGACCGGCCCGTGATGCGTCTGTTATGCGATGCTCACGCGTTCTCCGCGAGCTCCAGCCAGCGCATTTCCAACTCTTCACGCTCGCTGCCGAGTTCGCGCAGTTCGGCGTCCAGTTTGGCCACCTTCTCGAAGTCTGTGGCGTTATCGGCGATCTGCGTGTGGAGGGTGCTCTCCTTGGCCGAGATCTTGTCCAGCTGCCGCTCGATCTTCGCCAGTTCCTTCTTCGCGGCGCGCGCGTCGGCGGCGGAGGCCGCCTTGGTCTCCGGTTCGGGGCGCGCGGCGGGCGCCGGGGCCGCGGCCTCGGTCATCCGCTGCCTGCGCTCCAGGTACTCGTCGATGCCGCGCGGCAGCATCCGCATGGTGGCGTCGCCGAGCAGCGCGTGCACCCGGTCCGTGGTGCGCTCGACGAAGAACCGGTCGTGGGAGATCACGATCATGGATCCTGGCCAGCCGTCGAGCAGGTCCTCCAGCTGCGTCAGGGTCTCGATGTCGAGGTCGTTGGTGGGCTCGTCGAGGAACAGCACGTTCGGCTCGTCCATGAGGAGGCGGAGCAGCTGGAGCCTGCGGCGCTCGCCGCCGGACAGGTCGCCGACCGGCGTCCACTGCTTCTCCTTGCTGAAGCCGAACGTCTCGCACAGCTGGCCCGCGGTCATCTCCCGGCCCTTGCCGAGGTCGACGCGCTCGCGCACCTGCTGCACGGCCTCCAGGACGCGCGTGGCCGGGTCCAGCTCGGCGACCTCCTGGGAGAGGTAGGCGAGCTTCACGGTCTTGCCGACGGTGATCCTTCCCCCAACTCTCAACTCCGTTCGAGCAGGGGAGACCCCACTGGCCGCGGGCTGCGTCTCGCCCTCGGAGCGGGCGGCGTCCGCCATGGCCCGCAGGAGCGAGGTCTTGCCCGCGCCGTTCACGCCCACCAGGCCGATGCGGTCGCCCGGGCCGAGCTGCCACGTGAGGTGCTTCAGGAGCAGCTTGGGACCGGCCTGGACGGACACGTCCTCCAGGTCGAAGACGGTCTTGCCGAGCCGCGTGGTGGCGAACTTCATCAGCTCGCTGGTGTCGCGCGGCGCCGGTACGTCCTTGATCAGCTCATTGGCGGCCTCGACGCGGAAGCGCGGCTTGGAGGTGCGGGCCGGGGCGCCGCGGCGCAGCCACGCCAGCTCCTTGCGGACCAGGTTCTGCCGCTTGGTCTCCTCGGTGGCGGCGATGCGCTCGCGCTCGGCGCGCGCGAAGACGTAGTCGGAGTAGCCGCCCTCGTACTCGTAGACCGTGCCCTTCTGCACGTCCCACATGCGGGTGCACACCTGGTCGAGGAACCAGCGGTCGTGCGTCACGCACACGAGCGCCGAGCGGCGCTCGCGCAGGTGCCGGGCGAGCCAGGAGATGCCCTCCACGTCGAGGTGGTTGGTGGGCTCGTCGAGCACGATCAGGTCCTGCTCGGCGATGAGCAGCTGGGCGAGCGCGATGCGGCGGCGCTCGCCGCCGGACAGCGGGCCGATGACGGTGTCGAGGCCCTGCGGGAAGCCGGGCAGGTCGAGGCCGCCGAACAGGCCCGTGAGGACGTCCCGGATCTTGGCGTTCCCGGCCCACTCGTGGTCGGCGAGGTCGCCGATGACCTCGTGCCGCACGGTCGCCTCGGGGTCGAGCGAGTCGTGCTGGGTCAGCACGCCGAGGCGCAGGCCGCCGCTGTGCGTGACCCTGCCGGTGTCGGCCTCCTCCAGCTTGGCCAGCATGCGGATGAGGGTGGTCTTCCCGTCGCCGTTGCGCCCGACGACGCCGATCCGGTCCCCCTCGGACACGCCGAGCGAGACACCGTCGAGCAGGGCACGGGTGCCGTACACCTTGCTGACGTTTTCGACATTGACCAGGTTGACGGCCATTTCACTCCTGACGAGGGGGTGGATCAGCCTTCAAGAGTAGGGCGTGGACCGGCGCCGACGGCACGGGGTCGAACAGTCACTCGATGTGATGACGTGATCCAGAGGCAGTCGCTACCGTGGAGGGGCAGGCCACAGAATCCCGCTCATGGGAGGAACCATGACCGCCGAGTCCACCGAAAACCCCCGCTGGCCCATGCCGCCGATGGACGGGTACACGGTGGACGACCTGTTCACACTGCCGGATCTCCCGCCGCACACCGAGTTGGTCGACGGGAGCCTGGTCTTCGTGAGTCCGCAGCGCTATTTCCACTTCACTACGATCGACCTGCTGGTCAGTGGCCTGCGTCGCAGTGTGCCGCCCGAGCTGAAGGTTGCACGCGAGATGACGGTGGTACTGAACAGGCGCAATGGCCCCGAGCCGGACATCTCAGTGGTGCGGGCTAGTTCGAAGACGGGTCCGATGCAGACGCACTTCAAGAGCGTGGACGTCGTACTGGCCGTCGAGGTCATTTCCCCGGAGTCCGAGTCCCGCGACCGCTTCACCAAGCCAATCAGGTACGCCGCCGCGGGCATTCGCCACTTCTGGCTGGTCGAGATGGCGAGCCCGGACCACCATCCAGTGGTCCAGGTCTACGAACTCGGCCAAACCTCCGGTACCTACGCCCTCACCGGTATCCACCACGACCGTCTCAAGCTCAGCGTGCCGTACGACATCGACATCGACCTGACCGCCATCGACGAGCTGTAGGGCCCTAGAGGACGGTCGCCCCCGGCGCCGGGGAGGACGCCACCCGCGCCGTCCGGCACGTGCCCGACGCGCGCAGGGCCGTGGCGATCTGTTCGGCGGTGGTCGCGTCCTTGGCCAGGAAGGCGGTGGTCGGCCCCGAGCCGGAGACGATGCCCGCGAGGGCGCCCGCCTCCGTGCCCGCCTTCAGGGTGTCGGCGAGGGCTGGGGAGAGGGAGAGCGCGGCGGGCTGGAGGTCGTTGGAGACGGCCCCGGCCAGGGCCGCGGCGTCGCCCGCGCGCAGGGCGTCGAGCAGCGCCGGGGACGCCTCGGGGGCGGGGGCGTCGGGGGTGAGGCGGTCGAACTCGCGGTAGACGGCCGGGGTGGAGAGGCCGCCGTCGGCGAGGGCGAACACCCAGTGGAAGCCGCCGCCCACCGCCAGCTCCTGGAGCTTCTCGCCGCGCCCGGTGCCGAGGGCGGCGCCGCCGACCAGGCTGAACGGCACGTCGCTGCCGAGCTCGGCGCAGAGGTCGAGCAGCTCGGCCCGGGACGCGCCGGTCCCCCAGAGCGCGTCGCAGGCGAGCAGGGCGCCCGCGCCGTCCGCGCTGCCGCCCGCCATGCCGCCCGCGACGGGGATGTCCTTGGCGATGTGGATGTGCACGTCGGCGGAGCGGCCGTGGCGCTCGGCGAGGGCGAGGGCGGCGCGGGCCGCGAGGTTGGTGCGGTCCAGGGGCACCTGGGCGGCGTCCGGGCCCGAGCAGGTGACGCGCAGCTCCTCGGCGGGCGCCACGGTCACCTCGTCGTACAGGCCGACGGCGAGGAAGACGTTGGCGAGGTCGTGGAAGCCGTCGGGGCGGGCGGGGCCCACGGCGAGCCGCACGTTGACCTTCGCGGGGACGCGGACGGTGACGCTCACGCCGCGGCCCCCTTGTGCTCGGCGATCCGCGCGAACTCCTCGACGGTCAGGGACTCGCCGCGCGCCTGCGGGGACACGCCCGCGGCGACCAGGGCGGCCTCGGCCGCGGCGGCGGAGCCCGCCCAGCCCGCGAGGGCGGCGCGCAGCGTCTTGCGGCGCTGGGCGAAGGCGGCGTCCACGACGGCGAACACCTCCTGCTTCGAGGCCGAGGTCCGCACCGGCTCGGCGCGCCGGACCAGGGACACGAGGCCGGAGTCGACGTTCGGCGCGGGCCAGAAGACGTTGCGCCCGATGGAGCCCGCGCGCTTGACGTCCGCGTACCAGTTGGCCTTCACGGACGGGACGCCGTACACCTTCGAGCCGGGGGCGGCGGCGAGGCGGTCGGCGACCTCGGCCTGCACCATCACGAGGGTGCGCTCCAGGCTGGGGAAGGTGTCCAGCATGTGCAGGAGCACGGGGACGGCCACGTTGTACGGGAGGTTCGCGACCAGGGCCGTCGGGGCGGGGCCCGGCAGCTCGCGCACCAGCATGGCGTCGCTGTGCACGAGGGCGAAGGAGTCCGCCTTCGCCGGGAGCCGGGCCGCGATCGTCGCCGGGAGGGCCCCGGCGAGCACGTCGTCGATCTCCACGGCGGTGACGTGCGCGGCCGTCTCCAGGAGCGCGAGGGTCAGCGAGCCGAGGCCCGGGCCCACCTCGACCACGACGTCGTCGGGGCGGACCTCCGCGGTGCGGACGATGCGGCGGACGGTGTTCGCGTCGATGACGAAGTTCTGGCCGCGCTGCTTGGTCGGCCGGACGCCGAGGGTCGCGGCCAGCTCGCGGATGTCGGCGGGGCCCAGAAGGGCGTCGTGCTCGGTGCTACTCACCGCCCCAGGGTATCCGCGCCCCGCCCCGGCCCCGGCCTACAGACGCTTGCCGCAGTGCGGCCAGGGGCTCGCGCCGCGCTGGACGTAGAGCTTCTTGGCGCGGTGGGTCTGTTCGGCGGCGGGGGCGTCCTGGGGGCGGCCGGAGCCGCCGAGGGCCTGCCAGGTGCGGGTGTCGAACTGGTAGAGCCCGCCGTAGGTGCCGGAGGGGTCGACCGCGTTGGGCCGCCCCCCGGACTCGCAGCTCGCGAGGGCGCCCCAGTCGAGCCCGTCGGCGCCGGGCACGGCGGTCGTGGGCGGGGCCTTGGTGCCGACCTTCACGATGCGCGTCTGCGGCTCGCGCACCACCTCGCTCTTGATGCGCCGCGGCCTCTGCTTCACGCCGTTGACGGTGCGCAGCGCGTAGGTGACCCGCCGGGCCCCGGTGTGCCCGGCCTGCACGACGGCCTCCGTGCCGCGAAGCAGCGAGGCGTCCTCGGTCTTGCGGACCTCGAAGGGGATGACCTCCTCGCGCACCTCCTTGCGGCCGGAGATGCGCATGACGGTGATGGTCTGGCCGTCGCGCGGGAAGCTGTCCGGCGCCGCGGACGTCGTGTCGGAGCCGCGCAGGGTGACGCCGGACTCCTCCACGGCCTCGTGGACGGTCGCGGCGTTGGTGCGGATGGTGCGGGCCCGGCCGTCGGCCATGACGGTCACGGTGCGCTCGGTGCGGACGTCGAGTTCGAGGCCCTCGCGGGCGATGCGCTTGCTGCGCGAGGCCGACAGATAGGCGCCCTCGGCGCGCACGCCGAGCTGGCGCAGCGCGCCGTCGACGGTGCGGGCGGTGGTCCACACCTGGCGGCTCTTGCCGTCGAGGGTGAGCCGCACGGGGCGGCCGTAGCGGACGGCGATCTCGTCGCCGCTGGCGAGCACGGTCCCGGCGGTGGGCGCCACGATGTCGTGGGCGCCGACGTCCACGCCCTCGTCGGCGAGGAGTTCCCCGACGTCGTCGGCGAAGGTGTGCAGGGTGCGGGACTTGCCGTCGACGCTGAGCTGGATGGCCTTGTCGTTGGCGACGAAGGCGGAGGTGCCGCCCGCGAGGAAGGCGACGACGAGGGCCTGCGGGACGAGCCTGCGCAGGCCGTCGGGCCGCTCGCCGCCCCGCTTGCGCCGCGCGGCGCGCCGGGCCCGGGCGCGCCCCGCGCTCCGGGGCCCTTCGGCCTGCCGGGGCAGCAGGGGCGCGGCGCCGACGTCGGCAGCGGCGTCCTGGGCGGGCTCGGCGAGGGCCGGGTCGTCCCCGGCTCCGGCGTACTCGTCGTGCTCGGCCTGCCCGGCGTATCCGCCGTACTCCGGGCCGCCGGGCGCGCTCGTCTCGCCGCCGACCGCGTACGCGGCGTACTCCCCGGCCGCCGGGGCCATGTCGTACGCCGGGCGGTAGGGATCCTCGTACCCTCCGTGCCCCACGGCGGCCGTGGCGCCCCCGTACGGCTCGTGGGGCGCGAACGGCGCCTGCCCGTACGTCTCGTACTGCGGTGTGCTCACGGCGACGCTCCAGCTGACATGTGAACCACTGACAAGCCATGTGCAGATCGGCTTGCAGAACCTAGCGGAGCGGCCGTCACTCTCCAAAGCAGGGTGACTACTCTGTGTCGTGGCACTGCCCCGGGCTGTCAGGCCCTGGAACGCTTCGGTCGTTATCGATCAGTAATCAAAGGCGCGGGCCGTGTTCGCCGAGACGGCCTCGGCCATGGTGTCCTCGTCGACGCCCTGCACCTCGGCCATGGCGCGCAGCGTGACCGGAATGAGATAAGGGGCGTTGGGCCGTCCGCGGTAGGGCGCGGGGGTCAGGAACGGGGCGTCGGTCTCGACGAGGACGAGCTCGCGCGGGGCCACGGCGAGGGCGGCGCGCAGGTGTCCCGCGTTCTTGAAGGTGACGTTGCCCGCGAAGGACATGAAGTAGCCGTGCTCCGCGCACACCTCGGCCATCGCGGCGTCGCCGGAGTAGCAGTGGAAGACGGTGCGCTCGGGGGCGCCCTCCTCCTTGAGGACGCGCAGCACGTCGTCGTGGGCCTCGCGGTCGTGGATGACCAGGGCCTTGCCGTGCCGCTTGGCGATCTCGATGTGGGCGCGGAAGGACCGTTCCTGCGCGGCCATGCCCTCCGGGCCGGTGCGGAAGTAGTCGAGGCCGGTCTCGCCGACGCCCTTGACGTGCGGCAGCGCGGCGAGCCGGTCGATCTCGGCGAGCGCCTCGTCGAGCGCGGCCTCGCCCCCGGCGCCGCGGGCCCCCTGCCGCGACCATCCGTCGGGGTCCCCGTGCACGATGCGCGGCGCCTCGTTCGGGTGAAGGGCCACCGCCGCGTGGACGGCGGTGTGCGCGGCGGCGGTCTCGGCGGCCCAGCGGGACCCGGCGACGTCGCAGCCGACCTGGACGACCGTGGTGACGCCCACCGACGCGGCCTTGGCGAGCGCCTCTTCGACGGTGGCGGACTGCATGTCCAGGTGGGTGTGGGAGTCGGCGACCGGGACCCGGAGCGGGGCGGGGGCCGGGGGCGGGGTGGTGTCGGCGGGCATGCCCCGATCCTACGGAGCCCGGCCTCCCCCACAGAGCCCGGCCGCCCGGCCCCTCGCCCCGCCCCCGCGCCGCGGCGGGCCTCAGCCCGCCTTGCGGTGGTTCTGGAAGGGGTGCAGCAGGTCCGAGAGGTGCCAGTGGTGCTTGCCGAGGTCCTCCCCCGCCTCGGCGGAACCGTCGCTCGCCGGGACCTTCGTGGCCGACGGCGGGTGCTCGGTGTGGGGCTGGCGGTGCAGGGACTCCAGAGCGGACCGCACGGTCGACACCTGGCCCGCGCGCATGATCCGTACGACGTGGCCCCCGCAGTTCAGGCAGGTGGGCCGGGTGAGCGGGGACGGCACGCGCTGCCCGCCCGCCAGGTACATCACGAACTCCTGCCCCTTGGCGTCCACGTGGTGCTCTATCTCGTACGACTGCTCCCAGCCGTGCCCGCAGCGCATGCAGGCGAACGCGTAGGACTCATGGACGACGTCGACAGCCGTGCGGTGACCGGTGTCTGCGATCTCACTCATGCGAGCTCCTCTTGTCCGCAGGACAAGCGCCACCGGCCCGGAGCGTCCTGCCCGGACCCGGGCCTGGCGGCGAGGGACGGGTGCGTCCCTGACCACCAGTGGACGCCTTTCCCGCGGCGAGTGCACCAGACCTGTGCACTGTTGGGCCCGATTTGGCATTCCCATAGGAATTCGGCCGGACGCGGGGCCCGCGCTTTTGCCTTTCACGATAGTCCTTTGCCAGGCGATGGGCCGCTCGGAGGAATAAAACCCTCCCGCCCCCGACGCCGGGCGAGGACGGAAACGGTGCAGGTAGCAAGCGTGTGCGCCGGTATCTCACGCCCCTGCGCACACGCTGTCGCACCCGTCTCGCGTCACGCCTCAGGCGCGTGCTTCGCCGCGACCACGGCGTCGAAAACACGCCGCTTCGGGAGCCCGGCGTCGGCGGCCACGGCGGCGATCGCCTCCTTGCGCCGCTCCCCCGCCTCCTCGCGCACCCGGACCCGGCGCACCAGCTCGTCGTCGTCCAGCTCGTCGGCGCCGCGCTCGGGCGCGCCCGTCACGACGACGGTGATCTCGCCGCGCACCCCGTCGGCCGCCCACTCGGCGAGCTCCTTGAGGGGGCCGCGGCGGACCTCCTCGTAGGTCTTGGTGAGCTCGCGGCACACGGCGGCCCGGCGCTCGGGCCCGAAGGCCTCGGCCATCGCGGCGAGGGCGTCGGCCAGCCGGTGCGGGGCCTCGAAGTACACGAGGGTGCGGCGCTCGTCGGCGGCCTCGCGGAGCCGGGCGAGGCGTTCGCCCGCCTTGCGGGGCAGGAAGCCCTCGAAGCAGAACCGGTCCACGGGAAGACCGGAGAGCGCGAGCGCGGTCAGGACGGCCGAGGGGCCGGGCACCGCGGTGACCCGGATGCCGCGCTCGACGGCGGCGGCGACCAGGCGGTAGCCGGGGTCGGAGACCGACGGCATGCCCGCGTCGGTGACGAGCAGCACCCGGGCGCCGCCTTCGAGCGCGTCGGCGAGCTCGGGCGTGCGCGCCGACTCGTTGCCCTCGAAGTACGACACCACGCGGCCGCCCACGGACACGCCGAGCGCCTGCGTGAGCCGCTTGAGCCTGCGGGTGTCCTCGGCGGCCACGACGTCGGCGCGCTCCAGTTCGGCCGCGAGCCGGGGCGGGGCGTCCGCGGGGTCGCCGATGGGGGTGCCCGCGAGGACGAGCGTGCCTGCGGTGTCGGGGGAGCCCGCGGGCGTGGTGCCGGGCGTGCCGTCGGGGCTTGAGTCTGCGCTTCCTGTCACGGATCCATCCTCGCAGGGGCGGGCAGCGGGACTGTCACAGTCTGGTTCCCTACGATGGCGCGGTGACCAGTACCGCGTCGTCCCCGGACACTCGTGAGGGCCGCCGAGCCGAGGACCAGCAGCCGTCGCCCTGGCACCGCAGACTGCGCCGCTTCGGCCACACGGCCCGGACCGGGGCCGACGTGCGGGCGCGGCTCGTCCCGCCGTACGCCGAACCGAGCTCGCGGATCTGGGCGGCGCTCGGGGTGCCCCCGGCCGCCGCGCGGCGGGTGACCCGCTGGTCGGGCTGGGGCGGGCCGATCCTGGTGGCCCTCGTCGCGGGCCTGCTGCGGTTCTGGAACCTGGGCAGCCCGAAGGCGGTGATATTCGACGAGACGTACTACGCCAAGGACGCCTGGGCGCTGATCCACCGCGGCTACGAACTGAGCTGGCCCGACAAGGTCAACGACACGGTGATCCAGCAGGGCGACGGCGTCGCGCTGCCCACGGACGCCGCGTACGTGGTGCATCCGCCGGTCGGCAAGTACGTGATCGGCGTCGGCGAGTGGCTGTTCGGCTTCGATCCGTTCGGCTGGCGGTTCATGACGGCGGTGCTCGGCACCCTGTCGGTCCTGATGCTGTGCCGGATCGGGCGGCGCCTGTTCCGCTCCACGTTCCTCGGCTGCCTCGCGGGCGCGCTGCTCACCGTGGACGGCCTGCACTTCGTGATGAGCCGGACCGCGCTGCTCGACCTGGTCCTCATGTTCTTCGTCCTCGCCGCGTTCGGCTGCCTCCTGGTGGACAGGGACCGGGCGCGCGCCCGGCTCGCGGCGGCGCTGCCGCTGGACGCCGACGGCGCGGTGCGCCCGGACCGGCGCGTCGCCGAGACCACGCGCCTGGGGTGGCGGCCGTGGCGCTGGGCGGCGGGGCTCTGCCTCGGCCTGGCCTTCGCGACCAAGTGGAACGGCCTGTACGTCCTGGTGTTCTTCTGCCTGATGACCGTGGCCTGGGACGTGGGCGCGCGCCGCGTGGCCGGAGCGCGGCGGCCGTACGCGGCGGTGCTCAGGCTGGACGTGCTGCCCGCGTTCGCCGCGACGGTGCCGGTCGCCGTCGGCACGTATCTGCTCTCCTGGCTCGGCTGGATCCTCTCGCCGAGCGACGGCACCGGCGGCTACTACCGCGACTGGGCGGCGACGGACGGCAAGGGCGGAAGCTTCACCTGGCTCCCGGACTGGCTGCGCAGCCTGTGGCACTACGAGAACAAGGTGTACGACTTCCACGTCGGCCTGTCCTCGCCGCACACCTACCAGTCGAACCCGTGGAGCTGGATCGTCGACGGCCGTCCCGTCTCGTACTTCTACGAGTCGCCGCTGCCCGGCAAGGACGGCTGCCCGGCCGACACCAAGGAGAAGTGCGCCCGCGAGGTCCTCGCCCTCGGCACCCCGCTGCTGTGGTGGGCGGCGGGCGCCGCGCTGCTCTATGTGCTGTGGCGGTGGTTCTTCCGCAGGGACTGGCGCGCGGGCGCGATCGTCTGCGGGGTCGCGGCGGGCTATCTGCCGTGGTTCATGTACCAGGAACGGACCATCTTCTACTTCTACGCCGTGGTCTTCGTGCCGTTCCTGTGCCTGGCCGTGGCGATGCTCGTGGGCGCGCTGATCGGACCGCCCAGTGGGGGGCGCGGCGGAGCCGCTCCAGTGGAGCCGGGGCTTGTCACCGGTGAACGGCGCCGGGTGGCGGGCGCGGCGAGCGCGGGGGTCCTGGTCCTGCTGATCTTCTGGAACTTCATCTACTTCTGGCCGATCTACACGGGCACCGCGATCCCCATCGAGTCGTGGCGGTCGCGGATGTGGCTGGACACCTGGGTCTGAGCGGGCGGCGGGGCCCGGTTCAGCGCACGGGGAAGCCGAAGGAGTAGCCCTGCCCCTTGAGCCAGGGCAGGAGGCGGCGCAGGGCCTCGACGGTCTGGGTGCGGTCGCCGCCCGCGTCGTGGAAGAGCAGCGTCGGGCCGTTGGACAGCTCGCGCTGGACGGTGGCGACGATGGCGTCCGTGCCGGGCCGCTCGAAGTCCTTGGTGTCCACGTTCCAGCCCAGCGGGCGCATGCCGCGGGAGGCGGCGAGCTTGCGGCTGTAGGGGGTGAAGGCCCCGCCGGGCGCCCGGTAGTACATCGGCCGCACGCCCCCGGACGCCTTGGTGATCATGCGCTCGGCGTCGAGTATCTGCTGCGACTGGTAGGCCTGGGAGTCCTTGTCCATGGCGGTGTTGTGCGACACCGTGTGGTCGCACAGCCGGTGCCCCTCCGCCACCACCTTCTTGACGAGGTCCGGGTGGGCCTGCGCCTGCGTGCCCACCATGCAGAACGTGGCCTTCACGCCGTACTGGCGCAGCAGGTCGAGCATCGGCGGGGTCCACTTGGGGTCGGGGCCGTCGTCGATGGTGATGTTGACGGCGCGCTTCCCCTTCTCCGAGGCGTGCGCGATGGACGCCGACACCGGCTTGACGGCGGCCTTGCCGGGTCCGGTCGCCCGCGGTGCCGCGTCCTCGGTGCCACCGGCCTGCGCGGTCCACACCGAGGCGCCGGTGGCGAGCAGCATCACCCCGAGCGCCGCCCCGACCACCTTGCCGTACCAGCCCCGCCCGCCGCTGTGCCGCGCCATGTCCGCCCCTCTCACAGTCCCCAGCCGATCCCCGGTCACCCTCGCGACCGCACGGCAAGAGGGGGCGGGGCGGCCGGAGGATCCCGCTGTTACGGATCACGGACAATTCCGGGAGATTTCACGGACAACTCCCCCGCCAACGGCGGCCGGAACCGAGCGGTTTGACGCGATCGCTCCCCTCCGCGCCGACGCGGGACCGGGAACGCCACGATGGATCGGGGCAGCGCCGGTTTTCCCGCGCCCATTCGGTTCTGGCCGATCCGTGCCGGTCCGGCCATTCTTCTTGACGCATAGCGATCGAGAATTCAGCCGGAGATCCGGCCAAGACGGGTCCGCCCTGGGGAAAGCCGGGTTGGGGCGGCGTTCCTGCTCCTAAAGTGTGGGCATTCCTGGGGAGGGAGCGCTTCATGAGCAAACGAGTGAAGGGCGTCATCATCGGCGGGGTCTTCGCCGTCATGGTGGGGGGCGCCGGATACGGCACGTACAACGTGGTGAACGCGCTGAACGACGACGGCGGTTCAGCCTCGCCCGCGGCGGCGCGGAAGAGACCGCTCGCCGCGAAGGAGGTCCGCGACACCGCGCGGACGTTCCTCGCGGCGTGGGCGAAGGGGGACGCGGACACGGCGGCCGTGTACACGAACGACCAGGAGAGCGCCGCGCGCGCCCTGACCGGCTACCGCGAGGACGCGCACATCCGCCGCGTGCGCCTGACGGCGGGTCGGATCGACGGCACGCACGTGCCGTTCTCGGTGCGCGCCACCGTGTCGTACGAGGGCACGTCCAAGAGCCTGGCGTACGAGTCGTCGTTCGAGGTCGTGCGCGGCCGGACCACCGGGCGGCCGCTGGTCGACTGGGAGGCGTCCGTCGTGCACCCCCGGCTGCACGAGGGCGAGAGCCTGGAGACGGGCGAGGCCGCGGCGCCGCCCGTCAGGGCCGTGGACCGCGACGGCAGGGTCCTGACGCCCGACGCCTACCCCTCGCTCGCGCCGGTGCTCGCGAAGCTGCGGACGGCGTACGGCGAGAAGGCGGGCGGCCGCCCGGGGATCGAGCTGTATGTGAAGCGGGCCTCGGCGGACGCCGGTACGACGACGCTGCTCACGCTCGCCAAGGGGAGACCCGGCACGCTGCCGACGACGCTGAGCGCCGCCGCGCAGCGGGCCGCCGAGGACGCGGTCGCCAAGTACCCCGAGTCGTCGGTGGTCGCGGTCAAGCCGAGCACCGGCGAGGTCCTCGCGGTCGCCAACCACCGTAAGGACGACTTCAACGCGGCCTTCCAGGGCAAGCTGGCGCCCGGCTCCACCATGAAGATCGTGACCGCGGCGATGCTCATCGACAAGGGCGTCACCAAGGCGGGCGGCCCGGCGCCGTGCCCGGCGACGGCGACCTGGCAGAGCCAGACCTTCACCAACCTCACCGGCCTCGCGCCCGACGACGGGGCCACGCTCGCGGACAGCTTCGCGCGCTCCTGCAACACCGCGTTCGTGAAGCTCATCGACGAGAAGCCGCTCACCGACGCCTCGCTCACCGAGGAGGCGCGGGACAACTTCGGCCTGGGGCGCGGCGACTGGCACACCGGCATCCCCTCCGCGGACGGCTCCGTGCCCGCCTCCACCGGCCCCGACCGGGCGGCGAACGCCATCGGCCAGGGCGAGGTGCAGCTCAACCCGCTGAACCTGGCGTCGGTGACGGCCACGGCGATGACGGGCGCCTTCCGCCAGCCCGTGCTCGTGCCCAAGTCCTTCATCGACGGCGAACTGGCCGCCGCGCGCGGCCTGTCCGGGACCACCGTCGCCCAGCTGCGCCAGATGCTGCGGCGCACCGCGCTGTCCGGCACGGGCGCGCGGGCCATGGCGGGCCTCGGCCCCGACGTCGGCGCGAAGACCGGCTCGGCGGAGGTCGACGGGCAGAAGAAGCCCAACAGCTGGTTCACGGGCTACCGCGGCGACGTGGCCGCGGCCGCGATGGCCCAGGAGGGCGGCCACGGCGGCGACACGGCGGGCCCGATCGTAGCGACGATCCTACGAGCGACGCGCTAAACGGGCGCCGAGAGGGAGCGCCCCGGGGGCGCGCCCCGAAGGGGCGCGGGGCTGTGTCCATATGCGGCTCCGCCGCGCGGGCGCGCCCAGCCACGAACAACCCGCAGACCCCATCGACGCATAGCCCAATCCAACGACACTGCGAACCATGCCCGGACGGGCTGCCGCTAGGTTGGGCGGTCGGTGAGTTGAGCAGAGGCGCGGCGGGGGCCGACGGGGATTCGCGGAGGACTGGTTCGTGGGCAAGAGAAGACGTGTCGCCGAGCGCAAGAAGGTGCGTCCGGGCGTGCTCGGCGGGGCCGTGGTCGCCGTCGTGTGCGGCGTGGGCTTCGCCGCGTACGCGCTGGCCGGGGAGCCGGAGACGGGCGGCGCCAGCGGGGCGGACGGCAAGGCCGTGGCGACGGGCCCGCCGACGGCCGCGGAAGTGCGCACCACCGCGCGGGGGTTCCTCGCGGCCTGGGCCGCGGGCGACGTGGACCGGGCGGCCGCGCTGACGGACGACCGCGAGGCGGCCCGGGCGGCCCTGCGGTCGTATCAGAAGGACGCGCGGATGACGAAGGTGCGGCTCACGCCGGGCAGGCCCGCGAGCCGCAAGAGCCCGACGGTGCCGTTCAAGGCCGCGGCGACGGTCTCGTACGAGGGAAACCGCGAGACCCAGGGCGCGGTGGGCACGGTCCGCAAGCCGTACGGGTACGCGTCGGCGCTGCGGGTGGTGCGCCGGGCGTCCGACGGCAGGACGCTCGTCGACTGGCGCCCCTCCGTCGTCCACCCGGAGCTGAAGCCCGGCGACCGCCTGGTCACCGGCGAGGCGGGCACCCCGCCGATCAAGGCCCTGGACCGCGACGGCCGCGTGCTGACCGCGGCGAAGTACCCCTCGCTGGGCACGGTCCTCGACGGCCTGCGCGACAAGTACGGCAAGAAGGCGGGCGGCACCGGCGGCATCGAGCTGCGGATCGTGCGCAAGGACGCGCGGGACGCGGCGCGCACGAAGACCAAGAGCGACGACGCGAAGGTGACGCCCGACAAGACGCTCCTGACGCTCGCGCCCGGCACCCCGGGCACCCTGAAGACCACGATCAGCCCCGCCGCGCAGGCGGCGGCCGAGCGGGAGACGGCCAAGCGGAAGCGGGCGTCCGTCGTGGTGGTGAAGCCGAGCACCGGCGAGATCCTGGCCGTCGCCAACTCCAGCCCCGGCGGCTTCAACACGGCCTTCCAGGGCTCGCTCGCGCCCGGCTCCACGATGAAGGTCGTCTCGTCGGCGATGCTCCTGGAGAAGAAGCTCGCGGGCGTCGACAAGAAGCACCCCTGCCCCAAGTACGAGACGTACGGCGGCTGGAAGTTCCAGAACGACGACAAGTTCCAGATCAAGAACGGCACGTTCCGGGCGAGCTTCGCGCGGTCCTGCAACACGGCCTTCATCAGCCAGGCGAAGAAGCTCTCCGACGACGACCTGACGAAGCAGGCCCGGGACGTCTTCGGGCTCGGCAACGACAACTGGTCGATCGGCGTGCCGTCGTTCGACGGCGCGGTGCCGGTGCAGTCGGACGCGCAGATGGCGGCGTCGCTCATCGGCCAGGGCGGGGTGCGGATGAACCCGCTGAACATGGCGTCGGTGGCGGCCACGGTCAAGTCCGGCACCTTCCGGCAGCCGTACCTGGTCTCCCCCGCCCTGGACAAGCGGAAGCTGGCGACGGCCGCGCGGAAGATGTCCCCCGCCACGGCGTCCGCCCTGCGCGACCTCATGCACTACACGGCGGTCGCGGGCACCGCGGTCAAGCCGATGTCGGGCCTCGGCTCCGACTCCGGCGCGAAGACCGGCTCCGCCGAGGTCGACGGGCAGAAGAAGCCCAACGGCTGGTTCACGGCGTACCGCGGCGACGTGGCCGCGGCGGCGGTGGTCCAGGCGGGCGGCCACGGCGGCGACTCGGCGGGCCCGGTGGTGCGGGCGGTGCTGCTGGCCGGGGGCTGAGGCCTGCGCGCCGGTTCACCGGGGCGGGCCGTTCGCTTCGTGGATACCCGGTCGCGTGGTGCGTACACGCGCCGCTAGCGTGCGCCGCATGGGTACTTCTGCGAGCGACGCGTACGACACCGGCGGTTCACCCGCGCACCCCCGATTCGCCCGGGCCCTGCGCGAGCTCGGCCTCGGCGAACTGACCGGCGCGGTCCGGCGGTTCCCCGAGCGGACCCGGACCGCCGCCGAGGCCGCCGCCGCGATCGGCTGCGCGCTGAGCCAGATCTGCAAGTCCCTGGTCTTCGCCGCGGACGGGGTGCCCGTCCTCGTCCTCCTGGACGGCGCCTCGCGCGTCGACGTCGAGCGGGTGCGCGAGGAGCTCGGCGCGGAGCGCGTCACGCGGGCCGACGCGGCCCTCGTCCGGGAGACCACCGGGTACGCCATCGGCGGGGTGCCGCCCTTCGGGCACGCCACCAGGACCCGGGTCCTCGCCGACCGTTCGCTGCTCGCCCACGACGTGGTGTGGGCCGCCGCGGGCACCCCGCACACGGTGTTCCCCATAGCTCCCGAGGCCCTCGTCGCCCACGCCGGAGGCACCCTGGTGGACGTGCGCGAGGCCGCCGGAACCGCTCGATGACCCCGCTGGTCACCGCGGCCGTCCTGCTCGCCGCCGTCACCCACGCCGCCTGGAACGCGCTCGCCCACCACATCACCGACAAGCTCGTCGGCTTCACGCTCATCTCGGGCGGCGGCGCCCTCATCGGGCTGCTGCTCGCCCCCTTCGTGTCCTTCCCCGACGCCGGTGCCCGGCCCTGGCTGCTGCTCTCCGCCGTCCTGCACGTCGGCTACTACGCGCTGCTCATGTGGTCCTACCGGCTCGGGGACTTCGGTCAGGCCTACCCCATCGCGCGCGGCACCGCGCCGCTGGTGGTGACCGTGCTCGCGGCCGTGTTCGTGGGCGAGGTGCCCGGCGGGTGGCAGGCCGCCGGGGTCGCCGTCTGCTCGGCCGGGCTCACCGGGCTCGCCCTGTGGGGCATCCGGGGCTCCGGGCGGCGGCCCGACTGGACCGCGCTTGGCGCCGCGCTCGCCACCGGCGTCTCCATCGCGGCGTACACCGTCGTCGACGGGCTCGGCGTACGCGCGTCCGGCTCGTCCCTGGGGTACATCGCCTGGCTCATGCTCGTGCAGGGCACCGTCGTGCCGCTGTACGCGCTGTGGCTCTGGCGCGGCGGCTTCGTGGCGCGGGTGCGGTCGGCGGCGCCGCTCGGGCTGATCGGGGCCGCCCTCTCCGTCTCCGCGTACGCGCTCGTCCTGTGGGCGCAGACGCGGGCCGATCTCGCGCCGATCTCCGCGCTGCGGGAGTCTTCGATCATCGTGGGGGCGGGGATTGGGGCGGTGTTCTTCAAGGAGCGGTTTGGTGCACCGCGGATGCTTGCAGCGGGCGTGATGGTGGCGGGCATCGGCTTGATGCTGCACGCGGGCTGATGCCCTACCGGGGGTCCCCAATCCCGCCCCTTCCCGATTCCTGGGGGCTCCGCCCCCAGACCCCCGCTCCTCAAACGCCGGAGGGGCTAAAAGACTGCCGCAACCGGCGACAGTTTCAGCCCGTCCGGCGTTTGAGGACGAGGCGCGGAGCGCCGAAAAGCGGGGGCACGGGGGCGCAGCCCCCGGATCGGGAAGGGGCGGGCCTGGGGCGCACCGCGAGGGATCAGGGCAGCACCGTGCGCAGGGCGCGGAGTACCGTCTGCGGGCGGGGGTCCGCTGTGATGCCCTTGGCCATGGTGTTCGTGACGTAGGCGAAGGACAGGCCCGACTCCGGGTCGGCGAAGGCCAGGGTGCCGCCGCGGCCGGGGTGGCCGAAGGAGGACGGGGTCAGGAGCGGGGCGGCGGGGCCGTGGAGCATGTAGCCGAGGCCGAAGCGGGTGCGGGTGACGAGGACCCGGTCGGCCCCGGCGGACGCCTCGCCGCGCGCGAGGGCCAGCGTCGCGGGCGCGAAGAGGCGCCCGCCCCCGTCGACGTCCCCGATGAGCGCGGCGTAGAAGCGGGCGAGCCCGTCGGCCGTGGCGATGCCGTTCGAGGCGGGCAGGGCGGCCGCGCGGTAGGCGGGGTCGTTCTCGTCGGGCGGCGGGTCGATGACCGCGAAGGCGCGCCGCGTCAGGGAGGCGGGGTCCGCGTAGGCCGCGGCGACCTCCGGCTTGGGCCGGGCGCGCGGCCCGCCGCGCCCGGTGTCGGCCGTGAGGCGCCCGAGCCGCCCGACCCGCGATGCTTGGTCGTCGGGGAGCCCCAGCCACAGGTCGAGGCCCAGCGGCCCCGCGACCTCGTCCGCGATCCAGTCGCCGATGGCGCGCCCGGTGACGCGGCGCACCAGCTCCCCGGTGAGCCAGCCGAAGGTGTGCGCGTGGTAGCCGTGGTCGGTGCCCGGCTCCCACGCGGGCGCCTGCGCGGCGACGACCGCGGCCGCGAGGTCGGGCGAGTACGCCTCGGCGGGGGTCAGCGGCCGGTCGAGGACCGGCACTCCGGCCCGGTGGGCGAGCACGTGCCGCACGAGCGCCCGCTCCTTGCCGCGCGCCTTGAACTCCGGCCAGTACTCCCCCACGGGCGCGTCCAGGTCGAGGCGCCCGCGCTGGTGCAGCAGGAGCAGCGCGGCGGCGGCCACGCCCTTGGTGGCCGAGCGGACGATCTGGGCGGTGCCGGGCTCCCAGGGGGCGGCCGCGTCGGCGTCGCGCGTGCCGCCCCACAGGTTCACCACGCGCCGCCCGTCGCGGTACACGACGACCGCCGCGCCGCGCTCGCCGAGCGCGGTGAAGGTGCGCCGGAAGGCGTCCTCGACCGGTTCGTACCCGGGGGCGACCGTGCCGTGCACGTCGGTGTCCGCCCCCGCCACAGCCACTCCGTCAGCGTCCATACCTGAGCCAACCGCCCCGCGCCGCCGAAGATTCCGCTAGCGGGCCGCCCCCGCCGTCTTCGGATCGAAGCCGAAGGGGAGTTCAAGGCGGTGGCTACGCATCAGCTCCTCGTCGGCGAGCAGCTCGCCGGTGGCGCCGTCGGCCGCGATGACGCCCTCGCTGAGGACCAGCGCCCTGGGGCACAGTTCGAGCGCGTACGGCAGGTCGTGCGTGACCATCAGGACGGTGACGTCCAGCGCCCGCAGGATGTCGGCGAGTTCGCGGCGCGAGGCCGGGTCGAGGTTCGACGAGGGCTCGTCCAGGACGAGGATCTCCGGCTCCATCGCGAGGACCGTCGCCACGGCCACGCGGCGCCGCTGGCCGAAGGAGAGGTGGTGCGGCGGGCGGTCGGCGTACGCGTCCATGCCGACCTGGGCGAGCGCCTTGTGCACGCGCGCTTCGAGCTCCGGGCCGCGCAGGCCCGCCGCCGCGGGGCCGAAGGCGACGTCCTCGCGCACGGTGGGCATGAACAGCTGGTCGTCCGGGTCCTGGAAGACGATGCCGACCTTGCGGCGGATCTCCGCCATGTGCCGCTTGCCGACCGGCAGTCCGGCCACGGTGACGGTCCCGGCGCCCGCGGTGAGGATGCCGTTGAGGTGCAGCACGAGCGTCGTCTTGCCCGCGCCGTTCGGCCCGAGCAGGGCGACGCGCTCGCCGCGGGTGATGGTGAGGTCGACGCCGAACAGGGCCTGGTGGCCGTCGGGGTAGGCGTAGGCGAGGCCACGGACCTCAAGGGAAGCGGTCACAGGGTCCATCCCAACAGGCAGACGACGAGGGCGGTCACGGGCAGGGCGAGGGCGTACGACCACTGGGCGCGGCTCGCCGTCACCTGGTCGATGACCGGCATGGAGCCGGTATAGCCCCGGCTCACCATGGCCAGGTGCACGCGCTCGCCCCGTTCGTAGGAGCGGATGAACAGGGCCCCCGCCGACTTGGCGAGCACGCCCCACTGGCGTACGCCATGGGCCTCGAAGCCGCGGGACTCGCGCGCGACGCGCATGCGGCGCATCTCGTCGGCGATGACGTCGCCGTAGCGGATCATGAAGGAGGCGATCTGGACGAGGAGCGGCGGGAGCCGCAGGCGCTGGAGCCCGAGGAGCAGTTCGCGCAGCTCCGTGGTGGCGGCGAGCAGCACCGATGCGGCGACGCCGAGGGTGCCCTTGGCGAGGACGTTCCACGCGCCCCACAGGCCGCTCTCGCTGAGCGAGAGGCCGAGGACGTGCACGCGCTCGCCCTGCGCGACGAACGGAAGGAGCAGCGCGAACCCCACGAAGGGGATCTCGATCAGCAGCCGCTTCAGGAGGAACGGGGGCGGCACGCGGGCCGCGTACGCGACGGTCGCGAGCAGCACGGCGTACGCGGCGAAGGCCCAGAGCGCCTCGCGCGGGGTGGACACCACCACGACCACGAAGCAGAGGACGGCGGTGAGCTTGGCGTGCGGCGGCAGCGCGTGCACCGGGGAGCGGCCGTGGCGGTACAGGCGGTGCGCGTGGCCCGCGCCCACGTCAGGCGCTCTCGGCGGGCTCGGTCACCGCGACGGTCCCCGCCGGGTCCGCCTGGTCCGCGTACGGGGCGCGTCGCCTGCGCACCGCCCAGAAGACGCCGGTGCCCGCGACGACGGTCACGCCGACGCCGATGACGCCCGCGAGGCCGCCGGAGAGGCGGGTGTCGGTGATGCCCTCCACGCTGTAGTCGAAGAAGGGCGAGTCCTTGGCGGCGTGCTCCTCCTCCTTGCGGTCGATGCCCTTGTCGTGGGCGACCTTCTCCAGGCCGTCGGGGTTGGTGGAGGCGTAGAAGGAGACGAATCCGGCGAGGACGAGCGAGGCGACCAGGCCCGCGGCCCACAGCTTGCGGTGGGAGCGGGCCGCGGGGGCGGGGACGGCGGCGGGCGCGTCGACGAGTGCGCCCCCCACGCGCAGCTTGAGCGGCGCGGTCAGGCCGCGCGCGCCGTGCACCAGGTCGGGCCGCACGGCGATCACCGCGCCGACCGTGAGCGCGGTGATGGCGGCCTCGCCGACGCCGATGAGGACGTGGACGCCGATCATGGCGGTGGCGACCTTGCCGATCGGCACGTCGGTGGTGCCGCCGACGGCGTAGATGAGGGTGAAGGCGGCGGCCGCGGCGGGCACGGAGAGCAGGGCCGCCGTGAACGCGGCGGCGGTGAGCGAGCGGCGCCCGCGCGGCAGGACCTTCGCCAGGCCACGGAAGACCGCGTACGCCACGAGCGTGGTGACGACCGCCATGACCGTGATGTTCACGCCGAGCGCGGTCAGGCCGCCGTCCGCGAACAGGACGCCCTGCATGAGCAGCACCACGGAAACGCACAGGACCCCTGTGTAGGGGCCCACGAGTATCGCCGCGAGGGCGCCGCCGAGGAGGTGGCCGCTCGTCCCGGCGGCGACGGGGAAGTTCAGCATCTGCACGGCGAAGATGAAGGCCGCCACAAGACCCCCGAGCGGCGCCGTGCGCTCGTCCAATTCCCGTCGCGCCCCGCGCAGCGCGACGGCGACGGCACCCGCCGCGGCGACGCCCGCGGCGGCGGATACGGGAGCGTTGATGAATCCGTCGGGGACATGCATGCGCGCGCTCCTGGAAAGGTGCATGTCGTGAGCGTGGGGAGGCACTCACGTGAAATGAGCGGATCGCTCCCGAGCGGGACGCTCGCGAACCTTTCCATGATGTGCGCTCCTGCGAAAAGGTCGCAAGAGCGTAGGAGCACCAATACGCGCCCCCGCCCGCGCCCCGGAACAGCGCCCCCCCCAAGCGCCCCAATATCTGTACATATGCGACATTGGGGAGAGGGCCTCCGCCTGCGTGCGGGCCGGGACGACGAGAGGACAGAGCCATGTCAGTGGTCGAACAAGTCACCCGGGCCCACCTCGTCACCGACTCCCCCGACGACCACGTGGTCGTCCCCGTCGCCCTGCGGTACGACCCGGACGCCGACCCGGCTTCCGTGCGCATCGGCCTGCCCGGCACGGTGGCCGCGGACCACCCCGGATCACCCGACTGGGTCCTCGACCGCGACCTCCTGGAGCGGGGGCTGAGGGCCCCGGCGGCCGAGGGCGACGTACGGATCTGGCCGTGCGGGCGGGTGCAGGCGGTGGTGGAGTTCCACACGCCGAAGGGCGTGGCGGTCGTGCAGTTCGACTCGTCCGCGCTGGTGCGCTTCCTGCGTCGTACGTACACGGCCGCCACGCCGGTCAGTCACTGAGCGCCCGGGGGCGCGGGCGTCACACGCCCACGGGCTCCCGCCGCTCGTCGCGGTCGCCGGTGGCGGGGGGCGCCATGTCCTTCAGGCCCTCGCCCTCGACGTCCACGTTCGGCAGCGCCCTGTCGAGCCAGCGCGGCAGGCTCCAGGCCGTGCGGCCGAGGAGCGCGAGCACGGCCGGGACGATCGCCATGCGCACGATGAACGCGTCGAAGAAGACCGCGATCGCCAGGCCGAAGCCGATCATCTTGACCATCTGCTCGCTGGAGCCGATGAAGCCCGCGAAGACGGCGATCATGATGACGGCGGCCGCCGTCACGACCCGCGCGCCGTACTTGAAGCCGGTGACGATCGCGTCCTCGGGGCTCTCCCCGTGGACGTACGCCTCGCGCATGCGGGTCACCAGGAACACCTCGTAGTCCATCGCGAGGCCGAAGACGACGCCCACCATGAAGATCGGCATCATGCTCATGATCGGGCCGGTCTGCTCCACGCCGAACAGCGAGCCGAGCCAGCCCCACTGGAAGACCGCGACCACCGCGCCGAGCGCGGCGAGCACCGAGAGCAGGAAGCCGAGCGCCGCCTTGAGCGGGACGAGGACCGAGCGGAAGACGACGATCAGGAGCAGGAACGCGAGGCCCACGACCAGCGCGAGGTAGGGGATCAGCGCGTCGTTGAGCTTCTGCGAGACGTCGATGTTCATGGCCGTGGTGCCGGTGACCATGACGTCGGCACCGCTGTCGGCCTTGACGTGCTTGGCCTCGTCGCGGATGGCGTGGACGAGGTCCTCGGTCTCGGTGCCGCTCGGCTTGGAGGACGGCACGACGCTGATGATCGCGGTGTCGCCCGCCTTGTTGAACACCGGCGGGCTCACGGTGAGCACGTCGTCCAGGCCGCCGATCTTCTTGGCGACGGCGGCGGCCTCGCCCTTGGGGTCGGCGACGCCCTTGAGGTCGGTGACGGTCATCAGCGGGCCGTTGTAGCCGGGGCCGAAGCCGTCCGCGATGAGGTCGTAGGCCTTGCGCTGGGTGGTGGAGGTGGGCTGCGCGCCGTCGTCGGGCAGGCCGAGTTCGAGGCTGGCGACCGGCACGGCGGCGGCGCCGAGGCCGAGCACGCCGAGCAGCAGGACGGCGAGCGGGCGGCGGACCACGAAGCGGGCCCAGCGGGTGCCGAGGTTCTCCTTCGCGGGCGCGGCGGCCTCCGCAGCCCGCGGCGCGGCCTTCTTTCCGCGGCCGAACCGCTTGCCCTTCTCGCCCGCGGGCCTGACCTTGCGGCCCGCGTACCCGAGCAGCGCCGGGACCAGGGTGAGCGCGATCAGGACCGCGATGGCGACCGTACCGGCCGCCGCGACGCCCATCTTGGTGAGCATCGGGATGTTGACGACCGCGAGGCCGACCAGCGCGATGACCACCGTCAGACCGGCGAAGACCACCGCGGAGCCCGCCGTGCCGACGGCCCGGCCCGCCGCGTCCTCGCGGTCGCGGCCCTCGGCCAGCTCGGCGCGGTAGCGCGAGACGATGAACAGGGCGTAGTCGATGCCGACCGCGAGGCCGATCATCATGGCGAGCGTCGACGTGGTCGTACCGAGGTCGAGCGCGCTGGCGAGCGCGGCGATCGACGAGACGCCGATGCCGACGCCGATCAGGGCCGTGAGCAGCGGAAGCCCGGCCGCCACGAGCGAGCCGAAGGTGATGACAAGGACGACGGCGGCGACGGCGATGCCGATGATCTCCGTGGCGCCGGTGTGCGGCACGGCCTGGAGCGCGTCACCGCCGACCTCGACGGTCATGCCGCCGGTGCGGGCCTTGTCGGTGGTCTTCTCCAGGGCGTCCCGGCTGTCGTCGGACAGCTCCATGGAGGTGACCTTGTACGTCACCGACGCGTAGGCCGTGGTGCCGTCCTTGGAGACCGTCTTGGCCGCGAACGGGTCGGCGGCGCGCGCCACCTGGTCCGAGCCGGACGCGAGCGCGCCCACGGTCTTGGAGATCGCGGCCTTGTTGTCCGGGTCGGTGACCTTCTCGCCGTCCGGCGCCTTGAACACCACGCGGGCGCTGGCGCCGTCGGCGCTGGCCTCGGGGGCGCGCTTCTCCAGGAGGTCGAAGGCCTGCTGGGCCTCCGTGCCCGGGATCGAGAAGGAACTCGACGCGGCGGTCGGCGCGGAGGCGGCGCCCACTCCGGCGAGGGTCAGGAGCGCCACCCAGATCAGGGCGACGAAGTGCCGTCGCCGGAAGGCGATTCGGCCTAGTTTGTACAGGAACGTGGCCACGAGGGGGTACTCCCGGTCAGGTCGTGGGATGGCTACAGGGCAGGGGGGATCGGCCCGACGACGTGAGCGACTCGCGTCAGGTGGAGCGTTCTTCGAGGTCCGAGAGGGGTCTCGGGTCAGACGCCGAGGGCGGGGAGGATCACGGCGTCGATGTACGTGATGAGGAACTCCTGGTCGACCGTGCGCTCCTCGATGAGCTCACGGGCGGCGAAGCCGCCGACCAGCATGTGGATGACGTATTCCAGCGCCGGGTTGTCCGCGGCGACCTCGCCGCGCTCCACCGCGCGCCGCAGCATCGCGTCGAGCCCGGTGAGCTCCGGCTCGATGAGCAGCTGGCGCAGCGCCTGGTGCAGTTCGGGATTGCCGTGGATGGCGTGGAACAGGCCGCGCATCAGGGCGTGGTCCCGCTCCATCTTGCAGTCGTCCTGGAGGGTCGCCATGCGCATGAGGTCGCCGCGCAGCGAACCGGTGTCGATGTCCGCGAGGGACGCCGGTTTGTTGTGCCGGAGCGCCCGCGCGACCAGCTCCGGCTTGCCGCCCCACTGGCGGTAGAGCGTGGCCTTGCTGGAGCGGGTGCGGGTGGCGACGGCGTCCATCGTGAGGTTCTCGTAGCCCACCTCGCGCAGCAGGTCGAGCACGGCCTCGTACAGCTCCGCCGCGCGCTCGGGGGAGATCCGGCTGCGCCGGGCCGTCGCCGTGTCCGCCATGGCCGTCGCCTTTCCTTTCACTGGTTGCCCCGCACACTGTACGCGGATCCCGTATCGAAACGAAACGGTTTCGTTCATGAACTGGGTCACACAGACTCAGCCCGTCCGGCGTTTGAGGACGAGGCGCGAAGCGCCAACAAGGGGGAAAGGGGCGAAGCCCCATCCAGACGACGGCCCAAGGCGTCCACGCCAGCAAAAGTTGCCGGGCCCCCGGCCAGGGAAAAGCATGGGGAGGTGACCCAGGCCTACCTCCGCTTCCCCCACATCAGCGGCGACCGGCTCTGCTTCGTCGCCGAGGACGACCTGTGGGTGGCCCCGCTCGCCGCCGCGGGCGCCCCACCGGGCCGGGCCTGGCGGGTGACGGCCGACCGCACCAAGCTCGGCCACCCCCGCTTCGCCCCGGACGGCCGCCACATCGCGTACACGAGCTGGCGCAGCCTCGACCCGGAGATCCACCTCGCGCCGGTGGACGGCGGGGCCGCGCGGCGCCTGACCTACTGGGGCTCCCCGGACACCCGCGTGTGCGGCTGGACGCCCGACGGGCAGATCCTCGCCGTGTCCTCGCACGGCCAGCCCTTCTCGCACTTCTGCTGGGCCTACAGCGTGCCCACCGACGGCTCCCCCGGCGGCAAGCTGCCCTGGGGCCCGGTCCACGACATCGCCGTCGACGACCTCGACGGCGAGCGCAAGACGCTGCTCCTGACCGGCAAGCCGCCGCACGAGCCCGCCGCCTGGAAGCGCTACCGGGGCGGCGCCACGGGCCGCCTGTGGCTGCACGGCGAGCACATCCTGAAGGACCTCCAAGGGCATCTGGACGCGCCCATGTTCGTGGCCGGGCGCCTGGCGTTCCTCTCCGACCACGAGGGCGTCGGCAACCTCTACTCGTGCCTGCCCGACGGCAAGGACCTGCGGCGCCACACCGACCACGACGCCTTCTACGCCCGGCACGCGGCCAGCGACGGCACCCGCGTCGTCTACCAGTGCGCGGGCGAGATCTGGCTCGTCGAGGACCTGTCCCCCGACGCGGTGCCGCGCCGCGTGCCGGTGACCATCGGCGGCCCGCGCGCGGGCCGCCGCACCTACCAGGTGCCCGCCGCCCACCACGTCGACGCCCTCTCCGTGGACACCACAGGACGGGCGAGCGCGGTCGTGGTCCGGGGCAGCCTGTACTGGCTGACCCACCGCGACGGCCCCGCCCGCACCATCGCCGACACCCCCGGCGTCCGCGTCCGGCTCCCCGAGATGCTCGGCACGGGCGGACAGGTCGCCTACGTCACCGACGCCGAGGGCGAGGACGCGATCGAGATCGCCTATCTGCCCCGGGCCAGCGGCGAGCGCGAGCCGCGCCGCCTCGCCTCCGGGGAGCTCGGCCGGGTCCTGGAGCTGGTGTCCGACCCCGACGGCGAGCGGCTCGCGATCGCCTCGCACGACGGACGGCTCCTCCTCGTCGATGCCACAGAGGATTCCCACGGCGAGGTCACCGAGCTGATCCGGTCCCTCAACGGCCCGGTGCGCGACCTCGCCTTCTCCCCCGACGGCGCCTGGCTCACCTGGTCGCACCCCGGCGTCGGCCGCTCCCTGCGGCAGATCAAGCTGGCCCGGATCGAGGGCCCGGGGGCGCGCACCATCATCGACGTCACCAACGGCCGCTTCGAGGACGAGAACCCGGTGTTCACCCGGGACGGCCGCTATCTGGCCTTCCTGTCCTGGCGCGGCTTCGACCCCGTCTACGACGTGCACACCGGCGACCTGTCCTTCCCGCTCGGCTGCCGCCCCTACCTCGTCCCGCTGTCCTCCGCCACGCCCTCGCCCTTCGCGCTCCTGCCGGACGGGCGGCCCGCGGCGGGCGGGCTCGACCCGGACGACGACGAGTCCCGGGACGGGCAGGTGACCGTGGAGGCGGAGGGCCTGGAGAGCCGGGTGACGCCGTTCCCGGTGGCCGCGTCCAAGTACTCGGCCCTCCACCCGGTGAGCGGCGGCGGCCTGGTGTGGCTGCGCTGGCCGATCTCGGGCGCCCTCGGCGAGACCTTCGCCAACCCGGCCGACACCTCGGGGCGGCCGACTCTGGAGTACTTCAACATCACCAAGGCCAAGAAGTCCGAACTCGTCGACCACCTCGACTGGTTCGCGCTCAGCGGCGACGGCAGCAGGCTCGTCGTCGTCGACGAGGGCGAGCTGCGGGCCGTGCCGTCCACGGAGTCCGGCGACGGCGACACCACGGTCTGGATCGACCTGCGGCGCATCCTGCACGAGGTCGACCCGGCCGCCGAGTGGCGCCAGTCCTTCGACGAGGCGGGCCGGCTGATCCGCGCCTACTTCTGGGACCCCGGGATGTGCGGCATCGACTGGGACGCGATCCTCGACCAGTACCGGCCGCTCGTGGAGCGCGTCGCCTCGCCCGACGAGTTCGCCGACCTGCTCCGGGAGGTCCTCGGCGAGCTGGGCACCTCCCACGCGTACGTGAGCGCCGCCCGGCGCAACGAGGGGCCCGCCCACTACCAGCGCGCCATCGGCCTGCTCGGCGCCAACCTCGTACGCCGCGACGACGGCTGGATGGTCAAGCGCATCCTGCCCGGCGAGTCCTCCGACTCCAAGGCGCGCTCCCCGCTCGCCGGTTCGGGCATCCGGGAGGGCGCCGTGCTCACGCACGTGGACGGCCGCCCGGTGGACCCGGTGACCGGCCCGGCCCCGCTGCTCGCCGCGGCGGGCGGGACCACCGTGGAGCTGACCTTCAAGCCCGCCGGGGGCGAGGGCCGCGCCCGGCGCGTCGCCGTCGTACCGCTGATCGACGAGCGGCCGCTGCGCTACCAGGACTGGGTCGCCAAGCGCCGCGGCGTCGTACGGGACCTCAGCGGCGGCAAGTGCGGCTATCTGCACATCCCCGACATGGGCGGCTCCGGATGGGCCCAGTTCAACCGCGATCTGCGCCTGGAGGTCTCCCGGCCCGCCCTGATCGTCGACGTACGCGGCAACGCGGGCGGGAACATCAGCGAACTCGTCGTGGAGAAGCTGACCCGGAAGATCCTGGGCTGGGACCTCACGCGCGACGCGCAGCCCGTGTCGTACGCCTCCAGCGCGCCCCGGGGCCCCGTGGTGGCCCTCGCGGACGAGGCGACCTCCTCCGACGGCGACATGATCACGGCCGTGTTCAAACTCCTCGGGCTCGGGCCCGTGGTGGGGCAGCGGACCTGGGGCGGCGTCGTCGGCATGACCGGGCGGCACGCGCTCGGCGACGGCACGGT
The DNA here is from genome assembly GCF_044544845.1 of Streptomyces sp. NPDC053474. Classification (NCBI taxonomy): domain Bacteria; kingdom Bacillati; phylum Actinomycetota; class Actinomycetes; order Kitasatosporales; family Streptomycetaceae; genus Streptomyces; species Streptomyces sp. NPDC053474. The sequence continues at coordinate 139,450 of NZ_JBITXV010000005.1, forward strand.
GATCACCGTGCCGATGAACGCGGGCTGGTTCGACGCGTACGGCTGGGGCGTGGAGAACCACGGCGTCGAGCCCGACCTCGCCGTGCTGCGCACCCCGCTGGACTGGGCCGAGGGGCGCCACGCCCAGCTCGACGACGCGGTGCGGGTCGCGCTCGACCTCCTCGCCGCGCGCCCCGCGGCCGTCCCTCCCGGGTACGACGACGTGCCCGACCGGCGGCGGCCCCCGCTCCCGCCGCGCGGGGTCAACGGAGCGTAACTGTCCGACATGCGTGGGATGTCGGCGCGTGTCAGGCTGGTCGAGGCCCAATCCCCTCACCCACATTGGGAGTGAACCTTCATGGGCATCAAGGACCAGTTCCAGGACAAGGCGCAGGAGCTCTCCGAGAAGGCCAAGCAGGCCGCGCAGCGGGGGCGGAGCGAGGCGGGCGAGCGGTCCTCGCAGGCGCGCGAGCAGTCGCAGGAGTCCCTGGACGACGCGCAGCGCGAGGCGGAGGACCGGTTCAACCGCGACTACGACGCGTAACGCTGCGCTGCGCTCGGGCGGGTGAGCGCCCCTGCCGCTACCGCGGCAGGGTTTCGCCCACCCGCCCACCCATGTCTCCCCGGCCTTGCGAGGCCCGGCCCCGACGCGCAGCGCTGCCGCCCGGTGGGGGCGGGCGGGTGGGACCACCCCGCTCCCCGCTGTGGGCGGGCGGGTGGGGCCGCCCCGTCCCCTGCTGTGGGCAATCGTCCCGCAGGGCGGGACGGGTGGGCACAGCGCGGAGGTGCCGCCCAGCCGTTCAGCCGGGGCCCGAGGCCAAGGTGCCGCCCAGCCCTTCCACCGGGGCCCGAGGCCAAGGCGTGGGCTGGGGGTCAGCGGGGCCGGATGGCCTCGTCCGCGGTGCCGCCCGCGCCGACCAGGCCCCTGGACACCTGGCCAAGCCGCGGCTCAAGACGCCGCACCTCGCGCTGCCCGACCCCGGCGATGACCCCGGGCAGATAGGGCCGGGCGCCTTGCAGGCCCCGCAGCCACCACTGCCCGTAGACATGGGCGGCGCGCCGCTCGATCCCCGCCACGAGCCGGTCGACCGCGGGCCCCAGCGGATAGGTCTTGTTGGCGGGCCAGGGAAGGCGCTGCCGCAACTCCCGCATCACGTCGTCCTGGTCGGCCCCCCGCACCATGTCGGTGTCCGTCCAGGACAGGTACCCGACCCCCACCTTCACGCCCTTGTACCCGACCTCGGCCCGCAGCGCGTGCGCGTACGCCTCCACGCCGGACTTGGACGCGCAGTACGCGGTCATCATCGGCGCCGGGGTCATCGCCGCGAGCGAGGCGATCTGCAGCAGATAGCCCCGGCTCTCGGCGAGCACGGGCAGGAACGCCCGCGCCGTCACCGCGCTGCCGATCAGGTTGACCTCGATGACCCGCCGCCAGGCGACGGGGTCCGAGTCCATGAAGGGCCCGCCGCTGGCGACGCCCGCGTTGGCGACCACGGTGTCGACCTTGCCGAAGCGCTCCTTGACCTCCGCCGCCACCCGCGCCATCGCCTCGTGGTCGGTGACGTCCGCGTACCAGAAGTCGCTCTCGGTGTGCAGCCGCCCGCTGACCCGCTTCAGCTCCTCCGGCTCCAGGCCCACGAGCGCGACGCGCGCGCCGCGTGCCGACAGCTTGCGGGCGAGGAGTTCGCCGACCCCCCGCGCCGCGCCGGTGACGACCGCGACCTGTCCCTCCAGGCTGACCTTGCTCACGCGCCCTCCTTCAGTCGTGCGGATGTTCCGCCCAGGTAGGTGTCGGCGAGTTCCGCGACCGCCCGCGTGACCGCCTCCGGCGCCTCCACCGGTGTCATGTGTCCGACCCCCACCAGCTCGGTCAGGCCGGTGCAGTGCGGCAGCGCCGCCGCGAGCCGCCGCGCGTGGACGAGGGGCGTCAGCCGGTCCGCGGTCCCGGCGAGCACGGCCGTGGGCACCGTCAGGTCGGCGAGCCCGGCGTCGAGCCCGAGCCCGTCGAGCACGTGCGCCCAGCGGTACCGCGGCACGCGCGGGCACGCGTGCACGATCCGCGCGCACGCCTCGACCCGCTCGGGGGCCGAACCGGGCCCCATCGTCGCGTACTTGAGCAGCCTGCGGGCGAGCGGCGTGACCGGGCCCAGCGGCGCCCGCGCGGCAAGCACCCGCCGCGTGAGCAGGGTCCGTACCGCGCCCGCCCGCAGCGGCAGCACCGTCGACTCCGCGACCAGGCGCGAGCTGCCCGTGCTGCACAGCAGCGCCGCCGCCGCGTGCGCGCGCACCCCGGGCCGCGCGGCCGCCGCCATCAGCGTCATGCCGCCCATGGAGTGCCCGACGAGCACCGCCCGCTCGCCGGGCGCGAGCGTCGCGGCGAGCACGGCCTCCAGGTCGTCGGCGAGCGCCCGCGTGCTGTATCCGGCGGCCTCCACCGGCACTTCGCTGCGCCCGTGCCCGCGCTGGTCGTACGCGATGACGCGGCGCGTGGCCGACAGGGCGCGGAGCTGCGCGGCCCAGAACGCGGTCGAGCAGGTCCAGCCGTGGACGAGGACCACGGCGGGCGCGCCGTCGGGCCCGTGCGCCTCGACGTGCAGCCGGGTGCCGTCGGCCGACACGGCGCTCAGCTCGCGCGCGGCGGGAGGCGGCGCGAACGGACCGGCCAGGGCGTGCCCCCGGCCCCTCACGCGGAGACCTCAAGGGCGCGGCCGCCCCGGGGGCCGGGGAGCGGGGCCGGGGGCCGCAGCACCTCGTACTCGTTCAGGTCCACGCTGCGCGTCGCCGCGCGGAACTCCGTCGTGGTGCCGGGCCAGACCGTCGTGTTGACGCCGTTGGCGTCCAGGTACCAGCTGGTGCAGCCGCCGGTGTTCCACACGGTGCGCTTCATGCGGTCCTGCACGCGGCGGTTCCACGCGTTGACGGCGCTCGGCCGGGCGGCGAGGGCGGCGCGGCCGCCGAGGACGTCCAACTGCCGCAGATAGTCGGCCAGGTAGTTCAGCTGCGACTCGATCATGAGGATCATGGAGGAGTTGCCCAGGCCCGTGTTCGGGCCGATGACGGTGAGGAAGTTGGGGAAGCCCGCCGCGGTCGCGCCGCGCAGCGCCTTCATGCCGTCCTTCCAGCTCTCCATGAGCGTGTGGCCTTCGGCGCCCACTACGCGGTCGGCGATCGGCATGTCCGTGACGTGGAAGCCGGTGCCGAAGATGATCGCGTCGACCTCCGCCTCGGTGCCGTCGGCGGCCACGGCCGTGGAGCCGCGCACCTCCGCGAGGCCGCTCGCGACCACGTCCACGTGGGGCTGCGCGAGCGCCGGGTAGTAGCTGTTGGACAGCAGGATGCGCTTGCAGCCGATGCGGTACGTCGGCGTCAGCTTGGCGCGCAGCTCCGGGTCCTTGATGGCGCGCGCCATGTTCCGCTTGGCGATGCTCTCCACCAGGCCCAGCTCGTTCGGCCGCTTGGTGAACGCCTGCACCTGGAGCTCGCGGATGCCCCACAGCAGGCCGCGCCGCAGCTGCGTGGTGAACGGCAGCTGCCGGTGCAGCCAGCGCTCGGCCCCGGTGATGTCCCGGTCCGCGCGCGGCATGACCCACGGCGGCGTGCGCTGGAAGAGCGTGAGGCGGCGTACGTCGCGCTGGATCTCCGGCACGATCTGGATCGCGGACGCCCCGGTGCCGATCATCGCGACGCGCTTGCCGCGCAGGTCGTAGTCGTGGTCCCAGCGGGCGGAGTGGAAGACCTTGCCGGGAAAGGTGTCCAGGCCCGGGATGTCGGGCGTCTTCGGGTCGGACAGCGGCCCGGTGGCGGACACCACGACGTCGGCGGTGAGGCGGCCCCGGCTCGTCTGAAGCTCCCACAGCAGCCGCTCGCCGTTCCAGCGCGCCCCGAGGACCTCGGTGTCGAGGCGGATGTGCGGCCGCAGCCGGAAGGTGTCGGCGACCCGTTCCAGGTAGTCCCAGATGTGCTCCTGGCCGGAGAAGGTGCGCGGCCAGTCGGGGTTGGGCGCGAAGGAGAACGAGTACAGATGGGACGGCACGTCGCAGGCGCAGCCCGGATAGCTGTTGTCGCGCCAGGTGCCGCCGACCGCGCCCGCGCGCTCCAGGACGACGAAGTCGGTGACGCCCTCGCGGCGCAGTCGCACGGCCGCTCCTAGGCCGCCGAACCCGGATCCGATCACCGCCACCCGGACGTGCTCGTGCGCCTTGTCGCGTACCCGCTTGCGCTCGGCCATGCCGCCGCCTCCCGAAGTCCATGACTCTGCCAGTAATCGCTGGCACAATCGGAGCGTAGAGCAGCTCCGTACTCATGGGTAGGGGGCGGCGGAGGAAAGTTACCGGCGGTAGGGCTCGGGCCTGCGCATAGGGTGCGGGGTGTGGCGGGAGACGGGGCGGACGCGGTGACGGACGGGACGGCAGGGGCGGCGGGCGCGGGCGGCGACCGACCGCCGGTGCGCGAGTACCGCATGGACGAACTCGCCGCGGCGGCCGGGATCACCGTGCGCACCGTGCGCTTCTACCGCGAGCGCGGCCTCATCCCGCCCCCGCGCCGCGCGGGCCGCATCGCCTGGTACGACGACCACCACCTGGCCCGCCTGCGCACCATCGCCGCCCTGCTTGAGCGCGGCCACACCCTCCAGGGCATCGCCGAGCTGGCCGAGGCCTTCGAGAAGGGCCGCGACGTGGCCGAACTCCTCGGCATCGACGGCCCGTCGGAGGAGACCCCGGTCCGCCTCACCCCCGAGGAGCTGGCCGACCGCTTCGCGGGCCAGGTCACCCCGGAGAACCTGGCGGCCGCGCTGGAGCTCGGCTATCTGGGCACCGACGGCGACGACATCGTGCACATCAGCAACCGCCTGCTCGACGCCTCGGCCGCCCTCGTGCGCAAGGGCATTCCGCTGGCGTCCGTCATGGAGGCGGGCCAGCGCATCCGCGAACACGCCGACGCGCTGGCCGAGTTGTTCGTCGCGTTCACCGTCGAGCACGCCGCCGAGCACCCGGAGGTCACGGCGGACGAGCTGCGCCCGCTCGCCAAGAGCGTGGTGGAGGCGGAGCTCTCCCTGGCCCTCGACCGACGCCTGAACCGGTCCTGAAGCTCCTTCACGAGATGCTCCAACTGGGCAGCCGGTTCAACTGGGAAGCCACCAACGCGCCTTGTAGATCCCCCCGTTGGCCAGGTGGTAGCTGCCGCTCGGCCGGTGCACGCTGACCCGCGTCGTCCACCAGGTCTCCCCCAGGCCGCCCTCCGGCACGGTGCTGAGCACCTGCCCGGTGCGCGGGTCGTTGCCGACCGCCTTCACCTTGTCCCGGTCGATCAGCTCGTGGCCCGCGTAGTCGCGTACGAAGGCTCCCGTCCGCTTCTCGTACTGGAAGACCGCCGCGTTGGTCGTCACCCACAGCCGCCCCGGCCGCCCCGCCACCGGGAACAGGTCGTGGCCGCCCGCCGTCCGCCCCGGCACGGCCACCGGCAGCGGCGTGGCGGAGGCCCGGGTGAGCGCGGGGCGCGCGGGATCCTCGCCGACCTCGTACGTCACCAGCTCGTCGTCGCCGAGCGCCCACAGGACGCGCCGCGCCCGGTCCCAGTGCAGGCCGTGCGCGCCCTTGAGGCGCGCCTCGGCGTACCGCGTGGCGTCAGGGCCGCACGAGGCGGCGTACAGGCGCACCAGCGCGCCGGTGCTGCACGCGACCGCTACGTTGCCGTCGGGCAGCAGCTCGGCGGAGTGCGGGTTGAACAGGTCGTCGCCGGGGCCGATCGCGGTCCCCCAGTAGCGGCGGCCCGACGGGTGCTCCACAGCGGCCACGAACCCGAAGGACGCCGTCGTCAGGACCAGCGTGCGGCCCCGCAGCCGCCGCGGCCGCGCCTCGCACGGGTAGACCCAGCTCTCCTCGGGCCGCAGGTCCGCGTAGCGCGGGTCGCCGAGCGGCGAGAACTGCCAGCGCACGACGGACGGATCGGCGGCCGGGTCCCACTCCCGCCGCCTCGGGTCGAGGACGAGCAGGCGCCTGCTCGCCTGCTCGGTGACGAGCACGGGCGGGGTGCCCGGGGGCACCCCGCGCGGCGCGGCCCCGGCGACGGCGGGAGCCACGCCCAGCGCGCCCGCGGCGCCCGCCGCGATCAGAAAACCCCGTCTGGAAAGACCAGCAGCCATGAAGCCCCCTCGTCCGACCGGCAGTTGACGCGCTCGCCATGTACGCGTCCGCAATCTGCCATGCCGTACGGGGGCGGGACAGCCCTCCGCCGGACCTTTCACCGGCGGTTCGCCCGGAGGGCGCAAGCAGGCGACTTCCCGGGCCTACTCGTAGACGACGGTCACCGGGGCGTGGTCCGACCAGCGCTCGTCGTGCGTCGCGGCCCGCTCGACGAAGCCCTTGACCGCGCGGCCCACGAGGCCGGGCGTCGCGACGTGGTAGTCGATGCGCCAGCCCGAGTCGTTGTCGAAGGCGCGGCCCCGGTAGGACCACCACGAGTACGGGCCCTCGACGTCCGGGTGCAGGACGCGCATGACGTCGCCGAACTCGGCGAACACCTCCGACATCCAGGCGCGCTCCTCCGGCAGGAAGCCAGAGTTCTTCTTGTTGCCGCGCCAGTTCTTGAGGTCCGCCTCCTGGTGGGCGATGTTCCAGTCGCCGCAGACGAGGACCTCGCGGCCGTCGGCCGCGGCCCGTGCCTTCAGGTCCTTCAGATAGGCGAGGAACTCCCCCATGAACCGGATCTTCTCGTCCTGCCGCTCGGTGCCGACCTCGCCCGAGGGCAGATACAGGCTCGCGACCGTCACGCCCGGAAGGTCCGCCTCCACATAGCGCCCGCTCCCGTCGAACTCGGCGGACCCGAATCCCACCTGGACGCGCTCCGGCTCCCGCCGCGTGTACAGCGAGACGCCCGCGCGGCCCTTCGCCGCGGCCGGGGCGTGCGTCACGTGCCAGCCCTCGGGCGCGCGCACCTCCTCCGGCAGCTGCTGCGGCTCGGCCCGCACCTCCTGCAGGCACAGCACGTCGGCGCCGGTGCCGTCGAGCCACTCCACGAACCCCTTCTTGGCGGCGGCCCGCAGCCCGTTCACATTCACGCTGGTCACAGTGAGCATCCCGGCACCCTACCGGCACACTGGAGGCGACCGTCGCAGCCACCACCTTCTGCATAGGGATACGATTCACAGCATGGACATACGCCGGGTCGCCTTCGACCACCCCGACGCCGTGAAGCTCAACGACCGTGTCCAGGCCGAGTACGCCGAGCGCTACGGGGACGAGGGCGACGTCACGCCGCTGGACCCGACGATGTTCCGGCCGCCGCGCGGCCTCTACCTCATCGCGTACGACGCCACGGACGCGCCCGTGGCGACGGGCGGCTGGCGCGTGATGGACGAGAACGGCGAGGGGTACGCGGACGGCGACGCCGAGATCAAGCGCATGTACGTCGTCCCCGAGGCGCGGGGCCTCGGGCTCGCGCGGCGGATCCTGGCCGCCCTGGAGGACGATGCCCGCGGGGCGGGGCGGGCCCGCATGGTCCTGGAGACCGGCACCAAGCAGCCGGAGGCCATCGCCCTCTACGCCTCCAGCGGTTACGCCCTCTGCGAGCGCTTCGGCTACTACCGCTTCCACGACCTGAGCCGCTGCTACGCCAAGCCCTTGCGCTGAGCTCCGCGCCCCACCGGGCCACGCCGTGCCGTGCCGCGCCGCGCCAGGCCGTGCCGCGCCGGGCCGTCGCCCGCCTCCCGGTCCGTCGTGGCCGCTCGCGCAGTTCCCCGCGCCCCTGACGGGGCCCGGACGGCGAACGCCGCTCGGCCCGCCCGCTGTGGGCAATCGTCCCGCAGGGCGAGTGGGGTCTCCCCTGCTCGAGCGAAGCCGAGAGCTTGGGGAAGGGTGGGCACAGCCCCAGGTGCCGAGCAACCGTGGAACCAAGCCCCCGCCCAGGGAAGGGCCCGGTCAACTAGCCCCCGCCAGGGGAGGCCCGTACCGCCCCGGTGAGGTCGAGGGTCGCCACCGCCCCACCCCCCTCATTCGCGAAGCGCACCGAAGCTCCAAGGGCCCGCGCCTGACCCACCGCGATGGTCAGCCCGAGCCCCAGCCCCGTCTCCCGAGCCCCCGTGCGAAACCGCTGCGGCCCCCCGGCAAGCAGCGCCTCCGGAAACCCGCCCCCCTGATCCCGCACGGACACCACACCCCCCTCCACCGCCACCACCACCGGCGCCCGCCCGTGCCGCACCGCGTTGGTGACGAAGTTGGCGAGATGCGCTCGACCCGCCGCGGGTCGGTCTCCACCTCCACGTCCCGCACCACCCGCACGGACACCCCCTCCGCGTCCCCCACCGCCCCGTCCACGGCCCGCCGCACCACGTCCCCGAGCCCGCACACCTCCGTCCGCACCTCCTCGCCCGCCGTGTCGAGCCGCGCCACCTCGATCACGTCGTCGACGAGCTCCCGCAGCCGCCCCGCGGCCTCCCGTACGAGCTCGGCGGGGCGCCCCGGCGGCAGCAGCCCCGCCGCGGTGACCATGCCCGCGACGGGCGTCCGCAGCTCGTGGGCGATGTTCGCGGTGACCTCCCGCTCGGCCCGCAGCCGCGCGGCGAGCGCGTCCGCCATGGTGTTCACGGCGGCGGCGAGCCGGGTGATCTCGTCCTTGCCGTGCAGCGGCAGGCGGGCCGTCAGATCGCCGTCGGCGATCCGCTGCGCCGCGTCCGCCTTCGCGGTGAGCCGGTGCCCGAGGCGCGTCGCGACCAGCAGCCCGGCCACGCACGCGAGCGCGGTGCCGATGCCGCCCGCGGCCCACAGGACCCGGTCCAGGTCGCGTACCGCCTCGGTCTCCCAGCGGTACGGCCGCTTCACGGCGACGATCTCGTCGCGGTACCCGCTGGCCGCCCAGAGCTGCGGCACCTTCCCGCTCCGGTCGAGGAACACGCCCCACTTGCCCGCCCGCACCGCGTGCGCGAGGGGCCTGGGCAGGTCGGGCGGGTCGATGAGGGTGCGGTCGCCGTCGATCCCGGCCGCGTGGTCCTGCACGGCGGTCCGCAGCCGCTCCCCCGCCTGGCCGCGCGCGTTGTCGTACTGCGCCTCGACGGTGCGGTGGTGCACGAGCAGCCCGATCACCACGGACACGACGGCCGCCGTGCCCGCGATGGCCAGGCCGATCTTCGTCCGCAGTCCCATGGGCGCCCCGGCCTCAGAGGTCCGGCGCCATCAGCCGGATGCCCTGGAACTGCACGTTCACGGCGGCGGGCGGCAGCGCCTCGGGCTTCGCGGGCTCGACGGTCGCCCGCCGGTAGTAGGCGGCGGAGCCCTCCCGCTCGACCCCGCTGAGCGTCAGCGTCGCCTCGTACGGCTCCCGGCCGCAGCCGGGCAGGCACCAGCTGCCGCTGAGCCGCCCCGTGGCCCGCGCGGTGGGCCCGCCCCAGTCCTTCCAGCGCAGCGAGGACATGGCCACGTCGTCGGTGACGCCGAAGGCCGTGGGCCGCTGGAGGGGCCGCGCGAGCGCGTCGGCGACGTACACCGGACCGCTGAAACGCGTCGGCTTGAGCGCGGAGCCCTCGACGTGCAGCCCCTCGTGCTCCGCGCAGCCCCCGGCGAGCACGACGGCCAGCGCCGCCCCGCCGACGGCCGCGGCACGCCTCCTCCAGCTGCCCAGCATGCGTCAAATGTAACGATCACCCCATAAGGGCACGCGCGGGGACCAGCCGGAGGAGGGACGCCCGGCAGCGGGGCCCCGTCAGGCCTAGAACGACCGCGCCAGCTCCGCCACGGCCTCCCGGGCCCCGGCGAGCGACCGCTCCCCGAGCTCGCGGAACCGCCCCAGCGCCGGAATGTCCCCGGCCCGCGTCAGCTCGGCCCGCACCACGCGCAGGTTCGCCTCCGCCACCCCGAGCTGCGCGAAGTACGCCCGCAGGTACGGCAGCTGGAAGTCGCACCCCTCGCGCGGGGTGCCGGGACCGTAGCCGCCCCCGCACGCGGCGGCCACCACCACCCAGGTCCCGGCGAGCAGCGACCGCCCGCTGTCCGGGTCGGCGTACGCGCCGGGGAAGGAGACGCGGTCGATCCAGGCCTTCAGGGCGGCGGAGACGGAGAAGTTGTACATGGGAGCCCCGACGAGCAGCGTCGTGGCCGCCCGCACCTCGGTGACCAGCGGCAGCGTCGCCGCCCACTCCCGCTCCTCGTCGGCCCCCTCGGCCAGCGCGGCCACCTTCTCCAGGGGCAGCGCGCCGTGCCGCTCCACCCGCGTCCCGAGCCGGACGTACCCCTCGCCGACGAGCGGTACGGGCTCCGCGGTCAGGTCCCGGTACCGGTACGCGGCGCCCGGGTGCCGGGCCAGCCAGCCGCGCGCGTACGCGGCGCCGAGCGCCCGGGTCACCGAACCGTCGCTCCGGTCGGCGCTGGAGTCCAGGTGCAGCAGCACCGGCGCCCCGGTCCGTACGGCCTCGTCCATGGTCATCACTCCTGTCACCACAAGGTGGTTGGCTACGTCACGGCCCTGACGGAGCGACGCGGGAAAAGGTGACCGATGGACGAGCAGGACGAGGAACACGGCCTCGCGGACCGCTTCGAGACGCACCGAGGCCGCCTCCGGGCGGTCGCGTACCGCATGCTCGGCTCCGCCACCGAGGCCGACGACGCCGTGCAGGAGACCTGGCTGCGGCTCAGCCGCACCGACGCCGAGGACATCGCGAACCTCCCGGGCTGGCTGACCACGGTCGTCTCCCGCATCTGCCTCGACATGCTGCGCACGCGCGCGTCGCGCCGCGAGGACTTCCTGTCCGACGAGGGCGCCCTCGACCGCGTCCCCAGCCGCACCACGCCGACCCCCGAGGAAGAGGCCGTCCTGGTCGAGTCCGTGGGGCGCGCCCTGCTCGTGGTCCTGGACACGCTCGGCCCCGCCGAACGGGTCGCTTTCGTGCTGCACGACACCTTCGCGGTGCCCTTCGACCGGATCGCCCCCGTCGTGGACCGCTCCACCGCCGCCACGAAGAAGCTGGCGAGCCGCGCCCGCCAGAAGGTCCGCGGCACCCCCGCGCTGCCGGACGCGGAGCTGGCCCGGCACCGGCACGTCGTGGAGGCCTTCCTCGACGCGGCCCGCGGCGGCGACCTCACCGCCCTGCTCGCGGTCCTGGCCCCGGACGTCGTCCGCCGGGCCGAGGCCGCGGCGCTGCCCGCGGGCGCGTGGACGGAGATCCGCGGCGCCGACGCCGTCGCCCGCGAGACGATCCGGCTCGCCCGCAACGCCCGGTTCGCCGCCCCGGCCCTCGTTGACGGCCGCCCCGGCCTGGTCGTGGCCCCCCACGGCCGACTGCGCCTGGCCCTGACCCTCACCGTCGAGTCCGGCCGCGTCACGGCGTACGACGTCATCGCGACCCCGTCCCGCCTGCACGCGCTCGACCTCGCGCTCCTGCCGGACTGAGCCCCGCCGGGCCCCCGCCCGGGGGCCCAACGCAAAGATCCCGCCCGATCTTTCGATCGGGCGGGATCTTCATGTGCAGTGGACCTGAGGGGATTTGAACCCCTGGCCCCCTCGATGCGAACGAGGTGCGCTACCGGACTGCGCCACAGGCCCTTGCAACGAGTGAAACTCTAGCACCCCCACCGGGGTGCTTGGAAATCCGTTCCCCGCTGGTCAGCGAGCGGGACCCCGCGACGGCGCGACGGGGTCCCGAGGTGTGCCGCCGGTCACTCGTTCGCGGCGCGCGGGCGGCCGTCGGCACAGGCGCCGTCGTCGTACTGGTCGAACAGCGGGGTGCGGCCGCGCTCGCGGGAGCGGCGGGCGGATGCGGCCCTGCGGGCGTCGCTGCGGGCGTCGTCCCCGACGGCCTCGGCGCGCTCCTCGCGCTCCGGGTGCTCCTGCTCGGCGCGCTCGGCCCCGTCCCGCTCGGCGCGGTCCGCCGTGCCGTCCGCGGCCGGTTCCGCCGTGCTCGACCGGGCCGAGCTCCAGGTGTCGGGCGCGCCCAGGTCGACGCTGCCGGTGGCGCGCGGGGCGACCGGGGCCGTCACGTACGTCGGCAGGGGCACCGGGACCGGGTCCCAGCTGTCGCCGCGGGCGGGGCCGTGCCGCCGCTCGCGCTGCTGGTCGACCCACTCGGCGTGGTCGGTCTGCTCGACGAGCGCGCGCCGGTCGGCGGCGAGGGCGGACAGACCGGGGTCGGACTCCGGAGCGGGCTCCTCGGCGACGGGCTCGGCGCCGCGCTCGGGCCGACGCGGCTGCCGCTCGCGCAGCTGCCGCGCGGCGGCCTCGGCCCGGCGCCGGTCCATCGTGTACGTGAAGCGCCGCCGCTCCTGGCGGCGCAGATAGACGATGTACGCGCTCAGCAGCGCCGCGGGCACGCCGGGCACCCACAGCAGCCCCACGCCGCCGACCGCGGCGACGACCGCCGCGAGCGTGAAGGCGAGGAACAGCATCACCGTGGTGCGGCGGCGGCGCGCGAGGACCTTGGAGCGGCGGGCCCGGGCGGCGGCCTCGGCGGCGCCGCGGGCGGCCTGCCGGTCGGCCGCCGCGCCGCGCGGGCCCCGGCGGGGGGCCTGCTGCCGGTCGGGGCCCCCGCGCCGGTCCGCGGGATCCGGCGCGGACGGCTGCCGACCGTGCGGCTCCGTGTCCACACCCGCCTGGGGCCGGGGCCGTTGCCGTCCCGTCACCCGGCCGCGGGGCTCGGTCGCCACGTCCTCGTCCGGGAGCATGGCGAAGGCCCGGACGTCCACCGAGTCGGTGGCGGCGTCCGGTTCGGCGCGCGACTCCTCCTCCGGCGAGTCGGACGTACGCGCGCGCAGGTCCTTGGCGTATCGGCGCTCCATGCCCGCCCGTCCGGACAGCAGCCGGATGGCGGTGCTGAAGCGTTCCGTCGGACGGGCTTCATTGAGCTCGTCCTGCCTACGGAGCCACATCGGCACCAAGTAGGCGGCCCAGGCCCCGACGATGACTGCGTAGAAGAGGCCGCTGCTGCTCACGCCTCACACGGTAGAGGGGTTTTGTCGAGGCCATCCGCCAATTGGGCCGGTGTGTCGCACGATCTGGCTGATATCTCAAACCTTTTTTGCGACTGGTGCGATCAACAGGCCGTTCCCGCAAGGAATTTAACGGTCGCTCACCGAGCACTTTCGAACAGGTATTTCATTTATGAGAGAGGCAGCATCCGCGCCCCACGGCCGCCGCGGGGCGCCAACTCGCCCCGTCCGCGCGTCAAAGCACCCAGGTGAGCGCCCCGTCGACCGCCCCGGACGACCCGTCACGCCTGCGCCGCGCACACGCTCCGCTACGCGGTGTGCCGTGGCCGGGCCCGGTGCCAGCGGTGCAGCAGGCCCTCCGGGACCTCCTCCGCGGTGAGCGCGAACACGAGGTGGTCGCGCCAGGCCCCGTCGATGTGAAGATATCGTGGACGAAGCCCCTCCTCACGGAATCCGAGTTTCTCCACGACCCGGCGGCTCGGCGCGTTCTCCGGCCGAATGCAGACCTCGACGCGGTGCAGCCCGACCGTCCGGAAGCAGTGGTCGACCACGAGCGCCACGGCGGTCGGCATCACCCCGCGCCCCGCGACGGACTCGTCCACCCAGTACCCGACGTGCCCGGAGCACATCGAGCCCCAGGTGATCCCGGCGACGGTCAACTGCCCGACGAGCCGCCCCTGGTACTCGATGACGAACGGCAGCATCCGGCCCGCGTTGGCCTCCGCCCGCAGGTGCCGGACCATCTGGCGGTACGTGGGCCGGTGCGCGACCGGGCCGCCGGGCGTGGGCGGCGGGATCGTGGCCTCCCAGGGGCGCAGCCAGTCGCGGTTGCGCCGGTTGACCTCGCGCCAGGCGCGCTGGTCACGCAGCTTTATGGGGCGGAGGGTGACATCACCGTCCGTCAGCTCGGCGGGCCAGCTGGGGGTGTTCAGCTCGCACCCCCGTCGGTTCTCGGATGGTCGCCGCCGCGCAGCTGGTCGACGGCGTGCGTCAGGAGCGGCCCGAGGACCGCGAGGCCGTCGCGCACCCCGCCGCTGGAGCCGGGCAGGTTCACGATCAGGGTGCGGCCCGCGACCCCGGCCAGGCCCCGGGAGAGCGCGGCCGTGGGCACCTTCTCGCGGCCGTACGCCCGGATCGCCTCCGGAATGCCCGGCACCTCGTGGTCGAGGACGCCACGGGTCGCCTCGGGCGTGCGGTCGGTGGGCGAGACACCGGTGCCGCCGGTGGTGAGGATGACGTCGTACCCGGCCTCGACCCCGGCGCGCAGGGCCCGCGCCACGGGGTCGCCGTCGGGCACCACCTGGGGGCCGTCGACGGCGAAGCCGAGCGCGGCGAGCCCCTCGGCGATGATCGGTCCGCCCGTGTCGGCGTAGACACCGGCGGCGGCGCGGTTGGACGCGGTGACGACGAGGGCGCGGTACGGGGCCGGGGGGCCCGGGGCGGCGCCGGTGGCGGCGCTCACGCGCCCTCCCCCTCGCGGCTCCAGGTGCCGGACTTGCCGCCCGTCTTCTCCTCCACCCGTACGTCCGTGATGACGGCCCCCTTGTCGACGGCCTTCACCATGTCGACGACCGTGAGCGCGGCGACGCTCACCGCCGTGAGGGCCTCCATCTCCACGCCCGTGCGGTCCGTCGTCTTCACGGTGGCGGTGATCTCCACGGCGTCGTCGGCGACGGACAGGTCGAGCCTCACCCCGGAGACGGCCAGCGGGTGGCAGAGCGGGATCAGGTCGGGCGTGCGCTTGGCGCCCATGATGCCCGCGATCCGGGCGGTCGCGAGGGCGTCGCCCTTCGGGACGCCCTCGCCGCGCAGCAGCTCGATCACGCGTGGCGCGACCAGGACGCGCCCGCTCGCCCGCGCGGTGCGCGCGGTCACGTCCTTCTCCGATACGTCGACCATGCGGGCGGCGCCCGCTTCGTCGATGTGCGTCAGTCCCTGCTGGGTGCTCATGTGCTGTGGCGCTCCTGGTCCGGACCCCGCGCGGGCGCGCGGCCTGCTGTGCGCGACACCGTACCGCCCGTCCGCCGCGCGCGGTCGCCCACCCGAGCCCGAGCCCCCCCGTCCCGCCCGGGGCGGGCGTCAGCCGAGGAGCACCACGTCGACCTCCGCGCCCGGCTCGACCGACGTCGTGTCCTCGGGGACGACGATCAGCGCGTCCGCCTGCGCGAGGGCGGCGACGAGGTGCGACCCGCTGCCGCCGACGGGCGTCACCGTGCCCGCCCCGGCGTCGTGGCGCCCGCGCAGGAACTGGCGTCTGCCGGAAGGCGACGTGAGCGCGTCGGCACCGGCAAGGCGGGCCCGGGTGGTGGTCCTGTGCACGTCCGGCAGGCCCATCAGGGTGCGCACGGCGGGCCGCACGAAGACCTCGAAGGAGACGTACGACGACACGGGGTTGCCCGGCAGGGCGAGCAGCGGGGTGTGGTCGGGGCCGATCGTGCCGAAGCCCTGCGGCTTGCCGGGCTGCATGGCGAGCTTGCGGAACTCCACGCCGCCGCCCGCCCCGAGGCCCTTGTCGTCGTCCGGGTCGCCGATGGCGGAGAGGGCCTCCTTGACGACGTCGTACGCGCCGACGCTGACGCCGCCCGTGGTGACCACGAGGTCGGCGCGGATGAGCTGGTCCTCGATGGTGGAGCGCAGGGTCTCCGCGTCGTCGGCGACGGCGCCCACCCGGTAGGCGATCGCCCCGGCCTCGCGGGCGGCGGCCGTGAGGGAGAAGCTGTTGGAGTCGTAGATCTGACCTTCGGCCAGTTCCTCACCGGGCTGGACCAGTTCGCTTCCGGTCGACAGGACGACCACGCGCGGGCGCGGGCGCACCGACACCGTGCCCCGGCCGATCGCGGCGAGCAGGGCGATCTGCGGGGCGCCGAGGACCGTGCCCGCGGTCAGGGCGCGGTCGCCCGCCCGCACGTCGCTGCCCCGCGCGCGGACGTGGGCGCCGGGCTTCGCCGGGCGGTACACCCGGACCTCTCCGGAGGCGCCCTCGGGGGCCGCGCTGTGGGCCCGCATCCCGGAGACCGGGCCCTCGCCGAGCCCGCCGTCGGTCCACTCCACGGGCACGACCGCCTCGGCGCCGGGCGGCAGCGGGGCGCCGGTCATGATGCGGGCGGCCTGCCCGGGGCCGACGGTGGGCGGCTCGCCCTGCCCGGCGGCGACGTCGCCGACGACGGTCAGGACGGCGGGGAACTCCTCGCCCGCGCCCGCGACGTCGGCGGCGCGGACCGCGTACCCGTCCATGGAGCTGTTGTCGAAGGGCGGCAGCGACACGGGCACCGTGACGTCCTCGACCAGGACGCAGCCCTGGGCGTCGAGGAGCTGGAGCTCGATGGGCTCCAGCGGGCGGACGGCCGCCAGGATGTCCTCCAGGTGCTCGTCCACCGACCACACGCGCTCCTGGCCGGTGTCCTGCCCGCGGTGCGCCCCGGTGCCGTCGTGCGTCGTCGTGCCGCTGCTGCTCAAGTGCTACATCTCCTCGGTGACGTAACTGCGGAGCCAGGCCTTGAAGTCGGGGCCCAGGTCTTCACGTTCGCACGCGAGTCTGACAATGGCACGCAGATAGTCGCCGCGGTCGCCGGTGTCATAGCGGCGGCCCTTGAAGACCACGCCGTGCACGGGGCCGCCGATCTTTTCGTCGGCCGCCAGCTGCTGGAGGGCGTCGGTCAGCTGGATCTCGCCGCCGCGGCCCGGCTCGGTCGTGCGCAGTATGTCGAAGATGTGCGGGTCGAGGACGTACCGGCCGATGATCGCGTAGTTCGAGGGGGCGTCCGCCACGTCCGGCTTCTCGACCAGGTCGGTGACCTTCACGACGTCGTCCTCGTCGGTGGCCTCGACCGCCGCGCAGCCGTAGAGGTGGATCTGCTCGGGCGCGACCTCCATGAGCGCGATGACGCTGCCGCCGCACCGGTCCTGGATCTCGACCATGCGGGCGAGCAGCGGGTCGCGCGGGTCGATCAGGTCGTCGCCCAGGAGCACCGCGAAGGGCTCGCGGCCCACGTGCGGGGCGGCGCACAGGACGGCGTGACCGAGGCCCCGGGGGTCGCCCTGGCGGACGTAGTGCATGGTGGCCAGGTCGCTGGACTCCTGGACCTTCGCGAGCCGGGATTCGTCGCCCTTCTTCTCCAGGGCGGACTCCAGCTCGTAGTTGCGGTCGAAGTGGTCCTCCAGGGGGCGCTTGTTGCGGCCCGTGATCATGAGGACGTCGTCCAGGCCCGCGGCGACCGCCTCCTCCACCACGTACTGGATCGCCGGCTTGTCGACGACCGGCAGCATTTCCTTGGGCGTGGCCTTGGTGGCGGGCAGGAAGCGCGTGCCAAGACCAGCTGCGGGGATGACAGCCTTGGTGATCTTGGGGTGAGACTCAGTCATGCCCGTCACCCTATCCGTTGCCTATGCGGAGAATCTGCGGCTTCGGATTATTGGCCCATATTCGAGCACAATAGGAAGGGTGTGTGACTTCATCATGGATCACCCCGACTCCGGCAAGGAAATCAAGCGCACATTGCGTGCGGAGATCCTGGCGGTGAGAAGGGGGTTGCCGCCAGATGACGCGCACAAGGCGGCGGCCGAACTGGCCGGGCGCGCGCTGGAGCTGCCCGAACTCGCCGCGGCCCGCACGGTCGCCGCGTACGTCTCCGTGGGCGGCGAACCGGGCACCCGCGCGCTCCTCGACACCCTCCACGCGCGCGGGACCCGTGTCCTGCTGCCGGTGCTGCTCCCGGACAACGACCTGGACTGGGCGGCGTACACCGGACCCGGCTCGCTCGCCCGCGTCCAACACCCCGGCAAGATGACCCTGTTGGAGCCCTCCGGCCCGCGACTCGGCCCGGACGCCGTCCTGGAGGCCGACGCCGTGCTGCTCCCGGGGCTCGCGGTGGACGGGCGCGGCACGCGCCTGGGGCGCGGCGGCGGCTCGTACGACCGGGTCCTGGCGCGCCTGGAGCGGGCGGGCGCCGATCCCGCGCTCGTCGTGCTCCTGTACGACGCCGAAGTCGTCGCGCACGTCCCCGGAGAGGCGCACGACCGCCCGGTGCGCGCCGTCGTGACGCCTTCAGGGGTACGGCGTTTCGACTGAGGCCTCCGGAGAGGCCGCATGCCTCCGGAGAGGCCGCATGCGAAAAGGGCCCTCCACGCGTGCGTGGAGGGCCCTTTTCACATCACCTGCCCGTGCGGGCTTCAGCTCCGGCTCAGGGCTTGAGCACCAGGGTGTCGCTCGTGCTGTCGTCGACGCCCTTCTTGGAGAAGGACCACGGCAGCAGCTCGCCCTTGACCCACTTGCTGGTCTGGTCGGTGTAGTGGTCGCTGTAGGCGTGGCCCGAAGCGCCGGTGAGGTTGATCCACTTGGACTTGTCGAAGTCCTTCAGGTTCACCACCATCCGCATCGACGGCACCCAGATGACGTCGTAGCCGCCCGCCGCGTTCCAGCCGGTGGCGTTGACCGTGGCCTCGCCGCCGCCGAGCTTCCAGGGGCCGCGGTTGAGCACCCACTGGATCCAGCCGGGGCCGTCCGTGCCGAGCGTCTGGTTCTTCAGCGTGAGCCGGTGCAGCCGACCCCAGCTCCAGGTGTCGATGTCCTTGCCGAGCTTGGCCGTCAGGTCCCAGCGGGCGTCCGCGAGGGCACGGGCGAAGAGCTGGTCGCGGTTCTTCGTCTCCTTGTCCGTGCGGTTGCCCGGGGACTTCCACCAGTCGTTGTCCTCGTCGTTGAGGATCTTGCGGATGACCTCGAAGTAGCGGTCGCCGCCGTCGGGCTGCGCCGAGTCCGCGTCGCGCTCGCCGCACTCGCGGACCTTCTTGTCCTCGTCGGCGGGCCGGGTGTCGCTGGCGTGGTCCACCCACAGGCACTGGCCCTTGACGCGCAGCTCCTTGGGCAGCTTGGTGCCGATGGAGAGCTGCAGGATGCTGCGCCAGACGGCGTTGAAGTACGCCGCGGCCGCCGAGTCGGCGTCCTGGGTGTAGTCCCAGCCCTCCAGGAGCTTCTGCGCCTCACGGACGTGCTTGTCGCTGATGTCGACCTTGAGCAGCTTGGGCACGAGCAGGCGTGCGATCTGGCTGCTGTTGTCGGTCTGCATCAGCCGCATGTCCTCCGTGGAGATCTTGCCGCCGTTCTTGGTCTTGGCCTTGATCAGGTCCTCGATGCGCTGGCTGCGCGCGCCGTAGCCCCAGTCCGTCGTGAGCTTGTACGGGTACTTGTCGCCGACCACGGCCTGGTTGGCGGTGACGATGTAGCCGCGCTTGGGGTTGTACTCGTAGGGCAGCTCGTCCTGCGGGATGTAGCCGTCCCAGCGGTACTTCGGGTCCCAGCCGGGCGCGGGCAGCGAGCCGTCGCCCTTCCCGCGCGTGGGGATCTTGCCCGGGGCCTGGTAGCCGATGTTGCCCTTGGTGTCGGCGTAGATGAGGTTCTGCGAGGGCACCTCGAAGGAGGCCGCCGCCTTGCGGAACTGCTTGAAGTCCTTCGCCCGGTTGAGCTCGAAGACGGCGTCCATGGACTTGCCCGGCGTGAGCGCGGTCCAGCGCAGCGCGACGCCGTAGCCCTCGCCGCGGTCCGGGGCCGCCGAGTCGACCTGGGCCTTCTTGCCGACCCTGACCAGTTCGTCGTCCCGGTCGGAGATCAGCGGGCCGTTGTTGGTCTCCCGGACGGTGATCGTCTTGGTCTTGCCGCCCGCGACCTTGATCTTCTCCTCGCGGGTGGTGAACGGCAGCACCTTCTCGCCGAACTGGTACCCGTCCGCGGTGAACTTCTCCAGGTAGAGGTCCGTGACGTCGGCGCCCAGGTTCGTCATGCCCCAGGCGATGTCCTGGTTGTGGCCGATGACCACGCCCGGCATCCCGGAGAACGTGTAGCCGCTGACGTCGTACTGGCACTTCGCCGAGACCGACCGGCAGTGCAGGCCCATCTGGTACCAGACGGACGGCAGCTGCGGCGCCAGGTGCGGGTCGTTGGCCAGCAGCGGCTTGCCGGTGATGGTGTGCGCGCCGGAGACGACCCACGAGTTGGAGCCGATGCCGTTGCCGTTCGAGCCGAGGCCCGCGTCCGGGACCTCGTCGAGCACGTCGGAGAGGCCGGAGAGCTGCGACTGGAGGCCGTTGGGGGGCGGGGTTCCGCCCGCGACACCGGTGCCCGCGGCGCCGGTGCCGGAGCCCGCGGTACCGGAGCCCGCCGTGCCGGTACCCGTACCCGTACCCGTGCCGGTGCCGGTGCCCGCCGTGCCGCCGGTGCCCGTACGGGTACCGGTACCCGTACCGGTACCCGTGGCGCCGGTGCCGGACTGCGTCTGGGAGTCGTCCGCGTCGCTGCTGAACTTCCCGGTGACCGGGTCGTACGCGCCCTCCTGGACGATCGGCTTGTTCCGGTCGTACGGGTAGTCCGGGTACAGGTCCTTGATCTGGGACGGGCCGAGGCGGCTCGTCATCAGGGAGCGGTCGATCTCGTCCTGCATGTTGCCGCGCAGGTCCCAGGCCATGGCCTTGAGCCAGGCCACCGAGTCGACGGGCGTCCACTTCTGGGGCTTGTAGTCGTTCTCGAACTCGAGCGCCGCGTACTCGAGCGAGATCTCCTTGCCCGCCTTGCCGTCGAGATAGGCGTTGACCCCCTTGGCGTACGCCTGGAGGTACTTCTTCGTCTCGGGCGAGAGCTTGGAGTCGTACTCCTTCTTGGCCACCCGGTGCCAGCCGAGGGTACGCAGGAATTCATCGGTCTTGACCTGGCTCTTGCCGAACATCTCGGAGAGCCGCCCGGAGGTCATATGGCGGCGGACGTCCATCTCCCAGAAGCGGTCCTGCGCCTGCACGAACCCCTGGGCCATGAACAGGTCCTCGGCGGAGTCGGCGTAGATCTGCGGGATGCCGTTGCCGTCGCGCTTGACGTCGACCGGGCCCTTCAGGCCCTTCAGGTCGATGGTGCCCTTGGTCTGCGGGAAGGAGGCGCGGACGGTGCTGATGCTCCAGTACGCGCCGAAGGCGATGCCGCCGACGACGGCCAGCACCAGGAGGATCACGATCAGTCGGGCGCGGCGCCCCTTCTTCTTCCCGGGCTTGGCGCCGGAAGGGGCGGTGGTGGTGGAGGGCATCGCTGTCCTTGCTGTCCTTCGCGAGCGGCAGTTCGGGGCATGGGCGGGTCCTGGAGTGCTGGAGCAACCATAGGCGCAGGGCGAGACGGCCCCGGACGCGGAGTCGGAAAGAGACATCGAACGGAAGTTCGCTCAATGCGGAAGAAGTGCAGGGGTCACCGTCAAGGAAGCGTTAAAACTTAGGTAAAGTAACGAAGCATCACGGCTCGCACGACGGAAGGAACGCCCCTGTCTGTCCACGACCTCAACCAGCTCCTGCTCGTCTCGTCGCTCGTCCTGCTCGTCGCGGTGGTCGCCGTGCGCATCTCCTCGCGCAGCGGACTGCCCAGCCTGCTGCTGTACCTCGGCATCGGCGTCGCCATGGGCCAGGACGGCATAGGCAACCTCACGTTCAACAACGCCCAGCTGACCCAGGTGATCGGCTACGCGGCACTCGTCGTGATCCTGGCCGAGGGCGGCCTCGGCACCAAGTGGGGCGAGATCAAACCGGCCCTTCCCGCGGCCGCGTCCCTGGCGCTCGCGGGCGTCGCGGTGAGCGTCGGCGTGACCGCGGCGGGCGCGCACTACCTGGTCGGGCTCGAATGGCGACAGGCCCTCATCATCGGCGCGGTGGTCTCGTCGACGGACGCGGCCGCGGTCTTCTCCGTCCTGCGCAGGGTCCCCCTCCCCTCCCGGGTCACCGGCGTCCTGGAGGCGGAGTCCGGATTCAACGACGCCCCCGTGGTGATCCTCGTCGTGGCCTTCTCGGCCGCGGGACCCGTGGACCACTGGTACGTCCTCATCGGCGAGATCGCCCTGGAGCTCGCCATCGGCGCCGCCATCGGCCTCGCGGTGGGCTGCCTCGGCGCCTACGGCCTGCGGCACGTGGCGCTGCCCGCCTCCGGCCTGTACCCGATCGCGGTGATGGCCATCGCCGTGGCCTCCTACGCGGCCGGGGCCATGGCCCACGGCAGCGGCTTCCTCGCGGTGTACCTCGCCGCGATGGTCCTCGGCAACGCCAAGCTGCCGCACTGGCCCGCCACCCGGGGCTTCGCCGAGGGGCTCGGCTGGATCGCGCAGATCGGCATGTTCGTCCTACTCGGCCTGCTCGTCACGCCGCACACACTGCTCGACGACATCTGGCCCGCCGTGCTCATCGGCCTGGTCCTGACGATCGTCGCGCGGCCCGTCTCGGTCGTCGTGAGCCTGCTGCCCTTCAAGATGGCCTGGCAGGAGAAGGCGCTGATGTCCTGGGCGGGCCTGCGCGGCGCGGTGCCCATCATCCTCGCCACGATCCCCATGGTGAACGGGGTCGAGAACAGCGAGCGCATCTTCAACATCGTCTTCGTCCTGGTCGTCGTCTACACGCTGATCCAGGGGCCCACCCTGCCGGGGCTCGCCAAGCTGCTCGACCTCGGCAAGGGCACGGCGGCCTCCGACCTCGGCATCGAATCGGCCCCCCTGGAGCGGCTGCGCGGCCATCTGCTCTCCGTGCCCGTACCGGAGGGCTCACTGCTGCACGGCGTCGAGGTCAACGAACTGCGGCTGCCCGCAGGCTCGGCCGTGACCCTCGTCGTACGGGACGAGACCTCGTTCGTGCCGCTGCCCACCACGGTCCTCCGGCACGGCGACGAGCTCCTGGTGGTGGCGACCGAACCGGCACGCGACGCGGCCGAGAAGCGGCTCCGCGCGGTGGCCCAGGGCGGCAAGCTCGCGGGCTGGCTGGGGGTGCAGGGCGCGCGGCGGTAGCCGTGCTCGGGGGGCCGTCAGGGGGCGGCCGGGGGGCTGCTTGGGTGGGGCCGGGAGCGTGGCCGGGGCGCGGTCGGCGGATTCCCAGGCCTACCGGGCGCAGCCGGAGGGATTCCCAGGTGTCACCGGTCTCACTTCTCGTCATCACAGGCCTCGTTTGTGATGTACCTGTACGATGAAGGCGCACTCGGCACGTCACGTCAGCGCGCTGCACAAGCGTCGGCGGAGCGCGTACCGGGATCCACGCACCGACACTGATCGAACCAACTCTGTCTGACGCAGAGCTGGCGCGACCGTATGGCGGCCGCGGCGCCCTCGCAGTGGGCTGCCCGGTATCTACCGCAGTTCTGCGCTAGAGGACAGCTCTCGGCGCCCCCGCACGGGCGCGCTACCAGGCAGCGGAAAGGCATGGGCCGTGGCGTCCACGGTCACTGACCCCCGCCCGGGCTACGGGCAGTTGCTGCGCACCCCCCGCGCCTGGACGTTCCTGCTCCCCGGCTTCGCCGCGCGGCAGCCGTTCGCGATGCTCACCATCTCCATCGTGCTGCTCGTGCAGCACACCACCGGCTCGTACGGCGCCGCCGGCGCGGTCTCGGCCGTCACCGGCGTCTCCATGGCGCTGTTCGCCCCCTTCAGCGGCAAGCTCGCCGACCGGTTCGGGCAGCGCGCCGTGCTCCTGCCCGGCGTGCTCGTGCACACGGCGTCCGGCGTCACCCTCACCGTGCTCGCGCTGTCCGGCGCCCCCCTGTGGGCCCTCTTCGTCGCCGCGGTGCCCACGGGTGCCTCGACGCCGCAGATCGGCCCCATGGTGCGGGCCCGCTGGGGCGTCAAGCTCCAGGGCTCCCCGCTCGCCCAGACGGCGGCCGCCTTCGAGTCCGTCACGGACGAGCTGACCTTCGTGCTCGGCCCGCTGGTCGCGACCGCGCTGTGCACGGGCGTCGACCCGGCCGCCGGGCTCCTCACGGAGGCCGGGCTGACCCTGGTGGGCGGCCTGCTGTTCGCCGCCCAGAAGAGCACCCAGCCGCAACCGGCCGCCGCGGGCGACGCCCACGCACGCGTGAAGCACGATTCGGCGCTCCGGGTGCCCGGCGTACGCGTCCTGATCGTGACGTTCCTCGGCATCGGCACCGTCTTCGGCGGCATGCAGGTCGCCCTCGCCGCCTTCACCGAGTCCATCGACCGTCCCGGTCTGAACGGCGTCCTGTACGGCACCTTCGCCGCGGGCAACATGCTCTCCGGGATCGTCTGCGGCGCCCTCGCCTGGAAGGTCTCCCCGCAGCGGCGCCTCGTCGTCGGGTACGCGGCGCTGACCCTGATGGCCTCGGGCCTGTGGGCCGCGCAGTCCGTGCTGCTGCTCTCCGGGCTCGGCCTGCTCGTCGGCGTCTGCATCGCGCCCGCCCTGATCACCGGCTACACGCTGGTCGACAGCCTGGTCGCGCCGACCGCCCGTACGGAGGCCTTCACCCTGCTCACCGGCGCCGTCGCGCTGGGGCAGGCCGCCGCCGTCACGGTGGCGGGACAGCTGGAGGACCGCCTCTGGGACGGCGCCGGATTCCTGGTCCCGCTCGGCGGCACCGCGCTCGCCCTGGCCGTGCTCCTGTCCCTGCGTTCGCGGCTCACTCCCCCCAGCACGGGCCGGACCGTCGCACGTGGCGTGGGTCACCGCGCACCGGTGGCGGTGGACTGAACCCGCGGAATACGTCACTATGGACCGTCGTTAGCACTCATCGAGTGAGAGTGCCAGGAGGAAGCAAGTGCCGACGTACCAGTACCAGTGCACCGAGTGCGGCGAGGGCCTCGAGGCGGTGCAGAAGTTCACGGACGACGCCCTGACCGTGTGCCCGAACTGC
Organism: Streptomyces sp. NPDC053474; assembly: GCF_044544845.1. Classification (NCBI taxonomy): domain Bacteria; kingdom Bacillati; phylum Actinomycetota; class Actinomycetes; order Kitasatosporales; family Streptomycetaceae; genus Streptomyces; species Streptomyces sp. NPDC053474. Next base: position 163,975 of record NZ_JBITXV010000005.1, read on the forward strand.
GACGGACGCCTCAAGAAGGTGTTCTCGGCGGTCGGCATCGTCTTCAAGGGCTCCGGCTTCTACCGCAACGACAGCCGCGGCTCGTCGTCGAGCAGCTCGCCCGCGTCGTCCTCTTCGACGTCGTCGTCTTCTTCGAAGTCGCCCGCTTCGGCGTCGTCCTCCTCCTCGTCGTCCTCGGACTCCAAGGCGTCGAGCACCACCTCGTCGAGCTCCTCGGCCGCGTAGCGCGCCGGTTCTCCGCACTCCGAAAGGCCCCGCCGTCCCCGGGACGGCGGGGCCTTCGGCGTACTCCCGGCCGTTTCCCCCTACGGCTACTGTGCGAGCCATGGTGAACACGGCGAACGCGCAGCAGGCCGATGTCGGCGTCATCGGCGGATCGGGCTTCTACTCCTTCCTCGACGACGTGACCGAAGTGCACGTCGACACCCCCTACGGCGCCCCGAGCGACTCCCTCTTCCTCGGCGACATAGCGGGACGCCGGGTGGCCTTCCTGCCCCGCCACGGCCGCGGCCACCACCTGCCGCCGCACCGCATCAACTACCGCGCCAACCTGTGGGCCCTGCGCTCCCTGGGCGTGCGGCAGGTGCTCGGCCCGTGCGCGGTGGGCGGGCTGCGCCCCGAGTACGGGCCGGGGACGCTGCTCGTGCCCGACCAGTTCGTGGACCGCACGTCGGGGCGCTCGCAGTCCTACTTCGACGGGCTTCCGCTGCCCGACGGCAGCGTGCCGAACGTGGTGCACGTGTCGCTGGCCGACCCGTACTGCCCGGCCGGGCGGGCCGCCGCACTCAAGGCCGCGCGCGGCCGGGACTGGGAGCCGGTGGACGGCGGGACGCTCGTGGTGATCGAAGGCCCGCGGTTCTCGACCCGCTCGGAGTCGCGCTGGTACGCGGCGCAGGGCTGGTCCGTGGTGGGCATGACCGGCCACCCCGAGGCGGCGCTCGCCCGCGAGCTGGAGCTCTGCTACACCTCGTTGACGCTGGTCACCGACCTGGACGCGGGCGCGGAGTCGGGCGCGGGCGTCTCCCACGACGAGGTCCTGCGGGTGTTCTCCGCGAACGTGGACCGGCTGCGGACGGTGCTCTTCGACGCGGTGGCGGGGCTGCCGGAGGGCGGGGAGCGGGACTGTCTGTGCGTGGGGGCGCTGGGCGGGATGGATCCGGGGTTCCGGTTGCCGTAGCCCGGTTCGGGCTGCTGCCGCCGGGTGCCGGGGTGGCTCTGGGCGGCTTTGCGCGGCCCTAGGCGGAACCTTCCCTTCGGGTGAGGGAGTTGTCCACAACCGGGCGGTAGCGCACGGGGCTCAGCGGGATCGGCGGCGGGCCCGCATCGTGGAATCGGAATCCGAGCTCATCGGTCCGACATCCTCACGGCGGGCGGTGGTCGTCATGACGCAGGACGCTTCACACATCGGTACGCGCACCGGCACCCGGCCCGGTGCCCGGACCGTGGCGTACGGATCCGGGGCGCGGCCCGGGCCCGGGCCCGGCGGCGGTGGGGGCGGGGGTGCCCCGCCACCGCCCTGCCAGGTGCCCCACTTCTCCCCGGTCCACGTGCGCGGCGGGCGGCAGCGGCTGCGGCGCCTCGCCCGGCACCGCAGGCGGGCGGTGGCCGTGGGGCTCGCGATGACCGCCGCGGCGCTCGCGGCGGCGGGCCCGCGGGAGCCCGAGCGGGCGCGGCCCGGGGACTCCGCCACGTCCGTGGCCGCCAAGGGGGCGGACCGGGGCCGGGAGCCGGTGCGGCGGGCGGCCCGGCCGGTGACCGCCCCGGTCCGGATCGCGGACGCGGCGACGGCACTCCTGCTGCGCCCCGGCGACCGCGTGGACGTGGTCGCGGCGGAGGACCCCGCGACGGGCCGCGGCGCCGCACCCCGCGTGATCGCGGCCAACGCCCGGGTGTCCGAGGTGCCCGAGACCGCCGACGGCACGGCCGAGGCCGGGGCGCTGGTCGTCCTCTCCGTGCCGAGAGCGACGGCGGCGCGGCTCGCGGGAGCGAGTGCCACGGCACGCCTCGCGGTGACGCTGCGATGAACCACCAGCCCAGGCAGACGGCTGATGCCCTGTCAAGTCGCTCGTTCGCGTTACGGAAGTGGACAGGGCAGCCGGGCGCTGCCGTAGGTTGCGGAGCGGTTTGCCGCACAACCCGCATTTGCAACGAAAGGCCTAGTGGTGAGCGAGAAGAAGGAACCGAGCGTCTGGCAGGGCTTCAAGGCCTTCCTGACCCGCGGGAACGTCGTCGACCTGGCGGTCGCGGTCGTCATCGGCGCCGCGTTCACGAACATCGTGAACTCCGTCGTGAAAGGCGTTATCAACCCGCTGGTGGGCGCCTTCGGGACGAAGGATCTCGACCACTACAGCTCGTGTCTCAAGGACCCGTGCGTGGTGAAGAACGGCGAAGCCGTGAGCGGCATCCCGATCATGTGGGGCTCGGTGCTCAGCGCCACCCTCAGCTTCCTGATCACCGCGGCCGTCGTCTACTTCCTCATGGTCCTGCCGATGTCGAAGTACCTGGCCAAGCAGACGGCGCGCCAGGCGGCCAAGGAGGGCACGCAGGAGGTCATCGAGGTGACGGAGCTGGAGGTGCTCAAGGAGATCCGCGACGCCCTGGTCGCCCAGCGCGGCGCGAGCCCCGGCGAGACGGGGCAGAGCGGCGGCGACGCGCGCTAGCGGGGCCGCGGGCCCGCGCCGCGCGGGCGGCGGCGCGGGCTCAGATGTGGTGGGGCGGCTTCTCGTCCAGGAAGCGGGCGAGGTCGGCGGCGCTGTCGCCGCCCGCCGTCGGCCGCTCGCCCCAGCCGCGGTCCGAGTCGTCCGCGGACTGCTGCGACAGCGGATCGTCGAAGATCAGCGCGCTGGACGGCTTCTTGGGAGCCTGCCGGGGCGTGGCGCCCTCGGGGTCGCGCGGCTCAGGGGCGGGGGCGGTACTCATGCCTCCAGCGTACGTCCGCCTCCCCGGCCCCGACCCTTCGGTGACTGTGGCCCGGGATGCACGGGCCACACCCCGAGGCGTGACGAACCTGGCCCGGTCCATGGCGACCCCGGCCCGGCGCGTGACGGACCTGGCCCGAGCGGTGGTGACCACGGGCCAGCACGTCACGGACCCGGCCCGAGCCGCAGCGGCCACGGCCCAGCACGTCAAGGCCCCAGCCCAATCCGCAGCGGCCACGGCCCAGCGTGTGATGGGCACGGCCCGGTCCTCGACCCCGGCCCCGCGCGTGACCGCCGTGGCCCGGCGTGTGGTGGAAGGTCGTCGCCGCCCACCCGGGTGCTCCCGCCCCGACACGGCTCGACCCGGGCCGTCGGGCCGCCCGGCTCTGCTGTTCTTGCCCCATGACGTCCACTCCCTCCGCCGCGAGCCCGGCCCCCGCCTCCCCTCCCCCGCCGCTGCGCCCGATGGTCGCCCGCGGGCGGGAGGAGGCCCATCGCGCGGCGACACCGCTGGAGCTCTTCTTCGACCTGTGCTTCGTGGTCGCGGTCGCCCAGGCCGGGGTGCAGCTGGTGCACGCCGTGGCCGAGGGACACCCGGGCGACGGGGTCCTCAACTACGCGATGGTGTTCTTCGCGGTGTGGTGGGCCTGGATGAACTTCACCTGGTTCGCCTCGGCGTACGACAACGACGACTCGCTGTACCGCGTCGTGACCCTCCTCCAGATCGCCGGTGTCCTGGTGCTCGCGGCCGGGGTCTCGAAGGCCTTCGAGGAGCATCAGTTCCTGGCCCTCTGGCTCGGCTACCTGATCATGCGGCTCGCGCTGATCGCCCAGTGGCTGCGGGCGGCGGCCTCGACGACGGGCGACGAGCGGCGCACGGCACTGCGCTACGCGGCCGGGGTCGCGCTCTGCCAAGTGGGCTGGCTGGGCCTCCTCGTCCTGCCGGAGGGCGCCCGGTCGTGGACGTTCCTGGTGATGGCGATCGCCGAGATGGCCGTGCCGACGATCGCGGAGCGGGCGCGGACGACGCCGTGGCACCCGCACCACATCGCCGAGCGGTACGGCCTGTTCACGATCATCATGCTCGGCGAGACGATCTCCGCGGCGACGATCGCGGTGAAGTCGGGCATCGACGAGAACGACGCGCTCGGCGAGATGCTGCCCATCGCCGTCGGCGGACTCCTGTTGATCTTCTCCGCGTGGTGGATCTACTTCGTGGTGCCGATCCACGGCCACCTCCGCTCCAACCAGCAGGCGTTCCTCTGGGGCTACGGCCACTACGTGATCTTCGGTTCGGCCGCGGCGATCGGCGCGGGGATCGAGGTGGCGGTGGAGCAGGCGGTCGGCAAGGCCCACATCTCGGAGACGGCGGCGTCGGCGGCGGTGACGGTCCCGGCGGCGGTGTATCTGCTCGCGGTGTGGCTGTTGCACTCGCGCCACTTCAAGGTGGGGCTCGCGCAGCAACTGGTGCTTCCGGTGACGGCGGTCGCGATCCTGGCGTGCACGTTCGCGGGCCGCTGGGCGGTGCTCGCCGCGGGGATCGTGGCGGCGCTCGCGGTGGCGGTCGGGGTGACGCTGACGACCCGGATGGTGCGGTCCGAGCAGACTGCCTGACAGCGGCCGCAGAAGGGCGCCCATCCGTCCCGAACACCCGGTCCCCTCCGGCGAAGTCCGTGATACGCATGGCCGCATGACGACATCTGACGCACCTGGGGCAGGGACGCGGGACGGGTCGGACGGAGCGCTGACCGACGTCGCGGGGCTGCGGGTCGGGCACGCGGGCCGGGTGGGCGACGGCTGGCTCAGCGGGACGACCGTCGTGCTCGCGCCGGAGGGCGGGGCCGTGGCGGCCGTGGACGTGCGCGGCGGCGGCCCGGGCACCCGGGAGACGGACGCGCTCGACCCGCGGAACCTGGTCCAGCGGGTGGAGGCGGTCGTGCTGACGGGCGGCAGCGCGTACGGCCTGGAGGCCGCGACCGGAGTGATGGCCTGGCTGGAGGAGCAGGAGCGCGGGGTGCGGGTGGGGCCCGAGAGCGTGCACGTGGTGCCGGTGGTGCCCGCGGCGTGCGTGTTCGACCTGGGGCGCGGCGGCGCGTTCCGGGCGCGGCCCGACGCGGCGCTGGGGCGGGCGGCGGTGGAGGACGCGGCGGCGCGCCCGAGCGGTCACGCGATGGCCGAGGGCAATGTGGGCGCGGGCACCGGCGCGGTGGTGGGCGTACTCAAGGGCGGCGTCGGCACGGCGAGCACGGTCCTCGACTCGGGCGTCACGGTGGCCGCCCTGGTGGTGGCGAACGCGGCGGGGTCGGGGGTGGATCCGGCGACGGGGGCGTTGTACGGGCGGTTCTTCGAGGGGGCGCGGGTCGAGCTGCCCACGGCCGAGGTCCACGAGGCGGCCCGGCGGCGCCTGGCCGAGGCGGCGGCGCGCAACGGACGGCCGCCGTTGAACACCACGCTGGCCGTCGTCGCCACGGACGCCGAGCTCACCAAGGCCCAGGCGCAGAAGCTCGCGGGCACCTCGCACGACGGCATGGCGCGGGCCGTGCGCCCGGTGCACCTGCTGAACGACGGGGACACGGTGTTCGCCCTGGCCACCGGCGAGCACCAGCTCGACGCCGCGAACCCCTTGGCGCTGAACGAGATCCTGGCGGCGGGCGCGGACATGGTGACGCGAGCGATCGTCAGGGCCCTCCTGGCAGCAGAACCAGTGGAAACCCCGGGCGGCACCTTCCCGTCCTACCGAAGCCTCTACGATCCCAGCCCGTCCGGCGTTTGAGGACGAGGCCCGAAGGGCCAACAAAGGGGGAAAGGGGCGAAGCCCCATATACAGCCCAGAACACCCCAAGTGCCGCCAAGGCAAAGGACCTTGAAAACAGCCGCGGGCGCAGCCATGTGCCAGCGCTCACACCCGCGCCCCGGAACCAATCCCCGGCCGGGCGACTCTTTACCCGTACTGGATCAGACCACGTACATACCAAGAACGTGCTGAACGCAGACCGAATGGGAGCAGCCCGTGACAACGCCGGACATTGCAGCGCAGCCTCAGCCCCGTCGCCGTCGGCGGGTCATGCTGGCGACCGCCGCGCTCGCGGCGGTCGGCGCGCTGACCCTGACGGCCTGCGGCGGTGACGCCGACGCCAAGGACGACAAGAAGTCCGGGGCGGCCAAGGACGCGTCCGGCGCCCAGATATCCATCTCCTCCAAGGACGGCGCGACCGACGCCTCGATCAACGCCACCGGCGTGAAGGTCAAGGACGGCAAGCTGACCAGCGTGAAGATGACGCAGGTGACGTCCGGCGCCGCGGTCGAGGGCTCCATATCCGCCGACGGCAGCACCTGGAAGCCCAAGGCGCAGCTGGAGCGCGGCACGAAGTACAAGGTCACCGCCAACGCCAAGGACGGCGAGGGCCGCCCGGCGACGGAGAACGCGACGTTCACGACGGTGTCGTCGGCGAACAGCTTCATCGGTTCGTACGCGCCGGACGGCGGCACCACCGTCGGCGTCGGCATGCCGGTGTCGTTCAACTTCGACAAGGCGATCACCAACAAGAAGGACGTGCAGTCGCACATCACGGTCACGTCCAGCAGCGGGCAGAAGGTCGTCGGCCACTGGTTCGGCAACCAGCGCCTGGACTTCCGGCCGCAGGAGTACTGGAAGGCCGGTTCCAAGGTCACGATGAAGATCGCCCTGGACGGCGTGAAGGGCGGCAACGGCATCACCGGCGTCCAGGACAAGACGGTCACCTTCACCATCGGCCGCAAGCAGGTCTCCACGGTCGACGTGGGCGCCAAGAAGATGACGGTCGAGCGGGACGGCAAGGTCCTCAAGTCCGTCCCGATCTCCGCGGGCAGCGCGCAGAACCCCACGTACAACGGCCAGATGGTGATCTCCGAGAAGTTCGTCCAGACGCGGATGAACGGCTCGACGGTCGGCTTCGGCGGGGAGTACGACATCAAGGACGTGCCGCACGCCATGCGTCTGTCGACGTCCGGCACGTTCATCCACGGCAATTACTGGAGCTCGCCCTCCATCTTCGGTAGCACCAATACCAGCCACGGCTGTGTGGGGCTCCAGGATGTGCAAGGGGCGCAGGGCGACACGATGGGCAAGTGGTTCTACGACAACTCGCTGATCGGTGACGTCGTGACGGTCAAGGGTTCGCCGGACAAGACCATCGCCCCCGACAACGGCCTGAACGGCTGGAACATGTCGTGGAGCCAGTGGACGGCGGGCAGCGCCGAGTGACGCGCGCCTGACGGACACGCCACAAAAGGGGCGCGCGTGGCGCCCCGAACGGCGCACTCAGGGCCTCAACGGAGCGAGCCGCACGGGAACTTGCCGTGCGGCTCGATCGTTTTCCTGTTCCCGGACATGATGTCGGACCCAGGGGCTACGGTATGCACGCACAAGGTGACATGCAGCAACGCCGGAAGCATCCGGGAGTATCCGTGAGCGTTCCGTACGAGACAGCGTACGAACCACCTGAGTCGCCCGAGCCCCTGACTCCAGAGGAGCACCTCGAGCGACTGCTCAGCCGCGCGCTGAACTCCTTCGACCTGCCGGACGACACCGTCCGGCGCCTGGAGCGGTCCCTGGCCTACGACAGCTCGCTGCACTCCGCGCACCACAGCGCGGGCCTGCACCGCGAGACGTACCGCCACACCTGGCTGCTCGCCGACGGCAGCGCGCTCACCCTCTGGGAGCTCGTGCACAACACAGGGCCCGACAGCCAGGCCCAGTACGAGCTGTATCTGGACGAGGAGGAGGCCGGAGTCGCCACCGCGCGCCTTCCGCTGCCGCCCGACACCCCGGCCGGGGACCTGCCGGTCGTGCTCCAGCTGACCGCCGCGCACGAGCCGCGGCACACGTACGTTCCGGACGACTCGGCCGACCACGCGCGCAGGCTGCTGCGCCGCGCCGAGAACCCGGCGAGCGTGGACCGCCCCGGCGAGGACATGGCGCGACTGCTGCGCGCGGCCTTCGCCCACCAGATCACCCAGGCCTTCGGCCGCTCCGGCCTCACCGGCGAGGCCCGGCTCGGCTTCTCGCTGTACGAGCACGCCTTCCTGCTCTTCGACGGCTCGGAAGTCAGCCTGTGGGAGGTCGAGCACACGGCGACGACCGACGGCCGCCACATGTGCGAGGTGTATGTGAGCGAGCGCGCGGCCCGCGCGGCGATGGAGCGGCGGGCCCGGGCGTTCCCGGTGACGCGCAGCCGCTAGCCGCTCGGGCACACCCGCACCCGAGCCGTGCTTAGTCGCGCCCCTTGCCGAACTGCCGTACCAGACCGGCGAAAGCGGCCCGCTCGGCCGCCGTCAGCTGCACGGACTCCGCGCCCGGCGGACCCGACTGGACGGGCAGTGAGCGCAGCGCGGGGCCGCCCGCGCCCGAGACCTGGGGTCCGGCCTCCCGGCCGCGGCGCAGCCGCAGGAAGGTCACGGCCCAGAGGGTGGTCACGGCGGCGAACAGCGCCACACTTGTCTGCTGAACGATCGAAGCACCGTCGAACATGCCGCTCAGTAGACAACAGCCGCCAGCCTAACAACAGGGGCGTTTATGGGACTTTGGCCTTGAAGTGACGCATCTCCCATTGGGCGGGGTGGATCCGGGCGTCAGGATTCCGGTTCGCGCTCGCCGGTGACCAGGCCCGCCATGCGTACGCAGATCGCGGGGAGTTCGGGGGCCTCCAGGTCCCAGTCCTCGGTGTCGACGCCCGCGAGCAGGCAGGACGCCCACAGCGTTGCGAGCAGTCGGGCGGCGACGTCGGCGCGGGCCGGGCTGGCGGCGGGGGCCTGGCGGCGGACGGCGTGCGCGGCGTACTCGATCAGGGAGGGTTCGAGCAGCCAGCGAATGCCCGCGCCGGTCTCGATGAGGAAGCCGGAGTAGACGGCGAGGAAGACGCGGTCGCTCTCCGTGGGCCGGTGGAGGCCGGCCCGGGCCTGCTCGGTGAGTTCGGTGACCATGCCGAGCAGGCTGCTGAGGTGGCTCTGCTGAAGCTGACTCACGGTGGCCCCCACGGGTGTGGCCCGTGCCCGGGCGCCCATGCCGCAGTACCAGCAGTATGCCCACGCGAGGGGGGCCGGGGAACGTCCGGTCAGACGGCGACCGGAACCCGCGGCTCGTCCGCCGTGTCCCGCTCGGGAGCGGCGGCCGTCCTCCGGGCGCTCTTGAGCAGCACCACCACGGCCGTCGACACGCAGACGCCCGCGGCGATCGCGAGCACGTACAGCAGCGGTCGGCCGATCAGCGGCACCACGAAGACACCGCCGTGCGGGGCGCGCAGCGTACAGCCGAACGCCATCGACAGGGCGCCCGTGACCGCGCCGCCCGCCATGGAGGCGGGGATGACCCGCAGCGGGTCCGCGGCCGCGAAGGGGATCGCGCCCTCGGTGATGAAGGAGGCGCCGAGGAACCAGGCCGCCTTGCCGTTCTCCCGCTCGGCCGGGGTGAACAGGCGGCCCCGGAGGGTCGTCGCGAGCGCCATCGCGAGCGGCGGCACCATGCCCGCGGCCATCACGGCGGCCATCACCTTCAGCGAGCCGTCGGTGGGGTGGGTGAGGCCGCCGACGGCGAAGGCGTACGCGACCTTGTTGAGCGGGCCGCCGAGGTCGAAGCACATCATCAGGCCGAGGATCACGCCCAGGATGACGGCGTTGGCGCCGGACAGGCCCTCCAGCCAGTCGGTCAGGGCACTCTGCAGCGAGGCGATGGGCTTGCCGACGACGAGGAACATCAGGAAGCCGACGACCGCGGCGGAGACCAGCGGGATCACCACCACCGGCATGATGCCGCGCAGCACGGCGGGGATGCGGATCCGCTGGATGCCCATGACCACGGCGCCCGCGAGCAGCCCGGCCGCGATGCCGCCGAGGAAGCCCGCCTTGATGGTGACGGCGACCGAACCGCCGACGAAGCCAGGGACGAGGCCCGGCCGGTCGGCCATGCCGTACGCGATGTAGCCCGCGAGGACGGGCACCAGGAAGGCGAAGGCGAGGCCGCCGGTCTGGAAGAGCAGGGCCGCCCAGCTGGTGTGGTCGGTCCAGGCGAAGTGCTCCGCGACCGACGGGGCCTTGTCGATCTTCCAGCCGCCGATGGCGAAGCCGAGCGCGATGAGGAGGCCGCCCGCGGCGACGAACGGCACCATGTAGCTGACGCCGGACATCAGCCACTTGCGCAGCTTGGTGGCGTAGCTGTCGCCGCTGTCGCCCGCGCCCTCGACCGGGCTCGGGCGGGCCGGGGCCGCGACCTCACCGCGGGCGGCCTTCTCCCGTGCTTCCGCGATGAGTTCGGCGGGGCGGTTGATGCCCGCCTTGACGCCGACGTCGACGGTGGGCTTGCCCGCGAAGCGGGGCTTGTCCCGTACGGGGACGTCGTGGGCGAAGATCACCGCGTCGGCCCGCTCGACGGTCGCGGGGTCGAGGCGGGTGAAGCCCGCGGAGCCCTGGGTCTCGACGGTGAGCTCGACGCCTGCCGCGCGGGCGGCGTTCTCCAGCGCCTCGGCGGCCATGTAGGTGTGGGCGATGCCGGTGGGGCAGGAGGTGACGGCGACGATACGGAAGCGCTCGGTCCCGCCCTCCGCCGGGGGCTCGCCCGCCTTGGGCTCACCTGCCGGGGGCTCGCCCGCCTTGGGCTCGTCCACCCTGGGCTCACCCGCCGGGGGCGCGTCCGCCGGGGCCTCGTCCGTCTGGGCCTCGGTGGTGTCCGGGTGCTCGGCGTCGGCGGCTGTGGGGGCCCGGTCGCCCCGGATCAGCGCCGCCGCGTCCGCCGCCGAGGTCACCGCGCGCAGGGCCGCCGTGAACTCCGCGTCCATCAACTGCCGTGCCAAGGAGGACAGGATCGTCAGATGGGCATCGTCCGCGCCGGTGGGGGCCGCGATGAGGAAGACGAGGTCGGCGGGGCCGTCGGGGGCGCCGAAGTCGATGCCCGCCGTGCTGCGGCCGAAGGCCAGGGTGGGCTCGGTGACGTGGGCGCTGCGGCAGTGCGGGATGCCGATGCCGCCGTCGAGGCCGGTGGGCATCTGGGCCTCGCGGGCGGCCACGTCGACGAGGAAGCCGTCCAGGTCGGTGACGCGGCCGAGGGCCACCATGCGCTCGGCGAGGGCGCGGGCCGCCGCCTCCTTGGTGGTGGCGGTCCTGTCGAGGTCGAGATCGACCAACTCCGCGGTGATCATGGCGTGGTTCTCGCTCATCGCGGGCTCCTTTGCGCGCGGACGGCCCGGGGACACGGGCGAGGAAGGGGACGGGCGGCGGGCCCGGTCAGGGCGGGGTCAGGACGGGACGGGGTCAGGCGGCGGGCCCGGTCAGGGCGGGGTCAGGACGGGACGGGGTCAGGCGGCGGGCTCGGTCAGGGCGAGGTCGAGCGGCACCTGGTCGGTGACGGTGACGGCGTCCGGGGCGAGGTCGGACGGGGTGGGCATGAGGCTGCCGGGCAGCTGGACCGCGGCGGCGCCGTGCGCGACGGCGGCGGCGAGGGCGCGCGGCCCGGTGCCGCCCGCGACGAGGAGACCGGCGAGGGAGCTGTCGCCCGCGCCCACGTCGCTGCGTACGGCGTCGACGCGGGCGTGCCCGAAGTACGCGCCCGAGTCGTCGACGAGGAGTTGGCCGTCGGCGCCGAGGCTGGCGAGGACGGCGCGGGCGCCGCGCTCGCGCAGCTCGTCGGCGGCCTTGAGGGCGTCGCCGACGGTGGCGAGGGGGCGGCCGACGGCTTCGGCGAGCTCCGCGGCGTTCGGCTTGACGACGTCCGGGCGTCCCGCGAGGGCGGCGAGGAGGGCCGGGCCCGAGGTGTCGAGGGCGATCCGGGCCCCGGCGGCGTGGCAGCGGTCGGCCAGGTCCGCGTACCAGGACGGGGGAAGGCCGCGCGGGAGGCTGCCGCAGCAGGCGATCCAGTCGGCGCGGGCGGAGTGCGCGGCGACGGCGGCGAGCAGGGCCTCGCTCTCCGCCGCGGTGAGCTCGGGGCCGGGGGCGTTGATCTTCGTGAGGGTGCCGTCCGGTTCGGCCACGGAGATGTTCGAACGGGTGGCGCCGGTGACCGGGACCGGGGCGAGGTCGATGCCCTGCTCGTCGAGGAGCTGGGCGACGAGGGCGCCGGGGGCGCCGCCGAGCGGGAGGACGGCGAGGGTGGGCACGCCCGCGGCGGCGACCGCGCGGGAGACGTTGACCCCCTTGCCGCCCGGGTCCATGCGGTCGCCGGTGGCGCGGACGACGGCGCCGCGGGTGAGGGCGGGGACGTCGTAGGCACGGTCGAGGGAGGGGTTCGGGGTGACGGTGAGGATCATGCGCGCACCACTTCCGTGCCCGCGCGCTCGATGGCGGCGGCGTCGTCGGGGCTGAGGCCCGTGTCCGTGATCAGCAGGTCCACGTCGGCGAGGTCGCCAAAGCGGGCGAAGTGCTCCTGGCCGTACTTGCCGCTGTCGGCGAGCAGGACGACGCGGCGGGCGGCGGCGACGGCGGCGCGCTTGACGGCGGCCTCGGCGAGGTCGGGGGTGGTCAGGCCGTGCGCGGCCGAGAAGCCGTTCGCGGCCAGGAAGAGGACGTCGGCGCGGATCTCCGCGTACGCGCGCAGGGACCAGGCGTCCACGGCGGCGCGGGTGCGGTGCCGCACGCGGCCGCCGACCAGGTGGAGCTGGATGCCCGGGTGGTCGGCGAGGCGGGCGGCGGTGGGCAGGCTGTGGGTGACCGCGGTGAGGGCGGACTCCAGGGGGAGCTGGGCGGCCAGGCGGGCGACGGTGGAGCCCGCGTCGAGGATGACCGTGCCGGTGCCGTCGGCGGGGAGCTCGGTGAGGGCGGCGCGGGCGATGCGGTCCTTCTCGTCGGCGGCGGTGCCCTCGCGCTCCGCGAGGTCCGGCTCGAAGTCCAGGCGGCCCGCCGGGATCGCGCCGCCGTGCACGCGGCGGAGCAGGCCCGCGCGGTCCAGGGCCTTCAGGTCGCGGCGGATGGTCTCGGCGGTGACCTGGAACTCGGCGGCGAGCGAGAGGACGTCGACGCGGCCGCCCTCCCTCGCCAGGCGCAGGATCTCCTGCTGGCGCTCTGGCGCGTACATGGCTCGGGGCCTCCTGCTTGTGCCCGGGTGTGTGGGTTCTCTTGGATCGTATGGGCTCTCCGGGCGGAAGTAAACAGGATCGGGCACCACCTGGACACAAACGGGCCCCGCCTGGCCCCGGGGCGGGGGCCTTGGCGGGGCCTCGGTTGAAACGGTTGCCCGGCACCTGGGCACAGCCGGAAGCCCGGCCCCGGCGGACCGCGACGCCGCGCCACGCGCGGCCGGGCGGGCCCACCCACCCGCCCCCACCCAGTCCGACGAACCCGGAGAGATGGGCGGGCAAGAAAGAACCCGCCGCGGTGGCGACGGGCAGTGGGGACGCCAGGCAAGGCACTTCGCGTCGGGGCCGTGCCTGGCGGAAGCCGGGGAGTCACGGGCGGGCGGGTGGGAGAGAGGCCCACCCGCCCCGCGGCTCAGGAGGTGAGCACCGGCTCACGGTCGGAGGCCTGGGGGGCCTCCGGCGCGTCGAGGGACTCGGCGCCCTCCACGTGTTGGGCAGGCTTTCGCGGCAGCCCCAGCATCAGCACGAAGATGACGGCGAGGACGCCGAAGACCCACCACAGGGCGTTCTGGAAGCCGTGGGCGAACTCCGCGGCGACCCGCTGCGGCACCACGTTCTCGTCCATGACGCCGAAGAAGACCACGGACACCAGGCCGAGCCCGAGCGCGTTGCCCATCTGCTGCACGGTGTTGATGAGGCCGGACGCGGAGCCCGCGTGCTCGCGCGGGACCTCGGAGAGCACCGCGTCCGTCAGCGGGGCCACGATGAGGCCCATGCCGACGCCCATCACCACCAGGGGAAGCGCCATCTGCCAGGGCGCGATGTCCGCGCCGTACCGACCGGCCTCCCAGATGTAGATGAGGACGCCCGCGGCCATGGCGAGGGCACCCGCCTGGAGGACCTTGCGGCCGAAGCGCGGCACCAGCTTCTGCACGGAGATGCCCGCGGCGGCGGACACGGCGATGGAGAAGGGCACCCCGGTCAGACCCGCGCGCAGCTCACTCCAGCCGAGGCCGACCTGCATGTACATGGTCCAGACGAGGAAGAAGATGCCCAGCGAGACGCCGAACACGGTCTGCACGGCGATGCCCGCGGCGAAGCTGCGCACCTTGAACAGGGACAGCTCCACGAGCGGCGAACCGTCCCTGGCGGCCTTGCGCCGCTCGTAGGCGACGAGCACGCCGAACACGACGACCGCGCCCGCCATCATCGCGTAGCCCCACAGCGGCCAGCCCAGCTCGCGGCCGCGCGTCAGCGGGTACAGGAGCATCAGCAGACCGGCGGTGACCAGGACGACGCCGACGAGGTCGAGCCGCAGCGCGCGCGGCGCCTTGGACTCGGTGATGAACTTCCGCCCGAGCAGCAGGCCCGCGATGCCGACCGGCAGGTTGATCAGGAAGATCGGGCGCCATTCGAGACCGAAGAGGTTCCACTCCGTCAGGAGCGCGCCGAGCAGCGGCCCGGACACCGCGCCGAGACCCACCACCATGCCGAACAGGCCGAAGACCTTGCCGCGCTCGTGCGCGGGGAACGTGGCGTGCACGATCGAGAGGACCTGCGGCACCATCAGCGCGGCCATCGAGCCCTGGAGGATGCGGGACGCGACCAGCATCTCCGGGTTCGCGGCGAAGCCGCACAGCGCCGAGGCGACGGTGAAGCCCGTGATGCCGATGAGGAATATCTTCTTGCGGCCGTAGATGTCGCCGAGCCGTCCGCCGGTGATGAGGCCCGCGCCGAGCGCGAGCGCGTATCCGGCGGTGATCCACTGGATCTGGCTGAACGTGGCGCCCGCGTCGCGCTGGATGGAGGGGATCGCGATGTTCACGATCGTCACGTCGACGAGGTCCATGAAGGCGGCCGTCATCACGATCGCGAGGGCGAACCACCGACGGCGGTCGGACGGTGTCTCCGGGGACGGAGCAGCCGCGGCGGGGGTGCTGGGAGAAGTCATGCCGTGAGGCTAGAGGTCATATAGGTCAGCTCATGACCTAGTTCTCCGGGACCATGAGAGCACGTTCCCGGCAGACGGTTCCCGGTGAACGCACGACCACGGCGGCGGGAGACCCCATGACCACGGACACACCGGCACGGCTCCTTCAGCTGCTCTCGCTGCTCCAGACCCCGCGCGAATGGCCCGGCGGCGAGCTGGCGGGGCGCCTCGGGGTCTCGCGCCGCACGGTGCGCAGGGACGTCGACCGGCTGCGAGAGCTCGGCTATCCCGTGCGGGCCACGCAGGGCTCCAGCGGCGGCTACCGGCTCGTCGCGGGCAAGGCCATGCCGCCCCTCGTCCTGGACGACGAGGAGGCCGTGGCCATCGCGGTGGGGCTGCGCGCCGGGGCCGGGCACGCCGTCGAGGGCGTCGAGGAGGCGTCGGTGCGGGCCCTCGCCAAACTGGAGCAGGTCCTGCCGTCCCGGCTGCGCCACCGGGTGTCCGCCCTCGGCGCCGCGACGATGTCGCTGACCAGCGGGGACGGGGCGCGCATCGCACCGGAGACGCTGACGGTGATCGCGTCGGCGACGGCCGCGCACGAACAGCTGCGGTTCGCCTACGAGGCCAAGGACGGCACCCCGTCGAGGCGCCTGACCGAGCCGCACCGCCTGGTGTCCACGGGGCGGCGCTGGTACCTGGTGGCGTTCGACCTGGAGCGGCAGGACTGGCGTACGTTCCGCGTGGACCGGGTGTCGGAGCCGTTCCCCACGGCGGTGCGGTTCGCTCCGCGGATGCTGCCGGGCGGGAGCGCGGACGCCTATGTGCGCCGCAGCGTGCTCGCGCGGCGGCCGGAGTCCTCGGCGTACGAGGTGGACGTGGAGTTCCACGCCCCGCTGGACCGGGTGCGGGGGCGGCTGCCCGCCGCCCTCGGTGAGCTGGCCGCGGTCGGCGACGACCGCTGTCGGCTGCGCGGGACGGTGACCGAGCCCGTGGAGTGGGTGGCGGGCCGCCTCGTCTGGGTCGAGTGCGACTTCACCGTGCGCGGGCCGGAGCAGTTGGTGTCCCGCGTACGGGACTTGGGGCGTCGGTTCGGTGCGGCGGTGGACCGGACCTGACGCCGGGGCTCGGCGCCGGGCCGGGGCCGAGCAGGGCCGGGGCCGAGCAGAGCCAGGGCCGAGCAGGGCCAGGGCCGAGCAGGGCCAGGGCCGAGCAGGGCCGGGCGCGGGCGGGCCGGGCCCGCCCGGTGCCGCTCGGCGGCGGGGCCCCGGGTTAGGCCGCCGCGTCGAAGCCCGTGTCGCGCGCCAGCTTCTTCAGTTCGAGCAGGGCGTGCTTCTCTATCTGGCGGATGCGCTCGCGGGTCAGGCCGTGCTCCTTGCCGACCTCCGTGAGCGTGCGCTCGCGGCCGTCGTCGATGCCGTACCGCATCTTGATGATGGAGGCGGTGCGCTGGTCGAGGCGGCCGATGAGGTCGTCGAGCTCCTCACTGCGCAGGAGCGTGAGGACGGACTGCTCGGGGGAGACCGCCGAGGTGTCCTCCAGGAGGTCGCCGAACTGGGTCTCGCCCTGGTCGTCCACCGGCATGTTCAGCGAGACGGGGTCGCGGGCCCAGTCGAGGACGTCCGTGACGCGCTCGGGGGTCGACGCCAGCTCGGCGGCGATCTCGGTGGCCTCCGGCTCACGGCCGTGCTCGCGGTTGAACTCGCGCTGCACGCGGCGGATCCGGCCGAGCTCCTCCACCAGGTGCACGGGCAGCCGGATGGTGCGGGACTGGTCGGCGATGGAGCGGGTGATGGCCTGGCGGATCCACCAGGTCGCGTACGTGGAGAACTTGAAGCCCTTGGCGTAGTCGAACTTCTCGACCGCGCGGACCAGGCCCGCGTTGCCCTCCTGGATGAGGTCGAGCAGGGGCAGGCCGCTGCGCGGATAGCGGCGGGCGACGGCGACCACCAGGCGGAGGTTCGACCGGATGAAGACGTCCTTGGCGCGCTCGCCGTCGGCGACGAGGGCGCGCAGCTCCGCCTCGGAGGCGGTCACGGCCGACTTCTCCTCGACCTCGCCCGCGAGGATCTTCTCGGCGTAGACACCCGCCTCGATGATCTGGGACAGCTCGACTTCCTTCGCGGCGTCGAGCAGGGGTGTGCGCGCTATCTCGTCGAGGTACATGCCGACCAGGTCGCGGTCGGCGATCTCGCCGCCTGAAGCGCGAACACTGCGTGCCGCGTCGGTCTCGCCGGTGTCGGCGGACTTGCGACGGGCGACGGCACGGGTTGCCATGCGTGCTCCCTTGCGTGGTTGTCACTGGTCGGTCCGGCGGTGACCCGTGGTGGCGGGCGGGCCGGGCGGTCCGGTATGGACCTGTGGTGGACGGCACACCCTCCCAGGTGCCCCGCATCCGATGGATACAACGACTGGAATCCGGACAGAATTCCCAACCCGCGCGTCCATTTTCCTGATCATGCAGTACCCTGTGCCGCCACACGAGGAGGCCGGATGCCGCAGGAACCCGTAGAGGTGCAGGTCAGGCCGGGCGAAGAGGCGGACATCGAGGCCCTCACGGAGATCTACAACCACTACGTCCGTGAGACGGCCGTCACATTCGACACCGTCCCGTTTCTGCCGGAAGAGAGACGCCGTTGGCTGCTCTCCCACCCCAAAGACGGCCCGCACCGCCTGATGGTTGCCCAGACTGGCAATTCGGGGAAACCTGACATTCTCGGCTATGCCACGTCGGGGCCGCTGCGCGCCAAGCCCGCGTACTCCACCTCCGTGGAGGTCAGCGTCTACTGCGACCCGCGGGCGGCCGGGCGCGGCGTCGGCACCCTGCTCTACCGCGCCCTCTTCGCCGCCCTGGAGGGCGAGGACCTGCACCGGGCGTACGCGGGCATCGCGCTGCCCAACGCGGCATCGGTGCGGCTGCACGAACGGTTCGGCTTCCGGCACATCGGTACGTACGCGGAAGTCGGCCGGAAGTTTCACCGCTACTGGGACGTGGCCTGGTACGAGCTGCCCCTAGGGCCAAGGGACTAGTTCCGCAGACCGTTCCTGGTGGCCGGTCGGCGCGCCTAGCGTGCCGCCATGAACGAGATCAGCGGCACCTCCGGCGCGCCCTCCCCCGGCTCCGGCTCCCGTTCCGGTTCCGGCCCCGACTCCGGCGGCGTCCTCGACGAAGCCCTCCAGCGCCTGCACGCGAGCGGCCCCGAGCGGGTCGTGCGCCTCACCAACCACGGCCCGATGGCCGTGGAGTCCCTGGTCCACAACGGCCAGGCCCACACCGTGCACCGCTGGCTCGACCACTACCGCCACAAGCTGGAGGACATGCCCGCGCGCGTGGCCCCCATCGGCGACGACGACTGGCGCGCGGCCCTCGGCGACCCGCGCCGGGCCGCCGACTGGATCGACCACTTCGCCCGCGCCCTGGCCGAGCGGCCCTGGCGCGAGGTGCTCGCCGCCTGGTGGCCGGTGCTGCTTCCCGGCATCGCGGGCGGCTCCACGCACCCGGTGATCCGCGTCGGGCACGCCGTGCGCGGCCTCACCGCGCCGGGCGGTCAGACCGCGCCCCGCGTCGCCGAGCTGGCGCACGGCCTCGGCTACTGGGCGGCCCGGCACACCCCGCTGCCGCCGCGCGCCCCCCGCGCCCTGCCGACGGCGGCCGACGCCGCCGCCGCGCTCGCCGCCGTGGAGCGCGTCCCGGTCCAGGACGGGGGGCTTCCGGACCGCTTCGCGCAGCTGGCCTCCGTACCGGAGTGGCCCGCGGTCCCGGCCACCGACCCGGACGCGGCGCGCGCCCGCCTCGCCGACCTGGTCACCGCGGCCGTGCACCGGTACGCCACCCACGGCCACGCCGACCCGATCATGCTGGTGCACGCGGCGACCGCGCCGAACGCCGTCCTGCGCACTCTGCCCGCGCTCCCCCGCGCCCTGTGGCCCGCGTCCCTGGAGGCGGCCTGGGCGGCGAGCGCCGCCGTCACCGCCGCCTACGGCCCGGCGGCCCCGGCGCCCGCCGACGAGCTGCGCGCCGCGTATCGCGAGGCCGGGCGCAGCACCTTCGACGAGGTCTTCGCGCGGGCCGCGGCGCACGGCGACGACCACACGATCAAGTTCGCGGACACCGCCCTGGACGTCGGCGACGAGCGGGCGCGCGCGGCCGCGCTGCGGGGCGTGGAGCTCAACCCGCCCGCCCTCTGAGCGCGTTCGCCACGCCCCGGCAGCGGACACCCTTGCCGGGGGCACAGGAAAGGCTCGTACAGTGGGTTACATGGACAGGCCATCCACCGAGGCACGGGACGCCGCCGGGGAGCCCGCCGCCGGGCCGCGCTGGCTCGACGACGAGGAGCAGCGCACCTGGCTCGCGTACATCCACGCCTCCACGCTCCTGGAGGACTACCTCGACCGGCAGCTCCAGCGCGACGCGGGCATGCCCCATCTCTACTACGGGCTCCTGGTGCAGCTCTCGGCCGCGCCGCGGCGCCGGATGCGGATGACGGAGCTGGCCCGCGACTCCAAGATCACCCGGTCCCGGCTCTCGCACGCGATCGCGCGCCTGGAGCGCGGCGGCTGGGTGCGGCGCGAGAACTGCCCGACCGACAAGCGCGGGCAGTTCGCGATCCTGACCGAGGAGGGCCAGGAGGTGCTGCGGCAGACCGCGCCCGGCCATGTGGAGGCGGTGCGCCAGGCGCTCTTCGACCGGCTCACCACGGAACAGCAGAAGTCCCTCGGCGAGATCATGCGGATCGTCGCCGAGGGACTTCAGCCGAAGGAGGCGGGGGCGGACCTGCCCTGGCTCCGCTGACCCCGGCCGGGGTGCGGACGCCAGGGCGGTTCAGACCCCGCGCGGGGGCGTCAGTGCGCCACCACCGGGATCTTCACCTCGTCCTCGACGCCGTCGCCGGAGGCCGTCTGGCCGTTCTGGGCGCCGGTGTTGATGAGCACGGCGGCGATCACCGCGGACGCGGCGAGGATGCCGACCGCCCACCAGATGGCGGCGGTGTAGCCCTCCACCATGGACTGCGCGGCGAGCAGCTTCTGCGCCGCCGGGGTGGTCGCGGAGGCCGCGTGGTCCTCGATGTACGCCGTGGTCGCGGAGGCCGCGATGGTGTTCAGCAGGGCCGTGCCGATGGCGCCGCCGACCTGCTGCGAGGTGTTGACCATCGCGGAGGCGACACCGGCGTCACGCGGCTCGACGCCGTGCGTGGCGAGCGACATGGCGGGCATGAACGCCGTACCCATGCCGAGGCCGAGCAGCAGCTGCGCGGGCATGATCAGACCGGCGTACGAGGTGTCGACCTCCAGCTGCGTCAGGAGCAGCATGCCGACGGCGGCGACCAGGAAGCCCGGGGCCATCAGGAAGCGCGGGGGCACGCGGATCATCAGGCGGGTGCCGATCTGCGTGGAACCCGTGATCATGCCCGCGATCATCGGCAGGAACGCGAAGCCCGTCTTGACCGGCGAGTAGCCCTTCACGATCTGCAGGTAGTACGTGAGGAACAGGAACAGGCCGAACATCGAGATGATCGCGAGGCCGAGCGACAGGTAGACGCCGCCGCGGTTGCGCTCGGTCAGGACGCGCAGCGGGAGCAGCGGGTGCTTGACCTTGGCCTCGGTGAGGACGAAGGCGGCGAGCAGCACGACGGACGCGACGAACATCGCGATGGTCACGCCGTCCGACCAGCCCTCGGACTCGGCGCGGGTGAAGCCGTAGACGAGCGCGACCAGGCCGAGCGTCGACAGGAACACGCCGGGGATGTCCAGCGGCGAGCGGTTGCGGCCGCCCTCGGGCTCACGGATCACGAAGTAGGCACCGGCGGCGGCGACGATCGCGAAGGGGATGTTCACGAAGAACGTCCAGCGCCAGTTCAGGTACTCGGTGAGGAAGCCGCCGAGGATCAGGCCGACGGCGCCACCGCCACCGGCGATCGCGCCGTAGATGCCGAACGCCTTGGCGCGCTCCTTGGCCTCGGTGAACATCACCGCGAGCAGGGAGAGCGCGGCGGGCGCGAGCAGCGCGCCGAACACGCCCTGGAGGGCGCGGGCGCCGAGCATCATCGCCTCGCCGGTCGCGGCGCCGCCGAGCGCGGAGGCCGCGGCGAAGCCGATGAGGCCGGTGACGAAGGTGCGCTTACGGCCCCAGAGGTCGGCGATGCGGCCGCCGAAGAGCAGCAGGCCACCGAAGGCGAGGGCGTAGGCGGTGATGACCCACTGCTTGTTGCCCTCGGATATGCCGAGGTCCTCCTGGGCGGAGGGCAGCGCGATGTTCACGATGGTCGCGTCGAGGACGACCATCAGCTGGGCGAGCGCGATGAAGACCAGGGCCTTCCAGCGCTTTGGGTCCGGAGCGAGTGATGTGACGGGTGATGCAGACATGGGTGAAGCCACCTAGAGACGCAGGAGTGAACGAGGCGAGTGCTGATTCAGGCGTAGTCGGCGAATGCTGATTCAGACGTGGTCACGGAGTCGGGCACGGTCACGGGGTTCGGGCACGGAGTGCTGGCACGGCCCCAGGAGACACCGGGCGGTCGGGACGGCACATGGGCCGCGGGCGTGAGGCCGACTCGTCCCTTGGTCCCCGGTCCGTGGAACGGGGCGGTGGAGAGCCGGGGCCGCGGACGGCCGTCACCTGGTCAGTCGGCCTTCTGGCGTAGGTCCTCCAAGGTCGCGGGGTGTCCGGGGAGCTGGGAGCGTGCCGGTGCCATGAGGCCGTCCAGGAACAGCTGGAGATGGCGGTGCACGAACCGGTCGAAGTCGAGGAGGCAGCCGCCGGACCCCGGCAGCGGCCGGGTGAGCTGCGACAGGGCGATCACCACGTCCGCGACACCGATGTCGGGACGCAGCTGGCCGACCGCGCGGGCACGGTCCATGAGCCCCTGCACCGCGCTCTCCACGCGCAGCCGGGCCGCGTGCAGTTCGGGGTGCTCGGGGTCGAGGGCCTCGGAGACGATCGGGCACAGGGCGCCGATGCGCTCGTCCACCGCGGCGTGCGCGAAGCCGCGCAGCGCCTCGAAGGCGCTGTCCGGCTCCGCGTCGACGGCCACGATGGCCTCCTCGGCCAGGACCGAGACGCGGTCGGTGACGAAGAGCAGGACGTGGTGCACCAGCTCGCCGCGGTCGGGGAAGTGACGGTAGACCGTGGCGTTGCCGACGCCCGCGCGGCGCGCGATCTC
The DNA here is from genome assembly GCF_044544845.1 of Streptomyces sp. NPDC053474. NCBI lineage: Bacteria > Bacillati > Actinomycetota > Actinomycetes > Kitasatosporales > Streptomycetaceae > Streptomyces > Streptomyces sp. NPDC053474. The sequence continues at coordinate 186,017 of NZ_JBITXV010000005.1, forward strand.
GTCGAGCGGTACGTCGGCGCCGTGCTGCACGAACATGTCGCGCGCGGCGGCGACGATCCGCTCCCGGTTGCGCAGGGCGTCGGCCCGCGGTCGCGGTGCGGTGCGCTGCGCGGCGGTGGCGGTGGACACGGCGGAGTCTCCTCGAAGCGGTCAAAGGCCTCAGGTTCGCAGGGTCCCGGGTGGCGGGTCCAACGAATTTCCCGGCGGGAGCTGAGGTGCGCGATCCGGGGAGTGGATCCCCGTTTCACTCGGACACCGGTCTAAACGGGGAGACCGTCCCCGGATATTTCCCCGCTCTCGCGTGACCTGCGTCACATCCCGGGAAGACCCCGGAGCCCGCGTCACACCCCCGGCCCCGCTCCCCCGGAACTTTCCGAGAAACCCACGATCGGTCGCGCTCAGCGCGCGCCCGCGCACCCTCCGGCACAGGGTGATCGCACAGGGCGCAGCCGGACCCGGCGGCTGCCGCGGAGCGGAGGGCCCACGCATGCAGCAGCCGAGGTGGAAGGGCATAGGCCGGGGCCGCGGCACGGGGACCCGGGGGCCAAGGCGGCCGCGCCGGAACCGGGTCGCCAGGGCCGTGGCCCTCGGCTCGGCCGCCGCGGTGGTGCTCGCCGTCACCACGTCCGCGAGCACCGGCCGCCTCCTCGCGGACACCCCCTCGGCCGCGGGCCCGGTCTCGCAGGCCCGCTCCACGGCGCTCGGCCCCTGCATGATCAGCGGCGAGCTCGGCGTACAGATGTCGGAGGGCATCCCGACGGGCCCCGGCTACACCCGCTCCACCGGCACCGTGCGCGCCCTGAACCTGATGATCGACTTCTCCGACGCCCCGGGCGAGGGCTCGGCGCTCGACCGGCTCGGGGAGTTCTTCCCGCAGACCTCCGACTGGTTCCGCACCAGCTCCTACGGCCGTCTCGACTACCGCTCCGAGGTGCCGGTCCCCGACTGGCTGCGGATGCCGAAGCCGTTCAAGAAGTACGGGATAGCGCGCGGCGCCCCCTTCGACCCGGGCTACCGCGACCTGGTCCGGGACATCGTGGCCGCCGCCGACCCGGCGGTGGACTTCCGCGCGTACGACCTGCTCAACGTCCTCATCACGCCGAACGCGGGGCCCTCGGCCCTCGACACCGTCCTGTCGGTGACGTTCGCGGGCAACCACGAGGCACCGGTGGCGGACGGCGTGCCGATCGCCAACGCCTCCTTCGTGTACAGCCGCCAGGACGACGGCTCGGGCAGCTACGACCGGACCGGCTACCGGGTGCTGCCGCACGAGAACGGCCACGTCTTCGGCCTGCCGGACCTGTACACGCGCGACGGCGGCGGCGCGGTCGGCCACTGGGACATCATGAGCGAGGACTGGGGCGCCAACAACGACCTGCTCGGCTGGCACAAGTGGAAGCTCGGCTGGCTGGACGACACCCAGGTCGACTGCGCCCCGGCGCACGGCACCACGGAGCACCTGCTCACCCCGCTCGCCGGGCGCGGCGGCACGAAGCTGGTGTTCGTGCCCGTCGACGCGAAGACGGGGTACGCCGTGGAGCTGCGCACCCGCGCGGGCAACGACGAGGCGGTGTGCCGCCCCGGCGTGCTCGTGTACCGCGTGGACGCGGACGTCGACACCGGCCACGGCCCCATCACGGTCACCGACGCGACCCGCGACAGCGGCGGCTGCACCCGCAGCCCCAACGTGCACGCGGAGCTCTCGGACGCGCCGTTCGCCCTCGGCGAGACCTTCACGGACCGCAAGACGGGGGTGCGGGTGAAGGTGGCGGGCGTGGACCTGGACGGCAACTACCGCGTCCTGGTGACCCGCACCTGAGGCGGCGGACCCCCTCACGCCTCCGCCACGGCCCCCGGCACGGACAGGCGCACCTGCCGCAGGAAGGCGGCGTTGGAGGGCGCCTTGCGGAGCTGGTCGAGGAGCGCCTCGAACCCCTCGCGCCCGTCGCGCCGCGCCAGCGCCCGCCGCAGCCCGCGCACGGCCGCCAACTCCTCGGCGGGGACGAGCAGTTCCTCGCGCCGGGTCCCGGACGGGGTGACGTCGACGGCCGGGAAGACCCGGCGGTCGGACAGGGTCCGGTCCAGGCGCAGCTCCATGTTGCCGGTGGACTTGAGCTCCTCGAAGTAGTACTCGTCGGCGCGCGAGCCCGTCTCCACCAGGACGGTGGCGAGCATCGTCAGGGAGCCGCCCTCCTCGGCCAGGCGGGCGGCGCCGAAGAGCCGCTTGGGGCCCTGCACGGAGGCCGCGTCGACGCCGCCGCTGAGCGTACGGCCGCCGCTCGCCGCGGTGTTGTTGTACGCGCGGCACAGCCGGGTCAGCGAGTCGAAGAGCATGACGACGTCCTTGCCGTCCTCGACGAGCCGCTTGGCGCGCTCGACGGCGAGTTCGGCGAGCGCGATGTGCGCCCTGGGGGCCCGGTCGAAGGTGGAGGCGAGCACCTCGCCGCGCACGGCGCGGCGCATCTCGGTGACCTCTTCGGGCCGCTCGTCGAGCAGGACGACCATGACGTGGCACTCGGGGTGGTTGGCGGCCACGGCGTCCGCGAGCTGGCGCAGCAGCACGGTCTTGCCCGCGCGCGGCGGGGCGACGATCAGTCCGCGCTGGCCCTTGCCGACGGGCGCCACCAGGTCGACGAGGCGCGGCGCGAGGGAGCCGCCCGGCGTCTCCAGGCGCAGCCGCTCGCGCGGGTGCAGCGGGGTGAGGTCGCCGAACCGGGGCCGGTCGCGCAGGCCTTGGGGGGCGCGGCCGTTGACCCGGGTGACCTCGGCGAGGACGCGCGCCCTGCCGCCGCAGGTGCCCTCGACGAAGTCGCCCGTACGCAGGCCGAGTCGGCGCACGAGGGCGGCGGGGACGAGCACGTCGGCGGGCCCGGGCAGGCAGCCTTCGGCGCGCAGGTGCCCGTCGGCCTTCGCGATGTCCAGGACACCGCTGTGAATCCGCAGGCCGGTCGCGGGGGCCGGGGACGGGATGGCTGAGAAGGTGTGGGTGGCCTGAGTGGACTGGGTGGTCTGGATGGTCTGGGTGGGGTTCATGGGGTGGGTGGTCCTTTCGCGACAACGCGGGACGTGCGCGAGCTGCGCGGAGAAGGCCGGTCGCGAGGGGCCGTGCACACCGGGTGCCGTGCACACCGGACAGCGACGGCTCGTGGCCTCGTACGACGGGCTGGTGGAAACGGGAGTCCGGACCGGGCGAAGAGTGCGCCGGGTCGGAGAAGGAAGGCACGGCGCCCAGAAGGGGCGTACACACGTGCTGCTCGCACCGTAGCACACGACCTGGCGTGCGCGGCCGTCCGTGCACGGGATCTTGAGCTTCCGCGCGCCGGTGACCGTCCGCGTGTGATCGCGTACGTTCGGTTACCTCGCGGGCCGCGCTCGGCGGCCCCGGCAGACAGGAGAACCGCTCATGCGCCGTATCGCCCTCGCCCTCGGCTCCCTCGTCGCGGCCGGAACGCTGGCCCTGGCACTGCCGGGCTCCGCCCTCGCGGCCGAGGGGGTGCTGATCGTCGGCGGCGTCGAGTACGTCGACCCCGAAGGCTGCTACGACACGGACATCCGGCCGCTCACCGTCGACAACCACACCGACGAGGTCGCCCTCGTCTTCTCCGGCCCCGACTGCACCGGCGCCCTCCTCGCACTGGTCGCTCCCGGCGAGTCGGCGGTCTTCGAGTTCGGCACCAGCGTCTACGTCGACTGACCCGCCAGGGGCGCACGCGGCGCGGCGCGGTCCGCGTGCGACCCTGGAGGGTCCGGACACCCGAGGGGCACAGGAGGCCGAACGACCATGACGGATACCCGCGTTGTCCTCGTCACCGGCGGCGGAACGGGCATCGGCGCCGCCACCGCCCGGCAGTTGCGCGCGGCCGGGCACCACGTGGTCGTCTCCGGGCGGCGCCCGGAGCCGCTGCACCAGATCGCCGAGGAGACCGGCGCGCTCGCCCACCCCGCCGACGCGGCCGACCCCGAGGCCGTCGCCGGTCTCGTCGCGGCGACCGTGAAGGCGTACGGACGGCTCGACGGCGTCGTCCTGAACGCGGGCACCGGCCGCCCGGGAGCCGTCGGCGACGTGACCCCCGAGGACTGGGAGACCGTCCTCAGCACCAACCTCACCGGCCCCTTCCACCTGCTGCGCACCGCGCTGCCGCACCTGCTCGAAAGCCGCGGCTCGGTGGTCGCCGTCGCCTCGGTCTCCGCGCTGCGCAACGGCGTCGGCAACGCCGCGTACGCCACGTCCAAGGCGGCGCTGCTCCAGCTCTGCCGCTCCGTCGCCGTCGACTACGGCGCGCTCGGCGTGCGGGCCAACACCGTCTGCCCGAGCTGGGTGCGCACGGAGATGGCCGACCGGCGCATGGGCGCGTTCGCGCGGTCCGCCGGGCTCGGCGACGGCGAGGAAGGGCTCGACGCCGCGTACGAGCAGGGGACGCGGCTGATCCCCGCGGGCCGCCCCGGCACCCCGGAGGAGGTCGCCGAGGCCATCGCCTGGCTGCTCTCGCCCGCGGCGTCGTTCGTCAACGGCGCCACCCTCACGGTCGACGGCGGCGTGACGGCGGTCGACCCGGGCACGCTGGCGTTCGGCTTCGACATCACGCGGCGGGGCTGAAGCCTCCGGCCGCGGGACGGCTGACGCCTCCGGCCGCGGGACAAGCGGCTCCGGAAGACCTGCTTCCGGAGCCCGCGATCTCTAAAAGTCGCCTGTTCACGGGCCGTTAAGCAGGGCGGCTGACGGCCCATCACGACGTACGGTTGGCCCATGCCCGAACTCCAGCGCCTGCGCGCAGACCACGCCCCGGCCCTGCTCGCCTTCGAGCGGGAGAACCGCGCCTACTTCGCCGCGGCGGTCCCGGACCGCGGCGACGCCTACTTCGCGGCGTTCGACGAGCGCCACCGCGCGCTGCTCGCCGAACAGGACACGGGAGCCTGCCACTTCCACGTCGTGGTCGGCGGTGACGGCGAGATCCTCGGCCGGGTCAACCTGGTCGACGTGGCGGACGGCTCGGCCGAACTGGGCTACCGCATCGCCAAGAAGGCCACCAACCAGGGGCTCGCCACGTCGGTGGTGCGGCAGGTGTGCGTCCTCGCCGCCACCGAGTACGGCCTGACATCGCTGCGGGCCGAGACCACCACCGACAACCCCGGCTCGCAGGCCGTGCTCGCCCGCACCGGCTTCGTGCCCACCGGGGAGACCGTCCTCGACGGCCGCCCCGGGATCACCTACGTCCGCGACCTGACCGGGCCGGACGTCCGCCCGGCGGACCGCGCGCCGGGCGCCTGACGGATCCGACGGCCAACGGATCCGGCAGTCAGCGGATCCGGCGGTCAGCGGAAGCTTCAGAGGAAGCTGACGTTCTGCGCGAGCGCGAGCCCGCCCGAGTAGTTGACGGTGTTCGTGGCGGACCGCATGTACGCGCGCCACGCGTCGGACCCGGACTCGCGCCCGCCGCCGGTCTCCTTCTCGCCGCCGAAGGCCCCGCCGATCTCCGCGCCCGACGTGCCGATGTTGACGTTCACGATGCCGCAGTCGGAGCCCTCGGCGGACAGGAACAGCTCGGCCTCGCGCTGGTCGCGCGTGAAGACGCTCGACGAAAGGCCCTGCGGCACGTCGTTGTGCAGCGCGATCGCCTCCTCGAAGGTGTCGTACGTCAGCACGTACAGGATCGGCGCGAAGGTCTCCTCCTTCACCACGCCCTTCTGCGCGCCCACGCGCACCAGGACGGGCTCCACGTACGCCGCGTCGGGCGCGATGTCGGCCAGGCGCCGCTGACCGCCCGCGAGGACCTTGCCGCCCTCGGCCTGGGCGCGGGCGAGCGCCTCCTGCATGCGGTCGAGCGCGGCCGGTGAGACCAGCGGCCCGACGAGCGTCGCCGTGTCGAAGGGGTTCCCGATGGGCAGCTTCCGGTACGCGCCCGCGAGCCGCCCCACCAGCGCGTCCACCACGTCCTCGTGCACGATGAGGCGGCGCAGCGTCGTGCACCGCTGGCCCGCCGTGCCCGCCGCGGCGAACACGACGCTCCGCACGGCGAGGTCGAGGTCCGCGGAGGGCGCGACCACGGCGGCGTTGTTGCCGCCGAGTTCGAGCAGCGAGCGCCCGAAGCGGGCGGCGACCCTCGGCCCGACCTCGCGGCCCATGCGCGTGGACCCGGTGGCGCTGACGAGCGCCACCCGCGGATCGTCCACGAGCCGCTCCCCCACGGCCCGGTCGCCGAGCAGCAGCCGGTGCACCCCGGCCGGGGCGCCCACGTCGTCGGCGGCCCGGTCGAGCAGCCGCGCGCACGCGAGCGAGACCAGCGGCGTCAGCTCGGACGGCTTCCACACCACGGTGTCGCCGCAGGCCAGGGCGACGGCGGTGTTCCAGGACCAGACGGCCGCCGGGAAGTTGAACGCGGAGATCACCCCGACGACCCCGAGCGGATGCCAGGTCTCCGCGAGCCGGTGCCCCGGCCGCTCGGACGCGATGGTCCGCCCGTACAGCTGGCGCGAGAGGCCCACCGCGAAGTCGCAGATGTCGATCATCTCCTGGACCTCGCCGAGCGCCTCCGAGCGGATCTTGCCCGCCTCGATGGTAATCAGATCGGCGACGTCCCCCTGGTGCTCCCGCAGCAACTCGCCCAGGCGGCGCACCAGTTCCCCCCGGCGCGGCGGGGGCACCGCCCGCCACTGGAGGAACGCCTCGTGCGCGGCGGCGACGGCCTCGTCGACGGCGGCGGCCCCGGCCCCGGCGAGCGCGAAGAGCCCCTCACCGGTGATCGGCGTACGGGCCTGACACCCCCGCCCCTCGGGGATCTCGGCACCGACGCGGGAGAGGGCGGCGCGGGCGCGGTGGCGGAGGGACTCGGTGGTGGGGAGGGTGGGCGTCACGGGACTCCTTCGGAGAGGACGAGGGGAGGCGAGGGGAGGGGAATCAGCCCGTCCGGCGTTTGAGGACGAGCGCGGAGCGCGATGCGGGGGTCTAGGGGGCGCAGCCCCCAGCGGGGGCACCGGGGCCGGGGATGCGGAGCTGCCGCGCGACCACGGCCAGGGAAGCCCGCTGCCGCGCCTCGTACAGGTCGAACGGATCCAGGACCTCGCGCCCCATGGCCCCCGACAGCCAGGCGCTGTCGTACGCGGCCCCCGCGACCGTGTCGTCCCGCACCCCGGCCGCCTCCAGGTTCGACTGGAAGATCCCGGCGGCGGAGCGGGGCAGGAAGTCCTCGTACACGAGGGGCTCGGCCCGCACCCACCCCGCGTCGAGGAGGTCGTCGAGCGCCGGGGGCGGCGGGGCGCCGTCGCGGGGCCGGTCCGCCACCACGTGGTACGTGAAGTGGCCGAGCCCCCGCGCGGCCAGCTCGCGTTCGGTGCGGGGCAGCGCGGCCGACCACACCGCGCGGGCGGCCTCCGCGCGCTCGGCCGGGGTGGCCGGGCCGTGCCGCTCACCCCGGGCGAGGCGGTCGTCGACGCGAGTGAGGAGCTCGTCGTACAGGGCGCGCCCCGCCCGCGTGAGGGCGATCCCCCGGGCCTCCACCTCCCCGAACCGCACCCGCAGCATCCCGCTGGTGACGCTGCCGTCGGCCAGGCGCAGCGCGCGCGGCTCGTCGAGCGCCCGGAACGACGTCTGCCGCAGCAGCACGTCGGGCCCGTCCCACGCGGGCGGCCCCTGCACGGTGTCGATCATCCGGACGCCGCGGGCGGTCATCCTGCGGTACAGCTCGTCGATGTCGAGGACGCGGGGCGTGAGGTGGTTGATGTGCGTGCCGCGTACGCCGCCGATGTCGGCGGCCACGGCGGAGACCCGCTCCAGCTCCTCGTACCAGGCCTTGTCGATCGGCTCGCGCGACAACTCGAAGGCGGCGACGGCGAGTTGGAGGAACCGCTCGGCATCGGCCCCGACGAGCCCGCCCTCGGCCTCGGCCCGGTCGGCGAGCGCGAGCAGCTCGGGCGGGAACAGCTCGCGCGCGGCGAGGAAGCCCTCAAGCCGCTTGCGCAGCCCGTCGTCGAAGAACCGCGGGTCGGCGGGGGTGAGCAGCGAGGTGAACACCCGGAACGGGTTCCGGGCCAGCTCGTCCGCGTCGACGGGCCGGAACGCGGTGGACACCACGGGCACGGCGCTCGCGGCGGCCTCGCGCAGGTCGTAGAACCCGACGGGCCGCATCCCCAGCGCCCCGAAGACCCGCGCCACCTGGCCGAGTTCGGCCGGGGTGCCGACCCGGATCGCGCCGTGCCGCTCGGCCGTGACCCGGCCGATGGACCCGAGCCGCTCGGCGGCGGCGCCGCGCTCGCGCAGGACGTCCTCGTTCACCGCGCGGGTGACGTCGACGAGGGTGGTGTACGCGGGCACTTCGCGCCCGTACATGTCGGAGAGCCGCGCGGCGAAGGCGGCACGGAGCTGCCAGGGGGCGTACGGGGGGTTCATGGGGCTCCTCTCGGCGGGACGTACGGGCGGGGGGCGGCATCGGGAGGGGCCCGCCCAGAGGTCACTCACACCACATGCGCCTCGGGCCTGCCGCCCGCCCCGACGCGGAACCGCTCGGCGCTCAGCGACGCCACGTCCACGCACGGCTCGCGCTCCAGATACAGATCGCGTACGACCTCGCCGACGGCCGGGGCCTGGAGGAAGCCGTGCCCGGAGAACCCGGTGGCGTACAGGAAGTTGGGCACGTCCGGGGCCCGCCCGACGAGGGCGTTGCGGTCGGGCGTGACCTCGTAGAGCCCGGCCCAGCCGCCCACGACGTCGAGGTCCGCGAGGGCGGGCGCGCGCCGCCGCATCACGGCCCGGAACAGCTCCACCCACTCCTCGGTCCACGTCGTGTCGAAACCCTCCTCCTGCCCCGGGTCGGCGAGCCCGAACAGCAGCCCCTGGTCGCTGGTGTGGAAGTACGCCGTGGAGGAGAAGTCGATGGTGAACGGGGTGCGGGGCGGGGGCGGCACGAGCGGGGCCGTGAACGCGATCTGCCGCCGCAGCGGCCGCACCGGCAGCTCCACCCCCGCCATCGCACCGACCCCCGCGGACCAGGCGCCCGCGGCGCACACCACGGCGTCGCAGGTGATCACCCCGCGGTCGGTCCGCACGGCGGTGACGCGCCCGCCGGTCACGTCCATTCCGGTCACGGAGGTCCCGGTGACGAAGGAGACCCCGGCCGCGGCGGCGGCCCGCGCGTACCCGGCGACGACGGCGCCGGGCCGGGCGTGCCCGTCGTCGGGCGAGTACGCGGCGGCGAGCAGCCCCTCGGGCCGGACGTACGGGCACAGCTCGTGCGCCTCCCGCGGCCCGACCATCCGGCCGCGCACCCCCATCCGCTCCTGTACGCGGACGCTCTCCTCGAAGGCGTCGACGTCCTCCGGCCGGTCGAGCAGGAACAGATAGCCCACCGTCTCCAGGCCGATGTCACCGCCCGGCCGTGCCGCGAAGTCACGGAAAGCCCGCAGGCTCCGCGCACCCAGGGCGATGTTCACCGGGTCGGAGAACTGCGCCCGCACCCCGCCGATCGGCTTGCCCGAGCTCCCGCTCCCGAGGGCGCCGCGCTCCACGACCACGACGTCCCGCACGCCCGCCTCGGCGAGGTGAAAGGCCACGGAGGCCCCCATGACCCCGCCCCCGACCACCACGACCCGCGCCACCGAGACCACCTCTTCCGCCACCACCGGGGGTGCCATCGTGACGCACACGATCAGTGGAGGTCCATCACCGGACAGTAGCCACGCGCCACTGACGGCCGCCGCCCGCCCCCAGCGGCACCGCCGGTGGCCGCCGCCCGCCCCCAGTAGCGCCGCTGGTGCCCGCCGCCCACCCCCAGTAGCGCCGCTGGTGGTCGCCGCCCGCCCCCAGCCCCACCCCACTCCCTCCGGGCACTCCCGGCCCCCCATCGGCTACCCTGTCCAAAGCCGCCCTCACGGACGGCACGCCTTCGTAGCTCAGGGGATAGAGCACCGCTCTCCTAAAGCGGGTGTCGCAGGTTCGAATCCTGCCGGGGGCACCAGGTCAGGCGACCAAAGGCCCAGGTCACGGGGTATGAACTCCGGACCTGGGCCTTTTTGTTGCCATTCTGACCACCCCATCGGACACGAGGGCGCGCCTGTTCCTGCGGCACCAGAGCCGCAGGGCTGATCGTCGCCCGCCTACTGCGGGCAGGCGCCGGTGTGCCGGTAGCTGAGTTCCATCCCGCGCGGGCCCTGCCAGAGGTGCGGCTGCCATAGGTCGTCGGGCCGCATGATGTTCAGGCAGTTCATGCACCAGACGGCTGGCCGCCGGATGCGGATCCGCGCGTGTATGTGTGCGGTGCGCAGGGTCCCCACGGTGGAGCACGGCGCGTGCTGGCAGCAGGCCGCGCAGCCGAGCAGGTGGTCGTTCCAGTCGACGTACGTCGCCACAGACCGGAGATTGTTCGCGTAGCAGGCCTTGCAGGCGTGCGGCCACCAATCCCAGTCGGCGCCGTGGCCGCCGCAGATGTCGACGCCGTCGCCGGGGCGCAGGGCCGTGGGGCACCACAGGCACACGTTGCCCTGGGCCTGCTGGACAGTGAGGGCGGGGCCGCGCTCGACGATGGCCAGCAGCAGACTCTCGGCGACGCCGGGCGCGCTCACTGGCGCCTCGGCGGGCAGGCGTGCCCTTCGGCGCTGGCCGGGTACACCGACAGGGCCCGCAGTCTGCGGGCGAGCATGACGACGCGCAGCACCGCGCCGGTCGGGCCGTCGCCCGGGTTCGGCTCCTCGCCCTCCATCGCCAGGGTGTCGCGGGTCCGGTCGATCACCCGCTGGTGTCTGTACCAGGCGTCACTGCGCACACGCTCGGCCGCGGCGGCCTCCTCTGCCTGAGGGAGACGGCGGAGGATCTCCGCGACGATGCGCCGGTGCAGCACGGCGGTGTTCTCGGGCGCGGGCGGGTCGGCGAGCGCGCCGAAGGCGAGCTCGACCAGGTCCTTCAGACGGGTCTCGTCGGCGGTCATCATCGCCCCACCGCCCCGAGGGAGCCGTCACTGCCGCGATGCCTGATCATCGCGTGAGTCCAAGATTCCCGTTGACGGCAAGGATGCGCGAGATGCGATCGGCGCACTCCTGCTCTGCTCCCTGCACTCCCACCTCGTAGTCGAAACCGGTGACGTACCGGTCCCCGATGGCGAGAATCTCCTCAGACAGGCGACTGTTCAGGGGGTTGGTGACGGTGATCCGCATCGCGGATTCGTTCACTTTGATCAGTAGCCCGCGATTCTTCAGGTAACTGGAGAGCTGCTCAAGGTCGTTGGTGTCCACACGTTGACGATCTCAACGAGGCAGGCAGGAGCGGGATATGACAACCCATGACACGGAGTTGATCATGCGTGCGGTGGCTGTGACCGGCACGAGGAGCACGGGGCACCGCCGCCTCGACGAGTACGCGGGTCTGTTCCGGGACTACCTCGGGCCGTTCGCCGCCCCAGACGCGCACTTCTATATCGGGGGCGCCAAGGGCATCGACTCCATGTCCCTGATCTGGCTGGCTGGCAACACGCCCGCGGCCATCACGATCGTCGTTCCGGGTCGGATCGACCAGCAGCCTGCCGAAGCCCGGCAGGCCATCGCCCGCACACGCGAGCGCATCAAGGAGATCGTCGAGCTGGGAGCCTCGGAGCTGAAAGCGCCCGCCTACCACGCGCGCAACCGGTGGATGGTGGACCGCGCAAGCATGACGATCGGCTTCCCGCATCACGCCGAAGAGTCCTCAGGCACGTGGCAGACCCTCAACTACACACGCGATCAGGGGAAACCGCGCCTGATCGTGCCCGTGTAAGTCCTGGGGGCGCCACTATGACGATATGGAGGATCGAGCCGCGGGGGCGGCATGCCTGAAGGAGCTGCGGCACCGCCGCGGACTGTCCCTCGCCGACGTTGCCCGTGCGCTCGTCGCCCTTGCCGAGGACCTGCACCAGCCAGCCCTGCCCGCAGTGGCCAGCGTGCAGCGCTCCGTCGCCCGCTGGGAGGCGAGACGGCCGACCATGCCGGACGATCGGTATCAGCTCCTGCTCGCTCACCTCTACGCGCGCACCCCCGCAGGCGACGTCTCCCTCGGCAGAGGCTCCGACTTCGCCGAGTACCTACACGCGCTCGCCCTCCTTGGTGAGAGCGAGCACCGGATAGCCGAACTCCGCAGCCTCGTCCTGCGCGCGGCCACCGACACGGGCGCCGGGCTGCTCGCCCTCCTCGCCCCGAGCACGCAGGCCGACCTCAACACAGCGCTCGCAGAGCCGTCTCAGGCGGACGAGGCGGCCGTGGCCGGGCTGGCTGCAGTCGTGGCTGACGTCAACGCCGAGGTGGGCTCACTGCCGATGGTGCGCCTCCAACTACTCCTCGCTCCGGCAGCCGAGGCTGCGCGGCGCTTGCTTGCGGGCCCGGCACCCGCCCCGCTCGTGCCCCACCTGCGGGAGGTCGTAGTCGCGGCCGCGACGCTCGGCGGTCGACTCGCCTTCGAGACGCGAGACGATGCCGCCTCCCGGGCCCTGTACGCCGAGGCTACCCGCGAGGCATGCCTGCTTCAGCAGCCGTGGCGACAGGCCAGCGTGCACATGAGCCACGCCCTCGTCACCCTCTACTCGACGGACGGTCTCGACGGCGCGCGGCGCCTGGTTGACCAGGCCGTGCGAACAGCCCGCACTGGGGAAAGCACGTTGACCCGCGCGCGGGCCCATGCTCTTCAGGCGGAGCTGGCCGCGCGGGCCGGACAAGAGCGGCAGTCACAGGCCGCGCTGGGGCTCGCCTGGTACGACATCGAAGCCGATCACGCCAACGATCCGGCGCCCACCTCGTTCTCGCCGGGGCACCTGCGTGGCTTCGAAGGCGTATGCGAGCTGTACGTCGGTGATCCGGTAGCGGCGCACGATCGGTTCGCCCGGTCGGTGGAGGCGTTGTCAGCGCCGCGGGAACAGGTGCAGAGAGCCATCGTCACGACCGACCAGGCGCTCGCCCGCATCCGCCTCGGTGAGCCTCACGACGCGGTGGAGTTGCTGCACCGGTGCGTCGCCGCCGCGTCCGCTACAGGGGGTCGCGTGCCAGCGATTCGCCTTCGGCGGGCGCGGCGCGAGCTGCGTCCGTGGCGCCGGGAGAGTTGGGTTACTGATCTCGATGACCACCTGATGGACGTCTTAGGTGCCTAACGGCCCTCACAATCTCGGCGGTGTCAGTGCTACGGCGTACGCTGGCAGGCATGTCCCCCACCCCCAGCCCCCGGGCCGCCGTGCGCCCTGCTGCGGCCGTGAACGAGGACATCCGCGCCCTGTGGGCAGGACGCGGCGCAGACCCCCGCGTCAGGCTCACCACCGCCCAACGCGCGCTGCACGAAGGCCCGCTCGCCCAGTTCGCCGCCACTACCCGCGCCGGACCAAGGCTCGGCATCGTGGACCCCGGGTAGCCCAGCGAGGAGTTCTCACGGCTCGCCGACGAGGCACTGAACGCTGGGAGATCGATCCGGCGGCAATGGTGCGACTACGAGCAGGCCATGGCCCGTACCCGGCGGTCAGTGGCGTCACCGCCCGCCCAACGCCGCCCCGAGCAGCCGTACGCGACCGACTCCGCCCTCGTCGTTGAGCACGACGCAGCACGGCTCCGGTACGACGGCAGCAACTACCGGCTCACCATGCGCCGACGCCTGCGAAACACCGGCGACGAACCGGTCACCCGCCATCTGATCCGCATCCCCGTCGACCGTTACCCCGGCGACCCCGAGCGATCCAACGTCCATTACAGAGCACACCCGTTGACCTGGGACGAACTCGCACTGATGGCCACCTGCCGGGGCGAGACGATGCGGTGGGAAGCCAAGCACGACCGCGACGCCTTCAAGGAGGTCTGGCTGCTGTTCGACAACGAACACGGCCGCTTCCCGCTCTACCCCGGCGAGTCCGTGTGGATCGAGTACGCCTACACCGTCGGCGACGACAAATGGGGCCACTGGTTCCAGCGAGCCGTACGCCTGCCCACCGAACAGCTCGAAGTCCAGCTCGTCTTCCCAGCCGACCTCGATCCCGTCGTGTGGGGCACCGAGACCTCCATGACTGCCGAAGCCTCCCCGCTGCGTACCCCGCCCGTCCGCAGCGACGACGGCGAGCTACGGCGATTCACATGGATCACGACCACGCCCGCCCTACACGCTCGGTACCGTCTGGAGTGGCGGTTCCGGGCCCGGCCCGAACGCGACACAGATCAAGGGGAGTTCAGGTGATTGACGTGCGGCCCAGCCAGCGAATGCGAGACCTCGGAGTCGTGCAGCACGGCGCCGGCATCCTCGCCGAACCGGCCCGCCCCTTCGACCTGCCCGCCGAGCGCGACGAGGCCGAGCGCATCACCGATGAGCTGTTCGCCGCGATGGACCGGATCAGCCAGGTCCACCCTTTCGCCAAGGGCATGGGCATCGCCGCCCCACAGATCGGCATCGGCCGGACCGCAGCCGTCGTCCAGCCGTCCGGCGTCGCACCCGCCGTCATCCTGCTCAACCCACGGATCACCGACCGCTCCGACGAAATGGACGAGCAGTACGAAGGTTGCCTCAGCTTCTTCGACGTACGCGGACTTGTACCCCGCCCCCTGAAGCTCACGGTGGAGGACACGACCCTGACCGGCGAGACCGTCACCACCGTCTACGAACACGGCGTCGCCCGCCTCATCCACCACGAGATCGACCACCTCGGCGGCCTTCTCTACACAGCCCGGATGCTGCCCGGAGTCGAGCCGATCCCCGTGGAGGAGTACCGCCAGACCGGCCATGCATGGGCGCATGACGGTGCATGACGTAAGCCCTTCGGGTCGTTGCCCACTTGCCTGAAGTGCCAGGCGATATGCCGGAGTTACTGATTCACTGGCCCTCAAACGTCGGATACAAACGGGGAGAAGGCACCGTGGACCCAACGCTCATTGCCTTGGCCAGCGCAGGTGGTACCGCCGTGGTGTCGGCCATGGCAACGGACGGATGGAACACGCTTCGATCTGGTGTCGTCACTCTGTGGCGACAGTTTCGCCCCGACTCGGCTGGTGAACTGGAACGAGACCTCGACACGACCCGATCGACTCTTCTCGCGACCCCGGCCAGCGATGCTGAGCAGGTCCGACAAGCTCTCCAGTCCGCCTGGCAAGGGCGAATGCTAACTCTCTTCCTGGAAGATCCGGCGGCTGCCGCAGAGTTCGAAGCCCTGCTGTCGAGGCTCGAGGATGTCTGCTCACGCCGAATGAACACCAGCTTCCATGCCGAAGCCCGCGATCACGGTCGCGTTTACCAAGCAGGCGGGAGCCAGTTCATCAACGAGCGATGAACGCGGGGCATTGGGACAACGAAGACGACATTCCTTGGCACATGCGTGCCAGCGCCGAGGACGAGGGCCGCGTTTACCAAGCGGGCCGCGACCAGCACATCACGGAGTACCACTTTCACAGCTCGGTGCCCGACACGGACGACGATGACGACGAGGATGAGGTCGACGACTGGGACTACTACGAGACAGGAGGCACTTTCTGGGACAGAACCGGAGAGACGGTACTGAGCGTCCTTCTTGCCTTGGCCCCACTGCTTCCACTCGCAATCGCGGGTGCCAGCACGCGCGCCGTATGGACCGACAAGTCCGCCCCATCGACTTGGTGGTCTGTGCTTTACACGCTGGGCGCCGCCGTGGTCGGTGCGACAGGCTTCGTCATCCTTCGCGAACGCCTGTCCTACAGGTCGCACCTGATCGACAGACTCTTCTGGCTGTACGTACCCGTGAGCATCGGCGCCTTCCTCTACTACGCCATCCGGGACCCTGCCGGGGTCCCACTCAAGTTCATCGAGGACATCGGCCTATGGCTTGCTCGTAAGGTCGGCCCTTTGTGAGCCCGCCCCAAGCAAGTGCTTGCTGTCCACCACCATCAGGAGAAGCCAGCGATGAAGGGCAAAGGCCGCAGCGATGAAGAACACCCTCGGTGGCATATGTACGCCCAAGCCAAGGGCGAGGGGCGTGTGTATCAAGCTGGTGGCGACCAGCATGTGACTGTTCACGTGCAGCCAGACTCCGCGCCGGTGTCGTACAGGAGGGCTGCACTAGCACCGTTCGTCCGACTGCTGCAGCTGGCGCTGGTCCTCGCCTTCGTAGTCCTTGGCCTGGCCACCGCCCTGCTCTTCCACAGTGACGGATTCACGGTCCCGTTCTTCCAAAGTCTCGGACTCCTCGTGGGCGACTTGGCACTGCTGATGATCACTGAACGGCTCACCACGGGCCGCTGGCACAGGTGGTCACGCACGCACCAGCGAGCACCACGCCTGTAGGCCGTCGGGCACCCCGCCGGTGAAGACAGCGGCTACAAACGCTATTCGCCAGACAGGCCCATCTCGAACACATTCAGCACACATGAGGCCGGGAAACCCCGCGAACACGCGAGAACTACGGAGAGGAGTTTTCCCAGGCCAGATGCACTACGGCAGACATTTACGCAGGTCAGTGCCGTGATCAGGGAAACTCCTAAAGCGGGTGTCGCAGGTTCGAATCCTGCCGGGGGCACAACGCGATACCGCCCGTCCCTGGGGCTTCTTCCCAGGGAGGGCTCCACCCGGCCTCGGGCTCCTCGTCCCGGGCCAGGGAGTTGATGTCCCGGATATCGCCTGATGGAACGGCATAATCCGGCACGGACTCTGGGCCGGACTTCTCCGCTTCGCCAGGCTTGGACTCCCCTTCGGGAGCGGGGTTCTCGGAGGTAGCACGTGCGCGCGGTACCAGCCGGGCTGCGGCCTCGGCGATCGCCCGATCGGCCTCGGGGAGCAGACTCGTGTACGTATCGGTCGTGATGGTGATCGGGGAGTGGCCGAGCATCGCCTGGATGTCCTTCAGGTCGGCCCCGGCCCCGTGGGCGAGCGTCAGCACCATGACCGAGGTCGTGGAGGCGGAGCGACGGAAATCCGATCTCCTCGTACAGCTCGATGAACTGTCGTGTGACGTTGGCGGGATGGAGCATCTCGCCGCTTTGCTTGGTGAAGACGCGTCCGGTCTCCGCCCAGGCGCTCACCCGCTCCTCGCGGTCCTTGTCCTGCTGGGCGCGGTGCCGATTGAGGGCCTGTACCGTGTCCGGGTCCAGCGCGATGGTCCGCGCGCCGGCGTCGGTCTTGGGATCGTCCTCGTACACCTCCCAACCGTTCACGACAAGTTGCTTGGCGACGGTGATGAGCCCGGCGTCCAGATTGGCGTCCGTCCACTTCTGCCCGCATGCCTCGCCCCGCCGCAGCCCGCGGAAGGCAATCAGGTGGAACAGCGCTTACAGGCGGTCCTCGGCGATGTGGTCGAGGAACAGGCCGGTGTGCTCCGGCGTCCACACCACCACCGGGAAGGGGCGTAGCGCGTGGTCGCATGACGCCGGTTGGACTTCTCTGACACACGCCCGTCAAGAGACTGGATCAGCTTCTCCTCGGAGATCTGTCGAACCTCGACATCGGGGTGGTCGTCGCTTCCCATGGATCTGCTCATAGTTCCGGGGATCGATGATCACCAGACTGTGAATCGCGTACATCACCTGAGTACGTTCGGCCGCCGACGCCACAAGGCCGCGCGGCACTTGGGCGAACACCATCGTCTGTGCTGGGGCTGGAAAAGCGGGTCTTCGAAGTTAAGCGATGCAACATGGCCATGCCATCTCGGCGACCGTAGACCAGGAGCCACTCCGGGCAGTTGCCGCACAGACGCAGAGCTGCGCCAGCACTCCCGTCAACGGCTGTAATGTACGCGCACACCGCTCAACTTCGAAGACCCGTCATGGCGCACCGCCGCCGCCATTGGGCATGGCTACAGTTCCATCCCGATGTTCCATCAAGGTCGGCTACAAATCTTCACGGGCTCGATGGAGACGATCCAGTTAATCGGCGCTTTCCTCAGGATCTCCCCCTTCACGACC
This sequence comes from Streptomyces sp. NPDC053474, assembly GCF_044544845.1. NCBI lineage: Bacteria > Bacillati > Actinomycetota > Actinomycetes > Kitasatosporales > Streptomycetaceae > Streptomyces > Streptomyces sp. NPDC053474. Next base: position 203,858 of record NZ_JBITXV010000005.1, read on the forward strand.
ACGTCATCTCCAGCAGTTCCCACAAGTTCACCGCACATGCTCTCACCCCGAGTAACCACCCGAACCATCGGTTTTGCGGGGTCCGAAGCCGGACCGAACCAGGTGAAGCCGAGAGCGGTCACCAGGAGCGAAAGCGCCGCTAGGGTCAGGAGAGCCGCGCACCAGATCCGCCGCGCGCTGGCCCTGACCTCATTCCTGGTCCATTCGCGAAGTCCCTCGCCGGTCAAGAGGATTTCCTGGCCGGGGGTCCCGGCAGCCGCTCGGACGGCGAAGACCGTCGCCGCGAGGAGGCCTCCGAACGTCGTGACGAGCAGCACGGCGACAGTCACCCTTGCCCAGGGGACCAGATCACCCACGGTCTCGCGCCCCTTCACGACCAACACGACCCCCAGCAGTGCAGTCATACTGGCCAGCCCGGCCCGCCATGCCTCCGCCTGCTTGCGTGCGGTCGACAACTGCTCAAGCCGCAGCTCCTGGGCACGCTGAGCCCACCGCTTGTGCTCGATACTCATCCGATGTCGACCGACCAGTAGGCGCCGCATCCCGTATCCGGTGACTCGGGAGGCCTGTCCCCGTGCCAGTAGCCGCATTCGCAGTACATCGTCACCCTCCTCAGCTGCGTCTGCCGAGCCCGCCGGGAAAGGCCCTTTGCACCTTGAGGAGTGCCGAACACGAACGTCATCTCGGTGCGGGCCGCGCATTGAGGACACAGTCCCGCGACAGTGAGTCCGTCCTCGTCTTGCACCACAGCGAAGCCTGTCTGGAGAGGGAACTCCACTTCGGCAAAGGTGACGCCGTCGTGATCAATCATCAAAAGGCTCCTGCGAGAGGTCCAGGGAGAACAGGCGGGCGTAAACTCGCACCCTTTTCAGAACGTCTGCGGCTGGTTCCCCCGTCGCTTCGGCCGCCCGTGTGAAATGGTCCGGGCCCACGCGACCCCTGAGTTCCGGCTTTTGCCCGTCCAGATGGACAGTCAACGCAAGCAGATCACGCCAGTGCACGATGCCCTCTGGGACCGCGTCGGCCGCGTATACGAGACGCAGACCAAGCGGAGCCATCCGGGTGAGCCGCTGGTGGGTCTCCTGCAGTGACATGCCGAGCCGTCCGGCGATTTGCACCAGGCGCAGGGAGTCTACTTCCGTCAAGTAGACGTCGTGCATACCGAAGGTGGCTGTTTCCCGAGGGATTACGAGCAATTCATGGTCGTAAAGATCCGGATGCCAAGCGCTCAACTCCTCGGCGTCCTTCTTCGAAAGCTCCGGGAGAGGCGCACCCAGTACTCGATAGGGGGCGACGGTGTTGAGGAACTCGCCGACAGTGAACCCGAAGTCGAGGGCACCGGAAATGATCTGCCCGACACCGAGGGTCCAGTCCACAGGTTCCACGGCCCAGCGTGGAGTGATCAAATATTCCTGAAGCAACCAAGGTTGGAGCCCCTCGGCGCTTTGAGCGATCTCAGGGAGCTGGGCCTCGGGATAGGTCCCGGAGAAGCACTCTCGGGCTTCTCCAATCGATCCGATAATCATTGACGCTAGAGAAACCAGCTCCGGTTCGGTGATCGCCACGTTCGGGACTGTGAAAACGGTCAGTTCTTCCACCTGGGTCGTCACACCGCGCCGCATATAGCGGCCAGACAATGTCGCCGCCACTGCCAAAGAAGCGGGGCGGTGCAAGAATACCCGTCGGCCTGTGCCAGGATCTATGACCTGCAGCGCTTGGCCGATGAATCCGATGGTGTCGGCATCGGGCACCAGATCCTCCACACCGTTGGTCTCCGGCAGTCGAAGGAGTCCGCACTCTTCCAGCGCCCCGAGTTCCGACCTAACTTCTTGATAGCTCGTTCCAGCCAGCCCAGCGATATGAATCAGCTGAATGGGTGTCAGAGCACTGCCAACCACCTCCAGATGCCGCAGCGCCTCCACCTGCACCTGGCTGAGCGACGCCGGGTACAGCTCACGTCCAGCCACACTCACCCCCAGAGGGGAAAATCGTTCGCACATCTCAAGGATCTGCGAGATGTCCCGGCCGAGTTCACCCGCTGCGTGGGCGATATGGGCGGGCTGCAGCGCCCCAGACGTCCAGGGAGGAAGGGTGCCGAGTCGAACTGACAGAATCCTCATCTCAGCCACCGTGCATATATGGTCTCCAAGCTGACCAAGTTCTGCACACGGCCCGGCCCATCCTGCGGGCGCTGCCGCGGCCGCCCTGCGCACGACCTCGCGCAGCGGCTGGTCAAGTCGCACGGATGCCTTGACCAGACTCCCAGCAGTGCCTGAAGAAGGCGACAGACTAGGTGGAGCCCATGCCGCAAGCGCCCCGGCAAGCGCGGCGTCCTCCTCCTTGAACGTCAGGTTGACAGAGGCGCAGCGGTGCAGATGGCGCAAGTCCAGACCCGTTATTGCGAATTTTCGCAATCGACGGAGAAGTTCCGCAACCGTCTGCTTCTCATGCGCGGTTGCGTCGAGAATATCATCGAGCAGAACGGGGCTGTCCTCGCCATATCGGCGACGAAGCCGGGCCAAGAGAGCTCCGTCAATGGGATCGGCCAGGGGAAAACCCTCGACAGACAGCGCCTGAGGTATGCGACGGAAGTTTCGCTGAGTACTGGCCCTTCCCTTCCAGGCGCCGGACCGCCAGATCGTGAACCATCGAGGGAAAAAATAGTTGCTTCTGCTCTTTGGGTCGAAGAGCTCCTTGTCCTGGGGAACGCAACCAACCTCCGCCAGTGGAACACTGGCACTCTGGCCCCAGCCGCCACCAATCGGTATCTCGAATCCAGCTTCGACGAGATGTTCAAAAATGCGCTCAGCCACCTCTGCCGACGAATCAGTAACTTCCCACAGCCAGGATAGCGTCAACCCCGGCCATGCGTTCAGGGCAGGCAGTGAGTCATCGACTTTTCCATAAACCCAGTCTTCATGCCAGGTGCGAAGCTTCTTTCGGTCGACGGTGAATTGAGGGCGGTGCTCGTCGCGCAGATTAAAGATCAACCCATAAATCTTCTCGTTGGTACGCAGACCATCCGCCGCCAGACCACCTACGCCCGACACCCACCAAAGATCACGATCAAATTTGAGCGATTCAGCCGAATCATCCTGATATCGCAGCTGGTGGGGCTGCCATTCCTCCGGGACCGAGTCATGCTCGGCGGCAACAACCCTGTAGTCGGCGATCCACAGCAGGCGGCGAAGCGTCTGCAGAAGGGAGATCTTCTTGTCGGACTCTTCGTATCCAGTGAGGTAGAGCCTGATCTTGGTTCCACCTTGCAGCATTTCTTCCGAGGGAGTCACCTGCATCAGGCTGCCACTGCTGGCAATCCGGACTGCAAATCCCTCAGAGGAGGGGATACCCTGCTGATCCACGGGGCGCGTGTACAGAATAATCTCGTCCGCAATCATGAAATAGCTGAAGACTCCAACACCGAACTGACTGTTGGAGACCATACGCAGTGGTGGATCGAGTTCCTGCCAGACGGCGTGTTCGGCACGATAGTCCTGCGAGTAGACGAATCTCTCCCCGGCGCGAGAAAAGACGTGCTCCAGCACTTCCCGGGTCATACCTACGCCGTTGTCCTCGCATTCGATGTATTCTCGGTCGTCGTCCAAGCCCTGCCGGAAGCCGATCTCTCCAGTCCACGGCGCGGGACGCCGCCCTTTCCTCCGTAGCCCTTCGAGACGAGTATCCCGGTATCGGCAGGCGTCCAGAGAGTTCTGGTAGAGCTCACGGATCGCAAGTGCGGGGTCGTCGTAGAGTTGTCGCCCCATCAGCAGTTCGCGGATCTTGTCCTCGGAGAGCCGGAACCGGGTGAGGGGCACCTCGTACACTGCGGTGCCGTCCGGGCCCGGACGGTCGGGCCGCACTCCGTCATGAGTGATCCGGAAGGGCAGTGCGTCGGCGACCGGGCCCAACCGCCCGAGTCCATGCAGACGACTCAAGACATGCTGCCCGGCTTTGGCCACTGCCTGAAAGGCATCCTGCTGGGCGGGATGAGTGCAGATCAGTGCCAGATCGAGGTCCCCCTTGCGTCTCTGCATACGAAGCAGATCGGCGGCGTCCTTGACCGAGGCAAGGGACAACTCAAGGCCGGTGCCGATGTGATCGGCGATCACTGCGGGCAGGCGGCGTGGATCGGCCGCCAGGGTCCCCGCAAGCCATAGAACTCCAGTCCTCCCCCGCCAGTCGTCCGGCAGCGCAGCGAGTCTCTCCTCCAGTCGTCCATCGGCCGGCCCCGCGGCAACCGCGCGGATCAACGTCTGTACCAGACGGCGGCACTCACCCTGGCTTAGATCGGCCACAGTCCCGCGGATCAGGTACGCCCCTCGATCAGCACAGACCTGTGATCGCTGGAGCTTCCACAGACCAGTGAAGCCATCAAGCCAGCGGTGGACCAGCCACATGACGAGGGTCTCCGCCGCTTCCGTCTCGTGTCGGCGGGTCAGTCCCTCGACCCGACGGGTCACCTGGGGGTACATCTCGTGGGTGAGCTCAAGGTCTGTTCGGTTGCCTCGCTCGTAGCAACGCTTGAAGTCACCTGGCCGAATCACAGCGGCCTTTCGCACTCCTTCCGCGAGAACCGCCTCACGCATGAAGGGTGCTGCAATCATCACCGCTGCCTCTTCCGGCAGGATCGGGGGGCCCTCGGTGAGGATTTCCGCGGTGAAGTCGATGGTTCTGGCCGGATAGTTCTGGTCAAACCAGTGGTCAGTCATCCCCGTCTTCTCACGGAGCAGGTTGGAGACCTCCAGATGTGCGCGCGCACAGTCCTCCGCGATCCCCGTCACATGTCCCCGTATCTCATCCGTGATTCCGGAGGTCAGGCCCCAGAGACGGTTGTCCGCGGCGACGCGGCGCCACGCGGAAACAAGCTCGTCACCCTCACAGATCACCTGGTCCGCGGCATCCCGCAACATCGTCACCGGGTAGGCGTTTGGAACCTGGGAGCGGTCGTCTCCTCGCCCCGTAGTCCTGCGCATCTCCTTGGTAACCTCATTGAGTACCGCGGACAGTGTGCGCGCCGGATGGCGTCGGTCGAGCACCCGGGCGAGTGTTCTCGTGAATAAGCTGCCGTCCTCGCCGTAGTGGCAGACCTGCCCGGGCGCGCATCCCGCCACCATCACCTGCGAGCCCCCCGCCGGGTAGTGGAGCACACCTCCCCCGCCCCCTTCCGAAGGGAGGCCGGCCGGAGAGTCTCGGCACGCATCGACGAAGAACACCACGAGCTTCGCCCGGCAGTTGCTCAAGTCGGGAATCACGTGCACAAGGCTGTCCAGGACGAGCTCCCCGCCCTCGCGGAAGGCGTCGCTGGGAACCAGGTAGTCGACACCGTCGATGCTGACGCCGTGTCCAGAGAAGTAGAGGAGCAGCACACTGCCCTCCGGGGCTCCAGCACAGGCCTTCCTTATGGCAGCCCGAATACGGTTCCCGCTCGGATCCAGCGTGTCCTCACCGATTGAATCGACCGAGTAGGAAGACAGTGTCAGTGCCGACCGCATCTTCTCGAGGTCGTTCCGCACCACCTGCGAGATGGGAGAGAATGTCGTGTCATCACATTGCGGCACACCGATGAGTAGCGCTTGCCGTTGCGTCACCGGATTATGGTACGGAAGGTGCCCATCAGTCGGCAGCCGATCTGCACAACCAACTGCTGCCCTCAGCAGCGCGGTCGCCTACGTGCGGATCTTGCCCAGGACGCCGCAGTTCTTCAGGCCAGCGAATCCGTGATCGCCCAATGCCCGGACGGACCGCCAGTGCCTTGTTGGACAGCTTCTGCCCTCGTGTCAGAGGCCGTTCCCGGCGGCCTTGCAGGCGGCGGTCGGCGCCGGGATCACTGTCGTCGAGCCCGAAGAATCTCAGGTCGGCGATCGCGCCGAGCCCGGCCGCCCGCAACTTCTGCGTGAGCTTGTCATGACGGCAAGCGGTGATCTCCGAGGTCCGTCCGGGTCCGACCGCGGAGACCCAGACCAATCGGCCCCCCTTCCCGGCGGAGATCGACCTCGGCCAGATCTGACCCACGCGCTGCTCAGCAGTTGGCAGCGCGTGACGATGCGTGAGCGGACGGCCCGACACACGACGGCATAATCCGGATCAAGTGGCTCGCCGCGCGGTTCTGACCAAGGGAAACGGCACCGCACAGAACGGCCAGTCCTCCCGGCAAGGATCCAATCCCGCTCCTAAAGCAGGTGTCGCAGGTTCGAATCCTGCCGGGAGCACCACGCGTACAGCTCTTCCCAGGGACGGCTCCACTCGCGCCCGGGACTCCTCGTCCGGGGGGCCGTTTGCACGAGCGGACCTTCGGGCGCAGTGTGAGGCCGTGGTGTCAGCCGAGGTGCCACTGCTGGTTGGCACCGCCGTTGCAGTCCCATATCGCGGCTTTGGCGCCGGCCGCGGTGCCGGTCGCGTCGAGGCGCTTCGCGCCGCCGTAGATGGTGAGCTGCCTAGTCGACGTGCTGGTCCGGGCCTGGTTGGTGCCGCCGTTGCAGTTCCGGATCTGCGTCTGGGTGCCGTTGGTCCGTGAAGAGCCGGGCGCGTCCAGGCACTTGCCGGAACCGGTGGCGTGGACCGGACCCGTGGTGCCCCCGCCGGAGCGGTCGAGGCCGAAGAAGGTGATGGCCCGGGCCGCCATGCCGCTGGTGGGCAGGGTGTGTCCGACGCCCTGGACGCTGATCGCCTCGACCGGTGCCTGCGCGGTGGCGGAGCCGTATCGGGTGCGGGTCCAGCCGGACTGCGGGGAGTCGGTGGAGACCGGGGTCCGGCTGACCCCGAGCGCGTTGGTCCACTGCTTGATCTCTTCACCGAAGTTCGGGTAACGCAGCGTGGCGTCCTCGGTACCGTGCCACAGCTGCATCCGCGGCCGGGGGCCGGTGTACCCCGGGTAGGCGTTCCGGACGAGGTCGCCCCACTCCTGCGGGGTCTTGGTGATCCGGCCGTTGGCGCAGGCGCTGTTCCAGCCGGAGCCGTCGGTGGTGGCGAAGCAGCCGAACGGTACGCCCGCGAACGCCGCACCGGCCTTGAACAGGTCGGGGTAGTCGCCGAGCAGGACATTCGTCGTCATCGCGCCGGACGAGGCACCGGTGACGTAGACCCGGCCGGGGTCGGCGTTCATGTTCCGCAGGGTGTATCGGACCATCGAGGCGATGCTCGTGGGGTCACTGCCCCCGTCGTGCTTGAGCGCCTGGGGCGAGGAGACGTCGAAGCACTGCCCGCTGACGTTCGCGTCCGGGTAGACGACGATGAACCCGTGCCGGTCGGCCAGGCGGGCGAACTCCGTGTTGGAGTAGAAGGCGGGCCCCGTGCCGGTGCAGTAGTGCACCGCCACAAGGACCGCCGGGCGTGCCGGAGCGCTGTCGGGCTTGTAGACGTACATCCGCAGGTTTCCGGGGTTGCTGCCGAAGTTGGTCACCTCGGTCAGTGACGCGGCCGACGCGGTGGTGGCCGAGGTGCCGGTCAGTACGAGCGCCGCGATCAGGGGCGAGATCGCCATCAGCAGGGTTACCAGTACATCTCTGACGCTTCGCTTGGTGGACTTCCGGGACATGACGGTGCCCTTTCTGGAATCCGATGCGGCCGGGTGGTGACCGTAGTGAAGCGCTTCGACGCCCCCTTCGACACCCCAGTACGCTGAAATCGCGTCAGCTCCTCATGGGCGGAGCAGGCGGGTTCACCTCACGGGTGGTACGGCGTGTGCGTGATGGAGGAGATCCTGAGGTAGCGTGCGCCGTCAGCGGTGGCCCAGGTGGAGGGGTCCGGGTTGCCGGGCCAGTCGCCGCCGACCGCGATGTTGGCGATGAAGCGCAGGCCCGTCCCGGACGGTGCCCGGTACCAGGTGGTGCCCGTGATGGCGCCGTCCACGGCGAAGTCGATGTGGTCCGGGAACCAGCTGAACGAATACCGGTGGTACGAGTTCGTCCAGCCGGAGGGGTTCGTCTTCGAGAACTGCTGCTGGACGTTGTTGACGTCGTGGGACGTCTGGTAGACGACCCCCGGGTTCTGTCCCACGATTTCAGCGGCGTCGAACTCGGGCAGCCACGGATTCAGGTACGCCGCCCATACCGCTGGCAGCAGTCCCCGTCCGTTGGGCATGTTCGCGGTGAAGCTGTACGTGCCGTACCCGTACAGCGCCGTCGACTCCACACGGCCTGAGTGGTAGACCCCGCCCCCGGCGTTGTACGCCTTGATCACCAGCGTGTTGCCCTCGTACCAGACGCAGTCCGGCCGGTACGTCTGCAACTCGTTGTTGGCGGTCCACCTGGCGTTGATCTTGTTCCAGGAGTTGACGGTCACGGGGGAGCCCCAGGAAGCGGCGCTTGCGCTCGGCGCGCCCAGCATCAGCGCGGGGGGCACGGCCAGTGCGGCACCGAGTATGCGTCTGCGGCTCGGCCTGGCGAGGTGGGGGGTCATCGCAGCTCCATTGCTTGGATGAAAGAAGGGGCGCGGGAACGATCCTGCGCTCCACGTTGTCGCTGGACTGTAAGAGTCCGTTTGAGAGTTGACAAGATGTGTCGCACGAGTCGATGCATAACTTCGGGAGTTGAACGAGCCAGGTGGGCATCCGCCCCTCCACCGCCGACGGCCCTCAGGTGTCGCATGACGCCGCTCCCGTCGGTTCAATGAGGGGAGGGATCATGATCGGCCGTCGTTCGGGTGCTCGGCGGAGGGGGGAGTGAGGCAGTGATCCAGACCGTGTTCCGTAGCGAGGACGTGCCCGCGCAGGACAGGTTCGACTGCTGGCGAGAGCTCGCTGTCCGGACGCGCAGGTGCGATGTGATCAGCGCGCATGCCGCGGACTACCGCGCTGAGCTGCGGCTCTTGGAGCTGGGGCCGGTGACCGTATGGCGGACGTCCATCCCGTCGACGCGCTTCCTGAGGAGCGCGAGCATGGCACGTCGGTCCGACTCCGAGCTCTACCACCTCACCCTCATGCTGAAGGGAGGCCTTGCGCTGAACCGGAGTACGAGCCGGACGTCCACGGTCGGCCCCCGCGGTCTCTGTGTGATGGACGGCTCGCGGCCCTACGACGTCCGGTCGTCGCAGCGGGTCGAGTCGGCGGGGGGCGCGGAGGACCGCGTCGAGGGCGTGGCCGTCGACTTTCCCAAGGTGCTGCTCCCGCTGCCGCCGCACCGGGTGCGGGAGCTGCTCGGGCGCGGGTTGTCGGGGCGGGAGGGCATGGGAGCGGTGCTCGCCGACTTCCTCACGGGCCTCGTGCGGCAGGCCCCGTCCCTCCGTCCGTCCGACGCGCCCCGCCTGGGTACGGTCGTACTGGACCTGGTGTCGGTCTGGCTCGCCCAGCTGCTTGACGCCGAGGCCGGTCTGCCGGAGGACGCGTGTCAACAGGCCCTGGCGGAGCGGATCCGGGCGTTCATCCGGGAGAACCTGCACGACCCGGAGCTGACGCCGGGCGTGATCGCCGACGCCCACCGCGTCTCGCTCAGCTATCTGCACCGCGTCTTCACCCGGCAGTCCGACGGAGAGACGGTCGCCGCCTGGATCCGCGCCCGGCGCCTTGAGCTGGCCCACCGTGACTTGGCGGACCCGTTGCTGCTCACCACGCCGATCCGGGAGATCGCCGCCCGCTGGGGCATGCCCCGCGCCTCCGCCTTCACCCGCGCCTTCCGCGCCGCGTACGGGGTGTCGCCGAGGGAGCACCGGCACCGGTCCCTGACTGGGGAGTTGTAGACGCAGCGCCAAGAAAGGCGTGGACGGAACGGCAACAACGCCGGACGAAGGCCCGGCATCCTCGGTGGCGCGCCGCTCAACGGCGCGCGGAGCACAACGGCGGCTCCCCTCGACGCGGCGCACCGGCAGACCGCGCGCGTCCTGGCGTGGGAACCGACCGGATGTCACATCTTGCCCCGTCCGTCCGTGCGGTGAAGACACCAGCCAGGCAGATGTGAAGGAGAGCAAGCCATGACGAACGCCACCACCTCGATCTCCCGCGCCGCCACGGTGCCGCGCACCAGCCAGGCGCACCGTCCCACGCCCGAAGACGCATGACCGGCGGCCTGTCCACCCTCGGCCTCACCGACGAACAGGAACGGCTCTACCGCCGCCTCCTGCGTGCTCCGCACGCCCCGCCGGACCCCGCCGCCGACGGGCCCGCCCTCGCCCGGCTGCGGGAGCTCGGCCTGGTGGACGGCGAGGGGGCCGCCGTGAGCCCTGCCGCCGCCGTGGGTCTGCTGGTGCAGCGGCACATCGAGCAGACCCGGCTCCAGCTCGCCCGGCTCACCCTGGCCTGGGACGTGGTCGTGGAACTCTCGGAGGAGCAGCGCGTCGGCCGACCGGTCCAGGTGGTCGAGAACATCGAGAGCGCCGCCGCCGTCAATCGCCGGGTATGGGCCCTCCTCGCCGACGAGCCGGGCGAGTTCATGTGCGTGCGGCCCTACGGCCACCGCGAGCCCACCGGCCACCGCGAGCCCACCGGCCACGCCCCGGCCCCGTACGAGCCGACGCCGTACCGGAGTACACCTGCCGCAGGACTGCGCAGCCGCACCCTGCTCGCGGCCGCTGCCCTGCGCCACCCCGAACAGGAGGCCCACGCGCGCACGCTGCACGCCCAGGGCCACCTCCACCGCGTCACGACGGAACCCGTCCGGTACCTGGCCGTCGTCAACCGCCAGGTCGCCTTCGTCCAGGCCGACGCGGCCGACCCGTACGCCGGTGCCCTCCACATCCGTCAGCCCGGCCTCGTCACCCTGCTCGCGGAGGTCTTCGACGGCATGTGGTTACGGGCCCGGGACCTGGACGACCGCTCCCCCTCACCCATCGAACAGCAGGTCCTGCACGCCCTCACCCGGCACGGCACCGACGCGGCGGCGGCCCGCTCGCTCCACATCTCCGTACGCAAGTTCCGCGCGCACGTGGCCGATCTGATGGACCGCCTGGGCGCCGCGTCCCGCTTCCAGCTCGCCGAACGCGCCAAGGACCGGGGCTGGTTGTGAGGGGCCGCGGTGCAGGATCCTGCAGCCGACCGTGCAGCGTTTCCCCCGGGTGGGGCGGCGGTGCCCGTGGCGATGATGATCCACATGGACCGACTGGATGTCATCGACACCTGCACCCGCATGGCCTGGTACGCCGACCAGCGCGCATGGGACAAGCTGGCCGAGGTGTTCGCCGACAAGGCGACCCTGGACTACACCAGCCTCAACGGCGGCGAGCCCGTCACCCTCACCCCGGCGCAGATCATCGACGGCTGGCGGACCGGCCTCGGCGCGTACGCCGCCACCCAGCACCTCCTCGGCAACCACCTCGTCACCGTCGACGGCGACAGCGCGGTGTGCACCGCGGCCTTCCAGGCCACCCACCGCAAGACCGACGACTCCCTGTGGACGCTCGGCGGCACCTACCGCTTCGACCTCGCCCGCACCGGCGCCGGATGGCGCATCACGGGCGTGGTGATGACCGCGGTCTGGAGCGACGGCGAGCGCTGAGGAAACCGCGCGCCCGCCACCGCTTCGGCATCGCCGATGGACCGATCACCACAGCCACGTTGGAGTACGCATGACGCGCACCACCAAGGTCACCTTCGACAGCGAGGGCGCCCCCCTCACCGGAAACCTCTTCCTGCCACAAGGCGCCGACGCCACGGGCCCGCTGCCCGGCGTCGTCGTCGCCGGAACCTGGACCAGCGTCAAGGAGCTGATGGCCGACCGGTACGCCGCACGCCTCGCTGACCGCGGCTACGCCGCCCTGTCCTTCGACTTCACCGGCTTCGGCGAGTCCGGGGGCGAACCGCGCGACGTGGAGGACCCGGCCCGCAAGGTCCGCGACATCCACCACGCGCTGACCTTCCTGGCCGCCCACGAGGCGGTCGACGGCGACCGGCTCGGCGCCCTCGGCATCTGCGCGGCCGCGATGTACATGTCCGACAACGCCGCCCACGACCCCCGGGTCCGCTCGCTGGCCCTCGTGGCGCCGTGGCTGCACGACGCCGCCGTCGTCGAGGAGGCCTACGGCGGCGCGGCGGCGGTCGCCGAGAAGATCAAGACCGGCCGCGAGGCCCGCGCCCGCTACGACGAGACCGGCGAGGTCGACTACGTTCCGGTGGTCTCCGCCACCGACGAACGCGCCGCCATGCCGTACGACATCGACTTCTACCTCAACCCCGAGCGCGGCTCCATCCCCGCCTGGCCCAACCGCTTCGCCGTCATGTCCTGGGCCGACTGGCTCACCTACGACTCCATCGCGCTCGCCCCGCGCATCCACCAGCCGACGCTGCTGGTCCACAGCGAGGGCGCCGCCATCCCGCAGGGAGCCCGCCGCTTCCACTCCGGCCTCGCAGGCCCCAAGGACATCCTGTGGACGCAGGGCACGCAGTTCGACTTCTACGACGCCGAGCCCCAGGTCACCCTCGCCGCCGACACAGCAGCCGCCCACTTCGCCCGGAGCCTGCGCTGATCCTCGTCACCGGAGCCGCGGTCGCGGGGGCTGTTGCGCATGATCCGTTGGTCGGGGTGGGATGGGTGTATGACCCCTCCGACTCTGTACTTGTTCGGCTCGGCCGCGCCGCCGCTCTTCGATGTGGCGAAGGTGATCGAGGCGGCGCAGGCCGATGGGTGGGACGTCTGCCTCGGCCTGACGCCGACGGCGGCGCGGTGGCTGGAGGGGAGTCTGGACGGGCTCGCCGTGCTGACCGGGCACCCGGTGCGCAGCGCGTACGCGCTTCCCGGTGAGCCGGACGTCTGGCCCGGGGCTGATGTGATCCTCTTCGCGCCCGCGACCTTCAACAGCATCAACTCCTGGGCCCTCGGGCTCACTCAGAACTTCGTGGTGGGGACCGCCGCCGAGGCCATCGGCAAGGGTGTTCCGACGGTGACGGTGCCGTGCGTCAGCGCCGCGTACGGCCGCCATCGGCAACTGGAGCGGAGCATAGGAGAGTTGCGGGAGCAAGGGGTCACGGTCCTGCACGGCGAGGACGCCTTCACCCCCGACGCGGCGACGGACCACCCGTGGGACGCCGCGCTCGACGCCGCGCGGCAGCGGCTGGCAGGCCACGCATGAGCCCCGCCGACCCGCGGCTCCGGCTCGTCGGGGATGTGCTGGAGGTGGGAGCCTCGTTATCCGCTCGTGCTCGCGGGTGGGGGTGCCGTGCGGGCGCACGGGCTCGTCGGGGAGTGCGGTGGGGGGCTTGAGTTCGCCACCGAGAGTCCTGAGGGGATGGACGGCATCGTCGCTCTGGTGTGTACGGGGATCGAGGGGCGCGGGTGGGACGTGTGGGGGTGGGAGACGGATCCGCTGTCCGCGCGGATGGCCGTGGCCGATCCGGTCGGCGGGGGTGAGTGCGAGGTCTACGTCCAGAAGGAGGCCTTCTGGCGGCCGCCGGTGCTGAGCGCGTACGGCCTCGTGCTGTCCCTGGAGGACACGGTCGGCACCAAGGTGCGTGCCCTCGCCGACCGCGGCCTCGCCCGCGACCTCGTCGACGTCCGGGCCGCCGCGGACCGCTGGAGCCGCGTCGAGCTGGAGGAACTCGGCCGTCGGCACGCCCGCGACGCCTTCGACCTCACCGACCTCCACGCCCGCCTGGGCGGCACGGAGTGGATCGACGACGGGGAGTTCACCTCCTGCGGCCTCGACACCGGGGCCGTCGACGCCCTCCGCCGGTGGGCCCAGGAGTGGGCGGACGACATCGCCGAACGCCTCCAGGAACTGGCCGCCCCGGAGGACGCGTGACGCCGCGCCACCCCGCTCGCCCCGGCCCAAGGGAGTCCGCGTGACGGTGGTCATCGGGCTGGTCGGCGTGGTCCTCGGCGGTCTCCTCGGTGCCGTCGGGAGCTATGTGACGACGCGCTCCGGTCTGCTGATGCAGTTGGAGCACGCGTACGACGTGACGCTGCGCGACCGGCGGCTCGAACGGTACGAGCAGCTGTTCCACGTGTCCCGGTGCGTGCCGCGGTACTGGCCGCGGGGAGAGGAGCCCTCGCGGGCCGATCTCGCGCGCTTCCGCCGGGAGTTCCACGACTGGTACTTCGGCGAGCGGGCCGGGGGCATGTACCTCACGCCCGCCGCGAAGGCGCTGTATCTCGACCTGCAGAACGCGTTGTTCGAGGCCCTGCGGACGGGGCCGGGGGAGTCCGGGGACTCCCCCGTGTCGGCCGCGGACTCCGAGGCCGTCCGCAGGTGTGCCAGCGAGCTGCGGCACCAGCTCGTCGAGGACGTCGGGGTGGCTCAGCCGCCGCGCATGCGCTGGGTGCGGGTCGGGCGGACCGAGCCGCCGCGTGGCCGCGCCGCCCAGGGGCTCAGTTGATCGCGGGTGCCGGGCGGGCCCTCGTCGGGGTCGGGTAGCGGGCCGGGGCGGCGGATTCCCTGGTGAGGGCCGTGGCGATGTGGTGGGCGAGGAGGGGGTCGGCGGGCAGGACGTGGGAGGCGAACCAGCGGGCGGCCGTCGGGTCGGGGGACGGGTCGACGAACTCGGCGCCCGCGTAGTCGTCGAGCGGCGGGTCGTAGATGTAGCCGCAGACCACGCCACGCCGGACCAGGCGGTCCACGAGCGCGTCGCGGTCGCGGACCAGGAGGGGCGCGCGGAAGAGCGCCGGAGGGCCGTCGTCGGTGGCGCGGGCGCGGAGCTCCGGCGTGGCCCAGATGGTCCCCGAGAGCTCGGCGACCCCCGCCCTGCGCCGGGTGAGCCCGGCGTCGAGCCCGGCCATGCGCAGCTCCAACTGCCCCCGCACCAGGGCCCCGTGGCGGGCCCGGTAGCCGTGCAGATCCACCCGGACCCACGGCTCGTACGCGGACAGGTTCGGCGCCCGGTGCGCGCAGCCGGAGAGGCGGGGCGCGTGCAGGGGCATGCGGAAGGAGTCGCGTTCGAGGAGGCCGAGGCGCTGGAGGGTGCGCCACACCGGGCGCACCAGGTGCAGTCCGCGGACGGCCGAACGCGCGAGGGGACGCACGGTCGTGTACACGTCCTCGCGCAGGCGGCCGGGGACCAGCAGGTCGTCGCGGAGCACTTCGAGCTCACGGCGGGTGCGCGCGTCCTCGACGGCGAGGAATCCGCCCGCCATCCCCGCCACGTGCTTGGACAGGCTGAAGGCCGCCGCCTTCCCGAAGGTGCCGACGGGCTGGCCGTCCACGTGCGTGCCGATCGCGTGGGCGGCGTCCTCGAAGAGCGGGATGCCCAGTTCGTCGCAGCGCGCCTTGAGTTCGACGACGCGGTCGGGCATGCCGTAGAGGTTCGTGGTGAGGACCGCGTCCACGGATGCCCAGGTGGCGTCGGGTACGGCGGCCGGGTCGATGTTCCCCGTCCAGGGGGAGACCGGGGCCTGCACCGGGCGCAGGCCCGCCGCGAGGACGACGAAGAGGATCACGTCGTCGTTCACCGGTGACATCAGCACCCGGGCGCCGGGCCTGCACCAGCGCCGCAGCGCGAGGTAGAGGGCCAGGCGTGCCGAGGGCGTGTAGACGCATTCGCGTCCCAGTCGCCGCGTCATCGTCGCGGCGAGCCGTGAGCCGTACGGCATCGTCACCTCTTTCGTCGAGGAGCCTGTTGGGGGTCGCGCTGAGGAGGTGCCTGGGGTGCTTGAGATGCCTGTGGTGCCTGGGGTGCGTTCCGTTCGGGGCTTCGCCGGGGGTCCGGCGCGCCCGTGCGCAGGGCGCCCGCCGTCTTCAGGAGGCGGTCCGCCGGGTCCCGGAGGCGGGGGTGGGCCAGGACCGTGTTCCGCAGCCCGCGCACCGGTCTGCGCCACAGGCGGTACGCCGCGGCCACCGGGTGCGGGCGCGTCGCGAAGCCCTCGCCGACGCGCAGCTCGCGGGTCTTGAGCCAGTCCTTGTACTCCTTGTCGCCGCGCCCCAGGTCCATGAGCCGCACCCCGTCCCTGCGCGCCGCCTCGGCCAGGCGCAGATGCATGATCAGGCCGGGCGAGTAGTAGCGGAAGTCGGGGTCGTACGCGGTGAACCAGCACGCGAAGACCGTGCGCGACCGCGGCCCGAAGTGCGCGGCCACCGGGCGGTCGCCCGCGTAGAGGACGGAGAGGACGCCGGTGAAGTGCTCGTCCCTGACCTGGGAGAAGTGCCGCACCAGGTCGACTATCCAGGGCCGCGCGAAGCGGTCCATGCGCCCCGTCCTGCGGTACTGGGCGGACTTCCAGCGCATGAGCTGACGCAGCGGGGCGGGGTCGCGCTCGTCGAAGACGAAGCGCATCTCGCCCGCGTCGCGCCCCAGGCGGCGCTCCTTCTTCAGGGTCGTCTTGGCGATGCCCGGGTACGCGCCGCGCAGCCACTCGGGGTAGCCGACGTCGTCGTCGCCGTCCTTCAGGTCGATCACGGGCGAGTCGAACATCCCCGTGACGTACCGGCCGAAGGGCTTCTGCTCCTCCACCAGGTGGTCGAACTCGAAGGCGGAGAGGCGGCAGGCGCGCAGCAGCTCCTGGGCGTTCCAGGTGACTCCGGGGCGGTGCACGAGGGCCTGGCAGTCGGACAGGCCGAGGCCGACGGCCCGGCCCACGCCGACGGCGTTGCGCTCGTACGGGAAGAAGCCGACGGCCTCGCCGGCCTCGCGCAGGACCGCGACCCGCGCCCCGCCCCGGTGCCCGCCGATGCCCGCCGCGAACTGCGGGGCCAGGAAGGGGTTGGCGTAGTCGGGCGACTCGTCCATGGCCCGGTACCAGGCCGCGCGCAGGGAGTCGGTCAGCTTCTCGGGTCTGTGGATCTCGATGTCCACGTCGGTCAACCGCCCTTCTGCGCCGGTGCGGCCTCGCGGGCGACGTGCTGGACGCGGGGGCGGTGCCGCGCGGGGGCGGCGCCTCGGGCCGCGGGCGGCGGCCCTGCGGAACCGGCCCGGAGTCCCTCGGCCCCGGCCCGGATTCGCTTGGCCCCGGCCCGGGTTCCCGGGGCGCGCGGAGCCTTCCTGACGGATCGCACGGGCGACCCCTCCCCCCAAATCCCCCATGGCGCTGTGCGCGTCATGCCCCTCCGGCGGACGGTCCTCCAACCGTTCCGACGCTGCTCAAACCTGGCGAAGCAGTACGCACCCTGTCAAGGGTGCCTGCGGTGCCGTCAGGGGTTGCGCGCGCCCGGCGCACGGCGCGTGCCCAGCGCGTTCAGTGCGTTCGCGCGGTCATCGCGTTCAGGAGCGCCGCGCCGCGCTCCGCGTCGTCCACCGACACCGCGAAGGCCTTCCCCTTGGCCCGTACGACCAGGCACTCGCCACCGCGCAACATCACCGTCGTGCCGAGGCCGCTCAGACGGTAGCCCCAGCCGCCGACCTGGCCGGGCGTGCGGTGCTCCGCGTACGCGGTCTCGATGGCCTGCGGGGCCCACCGGCGCACGGGCCAGCCGAGCGGGCCGAACGTGACCCGCAGGCCCTCGTCGGTGACGGCCGCCTCGACGGAGGCGCAGGCCAGGCAGGTGACGGCGACCAGGGCGAGGGGCGCGGCCAGCGGCCACAGCGGGTCGGTGAGCCCGGCCACCGTCACCACGGCCGCGGCCACCGCCCCCGCGCCGAAGACCGCGGCGAGCGCGTGCATCCAGGGGCTCGACGTGCGGGACGCCCAGTCGACGGGCTCGCCGGGCGCGAGCTCCGCGTGCGGGGCGGCGGCCCGCGCCGGGGCGTCCGGCGGCCGACGGCGAGCGAGCAGCACGCCCAGGCCCGCTGCCGCCACGGCGGCCACCGCCACGGCCACGCCCCACACGGGCGCCGATTCCGCGTCGCGCCAGTCGGCGTGGTCCACGTTGGCCCGGACGATCGCCGCCTGTCCGCCGACGAGGGCCACGCCCGCGGGCAGCAGCACGGCCGCGCGCCAGGTGTCGGCGCGGCGGCCCGCGAGCAGCGCGCCCCCGGCGAGGACCGTCCAGCTCAGCGCGGGGAACAGCGTCGCCGCCCACAGCGGCATCGCGCCGTCGGGGCGCGCGGAGCCGCCGCTCCAGTGCGTGGCGAGGCGGTCGGGGAGCCGGTGGGCCGCCGCGAGCGGCAGCGCGAGGAGCAGGAGCAGGGGCGCGGCGCCCGCGCCCAGGGCGCCCCACGGCCGCCGTCCGCTCCTCCGGTCCGCCCCAGCGCCGCCCACGGCTCCCCCTTGCTCAGTCCCGACTCGGTCCGGCTCAGTCCGGCTCAGTCCGACGAGGTCACGTCACTCTCACCGTAACTCCCCGCGTCCGGCAGGGGCCTGGCCAGACCCGGCGCCCACCCGGCGCCCACCCGCCCGCGCGGCAGGGCACAGAAACCGGCTCGCCCCATCGGACGCCATTCGTCCGTTTGCTGCCAACACGCCCTGACCTGCGGCTTGTTACGAAGAGCTGACAGCTCGTCGGTCAACCTCACACAGGTTTTTCACTTCTCCTCAAGCATGGGCACACACTCGGCGCGCGGCGCCAAGGACCGGCGGCGGCGTCGGCTCATCGACTATCCGCGGCGCGGACGGCGGGGGGTGCGCCGCTGGCTGCCCTCCTGGCGGCAGTGGCTCAGCGCGTTCGGCCTGTGCGGCGGCGCCATCGGCGGGCTCTTCGCCTACGTCTACGCGGCCGTCGACATCCCCGACGAGAACGCGGCGGCGCAGCAGGAGGCCAACGTGTACTACTGGGCCGACGGCACGCAGCTGGTCAGCACCGGGGACGTCAACCGGCAGAACATCCCGCTGGACGAGGTGCCCGTGGCGGTCCGCAACGCCGCCATCGCCGCGGAGAACGCCAGCTTCTACAGCGACTCGGGCGTCTCCCCCAAGGGCCTGCTACGGGCCGTGGGGTCCATGGCGAGCGGCGGCGACACGCAGGGCGGCTCCACCATCACGCAGCAGTACGTGAAGAACACCTACCTCTCGCAGGACCAGACGGTGACGCGCAAGGTCAGGGAGTTCGTCATCTCCCTGAAGGTGGACCGGAGCAAGAGCAAGGACGAGATCCTCCAGGGGTACTTGAACAGCAGCTGGTTCGGCCGCGGCGCGTACGGCATCGAGGCCGCCGCGCACGCCTACTACGGCATCCCCGCGCGGAAGCTGAACCCCAGCCAGGGCGCCTTCCTCGCCGCCCTGTTGAAGGGCGCCGAGCTGTACGACCCGTCGGTGAGCGCGGCCCACCACCGCCGGGCGAAGGCGCGCTGGGCCTGGATCCTGGACCGGCAGGTGGAGGTCGGGCGGATGAGCAGGGCCGAGCGCGCGCGGTACCGCACGTTCCCCGAGCCGCTCGCGCGCTCGCGCTCCACCAGCCTCAACGCCCACAACGGGCAGGCCGGGTACCTCGTCGACATCGCCAACAAATACGTCCGCCAGCGCACCGGCCTCACCGACAAGGACCTGGCCCGCGGCGGCTACCGCATCCGCACCACCTTCGACGAGCGCCGGGTGCGCCAGCTCGCCCGGGCCGCGCAGGGCGTGGCCCGCCGCGACCTCGCCCCCGAGCGGCGCGAGCAGGACCGCGGTGTGGAGATCGGCGCGGCCTCGGTGCGGACCTCGGACGGGGCCGTGCTCGCCCTGTACGGCGGCGCCGACGCCACCCGGCACTTCAGCAACAACGCCGACACCTCCGGCGTCCCCGCGGGCTCGGCGTTCAAGCCGTTCGTCCTGGCCGCCGCCCTCCAGGACGGCGTCGACACCGGCAAGGGCGCCACCGGGATGACCCCGCGCCAGGCCCTGATCGAGGGCGGCCACGCCACCTATCTGCACCTGGGCAAGCAGGTCGGCTGGGAGCGGATGCGGGAGGTCGCCGTGGACGCGGGGATGCTGCCCGCCAGCATGGGCCCGAAGGAGGACATGTTCGCCATCGGCACCTCCACGCCGAGCGCCATCCGGCTCGCGGGCGCGTACGGCACGCTGGCGCGCGGCGGGCTCCAGCACGACCCGTACTCGGTGACCTCCGTGACGAAGGACGGCGAGGAGATCGAGGGCCTGGAGCGGCCGCCCACCCGGCGGGCCCTGGACTCCCGGGTCGCGGGGCAGGTCGCCGACGCGCTGCGCGGGGCGGCGACCCACAGCCTGGGCCGGGTGTCCAGCACCCGCGGCCGCCCGGTCGCGGCGGGCCGCACCACCGACCGGGACCGGCTGCGCTCCGCCTGGTTCGCCGGGTACACGCCCGAGGTGTCCACGGCCGTCACGCTGTTTAGGATGCGCAAGGGCGACCCGCTGCTCCAGCCGCTGTCCGGCGTCGGCGGCAAGGGGTCGCGGTACGGGAACGCCCTGGTCGAGCGCGTCTGGACGGACGCCCTTCGCGGCATTGACCTTGCCCCTGGGGCAGGGTCCAGAGTCGGCGGGGCCGGGGCGCCCGCCCCGGACACCCCCTGACCCGTTCACGGTCATCGAGGATGGCCCCCATGGACCCCACCGTCAGCACCGCCAGGACGGACGGCACCGCCAGCACGGACGACGCCGAAAGCCCCTGCTCCGGCAGGCCCGCCGGGCTGCTGAGCATCGGCACCTTCGCCCGCCGCACCCGGCTCTCGGCGAAGGCGCTGCGGCTCTACGACCGGCAGGGCCTGCTCACGCCCGCGCACGTGGACGCGGCGACCGGCTACCGCTCCTACCTGCCCGAGCAGGTCGAGCAGGCCAGGACCGTCGCGCTCCTGCGGCGTCTGGACATGCCGCTCGCGGACATCGCGGCGGTGGTCCGGCTCGACGGCGAGCGGGCCGCGTCGGCGCTCGACGGCTACTGGGCGGGCGTCGAGGAGCGGCACGCCGCCCAGCGCACCCTGGTGGGATACCTCCGCGGCCGCCTGTCCGGAAGGAGTACCGCCTTGCCAGGAACGTTCGAGGTCAAGATCGTCGAGGTGCCCGGCACCCCCGTCCTCAGCGAGACCCGGCACCTGGTCAGCGACGAGCTGCCGGTGTGGATCGGCGCCTCGCTCGGCCGCCTGGAACGGGCCGCCGCCGAGGAGTGCGGCGGGATCACCGGGGCACCGTTCGTGATCTACCACTCCGCCGTCAGCGAGGAGAGCGACGGGCCCGCCGAGGCCTGCGTGCCCGTCGCCGACCTGGAGGCGGCCCGCGCCTGGGTCAGGGAGCGGGGCCGGGCCCAGGGCCTCACCGCCCGGGTGGAGCCCGCGTACCGGATGGCGTACGTCCGCATCACCAAGGCGCAGGTGGCCTATCCGCAGATCCTCGCCGCGTTCGACACGGTGGAGGAGTGGATCACCCGCGAGGGGCTCGTCTGCACCGGGCCGTGCCGGGAGGTGTACTTCGCGGACTGGGACGCGGCCGGGCCCGAGGACGAGGTGTGCGACGTGGCCTATCCCGTGCGCTGACCGCGCCCTCCTCCGCACGCCGCCCACCCTCCCGCACCTCGCGGACACCCTTTGTGAGCAAATACACGTGCGCAAATAGCAGGGCCGTCGGCACCCCCTCCACAAGGCCCCTCCACCCGCTCCCGCACAGGCCGGGACGCTTCTGACATGGATGTACTGCGACCGTCCGCGATCGGTCGCATACTGGCGGATACCTGGCCCCGGGGTCGCCGTCCGCCAACCATTCCGCAGCGGTTAGCGTCTACTCCGAAGGAGTTGACCCCGCCAGCCGAACGGATCGCCGCCCGTGGCCTCTGCCGAACTGTCTCCGCCGACACTCTCCCGGACCCATCAGGGGAGTGACATGAGGGAGCCCTGGTACTGGCGCTACCGCTTGCCGCTGATGATCACGCTGGGTCTACTGCCGCTCTACGCGCTGTGGTGGACGGTCTTCGCGACGGGCGGCGGCGACCTCGCGGCGCAGCAGGCCTGGGCGGGCTTCGTCCGGCGCTACCCGGGCTCGGCGTACGGGCTCTTCTGGTACGGCGGAGTGCACACCGCCAACTACAGCGTGATCTCGCCCTACCTCATGGCGGCCTTCGGCGTGCGGACCGTGGCGATGGCCTCGGGCCTCGCCTCGACCTGGATGGCCGTCGCGCTCATCACGCGCGTCGGCATCCGCAGGCCCCTGTGGCCCGCGATCATCGTCGGCTTCTCCCTGTGGTGCCAGGTGGTGTGCGGGCGCGCCACCTTCATGCTGGGCGTGGCCTTCGGCGTCGGGGCCGTCCTCGCCGCCTCGGGGAAGGTCGGCCGCGGCAGGCTCGCGGCCGCCGTGGCCTGCGCGGCGCTCGCGGCCATGGGCAGCCCGGTGGCGGGCCTGTTCATCGTCGTGGTGGGCGCCGCCTATCTGCTGTCGCGGGAGTGGGGCAAGGCGCTCGCCCTGATCCTGCCGCCGTTCGCCGTCGTGGGCCTCACGACCTGGCTGTTCCCCTTCGAGGGCGAGCAGCCGATGGCGTTCGTCCGGATCTTCCCGCCGGTGCTGCTCTGCCTGGTCGTCATCCTGGCCGCGCCGCCCGCCTGGCGGCTGCTCAAGCTCGGTGCCGCCGTGTACGCGGTCGGCGTCGTGCTGACCTGGATCATCCCCACGCCGATCGGCACGAACGTCGAGCGGCTCGCGGAGCTCGCGGCCCCGGCCATAGTGCTCGCCGCCGTCCTGAACCGCGACTTCCCGCGCGGCCCGCTGCTCAAGCCCAACGGCAGGCCCGCCCTGATCTGGCGGCACGCCCTGCTCATCAGCGCCGTCGCCCTGTCCCTCATCTGGGTGTCGATCAAGACGACCTCCGACATAGTGGACTATACGAAGGTGCCGACTTGGGCCGTGAAGACCGACGGCGTCGTCAAGGAGCTCAAGCGGCTCGGTGCCGACCGCACCCGCGTCGAGGTCGTCCCGGCCCGCGACCACCGCGAGGCCGCCGTCCTGTCGCCGTACATCAACATGGCGCGCGGCTGGAACCGCCAGGCCGACGTCGAGCGCGGCCGCCTCTTCTACGAGGGCCGCCCGGTCTCCGAGGTGAAGGAGGGCGCCTTCTCCTCCGCCTCCTACCGCCAGTGGCTGAACCAGTGGGCCGTCGGCTTCGTGGTGCTCTACAAGGGCGACAGCGTGCCGGACGGCGCCGCCGAGCGCGAGCACAACCTCGTGACCAGCGGGCCGAGCTACCTCAAGGAGGTCTGGCACGACGACAACTGGCGGATCTACCGGGTCAAGGACCCGGTGCCGCTCGTCGACAAGCCCGGCACCCTGGTCGCCGCCGACGGCGCCAACATGACCGTCCGGATGCCGCGGCCCGGCTCCGTCATCGTCCGCGTCGCCTACTCGCCGTGGCTGTGGGCCGAGGGCGCCTGCCTGCGCAAGGACGGCGACTTCACCCGCCTGACCGTCACCAAGCCCGGCGAGGTGCGCATCGGCTCGAACTACAGCGGCCCCTCGGGCCCGCAGCCGCGCTGCGCGCCCGAGGACGACAAGGACTGACCCGCACGTACTGACCCGGAGTACGGCGAAGGGGTGGGGGCGAGCCTTCAAGGCTCGCCCCCACCCCTTCGGCTTGGGCTCCCGCGCTCCGTCAGCCGATCCGCGTGAGCTTCGCGCCCAGGCCCGGCTCCGCGAGGTCCTTCGCCAGGGCCACCGGCACCTTGATGGCGCCGTCGGTGCCGTCGCCCACGGACAGGACGCCGACCTTCGTGCCCTTCTTCGCCGTGTGCGGGACCTTCTTGCCGCCGTCAGTGAGCTCCAGCTTCGCGGTCAGCCCTGACCAGCCGACGGCCGTGACGTCCTTGGTGGTGACGACCGGCGTCTCGCCGCCGAGGCCGTCGTCGACGTGGCCGACGACCGTGCCCTTCTTCACCACGGTCTTCGCCGTGAGCGCGTCCTGGCCGCCGCTGATCAGGTCCTTCACGACGTTCGTGACCTGGTCGATGTTGGCGACGCCCGGCTTGCCGAACTGGGCCAGGGCCGCGCCGATGATCACCTGGGTCTTGCCGCCGACCTTCTTCTCCGCGGCGAACAGGATGTTGCCGCCCGCGGCCGTGGTGGTGCCGGTCTTGATGCCGATGGCGACCGTCGGGACGAGGCCGAAGTAGTTCTTCTGCTCGTCGCCGTTGACGTCCTCGTACTTCGGCTGGCGGGCGATCTCCTTGAACGTCTGGTTCTCCATCGCCACCCGGCCGAGCTTCACCAGGTCCTCGGCGGTCGACACGGTGGTCTTGTCGAGGCCGCTGGGGTCCGTGTAGTGGGTGTTCTTCATGCCGAGTTCCTTGGCCGTCTCGTTCATCTTGGCCACGAACTTCTTCTCGTCACCGCCGCTGTCCCAGCGCGCGAGCATCCGCGCGACGTTGTTGGCGGACGGCAGCATGACGGCCTGGAGGGCCTCGTACTGGGAGATCTTCTGGCCCTCGGTCACCTTGACCACGGACTCGTTCTCCGGCTTGCCCTTCTCGTAGTGGCGCTGCGCCTGGGCGTCGACGGTGAGCGTCTTGCCCTCCGTCCCCTTCTTGATGGGGTGGTCGCGCAGGATCAGATACGTCGTCATCACCTTCGCGATGCTCGCGATCGGCACGGGCTTCGGCTTGCCCGAGGTGCCGAAGGTGCCGATGCCGTCGACGTCCATGGCCGCCTGGCCGTCGGCGGGCCAAGGGATCGAGGGCTTGCCGCCGCCGAAGGAGAACGTCTCCTTGGCGGTCATGCTGAGCTTCCCGTCCGGGAGCGGGCGTACGGCCTGTACGACTGCAAACACAATCGCCAGGAGCAGCACGAGGGGCGTCCAGATCTTGAACCGCCGTACGAGGGTGCGGGCCGGGGTCTCCGGGGGCGGCGGCGTGTTCGTCAGCTCGGCGAGCAGGTCGAGCGGCGGCTTGGGCGGCAACGGCTGCTGGGTGGTCCGCTCCGCGGGGGCCGGGGCGGCCTCCTGCGCGGGGGCCGGGGCGGCCGGGGCCTTGGGCTCGCCCTGCGGCGGTGCCTTCCGCTCGGGCGCGGCACGCGGCTCGTCGAGCGGCTTCAGCGCGACGAACTTACTGGTCCGCTCGGACTCGGACTCGGACTCGGGCTTGGGCTTGGGCTTCGCGTCGCCGAGCTTGAGCATGGTGGTGGGCTGGTCGACCCCACGAGTACCGGTGCCGGTGGGCTTGACGGCCTTGAAGACGGCGGTGGCCTGATCAACGGGCTCACCACCTTCCGGCTTGCCGCCTTCGGGCTTGGAGTCGCCGGGCTTGGAGCCTTCCGGCCTGCCGCCTTCGGGCTTGCCGCCTTCCGGCTTGGAGACGCCGGGCTTGGAGCCTTCCGGCCTGCCGCCTTCCGGCCTGGTGCTTTCCGGCCTGCCACCTTCGGGCCTGCCGCCTTCCGGCTTGCCGCCCTCCGGCTGGGAGACGCCGGACTTGGAGCCTTCCGGCTCGGCGCCTTCGGGCCTGCCGCCTTCCGGCCTGCCGCCCTCCGGCTGGGAGACGCCGGACTTGGCGCCGCCCGCCTTGGCGTCGCCGGACCTGGCACCGCCCGCCTTGGCGTCGCCGGACCCGGCGGCATCCGGCTTGGCGGTGCCCGGCTCGGCCGCGCCGCTCTTGTCGGCTTCGCCGGACCTGGCTTCGCCGGACTCGGCGTCGCGCGAGGTACGCGGGTCGGCGGCAGCCGCCTTGCCCTCACCCGGCTTCGCGTCGCCCGGCTCGGTGGCCGCGGCGGCGTCCTCGGCCTCGTCCTTCTTCGCCCACGACGGCACGGTCTTGAACACCGCCGTCGCCTTGTCGGCGGGAGGCTCACCCGCGTCGGCGCCGCCGTCGCCAGAGGTCTCGACCCGCGGCCGGTCGGTCCGGAACACAGCCGTGGCCGTGTCGGACTTCGGCGCGTCACCGGAGCCCGGCTCCGCCACGCCCTCGCCCGAGGCCCGGTCCACGGCGTCGGCGGCGCCCTCGCCCACCGTGTCGGACGCCTCAGCGGAAACGTCACCTCCGGCCGGTGAACCGCTCTCGCCCTCGCCGCCCTCGGCCGCCGTGGCGACCCACGCCGCCACCGCGTTCCGCAGGCGCGCGTCCCCGTTGGCCGCACCGGCCGAGGGGGGCGTGGGGGGCGAGGCGGCCGCGTCGTCCTCAGAGGCGCCCCCGCCAGAAACCGTCTTCGAACTGTCGGGGTACTCGCCCGCCACCGATTCCTCCTCGTACTCGCCGTACTCGCCGTGCGTCGCCACACCGACCGAGGCCCGGACCCACTGTCCGAACCATGTACCAGTGTCCTGTGTGAGGGCTTAACCCCCGTGGTAGACGAGAACGACATACCTACTGGTTCCCGTACGTACCGCCCACGCGCTCTCGACAGACCAATGTGAGAGGGGTCACCCTGTCATTCATCCACGCGGGGAGGCATGGATGGGCAGGAGCCGCAGAACAATTCCGGAGGAGCTTCTGCTGCTCGCTCTGGACCCGGCCACGGGTACCACAGCGCAGCCGCAGTCGCTCGACCTCGGTCTGGCCGGAGCACAGCTAGTGGAGCTGGCGCTGGCCGGACGGATAGCCCCTGACGGGGATCGTATCGCCGTGGTGATGCCACGGCCGACGGGAGATCCGACTCTGGACTCCGCACTGGAGCTGCTGCGCAGGCGCGGCAGCCCGGTCCGGGCGGTCCACTGGATCGGCGGGCCCCGCCTGGGGCTGCGCCAGACCTACCTCTCGCACCTGGAGCGGTGCGGCATGGTGCATGCCGTGGCGGGCCAGATGTGCGGAGTGCTGCCGACGACTCGCTACCAGGCGACGGACACGGCCATCAGCCGGGAGATCAGGTCCCGGCTGGACTCGGCGATCCGCACCGGCGTACCGCCGGACCCACGGACCGCGGCGCTCGCCGCGCTGGCCCACGCGGTCGGCCTCGGCAAGCACCTGTATCCGGGCAACGAGGGACGATCGTCCCGCTCCCGGCTGCGGGACCTGATCCGGCACGACCCCATGGGCGGCCTCGTGGCACACGCCGTGATGGACGTCCAGAACGGCGTGGCGGCGCAGCCCCGCCGCAGCCCCGCGACGGCGGGGCAGGGACAACCGCAGGGCGCACGGCCGCCCGCACGCACGACGGCGAGGGCGGCGACGGAACCCGGCAGGGTGCCGATGCAGCCGCGCCGGGGTGCGGGAGCCATGGCCCGCGCGGTGGCCCACTGATCGAGCGGCCACGCACGGGGAGCCGATCCCCGGGCGGCACGGCCGCGGCACAGCACGAGCACACACCGGGACCGGTACGGCCGCCGACACCGGCACCGGCACCGGGTCCGGCACCGCGAGCGCACGGCCCGCACCGGCCGCGGCGCCCAGCACCGCAGCACCCAGCACAGGCAGCACCCGCGGCACGCGCGCCCACCCGGCGCGCACACGCACGCGGCACCGCGTCACCCGCACCGTGTGACGCACCCCGCGCCTCAGCACCGTAAGGCGCACCCGCACCGTGAGGTGCACACCGCACCATGAGGTGCACACCGCACCGCCAGGTGCACCCCGCACCGCGCCGCAGTCCCCCAAGACCCGGTTCGGGAGCCGCCGGTCCGTGCGGGGCCGGGCGCCGGTCACATCGGCGCCCGGGCCCCGCACGGCCGCAACCACCGCACGTGACACGCCCGTTGAGAAGCACACACGACGCCGCGGGGCGTCGGCACCCCCACAGAGCCGCCGTATCTGCTGTTTCCCAGCGGCGAGTTGCCCCTTGGTGGCACTCTGCTCAACAGCAGACACGCAATGTAGAGGCATATTCGCCGGAGGTGCACTTCCCGTGGCGTCCAACGTCAATCCCACCGTCAGGCGCCGTCGGCTAGGCCAGGAGCTGCGGCGGCTCCGTGAGCTCAAGGGCATGACGGCGGAGGAGGTGGCGGAGCGCCTGCTCGTCTCGCAGTCGAAGATCAGCCGCCTGGAGAACGGCCGCCGCTCCATCAGCCAGCGCGACGTCCGCGATCTGTGCGGGGTGTACGAGGTGGAGGACCACCGCATCGTCGAATCGCTGATGCAGATGGCCAAGGACTCCCGCCAGCAGGGCTGGTGGCACTCCTTCGGTGACATCCCGTACAGCGTGTACATCGGCCTGGAGACCGACGCCGCGTCGCTGCGCGTCTACGACCCGCAGGTCGTCCCCGGACTGCTCCAGACCAGGCCGTACGCGGAGGCCCTGATCACCGGCGCGCTGCCGGAGACCACACCGACGGACATCGAGAAACGGGTCCAGGTGCGCATGCGCCGCCAGGAGCGCATCGCCGCGCCGGAGAATCCGCTGCGCCTGTGGACCGTCCTCGACGAGTCCGCGCTGCGCCGCGTCGTCGGCAACCGCGCGCTGATGCGCGAGCAGCTGGACCACCTGGTCGAGCAGTCCCAGCTGCCGCACGTGACGGTGCAGGTGATCCCCTTCGAGATGGGCGCGCACCCCGGTCTGAACGGCCAGTACGCGATCCTGGAGTTTCCGGACGCGTCGGATTCCAGCGTCGTGTACATCGAGGGCGTCACCAGCGACCTGTATCTCGAAAAGGCCCATGACGTGCAGCAGTACAGCCTCATGTACGAGCACTTGCGGGCCCAGGCGCTCAATGTGGACCAGTCCCGGCAGTTGATCGCCGACATCGCCAAGGACTACGCCCGCTGATCTCCCGCCGATATGCGGAAGAAAGCCTTCCGGGCTTCTCCGGCGCCCTCCGGCCGCGAAACCGCCGTACGGTACACCGTTGCCGCGTCGGGGCGGAAGACCCCTCTGGAATATGCCATCCGGTTGAGTGAACGAACCATCCGCCACTCGATGTTGGCGAGTAGCGTCATTCACGCCAACAGAGCAACGGCGTTGGCGTATACCGCTCTCCCGCGGGATACCGCAATTCACCAACTGCACAAACGGAGCAAACATGGCAATCCAGCAAGGCGCGTCGCCCTCGTGGACCAAGTCGTCCTACTCCACCGGGAACGGCGCGTGCGTCGAGGTCAAGTCCCCCGTTCTGCACGCGATCTCCGTGCGGGACTCCAAGGTCACGGGCGGCCCGGTCCTCGCCTTCCCCGCCGACTCGTGGAACGCCTTCGTGAGCGAGGTGCGTGAAGGGTCTCACGACCTCGGGTGATACGTGCCAGTGAAGGCAATCCCAGAGACAACCGCATAGCTCCACCCGCAGAGCCCTCTCGACTGGTCCGCCGTCCCGGCCGAGGGGGCTCGGCCTTGCCCCGGCGCGCTACCGCAGCTGGTCGACGTAGCGGTCCGTGCCCGGCACCGTAGGAATGAACGGCGCGAGCAGCTCCACGCGCCCCAGGCCCGACGCGGCCACCTCCGCCTCGCGCGCCGCGAAGCGCTCCGCCCAGCACGCGCGCGGATCGCACTCCAGGAACCACAGCAGTGTCAGGCGCGTGTCCACGCCCTCGACCTGCTTCACGTACGTCATCCGGTCGCCCGGCAGCGGCGTGGGGCGAAAGAGCGTGACCATGGCGGCGGGCGAGCCCGCGAGCGCCCGGGGCAGGTGCCGGGCGCACAGCCACTCGACCAGCTCCGCGCGCTCCCCGGGCCCGGCGGCGTCGGTCACCTCCAGGACGAGCCCCTGGTAGGGGTGGTCGAGGGCGTGCAGGTCGCGCGGCCCGGCGGCGCCGTCGCGGTAGACGGTCGCCGCGTGGTCCTGGAAGGCCGTGAAGACGTGCGTGCGGGCCTGGTGGACGCGGCCGTCGCGGTTGAGGCGCTTGTTGATGGCCACGGTCCACCCCATGTGCTCGTCGTAGCGCCCCTCGGTGATCCAGTACGTCGACAGGTAGCAGCCCGCCGTCACCGGGCTCGCGACGGCGGACTTCTCGGGCACGCGCAGGAGTTGCAGCTCCCGGGTCGCCACCCAGCGTCGGCCCGCGTACATCCAGGGCATCGCCATCGCGCCCGCGTAGTAGTGGTCGTCCTCGTACCAGCGGTTGTACGCGAACTCGTGCCCCGGGTGCGGCTCGACCATGGTGATCAGCGCGTGCCCCGGGCGCACGCCGTAGGGCCCGACCGCGGCGAGCGCGGCGTACGCCTCGCCGGGGGCCTTCGTGGACCGGGTGTCGTCGCCCATGCCTCTCCCCTTCTTCCGCGCGGACCCATACTCTGACGCCCCGTCAGACAGAAGGCCAGAGCCGGGAGGCCCGCATGCCGCTGCTCCAGGGAAAGACCGTGATCGTCTCCGGCGTCGGCGCGGGGCTCGGCCACGAGGTGGCCGCGGCCGTCGTGGCCGAGGGCGGCAACGCCGTGCTCGGCGCACGCACGGAGGCGCACCTCGCCAAGACAGCGGCCCTCCTCGACCCCGAGGGCGCCCGCACCGCCTACCGGCCGACGGACATCACCGACGAGGCCCAGTGCGCGGCGCTCGCGGGCCTCGCCGTCGAGCGGTTCGGCCGCGTCGACGCGCTGGTCCAGGTCGCGGCGCTCGACAGCCACTTCGGCGGACTCCAGGACGCGGACTTCGCCACCTGGGCGACCGTCCTGGACGTGAACCTGCTCGGCTCGCTGCGCATGGCCCGCGCGTGCCTGCCCGCCCTGAGGGAGCGCGGCGGCTCGGTGGTCCTGATCGGCACGCAGTCGTCGGTGGCGGCCCCCTCGCAGGTGCGCCAGGCGGCGTACGCGGCGTCGAAGGGCGCGCTGACCTCGGCGATGTACTCCCTGGCGCGCGAGCTCGGCCCGCTCCGGATCCGGGTCAACACCGTGCAGCCCGGCTGGATGTGGGGCCCGCCCGTCCAGGCGTACGTGACGCTGACCGCGCGGGCCGAGGGCGTTCCCGAGGACGAGGTGAAGCGGCGGCTCACCGAGCGCATGGCGCTGCCCGAGCTGGCCACGGACGGGGACGTGGCGCAGGCGTGCGTGTTCCTCGCCTCGGACCGGGCGCGGGCCATCACCGGGCAGTCGCTCCTGGTGAACGCGGGGGAGCTGATGCGCTGAGGGCCCGGACGCGAACCGGGCCCCGCCCCCGGCCCGCCGCCGGGGGTTCCCCCACCCCCCACCTGATCACGTATATGAACGAAGGTCGCCAACTCGAACGATTTTACTCCCTCTTGACTGTGCGGGCGGTTGTCCGTGCCGCGCGGCCGAACCGACGATGAGCGGGCCCTTCCCGGCCGTTCCCGCGCCGCACGGGTGAAGTCCCCACGAGATCAGCGGAGTTGACCGAGTTCACAAGGCGGACCCCGGGAGGGGGATATGAACGGTCTCGACTGGGCCGTGCTCATCGGCTACTTCGGCGTGATGGTCGCGATCGGCGTCTGGTCCCACCAGCGCGTGGACAACGTCAGCGACTTCTTCACCGCCGGGGGCAAGATGCCGTGGTGGCTGTCCGGCATCTCGCACCACATGTCCGGCTACAGCGCGGTGATGTTCACCGGCTACGCCGGAATCGCCTACACGTACGGCGTCACGTCCTTCGTCACCTGGTCCTTCCCCATCGCGCTCGGCATCGCGATCGGCGCCCGCCTCTTCGCGCCGCGCATCAACCGGCTGCGCTCGCGGCTGCACGTGGCGTCCCCGCTCGAGTACCTGAAGAACCGCTACAACCTGCCCACCCAGCAGGCGCTCGCCTGGTCCGGCATGCTCCTGAAGATCGTCGACGTGGGCGCGAAGTGGGCGGCGATCGCGACGCTCCTGTCCGTGTTCACCGGGGTCTCCCTGAACCAGGGCATCCTCATCACCGGCGCGGTCACCGCCGTGTACTGCACCATCGGCGGCCTGTGGGCGGACGCCCTGACCGAGCTGGGCCAGTTCGTCATCCAGCTGTTCGCCGGGGTCGCGATGTTCGTGGCCGTGGTCGTGAAGCTCGGCGACCACGGCGGCTTCTTCGGGGTGTGGGACAGCCCGGAGCTCGACGGCCACGCCAAGCCGTTGGTCGGCCCGTACGGCACGGTGTTCCTGCTCGCCTTCCTCTTCATCAAGCTCTTCGAGTACAACGGCGGCATGCTCAACCAGGCCCAGCGCTACATGGCCACGGCCAACGCCCGCGAGGCCGCGCGGTCCGCGAGGCTGTCCGCCGTGCTGTGGCTGGTGTGGCCGCTGGTCCTGTTCTTCCCCATGTGGATGTCGCCGCTCCTCGTCGACGCGAAGAAGCCCGACGGGTCGGACGCGTACGCCCTGATGACGGAACAGCTCCTTCCGCACGGCCTGTTGGGCCTGGTCATCGTCGGTTTCTTCTCCCACACCATGGCCATGTGCTCCTCCGACGCCAACGCCATCGCGGCCGTCTTCACCCGGGACGTGGCGCCGGTCCTGTCCCGCAGGGCCCGGCAGTGGACGGACCGCGCGGGCCTCGTCGCGGCCCGCGTCACCACCGTCGTCTTCCTCGGCCTGTCCATGGCGGTGGCCACCCAGGTCAACTCCCCCACCTTCGACGACATCATCACCGTCGTCATCAAGTGGGTCGCCGGGCTCATGGGCCCCATCGCCATCCCGATGATGCTCGGCCTGCTGCGCGCCTTCCGCCGCTCGGGCCCCACGGCGGCGCTCACCAGCTGGGGCCTCGGCCTGCTCGCCTTCTGGCTGGTCAACTACCCCATCAGCTGGAACGTCGACGGGGGCGTGCCTCTCCAGTACCAGGTGTCCATACCTCTGGCTGTGTCGCTGGTCCTGTACGTGGTCGTCGGGTGGGTCAAGCCGGAGGACACGCCTGAGCGCGATGCGCTGATCGCGCGGATCAACACGGACGACGACGGCTCCGCCGCCGCCCTTCCCCTGGCGGGGCAGGCTGAGGCCGCGCCTTCTAAGCCGGGTCCCTAGCGGGTGCCTCTTCGTCTGCGGGTCCGTCCTGGCTGGTCGCGCAGTTCCCCGCGCCCCTTCGGGCGCGTGGTGGGATGGCCCTATGGCCAGCGCTAGGCGCGTTCTTATCGTCGCGTATGACGACACGCAGATACTCGATGTCGCCTGCCCCAGTGGGGCGTTGGACATCGCGAATCGGTATGGGGCCGAGCCGCCCTACGAGATCGAGCTCGGCACCGTCGGTCGTGCCCCGGCGCGCAGCAGTTCCGGGATCGCCCTCGGGGCCGGGCGGAGCCTGGAGGCCGTGGCCGGGCCGTTGGACACGCTGCTCGTGGCGGGCGGGGCCGGGTACGAGCGGGCGGCGGCCGACGCCCGCCTGGTCGCCCAGGTCCGGCGGCTCGCGCGCACGAGCCGCCGGGTCGCCTCCGTGTGCACGGGCGCCTACGTCCTGGCCGCCGCCGGGCTCCTCGACCACCGCCGCGCCACCACCCACTGGGGCTACGGCGCCGAACTGGCCGCCCGGCACCCGGCGGTGGCCGTCGACACCGCCCCGCTGTACGTGCGCGACGGCAACGTCTACACCTCGGCGGGCGTCACCAGCGCCCTCGACCTCACCCTGTCCCTGATCGAGGACGACCACGGCCCGACCCTGGCCCGCACGGTCGCCCGCGAACTCGTCTCGTATCTGCACCGGCCCGCCGACCAGGCGCAGATCAGCATGTTCCTGGCCGCGCCGCCGCCGGGCGACCGCCTGGTCCGGGACCTGGCGGCGCACATCGCCGCGCACCTCACGGAGGACCTCACGCCCGCCGCGCTCGCCGCCCGCGCGGGCGTGAGCACCCGGCATCTGACGCGCCTGTTCGCCGCGCACCTCGGCACCACCCCGGCCCGCGCGGTGCGCGCCGCCCGCACCGAGGCCGCCGCGCACCTCGTGCGCTCCAGCGAACTGTCGCTGGCCGCCGTCGCCCGCCGCTGCGGCTTCGGCTCCGCGCAGACGCTGCGCCAGGCCTTCCTCGACGCGTACGGCGTCAGCGGGGACACGATGCGCAAGATGCCGGACATGCCCCGCCCCCGACTGCCGCCCGGGCGGCAGACTCCCGGGGCATGACGCACCCCACCACCCGCCGCACCCTGCTGCGTTCCACCGCGGCCACCGCCGCCCTCGCCACCGCGGGCCTGGCCGCCCAGCCCGCCGCCGCCCACGCCGACGCGCCCCGCGAGCCCGGCGCCGAGGGCCCGCGCATCGGCGTCCTCCTCTACGACGGCTACAGCCTCCTCGACCCCACCGGACCCGCCGAGGTGCTCTCCCGCGTGCCGGGCGCGAGCGTCACGATGGTCGCCGAGCGGCGCGGGCCGGTCCGCACCGACACCGGTGACGTGGCCGTCGTCGCCGAGCGCTCCCTCGACGAGGCGGGCCGCCTCGACGTGCTCCTCGTCCCCGGCGCGGGCAACCGCGGCGTCATCGCCGCGATGCGGAACCAGACCCTCCTGAAGTGGATCCGCGCCACGAACCGGCACACCCGCTTCACCACGTCCGTGTGCACCGGCTCCCTCGTGCTCGCCGCGGCCGGGCTCCTCGACGGCCGCCGCGCTACGACGTACTGGGCGTCGGCGGAGTACCTGGAGCAGACCTACGACGTCACGTACGTGCCGGAACGCTTTGTGGAGTCGGGGAAGTTCATCACCTCGGCCGGGGTCTCGGCGGGGATCGACATGGCTCTGCGTCTCGCTGCGCGGCTCACGGACGACGACACTGCGCGCGCGATTCAGTTGGCGGTGGAGTATGACCCCCGCCCGCCCTTCGACTCGGGCGACCCGCGGCGGGCCAGTGCGGAGTTGAAGGCTCGGGCCCTCAAGATCCTGGCGGACTCGCAGGTTTAGGCCGTCTCTTTGTCTGCGGGCTTGTTGTGGCTGGTCGCGCCCGCGCGGCGGAGCCGCAAATCAACAGGGCCCCGCGCCCCTACGGGGCTCAAGCCCTGGGGTAGCGGGCCAGCCAGCCCGGGGACGCTCCCGCTGGGCTGTGGAGGGCTGGGCCCTGGGTCATTTCCATGGCGAAGTCGTCGGCCAGCTCCAGGACGGTGGCGCGGCCCTCCAGTTCGGTGAGCCAGCCGGGGGGCAGCGCGGTCTCGCCGTGCAGCGCGCCGAGGAGGGCCCCGCACAGGGCGCCCGCCGCCGTGGAGGACGCGCCGTGGTTGACGGCGAGCCGCAGGCCGTGGCGGATGTCCTCGCCGACGAGGGCGCAGTACACGGCGGCGGCGAGGACGCCCTCCGCCTCGCCCTCGCCGATCAGCTCCTCGACGCGGGCCGCGTTCGGCATGCCCTGCCGTACGGCCCCGAGCGCGTGCCGAAGGCCGTCGGTGACGGCCTGGTGGCCCGGCCGCGCGGCGAGCAGGGACAGCGCGCGCTGCACGGCCCCGTCGAGGGACTCCCCACGGGCCAGGCCGTGCACGAGCACGGCGTGGGCGCCCGCGGCGAGGTAGGCGTGGGGGTGCCCGTGGGTCTGCACGGCGCACTCCACGGCGAGTTGGAGCACGAGCTGCGGCTCCCACCCCACGAGCAGCCCGAAGGGCGCGGACCTTGCGGCGGCCTCCGGGCCGCGCTCGCCCGGGTTCTTGGGCACGTCGAGGGTGCCCATGCGGTCGTCGGCGAGCCCGGTGAGGCAGGCGCGGGCGGGCCCCCGCCGCGAGTACAGCCACTCCTCGCGGGCCAGCCAGCCGTCCTCCTTGCGCCGCTCGTCGGGCCCCCAGTCGCGCTGGGTCGCGGCCCACCGCAGGTACGCCCGGTGCAGATCGGTCGGCGGGTGCCAGGCGCCCGTGTCGCGCCGCACCTGGGCGCGTATCAGGCCGTCCACGGTGAAGAGGGACAGCTGCGTGGCGGCGGTGACGGCGCCGCGTCTGCCGTGCGCGGGGGCGAGTTCGGTGAGGCCTTCGGCGCCGTGCGCGGCCCGGATCTCCGCCAGGTCCGCGCCGTCCACGGGCGCGCCGAGCGCGTCACCGACGGCGGCCGCGAGCAGCGTGCCGCGGACCCGGCTGCGGAAGTCCTGCTGTTCGGTGCGGCCCCACACCGAGGTGGCTGCTACGGCACTCACCGAACCCCCTTTCCCGTGCCTCGCCGTCCGACTCCGCAGCACTGTAATCGAACGGGAACGGTGGGTTCAGGGGCCAGCGCCCGAAGGGGCGCGGGGAACTGCGCGCCCAGCCACGACGGTCCGCAGACAATCGACGGCCAATCGCGGCAAAGCGCTCAGTTCCCGTCAGGGGTAGGCCGATGCTCGACGTACTCGACAACCGTGCCATCGGGATGCCGCGCAGTGAACCCCGTGCCGGTCGGCACGCGGTGCGGCGGGTCAAGGATCTCCACGCCCTCCTCCGCCGCGAGCCGGGCCAGATAGCTCTCGGCCGAGTCGATGATCAGCGTGCCATCCGTGGCCCGGAACGGCGCGAGCGTCTCCTCGTCGCCCTCGACGAGCAGAAAGCTCCCGACGACGGCCAGCGCGAGCCGCTTCGCCGGATACGTGAACCACATGTCCCGCTCCACGCCGAGCAGCCGCTCGTAGAAGCCGGTGACGGACTCCAGCGTGCCAAGCGGCGTGTACACGCGGATGAGTGTGCGGGGTTCGGTGAACCCGGAGGAGTCGTTGACGCGGCGCCGGACGGTGGGGGTGAGGTCGGTGTCGTTGCTCATGCGCCCACCCTCGCCCCGGGAATGGACGCCAGCCAGGCGGGTGTTCATGGGGTGAGCGGAGGTAACAGGATGACGGACCCGGCCACGGCCCCGGCCGCGCTGCGCCGCGAGCTCGGCGGCTTCCTGCGGGCGCACCGCGAGCGCGTGGCCCCGGCGGACGTCGGGCTCCCCGGCACGCCCCGGCGGCGGACGTCCGGCCTGCGCCGGGAGGAGGTCGCGGCGCTCTCCGGCGTGTCGGTGGCCTGGTACACCTGGCTGGAGCAGGGCCGCGTCGACACCTCGCGGCAGGTCCTGGACGCGGTCGCGCGGACCCTGCGCCTGGACGCCGCGGCCCACCGCCACGCCCTCACCCTGGCGGGGTACGCCCCCTTCGAGTCGGCCCCCGCCCCGCCGCCCGACCACCAGCCCATGCTGGACGCCTTGGCCACGCCCGCGGCGCTCCTCGCCCCGTCCCTCGACCTGCGCGCCTGGAACGCGCCGTACGCCGCGCTCTGGCCCGACCCGGCCCGCGTACCCGCCGACCGGCGCAACCTCCTGCTGCTCCTGGCCACCGACCCCGCCCACCAGCGCGTCCTGCCCGCCTGGGAGCCGCTGGCCATGGACCTCTACCGGCACTTCCGGACCCGCGCCGACCGCGAGCCCCCGGCGTCCCGCAGCCGCGAGGTGACCGCCCTGCTGCGCGCCGAACGCCCCGAACTCGACGCCTGGTGGTCCTGCCGCTCGGTCGCCGACTTCACCCCCCGCACCGTCACCCTCACCACCCCCGACGGCACCCCGCACCCGTACGAACTGACCCTGCTGCTCGCACCGGAGCCCGGGGGCGCCGCGTTCCTGGTCCAGACCCCGCGCTGACGACGCCACGCGGGCGGGCCCCTCACACCGTCTGGCGGGCGTGGTCGTTGAGGAAGGAGTGGTGGAGCGTGTACCGCTTGGCCGTACGGCCGCCGGTGCGGACGGCCGCGCCGAAGGAGGCCGCGTCCGCCCACTCCTCCACGACGAAGGCCTCCTCGCCGTCCTTCGTGAGATGGACGTGCGCGGCGAGCAGGCCCGGTGCCGCCACCACCGTCCCCGCCGTCGTCCTGGTCACCGCGAGGGCGCCGGGCAGGCGGCCGTCGTCGTGCACCACGCTGCGGTGGAGGCGGCCCCGGTGGAGCCCCGGCCGCTCGATGCCCGGCACGAGCCCGTCGACCCGGCTCACCAGCGCGCCGCGCCGGGCGCGGGCCCACGTCAGGTGCGCCTCGTCGCTGGTCCACTGGGCGTAGAAGAGCAGGCCCGTACCGTCCGTCGCCCGGAACACGTGCTGGGACAGCAGTGCGGACGGCCACTCCCCCGCCGCCCACTCCTCGGCCACGGCGTCGGCGGCGGCCCGCGTCCGCTCGGGAGTACCGGTGATCCACTCGCTGATCAGGGCCGTTCCTGCGGCGGGGTGCACGAGGTCGCGAAAGGGTGTCATGCCGCGACCCTCGTACGTCAAGCGCGCTTGAGGTCAAGCGCGGTCCGGTGTGACCTCCGCCCACACCGTCTTGCAGTCGGCCGGAGCCTCCACCACCCCCCAACGGTCCGCGTATACGCCGATGATCAGCAGCCCGCGTCCCGACTCCGCGCAGCCTCCCGGTTCCTGGACGCGCGGGACCCGGTCGCCCCGGGCATCGGTCACCTCGACGCGGAGCGTTCCCGCCGGGTCGAGGCGCAGCGCGAGCCGGAAGTTCCGGCCGGGCACGTGCCCGTGCAGCACCGCGTTCGCGGCGAGTTCGGCGACGACGTGGAGGGCGGCGCACGACGGCGCACCCCAGGCGTCAAGTTGACGCTCAGTGAGCGTACGCGCCTGCCGTGCGCCCTTGCGCGTCGCAGGCAGGAGCTTTGAGAACTGCCGTACAGGGACGGAGGTTTGGGTCACTTCACCATTCACATCACTCAGCGTGGCCACTCGTGTCTAGGCTGCACAGGAGAGAAGCCGGTACGCAGAGCGACTGTCCGGGTACCGCTCGGGGCCGTCCGGCTCGTACGCGGAGAGGTGGCGGCATGGAGGACGAGGAAGCGACGGCGGTGCTCAAGGCGGTGGGCCGCCAGATCAAGGCGTGGCGCGAGGACGCGGGGATGACCCAGGCGGAGCTGGGCGCGGCCATCGGGTACGGCGACGAGATGGTGTCGTCGGTCGAGCGGGGCCGTCGCGTCCCGAAACCGGAGTTCCTGGACGCGGCCGACGAGGCACTCGGGGCGGGCGGGAAGATCTCGGCGATGAAGAAGGACGTGGAGGAGGCGCGGTATCCGAAGAAGGTACGGGACCTGAAGAAGCTGGAGGAGGAGTCGGTCGAGTTGGGGGCCTACGCCAGCCTTCACATCCACGGGCTCCTGCAAACCCCGGAGTACGCACAGGCGCTGTACGCGATGCGGAGGCCCACGTACACGGAGGACGAGATCGAGCGCCATGTCACGGCACGCATGGATCGGAAGTCCATCTTCGAGCGCGTTCCCCGGCCACTTCTCACGTTCGTCCAGGAGGAGGCGACATTGAGGCGACCGATCGGGGGCACACTGGTTCTGCGACAACAGCTCGAACACCTGTTGGACATCGGCAAGTTGAGGCACGTTCAAATCCAGGTGATGCCTACAGACCAGGAGGATCACGCAGGGATGATGGGCCCATTCCGCGTGCTAAAGCTCCGGAACGGTAAGACGTTGGGGCACTCTGCGGGCCAGCTGTACGAGCGGCTGATCAGTGATCCTCGGGAGGTCCAGACCCTGGAAATGCGCTATGGCATGATCCGGGCCCAAGCACTCCCGCCTCAGGAGTCTCTGGCGTTCATCAAGAAAGTGTTGGGAGAAGGCACATGACCTCTGCGCTGGCCTGGTTCAAGAGCAGCTACAGCGGCAACGACGACGCGGACTGCGTCGAGGTCGCTCTGGAGTGGCGCAAGAGCAGCTACAGCAGCAACGAGGGGCCCAACTGCGTCGAGGTTGCCCAGGAGTGGCGTAAGAGCAGCCACAGCGGCAACGACGGGCCCGAGTGCGTCGAGGTGGCGATAGCTCCTGCCACGGTGCACATCCGGGACTCCAAGGACAAGGACGGAGCCCAGGTGGCCGTCACAGGCGCGGCCTGGGCTCCGTTCGTCGGCTTCGCCGTGGGGGCTCAGACGGTGTAGGCGGTCCAGCCCACGGTCTCCGTGACGTGCTTGCCGTCCGCGCTCACGCCGCCGCCGAGGATCTCGTTGAAGCGGATCTTGAAGCCGGTGCGGGTCACGTCGTGGAGGCGGACGCCGGGGGTCTCGGGCCCGTTGAAGGTCTGCACGGTGACCTGGACGACGACGTCCGACCCGGCGGGGAACGGGGTGGGGAAGGTGACCTGGTTGAAGGTGTCGGTCTTCCCGCCCTGGGTCTCGGTGGAGTGGGACGAGTCCATGGTCAGCTTGCCGCTCTGGGTCATGCTCATGGTGGTTGCCCTCTCTCGCTCCCTCGGGAGTGCCGGGCGGCGCTCCCGGTGTGCCCCTGTGCGAGAGGTGATTCAAGCAGCGGGGGAACGGTCCGGAAAGGGCAGTTTCGCGACAGTTGTGCGAGGAGGGCGGCGGGACCCTGAGATCCGTCAGGGTGTTCCCTGATCTTCGCTGGCGGGCGTTGCCGGGGCGTTCGGGCCGCGCGCACACTGGACGCATGGGAGACGAGAGCACCGGGGCGCTGGCACCTGAGCTGCGGGTGTCGCACGAGGACCGGGACCAGGCGGTGGAGAT
Source organism: Streptomyces sp. NPDC053474 (assembly GCF_044544845.1). Classification (NCBI taxonomy): domain Bacteria; kingdom Bacillati; phylum Actinomycetota; class Actinomycetes; order Kitasatosporales; family Streptomycetaceae; genus Streptomyces; species Streptomyces sp. NPDC053474. Next base: position 243,627 of record NZ_JBITXV010000005.1, read on the forward strand.
CCTCAGGTTCGCGGCGGGCAGCGGCCGACTGACGGTGGCGGAGTTGGACGAGCGCATAGAGGCGGCGCTCGCGGCGAAGACCGTCGGCGACCTCCGGGCCCTCACGGCGGACCTGCCGCTGGAGGGGCTGCCGCCGCAGCCGCGCGAGGTGCTCCGGATCGACCAGCGCTTCGGGGACGGCAAGCGCGCGGGGCGGTGGCGGGTGCCGCGCCGGATGGAGGTGCGGCTGATGTTCGCGGACCTGAAGCTGGACTTCACCGAGGCGGTGATCACGCACAGCACGCTGGAGATCGAGGTCGACCTGCGCGTCGGCGGCGATCTGACGCTGGTGGTGCCGCCGGGCGTCGTCGTCGACGCGGACGGGATCACCAAGAGCCGTGGGGACATAAAGCTCCCTCCGGTCCCCGGCCCGGAGATACCGATACGTCTGCGCGTCCTGCTCTCCGGCACGTCGACCGGCGGCGACATCGTGGCCCGCCCGCCACGCCGTCTGCCCTGGCAGCGCAAGGCGAGAGCGGGCACGCGCGACGCGGGCTGAGCCGGGGCTTCCGTTTCTCCTCGTTCAGGATCGTGCAACCCTCACGTCACCTCGGCTGTCTCCTGTCTGTCGGCTCTTGATCTAGAAGGGCCACCAGTCACAGGAGGAACAGTGCGTCGCTCCCTCGTCGTCGCCATCGCCGCCGCCGCCATCGCCGCGCCGCTGGCGCTCGGCACCGGCACCGCGTCCGCCGCGCCCCAGGCGAGGGCGGCCACGGCCCCCGTCGTCGACTTCAACAAGGACGGCTACGCCGACCTCGTGCTCGGCGCCGCGCACGCGACGGTCGGCGCCAAGCAGGAAGCCGGGTACGTGGCCGTCGTGTACGGGTCCAAGAACGGGGCGGACCAGGCGCACCGGAAGATCATCGACAGGTCGAGCGCGGGCGTGCCCGGCGAGGTCGCCGAGTACGGGGCCTTCGGCCGGGAGCTGACCACCGCCGACCTCGACGGGGACGGGTACACGGACCTGGTCGTGGGGGCAGGCGCGGGTAACACCGTGGTGCTCTGGGGCTCAGCCGCCGGGCTCGGGGACGCGGCCGCCGAACTCCCGGGCGCGGCCGGGTCGCTGGCCACCGGCGACTTCGACGGCGACGGCCACCGCGACCTGGTGACGCAGGAGTACAAGGCCGCGCCCGAGAGCGACGACACGGGCATGACCGTCTCGTACGGGCCGTTCACGCGCGGCGGCGAGGCGGCCAGGAAGGATTCGATCGGGTTCGGCTCCTTCCGCGAGCTCGGCGACTTCGTCGCGGGCGACCTGGACGGCGACGGCGTGGACGACCTCGTCACCAGCCACGGCTTCGAGGACCGGGCGTACGGCAGCCGGTTCTGGAAGGGCTCCAAGGCCGGTCTCGGCCACACGTACAAGGGGCTCAAGGCCTCCGTGGGCGGCGCCGTCGCGGACGTCGACGGCGACGGTTACGGCGACTTCGTCACCCGCGACAACGGCTCCAGCAACGAGGACAACGACTCCGAGGCGGGCACCGTCCGCGTCGACTACGGCAGCGCCGAGGGGCCCGCCGCGACCCGCACGGCGAAGATCACGCAGGACAGCCCGGGCGTGCCCGGCGTCGGGGAGACCGGCGGGTACGTCGGCGACGAGTACTACAGCGGCGACCAGTTCGGCGCCTCGATCAGCGCGGGCGACGTCAACGGCGACGGCTACGCCGACATCGCCGTCGGCGTCCCCGGCGAGGACGTCACCGCCGCTGGAAAGAACGTTCTAGACAGCGGCAACTTCGTTCTCCTCAAGGGCGCCAAGAGCGGCCTCAGCGGCACGGGCGCGCAGGCCTTCACGCAGACCACGGCGGGCGTGCCCGGCGCGTCCGAGAAGGGCGACAAGTTCGGCGCGGGCGTCCTGCTGTCCGACGTCAACGGCGACAAGAAGGCCGACCTGACGGTCACCGCGCCCTGGGAGGACGGCACGTACCGGGACTCGGGCGCGGCCTGGGTGTTCAAGGGCGCCGCCACCGGCCTGACGACGGCCGGGATCTCCTCCTTCGGCCCGGCCGCGCTCGGCGCCCCGGAGAAGGAAGCCCACCTGGGCGAGCGCCTCGCGCGCTAACGCCCGTACGCACCGCCCCCCCCACTCACGCACCTCACAGGAGAAACAGTGCACCGCTCCCTCATCGCCGCCGTCGCGGCGACCGCGCTCGCCGCGCCGCTCGCGCTCACCGCGACCGGCACCGCGAACGCCGCCCCCAGGCCCCCGAAGACCCCGGTGGCCGACTTCAACGGCGACGGCTACGCCGACCTCGCGTTCAGCGCCTCGTACGGCCCCGCCGGAGGCAAGCAGAACGCCGGATACGTGGCCGTCGTACCCGGGTCCAAGAACGGGCCCGACCGCGCGCACACGCGCCTCATCGACCGGAACACCCCGGGCGTGCCCGGCGAGGCCACCGAGGGCGAGACCTTCGGCCGCGAGCTGGTCGTCGGCGACTTCGACGGGGACCGCTACACCGACCTCGTCGTCGTCGGCGACACCGAGGCCAAGGCCGTCCTGCTGTGGGGCTCCAAGAACGGCCTGACCGGCGCGTCCGCCGAGGTGACCAACAACCGCTACGGATACGTCTCCGCCGGGGACTTCAACGGCGACGGCCACCAGGACCTGGTGACCGAGGCCTACCCGGTGCACGACAACGACCCGGCGGTCATGACCGTCTCCTACGGCCCCTTCACGCGGCAGGGCGACCCGGTGAAGAAGCAGGGCGTGCGCGTCCCCGCCGAGCACGGGCTCCTGAAGCTCGTCGCCGGTGACATGACCGGCGACGGCGTCGACGACCTCGTCGTCAGCGACGGCGACGAGGACGGCCCGCTGCCGAGCCGCTTCTGGAAGGGCACGCGCAGCGGCCTCAGCGCCACGTCGTCGCGGAAGCTCGGCCCCTCCCGGGACGGCGTCGTCGCGGACGTCGACGGCGACGGGTACGGCGACTTCGTGACCCGCGAGGTCCACGGCGACGGCGACACGCAGTACGACGACAAGGGCACCGTCCGCGTCGACTACGGCAGCAAGAACGGGCCCGGCGCCACCCGCAGCGTGAAGCTCACCCAGGACAGCCCGGGCGTGCCCGGCACGGGCGAGTCGGGCGGGCCCATGACCGGCGGGGACGACTACCACCGCGGCGACCACTTCGGCGCCCGGCTCAGCGCGGGCGACGTCAACGGCGACGGCTACGCCGACATCGCCGTCGGCATCCCCGGCAAGGACGTCACCACCGGCGGCAAGAAGGCCTACGACACGGGCCGAGTCGTCCTCCTGAAGGGCGCCAAGAGCGGCCTCAGCGGCAAGGGCGCGCAGGCCTTCACCCAGTCCACCAAGGGCGTGCCCGGCGTCTCCGAGACGGGCGACCGCTTCGGCGCCGGAGGCGTGCTCTCCGACGTCAACGGCGACAAGAAGGCCGACCTGACCGTCACCGCGCCCGAGGAGGACACCACCGCCCAGGACGTGGGCGCCGCCTGGTACCTCAAGGGGTCCGGCACCGGCCTGACGACCTCCGGCAGCACGTCCTTCGGCCCCGCCGCCCTGGGCGCCCCCAACGAGCGCTCCTACTTCGGCGCGTGGGTGGGCCGCTGACCGCGCGGGAGCACCCCGCCGTCACCGGCGTGCAACCGTCCCTTCACCTCGTGGGTCCCCCCCACTGCACCGACGCAACTCCCAACAGCTTCAGGAGAATCCGTGCGACGCTCCCTCACCGCAGCCATCACCGCCGTCGCGGCGACCGCGGCCGCCCTGCCGCTCGCCGTCGGCGGCACGGCCCACGCCGCCACGCCCACCGCGCGGGCGCCCCGCGTCCCCGTCACCGACTTCAACCACGACGGCTACGCCGACCTCGCGATCTCCGCGCCGTACGCCACCGTCGGCGGCAAGACGAACGCCGGGTACGTCGCCGTCGTCTACGGCTCGAAGAACGGGCCCGACCGGGCGCACCCCAAGATCATCGACCGGGGCACGGCCGGAGTGCCGGGCGAGATAGAGAAGGACGGCACCCTCGGCACGCAGGTGACCGTCGGGGACCTGGACGGGGACGGGTTCACCGACCTCGTCGTGGGCAGCCAGTACAGCGACAAGCTGCTCGCCCTGTGGGGCTCGAAGGACGGCCTCACCGGCGCCTCCCAGGAACTGCCCGCCACCTCGGCCGGGTTCGCCGTCGGGGACTTCGACGGCGACGGCCACCGCGACCTCGTCAGCGCCGACTACCCGGACAACGACGAGGACAAGGAAGGGATGACCGTCTCCTACGGCCCCTTCACCCGCGACGGCAAGCCCCAGCGGCAGGAGCCCATCTACACCAGCCAGACCTTCGGGCCCGGCTATCTCGTCCCCGGAGACATGGACGGCGACGGCATCGACGACCTCGTCACCGCCCACGGCTTCGAGGAGAGCGCCTACCCCAGCCGCTTCTGGAAGGGCACCAAGAACGGGCTCACCGGCACCACCCAGAAGCTCAAGTCCTCCCTCGGCGGCACGATCGCGGACGTCGACGGCGACGGCTACGGCGACTTCGTCACCCGCGACAACGGCTCCAGCAACGACGACAACGAAAGCGACAAGGGCACCGTCCGCGTCGACTACGGCAGCAAGAACGGGCCCTCCGCCACCCGCACCAAGAAGATCACCCAGGACTCGGCGGGCGTGCCCGGCGTCGGCGAGGACGGGGACCAGTTCGGCTCCGACATCAGCGCGGGCGACGTCAACGGCGACGGCTACGCCGACATCGCCGTCGGCGTGCCCGGCGAGGACATCGGCAGCGGCTCCGCGAAGGTCTCCGACGCCGGGTCCTTCGTCCTGCTCAAGGGCGCGAAGGCCGGGCTCAGCGGCACCGGGGCCCAGGCCTTCGACCAGTCCAAGCCGGGCGTTCCCGGGGCCTCCGAGAAGCGGGACTACTTCGGGAACCGGGTGCTGCTGTCCGACGTCAACGGCGACGGCAAGGCCGACCTCACCGTCACCGCCCGCGGTGAGGACGGCACGTACAAGGACTCCGGCGCCGCCTGGCACTTCCCCGCCACCCGCACCGGCCTCACCACAACGGGCCTCGTCTCCTTCGCCCCCAAGACCCTCGGCGCCCCTGAGGCCAACGCCACGTTCGGCCAGGACGTAGGCCGCTAGGCCCGTCCCTCGCGGGGCGCCCCAGACCCACCCCTTCCCGATTCCTGGGGGCTCCGCCCCCAGACCCCCGCTCCTCAAACGCCGGAGGGGCTGGATTTCCAGCCCGTCCGGCGTTTGAGGACGAGGCGCGCAGCGCCGAAAAGCTGCGGCGCCCCGCGAGGGCTACGCGTCCAGGACCGGCAGCAGCTCCGGCAGATGGCCGTCCGAGGCGGTGGCCGCCTGGACTCGCTCGGCGGGGACCTCCCCGTACAGGGTGGTGCGCGGCCTCGCTGGCCGACCCGCGGCCTCCGCGATGGCGACGAGGTCCTTCACGGAGCGGTACGAGCCGTAACTGGAGCCCGCCATCCGGGAGATGGTCTCCTCCATGAGCGTGCCGCCCAGATCGTTGGCACCGGAGCGCAGCATCTCCGCGGCCCCCTCCGCGCCGAGCTTCACCCAGCTGGTCTGGATGTTGGGGATGTGGGGGTGGAGCAGGAGCCGCGCCATGGCGGTCACCGCGCGGTTGTCGCGGGTGGTGGGGCCGGGCCGGGCGATGCCCGCGAGGTAGACGGGCGCGTTCGTGTGGATGAAGGGCAGCGTCACGAACTCCGTGAAGCCGCCGGTCTCCTGCTGGATCCCGGCCAGCGTGCGCAGATGCCCGAGCCAGTGCCGCGGCTGGTCGACGTGGCCGTACATCATCGTGGACGAGGAGCGAAGGCCCACCTCGTGGGCGGTCTTGATGACCTCGATCCACGTCGCCGCCGGGAGCTTGCCCTTGGTCAGGATCCAGCGGACCTCGTCGTCGAGGATCTCGGCGGCGGTACCGGGGACGGAGTCGAGGCCGGACTCCTTGGCGCGCTGGAGCCACTCGCGGATCGAAAGGCCCGTGCGGGTCGCGCCGTTGACGACCTCCATCGGTGAGAAGGCGTGCACGTGCAGGCCGGGCACGCGCTCCTTCACGGCCGCGGCGATGTCGAAGTAGGCGCTGCCGGGCAGGTCGGGGTGGATGCCGCCCTGCATGCACACCTCGACCGCGCCGACGTCCCAGGCCTGGGCCGCGCGGTCGGCGACCTGCGCCAGGGACAGGGTGTAGGCGTCGGCGTCGGTGCGGCGCTGCGCGAAGGCGCAGAAGCGGCAGCCCGTGTAGCAGACGTTCGTGAAGTTGATGTTCCGCGTGACGATGTACGTGACGTCGTCGCCGACCACGGACTTGCGGACGTCGTCGGCGACGGAGCAGAGCGCGTCCAGGGCGGGCCCGTCCGCGTGCAGCAGCACGAGGGCCTCGGCGTCGGTGAGGCGCGTCGGGTCGTCGGCGGCCGTGGCGAGGGCGGAGCGGACGTCGCCGTCGAGGCGGGAGGGCACCATGCCGGGCGCGGCCTGCTCGCGCAGCGCCTCCCAGTCGCCGTACACCTCGTCGAAGTCGTCGCGGCGGTCGGCGGTGCGGCCTTCCGTGTCGATGGTGCGGTGCAGGTCGGTGCGGCCGGACGAGGCCACGTACCCCTCGTCGGGCTCCTGCCAGGGCAGGCCGCGGACCGGGGCGTCCGGCAGGGCGAGCCCCGTCTCCGGGTCGGCGAGCGCCCGTACGTGCGGCAGCAGGCGCGGGTCCAGCCACGGCTCGCCGCGCCGCACGAACTCGGGGTAGACGCACAGGCGCTCGCGCAGCGCGAAGCCCTCGGCCGCCGACCGCTCGGCGAGCGCCTCGATCTGCGGCCAGGGCTGCTCGGGGTTGACGTGGTCGATGGTGAGCGGCGAGACGCCGCCCCAGTCGTCGATCCCGGCGCGGATGAGCCGGGCGTACTCGCCGTCGACGAGGTTCGGCGGGGCCTGGATGCAGCCGGAGGGTCCCATGATGTGCCGGGCGACGGCGACCGTGGCGACCAGGTCGTCGATCTCGGCGTCCGGCATGCCGCGCATCGCCGTGTCCGGCTTGGCGCGGAAGTTCTGGATGATCAGCTCCTGCACGCCGTGGTACGACCGGGCCACGCGGCGCAGCGCGAACAGCGAGTCCGCGCGCTCCTCGTACGTCTCGCCGATGCCGATGAGCAGCCCGCTGGTGAAGGGCACGGAGGAGCGGCCCGCGTCCTCCAGGACCCGCAGCCGGACGGCCGGTTCCTTGTCGGGCGAGCCGTGGTGCGGGCCGCCGGGCTCGGACCACAGCCGCTCGGCGGTGGTCTCCAGCATCATGCCCATGGAGGGCGCGACCGGCTTGAGGCGCTGGAAGTCGGTCCACGAGAGCACCCCGGGGTTGAGGTGGGGCAGCAGGCCCGTCTCCTCCAGGATGCGGATCGATATGGCCCGTACGTACGCGATCGTGTCGTCGTAGCCGTGCGCGTCCAGCCACTCGCGGGCCTCGGGCCAGCGGTCCTCGGGCTTGTCGCCGAGGGTGATGAGGGCTTCCTTGCAGCCGAGCGCGGCGCCCTTGCGGGCGATGTCCAGGACCTCGTCCGGGGACATGAACATCCCGTGCCCGGCCCGGCGCAGCTTGCCCGGCACGGTGACGAACGTGCAGTAGTGACACTTGTCCCGGCACAGCCGGGTGAGCGGGATGAACACGCTCTTCGAGTACGTGATGACCCCCGCGCGCCCGGCCGCCTCCAGGCCCGCGTCCCGCACCCGGGCCGCCGAGGCCGCCAGGTCCTCCAGGTCGTCGCCGCGCGCCTGGAGCAGCACGGCGGCCTCCGCCGCGTCCAGCGCGACCCCGTCCCTGGCCCGCCGCAGGGCCCGCCGCATGGCGTTGGCTGTGGGACGTCCGTCCTCGGGGGGCTGTGCGCTGTTGGTCATGTCCTTGAGCATACGAGCGACAACACGGGACACCCACAGACACTTCCGCCAGGCCGGGACGGGCCCGCGCGTGCGGACGGCCCCATTCCGGATCGGCCGCGTCGCCCTCGGCCGGAAACCTGTCGATTCCCTTCCCTTACAGGGGAGTTCACGGCTCAATACCAGAGTCGCAGGCACCACTCATGTGTCGTCGTCACCGTCGTCACCGACTCCGGGGAGCATCCATGTGCCAGGACGAAGGCCACCTGAACAGACGGGCGCTGCTCGTGACGGGCGCCGCCACGGCCCTTACGTTGGGAACCGTGAGCTTCGCAGACGACGCGGGGGCCGCCGAGCGGCGCTCCGGCAAGGAGACGAAGACCGTCAGGGGCACGCTGCCCACCGGCGCACCGGACTTCGTGTACCTCCCGGTGGACGTGCCGCGCGGCGTGCGGGAGATCCACGTCGCCTACACCTACGAGAAGCCGCCCGTCCCCGCGGGCACCGTCGGCAACGCCCTGGACATCGGCGTCTTCGACGAGCGCGGCACGGACCTCGGCGGCAGGGGCTTCCGCGGCTGGTCGGGCGGCGCCCGCACGGAGTTCTTCCTGCGCGCCGACGACGCGACCCCCGGCTACATCCCCGGGCCGTTGCGCGCGGGCCGCTGGCACCTCGCGCTCGGCCCGTACACGGTGGCCCCGCAGGGCCTGCCGTACGAGGTGACCATCACCCTCACCTACGGGGCGCCCGGCGCCACCCCGAAGCCGTCGTACCCGCCGGAGCGCGCCCGGGGCCGGGGCCGCGCCTGGTACCGGGGCGACTGCCACCTGCACACCTGGTACTCCGACGGCCGCCGCACCCCCGCCGAGATCGGGGCGCTCGCCCGCGCGGCGGGCCTGGACTTCATCAACACCTCCGAGCACAACACGCACTCCTCCCACGCCCACTGGTCCGACGTCGCCGGTGACGACCTGCTCGTCCTGCTCGGCGAGGAGATCACCACCCGCAACGGCCACGTCCTCGCGATCGGCACCGAGCCCGGCACCTTCATCGACTGGCGCTACCGGGCCCGCGACAACCGCTTCGGCCACTACGCCCGCGCCGTGCGCCGCTCCGGCGGCCTCGTGGTGCCCGCCCACCCGCACGCCACCTGCGTCGGCTGCAACTGGAAGTTCGGCTTCGGCGAGGCGGACGCGGTCGAGGTGTGGAACGGCGCCTACTCGCCCGAGGACGAGATCGCCCTCTCCGAGTGGGACAACGCCCTGGTGGCGGCCGCGCGCGGCGGGCGCCGCTGGACGCCCGCGATGGGCAACAGCGACGCCCACCGCGACCCGGACCCGGTGGGCCGCCCGCAGACCGTCGTCCTCGCCGAGGACCTGACGCGCGAGGCGATCCAGGAGGGCATCCGCGCGGGCCGCTCCTACATCGCCGAGTCCAAGGAGGTCGAGCTGACCTTCTCCGCGGCCGGCGGCAAGGGCCGCCACGCGGGCATCGGCGAGCGCCTGCGCGTGGCCGCCGACGACCCGGTGACGGTGCGCCTGGACGTCAAGGGCGCCCCCGGCTGCGTCATCCGCTTCGTCACCGACCAGGGCGTCCTGTTCACCGGCCCGCCCCTCGACGACACGGGCACCGGCTCGGCCGAGTGGCGCACCACGGCCTCCTACGCCGCCTACGTACGCGCCGAGGTCCGCAAGCCCCAGCTGACCCCGCCCCTCCCGGGCCCCATGCGCGCCCTCACGAACCCGATCTTCCTGGGCCGCTGATCACCGCCCGGCCGGGGGCACCACTCGTACGTTGAAGGTGTGGGTGCCGAGGGCCCCCGCGAGGGCCACGAAGAGGTGGGCGAAGTGCTCCTGGGCCCGGGCGGTGTCGATGCCGCCCAGGTCCAGGTGGGAGGCGGGGGGCCAGCCGAGGTCGGTGAGCAGGGCGGCGGTGACGGCCTTGGCGGCGGGGTCGTCGCCGGAGAGGAACACCGTGCTCTCCTCGGCCAGGGCGCCCGGCGCGACCATGGCCGTGGAGTCCATCGTGGAGAGGGTCTTGACGACGCGGGCGGCCGGGAAGGCCCGCTGCATCTCCTCGCCGAGGGACAGTTCGGGGTGGGTGAGGACGAAGCCGTGGGCTTCGACGGTGTAGCCCACGGCGATGTCGACGAGCACCTTGCCGTCGAGGACGTCGGCGCCGGACGCGCGCAGCAGGGCCACGGAGTCCGCGCCCGGCGTCGCGTTCACGACGACCTCCGCCCCGGCCGCGGCCGCCCGCACCTCGGCGAGCGGCAGGCCGAGCTCCGCGCCGGTCTCCTTCCTGGCCCCGGGGTCGCGCGAGCCGAGCACCACGTCGTGTCCGGCGGCGGCCCACGCCGTGGCGAGGGCACGGCCGACGTTTCCGGTTCCGATCACTGCGATTCTCATGCCCGGGACGCTAGTTGGGCCGCATGGCGAGCCGTATCCGTCCCGGGGACCGGGCGGGGACCACCGCGGACCTAGTCCTCCGGTCCCGTACGGGCACTCACCCCGACCAGAGCACGGACTGCGTCTCGCTGTACGCGGCCAGCGCGTACGAGCCGCAGTCGCGGCCCACCCCGCTGGCCTTGAAGCCGCCGAAGGGGGCCTCCATGTTGCGGGCGACGGTGTTCACACCCACGCCGCCCGCGCGCAGGCGCCGCGCGACGCGGAAGGCGCGGGCCACGTCCGCCGACCAGACGTAGGAGAGCAGGCCGTAGTCGCTGTCGTCGGCCAGCGCCACCGCCGTGTCCTCGTCGCCGTCGAAGGGGACGACCACGACGACGGGCCCGAAGATCTCCTCCCGGACCACGCGCATGTCGGGGGTGCAGTCGGCCAGGAGGGCGGGCGCGACGTAGAAGCCGGGGCCCGGGGGCCGGGTGCCGCCCGTGAGCAGCCGCGCGCCCTCCTTGCGGCCGAGCTCCACATACGCCTCGACGCGGTCCCGGTGCGCCGCCGAGATGACCGGGCCCACCACCGTGCCCCTCGCCCGCGGGTCGCCGACCTTCAGGTGCGAGGCGTACGCGGTCAGCTTCTCCAGGAGGGGCCGGTAGACCTCGCGCTGGACGATCACCCGGGTCGGCGCCGTGCAGATCTGGCCGCTGTAGAAGGAGAACGTGGTGCCGATCCCGGCGACCGCCGCGTCCAGGTCCGCGTCCGCGAAGACGACCGCGGCGCCCTTGCCGCCCAGCTCCATGAGCTGCCGCTTCATGCCCCGGCCGCACACCTCGCCGATGCGCCGCCCGACGGCCGTGGAGCCGGTGAAGCTCACCATGTCGACCTCGGGGGCCGCCACGGCCGCCTCGCCGACCGCCGTGGAGGTGCCGCCGACGACGTTCACCACGCCGGGCGGCGCCCCGGCCTCGGCCAGGGCCGCGGCCATGCGGTGGACGGACAGCGGGTCCTGGGGGGCCGGTTTCACGACGACGGTGTTGCCCATCGCCAGGGCCGGGGCGACCTTGCCCGCCGCGTTGGCCCACGGGTTGTTGTACGAGGTGACGCAGGTGACGACGCCGACGGGCGCGCGGATCGCCACGGCACCGACGGCGGCTGCCCGGCCCAGCGGCCCCGCCTCGTTGACCTGCGGCACCAGGGCCGACTCGACGGGCTCAAGGGCGCCCTTCGCGTAGCGCCGGAAGCGCGCCGCGGCCACCGCGACCTGCATGCCCCGCGCGGTCGCCGTCGTCGCGCCGGTCTCGGCCTGGGCGAGCGCGGCGAGCGCGTCGACGTCCCGCTCGATGATCCCCGCGGCCCGGTCGAGGACGGCCGCGCGCTCCTCGGGCGCCGTGCGCGACCACGGCCCGAAGGCCTCCCGCGCGGCCGCCGCGGCCTGTCGCGCCTGCGCGGGACTCGCCTCGGGCGCGCGACCCACGACCTCCTCGCTGGCCGGGTCGATCACGTCGTAGTGGCCGCCGTCGGGGTCGACCGGCTCGCCGCCGATGAACAGGCTCTCCGTGAACGTCACTTGGTGGCCACCGTCCGCGTGTCCCGGCCCGACCTCAGGACCCGGCCCGGCACCGCGCCCGTCACCGCGTCGTCCCGGATCGCCTCGACGCCGTTGACCCACACGGCCCGCACCCCGAGCGCCTCGGAGTCCAGGCGCGGGCTGTTCCCCGGCAGGTCGTGCACGAGCGTCGCGGGGCCCGCGGCGATGGTCTCCGGGTCGAAGAGGACGAGGTCCGCGTGGTAGCCCTCGGCGATGCGGCCCCGCTCGCGCAGGCCGAACAGGCGCGCCGGGTCGTCCGTGAGCATCCGCACCGCCCGCTCCAGACCGACCAGCTTGCGGCCGCGCAGACAGTCGCCGAGGAACCGCGTCGTGTACGGCGCCCCGCACATGCGGTCCAGGTGCGCCCCCGCGTCGGAGCCGCCGAGCAGCACGTCCTCGTGCTCCCAGGTCTCGGCGCGCAGCGCCCACGACGCCGGGTCGTTGTCGGTCGGCATGGGCCACAGGACGGTCCGCAGCTGGTCGTTGGCGCAGATGTCGACCAGGCAGGCGAAGGGCTCCTGGCCGCGCTCGGCCGCGATGTCGCCCACGACCCGGCCCGCGAGCCCGGCGTTGGCCTCGGAGTACGTGTCGCCGATGACGTACCGGTCGAAGTGCGCGAGCCGCCGGAAGACGCCCGCCTCCTCGCTGGTGGCGCGGCGCAGCAGCTCCGCGCGCACCTCCGGGTCCCGCAGCCGCGCGATGCGCTCGGGGACCGGCAGGCCGAGCACGTCCCCCCACCCGGGGATGAGGTTCAGCGCGCAGAACGTACCGAGGGACATGTTCATCGGCGTGAGGATCGGCATGGTCAGGGCGACGATCCGGCCGCCCTCCTTCCGGGCCCGCTCGCTGGGCACGAGCTGGCGCGGCACCCGCTCGGGCACGGCCGCGTCGATGGTGAGCACGTTCCAGTTCAGGGGGCGCCCCGCGGCCGCGCTCAGCTCCACGAGCAGGTCGACCTCCGCGTCGCTGAACCGGTCCAGGCACCCGGCGACGATCGCCTCCAGCTGGGTGCCCTCGTGCTCGCCAACCGCCCGCGCGAGCGCGAGCAGCTCCCCCGGCCGCGCGTGCCGGGACGCCACCGGCGCCCCGTCGCCGTCCGAGTGCGTGGACGACTGCGTCGTGGACAGGCCCCAGGCGCCCGCCGCCATCGCCTCGTGCAGCAGCGCGACCATCCGCTCCAGCTGCCCGGCGGTCGGCTGCCCCCCGACGGCGTCGGCCCCCATCACGAACCGCCGCAGCGCGCAGTGCCCCACCATGAACCCGGCGTTGACGGCGATCCGCCCCTCAAGCGCGTCCAGATACTCCCCGAAGGACCGCCACGACCAGGGCGCCCCCTCTTCGAGCGCCACCAGCGACATGCCCTCGACCTTGGACATCATCCGCCGCGTGTAGTCGGCGTCCTCGGGCCGCTCCGGGTGCAGCGGCGCCAGCGTGAACCCGCAGTTCCCGCCCACCACGGTCGTCACCCCGTGGTTCAACGACGGCGTGGCGTACGGATCCCAGAACAGCTGCGCGTCGTAGTGCGTATGCGGATCCACAAACCCGGGCGCGACCACGAGCCCACGGCCGTCCTCGACGGTACGGCTCTCCGTGGTGACGCCCGGGGCGACGACGGCGATCCGCCCGTCCCGGATCCCCACGTCGGCGACGCGGGCCGACGCACCCGTACCGTCCACGACAGTGGCACCTTTGATGAGATGGTCCAACATCACGAGAGGCCTTTCCCCATCCAGCCCGTCCGGCGTTTGAGGACGAGCCGCGAAGCGGCGAAAAAAAGGGGGCACGGGGGCGAAGCCCCCGTTTCGGGAAGGGGCGGGCCTGGGGCGCACCCGCGAGGCCTAGGCCCCCGCACGGAACCGGCTGGTCCGATGCACAGGATCCGTATCGATCTTGGGAATCACATGCTCCCCGATCAGCCGGATCGTCCGCAGCGTGTCCTCCGCCGAGATCCCCACGGGCAGCCCGAAGGACAGCTGGTCGGCCCCGGCCCGCTCCCACCGCTGGCACTGGCGAAGGACCTCGTCCGGATCCCCGCAGATCATCAGCTCCTCGGCGATGAGCAGCTCGACGATCTCCTCGGTGTAGGGGGGAAGCACCTCGGGCCACCGGGGAATGCCGTCGGGCCGGGGGAAGGTGTCGTGGTAGCGGAAGACCAGGGACTGGAGGTAGTTGAGCTCGCTGTGCACGGCCGTGCGCACGGCCTCCTCGTGCGTGGGCGCGCAGATCGCCGTGGACGTCACCATCACGTTGTCGTTGACGAAGCCGCCGACGGGGTCGGCGTCCCGGATCGCGGTCTTGTACTGCTCCAGGACCCACTCCATGTCGGAGACCTTCTGCACGCTGAAGCCGAGCACGCCGAGCCCCTTCTTCGCCGCCATGGCGTACGAGGGCGGGGACCCGGCGGCGTACCACATGGCGGGGTGGGAGGACCCGTACGGCTTGGGGAAGACCTTGCGGGGCGGCAGCGACCAGTGCTTGCCGTGGAAGCCCTCGTACTCCTCCTGGAGCCACATCTTGGGGAACTCGGCGATGGTCTCTTCCCAGATCTCCTTGGTGTGGTTCATGTCGGTGATGCCCGGCAGGAAGCCGAGGATCTCGTGCGACCCGGCGCCGCGCCCGCTGCCGAACTCGAAGCGGCCCTCGCTGAGGTGGTCGAGCATGGCCACCTTCTCGGCGACCTTCACCGGGTGGTTGACCTGGGCGAGGGGGTTGAAGATGCCGGAGCCGAGGTGGATGCGTTCGGTGGCGTGCGCCAGATAGCCGAGGAAGACGTCGTTGGCCGAGAGGTGCGAGTACTCCTCCAGGAAGTGGTGCTCGGAGGCCCACGCGTACTTGAAACCCGCCTTGTCCGCCGCGATGACGTACTCGGTCTCCTCCATCAGCGCCTTGTGCTCGGCCAGCGGGTCGGTCTGCGCCCGCTTGCCGACGTATCCCTGTACAAAGAGCCCGAATTCCAAGGCGGTCACCGTCCTCAAGCATTTCTGACGCATCGTCAGATCGAGTGCCTCGACTGTTCCACCGGGCACCGGGAGCGTCAAGAGAGGTGCCCGGCCGAACTGACGAACCGTCAGAAGACGTTGACCCCGGCCAGCCAGCCCCCGTCGATCACGAACGGCTGCCCGGTGATGTACGCCGAGTCCTCCTCGGCGGTCAGGAACAGCGCGAGCCGCGCCACCTCGTGCGCCTTGCCGACCCGGCCGAGCGGCACGAGCCTCTTGTACAGCGCGTCGAGCCCCCGGGCCGCCTTCTCCGCGTCCGCCCCCGGATCCAGCTGGGCGGGGTTGCTCATGGGGGTGTCGATGGCGCCGGGGCAGATGGCGTTCACACGGATGCCCCGGGCCGCGAGCTCGATCGCGGCGACCCGGGTCAGGCCGACGATGGCGTGCTTGGTCGCGCTGTACGCCCCGATGTAGGCCATGCCCGTGAGCCCCGCGTACGAGGCGGTGTTCACGATCGTGCCGCCGCCCGCGTCGCCGATGCGCGGGGCCACGGACCTGATGCCGAGGAACACGCCGGTCTGGTTGACCTGGACGACGCGCTGGTACTCCTCCAGGGGCGTGTTGACCAGCTCGTTGAAGCGCAGGATGCCCGCGTTGTTCACGAGCCCGTCGACCTTGCCGAAGGCGGCCTCGGTCGCCTCGACGGCGGCCCGCCAGTCGTCCTCGCT
Source organism: Streptomyces sp. NPDC053474 (assembly GCF_044544845.1). Lineage (NCBI taxonomy): Bacteria > Bacillati > Actinomycetota > Actinomycetes > Kitasatosporales > Streptomycetaceae > Streptomyces > Streptomyces sp. NPDC053474. The sequence goes on from NZ_JBITXV010000005.1 coordinate 259,160, forward strand.
CCCCACGTCCAGGCGGACGTAGCGGGCCGCGTCCCCCAGCTCCTTGGCAAGCGCCTCCCCCTGCTCGTCCAGGACGTCCCCGATGACGACCCGCGCCCCCTCGGCGACGAAGAGCCGCGCCTCCTGCTCCCCCTGGCCGCGCGCCCCGCCGGTGACGATGACCACGCGCCCGTCGAGCTTGCCCATGCCGGTTCCCTTCAGCCGAGGAGCGGCGCGACCTGTGCGCCGAACGCCGCCATCTGGTCGGTGAGTTCGCCGCGGTTCCGGCTGCGGAACCGCACCTGGATCTGGTGCACGCCCATCGCCGCGTACGCGCGCAGCGAGTCGGCGATGGCCTCCGGCTTGCCGGTGAGGGTGCGCCGCCCGACCGGCCAGGAGGGATCGCCCACGTACAGGGGCTCGGTGAGGGCGCCGACCGTGACCGGCTCCGTGACCCCGGCCCGCTCGCGCAGCCGCCGCAGCTCGGCGATCTTCCCGGGCAGCCGGTCGCGCGGGTCACCCTGCGGCAGCCAGCCGTCGCCCCGGGTCGCGGCCCGGCGCACGGCGGCGGGCGAGGAGCCCCCGACCCAGATCGGCACCCGCTCCCGGGCGGGCCGCGGCCGCTGCCCGAGGTCCGCGAAGTCGAAGGCGGGGCCGTGGTGCTCGGGGTACTCGGCCGGGCCGAGGGCGGCCCTGAGCGCGTCCACCGTCTCGTCGAGCAGCGCCCCGCGGCGCGCGAAGTCCACGCCGAGCGCGGCGAACTCCTCCGGCACGTGACCCGCGCCGACGCCGAGGATCAGCCGGCCGCCGCTGAGGTGGTCGAGGGTCGCGTACTGCTTGGCGGTGAGCAGCGGATGGCGCAGGGCCACCACGGCGACGTGGCTGAGCAGGTGCACGCGCTCGGTGACCGCCGCGAGGTGGGCGAGCGTGGCCACGGGGTCGTACCAGGTCGTGCCCATCGCGTCGGCGAGCCGCCGCGGGATGGCCACGTGGTCGCAGCACGCCACGTACGCGAACCCCGCGGCGTCGGCCGCGCGCGCCACCGCCACCAGGTCGGCCGCGCCCGCGCCCGCCTCCCACGGCTCGGCGAAGATCACGCTGCGCGCCTGCACGGGCAGTTGCATGCCGTAGGCGAGACGACCCGGAGGAAAGGCTTCCGCGAGGTCCGGCACCGGCGCCATAGGAACTCCATCCCTTGCCCTGGCCCGACGGACGGCACGCCGTCCGCTTCGACGGCCCATATCGTCGTACCTGACGATCCATCAGACAAGGGCCACGGGCACCCGGCCCGCGCGGCTCCGGCCCGCGCGGCGCCCGGTCCACCCGGCCCCCGGCCCGCCCCGGCTCAGCCCACCTCGAAGCCGAGCGCCCCGGCGATCACCCCCGCCTGGTCCAGGTCGACCTTCGTGCCGCCGATCGCCACGGTCAGCGGGTCGAGCGAGGACAGATCGCTGCCGCGCAGGTCGGCGCCCATGAGCTGGGTGCTGTGCAGCTGCGCGCCCGACAGGTCGCAGCAGGTCACGGTGGCCTCCTCCAGGCGGGCCGCCGTGAGGTCCACCTCCCGCATCCGCACCCCGTCGAACACGGCCTTGCGCAGATCGGCGCCCGGCAGCGCGACGAACGACCAGTCCCCGCCGCGCACCTCGAAGACCGTGAACGCGCACTGCTGGAAGAGGCTGCCCACCGCCTTGCACTGCTCGAAGCGGGTGTCGAAGAACACGCAGCGCTTGAAGGTGCAGTTGGTGAAGGCCGCCGAGGTGAACCGCGCCGCGTTGAACTTCACCCCGGCGAAGGTGCACCCGTCGAACACGGCCCCCTCGGCCACCGCCTCCGTCAGATCCGTATCAAAGAACGTGAAGCGCGCGTACTCCTCCCCCGACAGGTCCCTTCCGTACCAGTCCCCACCCCGCACCACCCGCTCCGCGTCCGGCACGTCCACCTCGTGCGAGAAGGGATCCACATTGGCCCGCTCACGTCTGATCGCCATGCTCCCGATTGAACCCCGAGGCACTGACAACCGCCCGGACGACGGCGGTCGGCCGGTCCGCCCCTCCCCAAGAGCCCGGAACCCGGCTGACCACCGTGTCACTCATGGCGAGGTCGCGATTACCCGAGGTGCATACACGCCGCCCCGCTAGTCTGGAACACGCGGGAGATCCAGTCAGCGGGCGACGGAAGGATGACGGCGATGACAGTGCTCGACCGCCTCTGGCGAGACGTGGAAGCACAGACCAACATCGAGGGCTTTGTCGTCGAGATCATCGACGGAAAGGTGATCATGACCCCGCAGAGCCCGGCGCAGTCGAACACGATCCTCAACGTGGTCATGCAGGCCCACACCATCCTGCAGGGCGCCCCCATCGTTTTCGATGTAGGCATTGACTTCCCCGGTGAGACGTCGACAGCTCCCGACATCACCATCCTTGATGAGGACGCCGAGCCCCGCGGCAAGCGCTACATCTGCCAGGACGTGATCGCCGCCATCGAGGTCGTCTCCACGAAGTCCGACGACAACGACTACGTCACCAAGGTCGCGAAGTACAGCCGCTTCGGCATCGAGACCTACCTCATCCTCGACCCGTTCAGGAAGCTGTGCACACTGCACGAAGGCGCCGACGCGACCGGGTACCGCAAGAAGACCGAGTATCCGTACGGGACGACCGTCGACCTGAAGCTCTCCGACGGCCGCAAGTTCACGCTGGACACCTCCGGCTTCCCCGTGGAGGACTGAGAAGCCTCGTCAGGCCCCGGGCCCCGGCCACAGGCCGTCGGGGGTGAGGCCGAGGAGGTCGATGGCGTTGCCGCGTACGATCCGCTCGACGACGTCCGGAGGCAGGTGTTCCATCTGTGCCTCGCCGACCTCGCGGGACTTCGGCCAGGTGGAGTCCGAGTGCGGGTAGTCGGTCTCGTACAGGACGTTCCCGACGCCGATCGCGTCGAGGTTCCGCAGCCCGAAGGCGTCGTCGAAGAAGCAGCCGTAGACGTGCTCGGCGAACAGCTCGGAGGGCGGCCTGCGGACCTTGTCGGCGACACCGCCCCAGGCCCGGTTCTCCTCCCACACCACGTCCGCGCGCTCCATGATGTACGGAATCCAGCCGATCTGTCCCTCGGCGTACATGACCCGCAGACGCGGGAAGCGCTCGAACTTGCCGCTCATCAGCCAGTCGACCATCGAGAAGCAGCAGTTCGCGAACGTGATGGTCGAGCCGACGGCGGGCGGCGCGTCGGCCGACGTCGAGGGCATCTTGCTGGACGACCCGATGTGCATGGCGACGACCGTGCCGGTCTCGTCGCAGGCCGCGAGGAACGGGTCCCAGTAGTCGGTGTGGATCGAGGGAAGCCCCAGGTGGGGCGGTATCTCCGAGAACGCCACGGCCCGCACGCCCCGGGCCGCGTTGCGCCGCACCTCGGCCGCCGCGAGCTCCGCGTCCCACAGCGGGACCAGGGTGAGCGGTATCAGCCGACCTTGCGCGGCGGGCCCGCACCACTCCTCCACCATCCAGTCGTTATACGCGCGCACACAGTGAAGGCCGAGGTCACGGTCCTCGGCCTCGGTGAACGTCTGGCCGCAGAAGCGCGGGAACGTGGGGAAGCACAGGCCGGACTGGACGTGGTTGACGTCCATGTCGGCGAGGCGCTCCGGGACGCTGTGGGAGCCCGGGCGCATCTGCTCGTAGGTGATGACTTCCAGCTTGATCTCGTCGCGCGCGTAGCCGACGGCCGTGTCGAGGCGGGTCAGGGGCCGGTGCAGGTCCTCGTACACCCACCAGTCCCCGATGGGGCCTTCGTCCCCCTTCGCGCCCATCACCGGGGCGAACTTACCGCCCAAGAACGACATTTCCTTCAAGGGGGCGCGGACGATACGCGGACCCCGGTCGCGGTACTTCTCCGGCAGCCGGTCCCGCCAGACGTGCGGGGGCTCCACCGTGTGGTCGTCCACCGAGATGATCCGGGGGAAGGGGGGCCTGGTGACGGCGGTGCCCTGGGTGCTCTCCGCAGTGTTCTCCACGGTCTCCATGCCGACCACGGTAGCGCGCATCTGACGATCCGTCAGTTGTCCGAAACCGGTCACTGGTGCGACGACCCTGTGAGAGCCGTCTCGCACGGCTGACGCATTCGCCCTCGACAAGGCAAACTGTGCACCGCAGTACGTCGTACGGGCTGGGCAGACCCGTATCGGGCACAGCCGGGCACAGTTTGGGCGTATTTGATCAGACATAGGCAACTGCGTGCGGCAGGGCAGCAGGGGGAGCGATGGACGGTCTACCGCGAGTTCCGGAGCAGCGGCGTCCGGCGGCGGGAAGCGCTTCGCTTGGCGCGAGCCAGGAGCCGGACCCTAGCGCGGGCCCGCCCGAGCCCACCCCTGCCCCGGCCCCCAGCGCGGGCCCACCCGAGCCCACGCCTGCCTCGGACCACGGCACCCCGGTCCCCACCGCTGCCCCGGGCCGGGCCACGCGCGGCGGCCGCAGCAAGAGGGGGCTGGCGGCGGGGCCGCTGTCGGGGCGGGCGGGGGCCGTGGGGACGGCGGGTGCCCCGGGCAGGGCGGGTGCCCCGGGCGCGGCGGGCGCCCCCGGCACGGTAGGCGCCCCGGGCGCGACGGGCTCCGCAGGCATCCCGGCTGCCGCAGGCACCGCAGGCACGAGGAGTGCCGTAGGCACGGCCAGCGCCGCAGGCACGGCCGGTGCCCCCGGCACAGCAGGCGCTGCAAGCATCCCGGCTGCCGCAGGCGCGGCAGGCGCCCCCGGCATGGCAGGCGCCGCAGGCATCCCGGCTGCCGCGGGGGCGGCGGGCGCCGCAGGCACAGCGGACGCCGCAGGCATCCCGGCTGCCGCAGGCACGGCGGGTGCCGCAGGCACGGCGGGTGCCGCAGGCGTGGCGGGGGTAGGTGCCGCCCGTAGCTCGGGTGGGGCCGAGGGGGACGTTCAGCCAACCGCACGGTTCAGCGTGTTGGGGCCCGTGCGGGCCTGGCTCGGGGAGCAGCAGCTGTCCACCGGGTCGCCGCAGCAGCGCGCGCTGCTCGCCGCGCTGCTGCTCCGCGACGGCCGCACGGCCACCGCGTCCGAACTCATCGACGCCATCTGGGGCGAGGAGCCCCCGTCGCAGGCCCTCGCCGCCATCCGCACCTACGCGTCCCGGCTGCGCAAGGTCCTGCCCCCCGGCGCCCTGGTCAGCGAGTCCGGCGGCTACGCCGTCCGCGCCGCCGAGGGCGCGCTCGACCTCGCCGAGGCCGAGACCCTGTGGACCGTGGCCGAACGGGCCCGCGCCCAGGGCGACCTCTGCCAGGCCCGCGCCCTCGTCAACAAGGCCCTGTCCCTCTGGGACGGCGAGCCCCTCGCCAACGTGCCTGGCCCGTACGCCGACGCCCAGCGCACCCGCCTGGAGGAGTGGCGCCTGCAACTCGTCGAGGCCCGCCTCGACATGGACCTCGAACAGGGCTGCCACGCCGAGTCCGTCTCCGAACTCACCGCCCTCACCGCCGCGCACCCGCTGCGCGAGCGCCTGCGCGAACTCCTGATGCTGGCCCTGTACCGCTCCGGCCGCCAGGCCGAGGCCCTCGCCGTCTACGCGGACACCCGCCGCCTGCTCGCCGACGAGCTCGGCGTCGACCCGCGCCCCGGCCTCCAAGAGCTCCAGCAGCGCATCCTCACCGCCGACCCCGCCCTGGCCGAACCCTCGGCCCCCGCCGCCGAACCGTCCGCGGGCGTCATCCGGCCCGCGCAGCTTCCGGCCACCGTGCAGGACTTCACCGGCCGCGTCTCCTTCGTCAAGGAGCTGAGCGACATCCTCTCCACGGCCGAGGGCCGCGTGATGGCGGTGTCCGCCCTCGCTGGCATCGGCGGCGTCGGCAAGACCACCCTCGCCGTGCACGTCGCGCACGCCGCGCGCCCGCACTTCCCCGACGGGCAGCTGTACGTCGACCTCCAGGGCGCGGGCCCCAGAGTCGCCGAGCCCGAGACGGTCCTCGGCGCCTTCCTGCGCGCCCTCGGCACGGCCGACCCCGACATCCCGGACACCCTGGAGGAGCGGGCCGCGCTGTTCCGCTCCGTCCTGGACGGCCGCCGCGTCCTCGTCCTGCTCGACAACGCCCGCGACGCCGCCCAGGTCCGCCCGCTGCTTCCCGGCACGGAGGGCTGCGCCGCCCTGGTCACCTCCCGCACCCGCATGGTGGACCTGGCCGGGGCCCACCTCGTCGACCTGGACGTGATGTCCCCCGACGAGGCGCTCCAGCTGTTCACGAAGATCGTCGGCGAGGAGCGCGTGGCCTCCGAGCGGGATGCGGCCCTCGACGTGGTCGCCGCCTGCGGCTTCCTGCCCCTGGCCATCCGCATCGCGGCCTCCCGGCTCGCCGCCCGCCGCACCTGGACCGTCTCCACGCTGGCCGCGAAGCTGGCCGACGAGCGCCGCCGCCTCGACGAGCTCCAGGCGGGCGACCTCGCCGTCGAGGCCACGTTCGAGCTCGGCTACGGCCAGCTGGAGCCCGCCCAGGCCCGCGCCTTCCGCCTCCTCGGCCTCGCCGACGGCCCCGACATCTCCCTCACGGCCGCCGCCGCGATGCTCGACCTCGCGCCCGAGGACACCGAGGACCTCCTGGAGTCCCTGGTCGACACCTCGCTCCTGGAGTCCGCGGCCCCCGGCCGCTACCGCTACCACGACCTCGTCCGCCTCTACGCCCGCGCCTGCGCCGAACGCGACGAACTCCCGCCCAGCGAACGCGAGGCCGCCCTCTCCCGGCTCCTCGACTTCTACCTGGCCTCGGCGGCCCGCGTATACGCGATCGAGCGTCCCGGTGACCGGACAGTGGATCATCTGGAGTCCGTCGACCACCCCGTACGGGGCTTCGAGGACGACAGCAGGGCCCTGGACTGGCTGCACGCGGAGGCGGCCTGCATCCTGGCGTGCGTCCAGCAGTCCTTGGGCCGGGCCGGGCTGCGGCGCGCGGTGGACCTGCTGCTCGCGGCCAAGGACCTGGCGGAGTCGGGGGCGAGCTCGCACCGCTTCGAGCTGGTGACCCGCGCGGCCCGCGACGCCGCGCACGCCTCGGCGGACCCGCACGCCGAGGGCCGGGCCCGGGTGACCCTCGGCCAGGTCCTCAACAAGCTGGGATCCTTCGAGCAGGCCGCCGTGGAGCTGCAGCGCGCCGCGGACCTCGCCGAGACGACCGGTGACCCCTGGAGTCGGGGCAACGCGGCGAACGAACTGGCCATCGCCATCGGCTGCATGAACCAGCACGCGGGCAGCGAGCCGCACGTGCTCCAGACCATCGAGACGCACGTCCTGCGCGCCATCGAGGCCTTCCGGCTCGACGGCAACCGCCACGGCGAGGCGAGCTCCCTGTGCAACTGGTCCCGCGTCCTCGCCATGATGGGGCGCACCGACCAGTCCATCGAGCTCGCCCGCCAAGGCGTGGCCCTCTACGACGAGCTCGGCATCAGCTTCCGGGTCGCCAACGCCCGGTACGCGCTGGGGATCGGCCTCAACCAGGCCGGTCGGCACGCGGAGGCCCTCGTCCAGCTCACCGACGCCCAGCGGGTCTTCGCGGAGAACCGCCAGCGGCTGTGGGAGGGCACGGCGCACTACCGCATCGCCCAGATCCACCTGGCGGCCCGCCACCCCGCCCAGGCCGCGAAACACGCCGAGCAGGCCCTCGCCACCGGCTGCGTCGGCGGCGACTGGATGCGCGCCAACGTGCTGACCGTGCTCGGCAAGGCGCTCGACAGCCTCGGCCAGATCGACCGGGCCCGGGCCTGCTGGAACAAGGCCCTGGCCCTGCACGAGCAGACGAGTGCGCCGGAGGCGGACGAGGTGCGTGTCCTGCTGCGTCCGGTAGCGGCCGCATAGGGCCTTCTCCGCACCGCACAGGGCCTTCTTCGAGCACGTTCATCGAACGTTTATGACGGGCTGCCACTCTTATTTCAACGATCCGTCGCGTCGGGGGGCAGACGGGTCGCGTGGGCCCCACAGCTATCGTGAGCGGCCCTGGACCGCCCGCTCGGCGACCCTCGGGGGAGTTGCCGAGCGGGCGGTCTAGTCCCGGAGCCCCGCACCAAGCTGGAGTAACAAAATGAGCGACGCCAAGAAGAAGAAGGTCCTCAAGCCCATGGGGGACGGGCACATGCCCGCACCGCCTGAGGACGGACCGATAGCCCCGACCGGCGATGGTCACATGCCCGTCCCTCCCAAGGGCGGCGCGACGACCAAGGGTGACGGCCACATGCCGGCGCCGCCCGCGAAGGACGCCTGAGACTTTCATCCTGACGGGGATCGGCCGCGGCGGCGCGGAGGGGGAGCCGCCGCGGCCGAGGCGTTTCCGGAGTAGCCGGATTGCGCCAACTCTGCAAGATTCAACGGCATTTGTTCGAATATAGGGCTTATGTACGGCTAGAGTCACTTGTGGAAAGTCTGTCCCCCTCCAAGGAGTTGGAATGACTCGCACCAGAAAGATCCTCGTCACCCTGGCCGTGGTCGCCGCGGCCTCCGCGGGAGCCTCGACGACAGCCTTCGCCGACAGCCACACCCCGGCGGCACCGCTCGGGGACAGCCACTCCCCGGTCACCCCGCAGGGCGACGGGCACTTCCCGGCACCGCCCGGTGACGGCCAGATGCCGACCTCGCCGAGGAACTGAGCCCCCCCGGGGCCGAGCCGCCCGCTCGGCCCCGGTGCCCGGGGCGGAAATCGGTGGACAGGCCCGGCCCTGTGTCGCATAGTCCGCCGCATGACCACACTGGTGCGCCACATCACATTCGACTGCCGCGACGCCCACGCGCTCGGCTCCTTCTGGGCCGGGGTGCTCGGCGGGTCGCTCGCCGAGGACGACGCCCCCGGGGACCCGGAGGCCCTGCTCAGGACGCCCGAGGGGACGGACCTGCTCTTCGTCGCCGTACCGGACGCCAAGACCGTGAAGAACCGCGTGCACCTCGACCTCCAGCCGCAGGAGCGGTCCCGCGACGAGGAGGTGGAGCGGCTCCTGAAGCTGGGGGCGACCCTGGTCGCCGACCACCGGCGGCCGGACGGGCTCGGCTGGGTGACCCTGGCCGACATCGAGGGCAACGAGTTCTGCGTGGAGCGCAGCGCGGCCGAGCGGGCCGCGACCGACGCCTGAGCGCCCCGGCTAGCCGGTCGCGCCGCGTCGGCGCAGCTCGCCCTTCAGGACCTTTCCGCTCGCGTTGCGCGGCAGGTCCGTGACGAACTCGACCTGCCTCGGGACCTTGTAGTTCGCCATCTCGCGCCGCGACCAGGCGATCACGTCGTCGGCGGTGAGCGTCGCGCCGGGGCGGCGCACCACGTACGCCTTGCCGACCTCGCCGAGGCGCGCGTCGGCGACCCCGATCACGGCGACGTCGGCCACGTCGGGGTGGACGCCGAGGAGCTGCTCTATCTCGGCGGGGTAGGCGTTGAAGCCGCCGACGATGAACATGTCCTTGATCCGGTCCGTGATGCGGAGGTTGCCGTCCTCGTCGAGGACGCCCACGTCGCCGGTCCGCAGCCAGCCGTCGCCGGTCAGGACCTTCTTGGTCTCGGACGGGTCCTCGTAGTAGCCGCTCATCACGTGGTGGCCCCGGACCAGGACCTCGCCGGGGCTGCCCGGCGGCAGCGTCTCCCCCGCCACCGACACGACCCGCACCTCGGTGCCGGGTATCGCGCGGCCGGAGGTCGTCGCGACGACCTCCTCCGGGTCGCCCCTGCGGCACATCGTGACGATGCCGCTGGCCTCGGAGAGCCCGTACGCGGTCAGGACGGTGGAGATGCCGAGGTCGGTGCGGAGCCGCTCCACCAGGCGCGGCGGCACGACCGCGGCGCCCGTCACCACGAGCCGGAGCGCGGACAGGTCGTGGCTGTCGCGGGCGGGGTGGTCGAGGAGCGCCTGGTGCAGGGTGGGCGGCCCGGGCAGCACCGTGACGCCCTCGCCGACGACGTTCGCGAGGACGGTGTCCACGTCGAACACCGGCTGCGGGATCATCGTGGCGCCCCGCATCAGACAGGCGATGATCCCGGCCTTGTAGCCGAAGGTGTGGAAGAAGGGGTTCACGATCAAGTAGCGGTCGCCCTCGCGGAGTCCCGCGAGGTCGCTCCAGATCTCGTAGCAGCGCAGCGTCTGCGCGTGGGTGATCACCGCGCCCTTGGGGCGGCCCGTCGTGCCCGAGGTGTAGACGATGTCGGAGGGCCAGGTGCCCTCGACCGCGTCGGCGCGGGCCCGCACCTCGGCGTCCGGCACCGCGTCGCCGCCCGCGAGGAAGTCCTTCCAGGTGCGGAAGTCGGCGGGGGCGTCGTCGGCGAGCACGACCACCTCCTCCAGGTGCGGCAGGCCGGGCAGCGGGCCTTCGCCGGGCCCTTCCCCGGCCGCGCGCCGCAGCGCCGCGACGTACGACGTGCCGAGGAACGTGCCGGTGACGAAGAGCAGCCGGGCGCGCGAGCGGCGCAGGACGTACGCCGCCTCCGTGCCCTTGAAGCGGGTGTTGATCGGCACGAGCACGGCGCCCGCGCTGACCGCGCCGAGGGCCGCCACGATCCAGTCGAGGGTGTTCGGCGCCCAGACGGCGACGCGGTCCCCGGCCCGCACCCCGCGCGCCAGACACGCGGCGGCGGCCCGCTCGACGCGCTCCCCGAGCTCGTCGTACGTCACCCGCGTACGGCCCTCGACGACCGCCTCCCGGTCACCGAAGCGCCGCACCGCCGCCCGGACCAGGCCCGGGACACTGCCCCACTCCAGGTCACCGCGCATCCTCACCCATCCCCCTCCGTCACGTAGCTGACTATCCGTCAGATTAGCTGTAGCCTGGCGCGCTGTCAGCAGCGAGGTGCACCGCTCGGCGTGTGGAGGTACCCGGATGACTTCCCCCAGAAAACCACGGGCAACCGATGGTTCAACAGGACCCGCGACAACCGCCAGCCCCCCGCGCCCCACCCGTCGCACCAGCGGCCTGGAGGGAACCGCCTCGCTCAAGGACGCCACGGCGGTCGTCGGCATCGGGCAGACCGCCTTCGCCCGGCAACTCCCCGAGAGCGAGAAGGCCTTGGCCTGCCGCGCCATCCTCGCCGCGCTCGCCGACGCGGGCATCGCCCCCGCCGAGGTCGACGCCTTCGCCTCGTACACCATGGAGGAGACCGACGAGGTCGAGGTGGCCAAGGCCATCGGCGCCGGGGACGTGACCTTCTTCAGCAAGGTCGGCTACGGCGGCGGCGGTTCCTGCGCCACGCTCGCCCACCTCGCCGCCGCGATCACCACGGGCCAGGCCACGGTCGGCGTCGCCTGGCGCTCCCGCAAGCGCGGCAGCGGCCCAAGGCCCTGGAAGAACACCGCCGTCCAGCTCCCCACCCCCGCCCAGTGGACCCGGCCCTTCGGGCTGCTTCGTCCTGTCGACGAGATAGCGATGCTCGCCCGCCGCTATATGCACGCGTACGGCGCGAGCCGCGACCACCTCTTCAACGTGGCCTTGGCCTGCAGGAATCGGGCCAACCAGAATCCGGCCGCGATCATGTACGAGCGTCCGCTCACGCGTGACATGTATATGACCTCCCGCTGGATCAGCGAGCCGCTCTGCCTCTTCGACAACTGCCTGGAGACCGACGGCGCGCTGGCCTGCGTCCTCGTCTCCGCCGCCCGCGCCCGCGACTGCCGCCACCGGCCCGTGTACGTCCACTCCGTCGCCCAGGGGCTGCCCGCCCAGCACCACGGCATGGTCAACTACTGGAACGACGACCCGCTCTCCGGGCCCGCCTGGACCGCCGCACGACACCTGTGGAAACACGCGGACTTCGGACCCGAGGACGTCGACGTCGCCCAGATCTACGACGCGTTCACGCCCCTCATCCCGCTCTCCCTGGAGGGCTACGGCTTCTGCGACCGGGGCGAGGGCGGCGCGTTCACCGAGGGCGGCGCCCTGGAGATCGGCGGCCGCCTCCCCCTCAACACGGCGGGCGGCGGCCTCAGCGAGGCGTACGTACACGGCTTCAACCTGATCACGGAAGGCGTGCGGCAGCTGCGCGGCGCGAGCACGGCACAGGTGCCCGGAGCGGAGACCTGCCTGGTCACGGCGGGCGAGGGCGTACCGACGTCGGCCGTACTGCTGCGGAACTGAGCGGCCCGTCCGGGCCGGGTGCCCACACAGGAGCGGAGAGGACCATGAACGAACTGCTGACCCCCGTCGTCGACGACGACGGCGCCCCCTTCTGGGAGTACGCGGCCCGCGGCGAGCTGCGCGTGCAGGCCTGCGCCGCGGACGGCTGCGGCGCGCTCCGCTTCCCGCCGCGCCCCTGCTGTCCGCACTGCGGGTCCTTCGCCACCGACTGGCGCCGGATGAGCGGCAAGGGCCGTATCTGGTCGTACGTCGTCCCGCACCCGCCGCTCCTGCCCGCCTACGCCGCCCTCACCCCGTACCACCCGGTCGTCGTGGAGCTGACCGAGGCCCCGCACATCCGGCTCGTCGGCAACCTCGTCGCGCGAGCGGGGGCCTCCCTGGACTCCGTGGCGGCAGGGCGCCCCCGCGTCGGGGCCCGGGTCCAGGTGGTCTTCGCCGACCAGGGCGGCGTCGTCGTGCCGCGCTGGGTCCTGGAGCGGCCGTGACGGGCGCCGGGCTGCGGGTCGAGCGGGACGAGGAGACCGGTGTGGCCGTCCTGACCCTGGACCGGCCCGAGCGGCACAACGCGATCGACCTGCCCCTGGCCGCCGGACTCACCGCGGCCTGGCGGGAGTTGCGCCACGACGACGCGGTGCGGGCCGTGGTCCTCACCGGCGCGGGTGACCGGGCCTTCTGCACCGGCGTCGACCGGTCGGCCGAGGTGCCCCAGCCCTCCTCGCCGTACTCCCTGGACGACCCGCTCCTCACGGTCGGGCCCAAGGCCAACGACCTGTGGAAACCGGTGCTCGCCGCCGTCAACGGCATGGCCTGCGGCGGGGCGTTCTACCTGCTCGGCGAGGCGGAGTTCGCCCTCGCCGCCGAGCACGCCACGTTCTTCGACCCGCATACGACGTACGGGATGGTCAGCGCGTACGAGACCGTGCACATGGCCCAGCGGATGCCGTTCGGGGAGGTGGCGCGGACGGCCCTGATGGGGACGGCCGAGCGGATGTCCGCGCGGCGGGCGTACGAGGTGGGGCTCGTCTCCGAGCTGTGCCCCGGCGACGGGCTGCTGCCCGCGGCGCTGCGGGCGGCGGCGACCCTCGCCTCCTACCCCACCGAGGCCGTCCAGGGCACGGTCCGGGCCCTGTGGGCCACGAAGGAGGCGGCCCGCGCCCAGGCCCTCGCGCAGGCGCCGCACCTCATCGCCCTGGGCAACGCGGCGCCTGGGCGGCAGGCGGCGCTCTTCGCCGCGAGGGCCCGGGGCGGAGGCGTGGCCTACCGCCTGCGGTAGGCCTGTCGGGCAGGTCCTAGTGGGCCGCGAGCCGCTCGACCAGGCCGATCCCCCGGGCCAGCAGCTCCCGCTCCTCCGGCGTCAGCTCGGCCTCGATCGCCCGGGCGAGCCAGTCCGCCCTGCGCCCCCGCTCCTCCTCAAGGAGCGCCCGCCCCGCGGCGGACAGCTCGACCAGGCTCTTGCGCCCGTCGGTCGGATGCGCCCGGCGCGTGATCAGCCCTTGTTCCATGAGCAGCCCCACGGCCCGGGCCATGGACTGCGGGCGTACCCGCTGATCGGCCGCCAGCTCGCTGGTCGTCATCGCACCGCTGCGGTCGAGGGCGCCGAGGACGGCCACCTGGCCGTGCGGCATCTGGTCCTCGAGCTTCACGCGCCGCGTGAGCTTTCCCATCGCGGTACGCAGTTCTGCGGCGACGGCGGCGGATTCCGGAAGGGGCATACCGAACTTTAACGCAGCGGAGCTGGACAGCTCAGCTGAACAGCTTCGCTGTACAGAGGAACTGAACAGCAAAACTGCACAGCACTGCTGTAGAGTGCGGTGCGCCGGGTCCGCGCCACCGTCGCCGCAGCCGAACCCCGGCCACGCATGCGACACCGGGAGGACTCCCATGACCGCCATCACCTCCGTCACCGGCCGCCGCGTCCTGGACAGCAGGGGCAACCCCACCGTCGAAGTGGACGTGGAGCTCGCGGACGGATCCCTCGGCCGGGCCGCGGTCCCCTCCGGCGCCTCCACCGGCGCCCGCGAGGCCGTCGAGCTGCGCGACGGCGACCCGGACCGCTGGCACGGCAAGGGCGTCGACCAGGCGGTACGCCACGTCAACACGGAGCTCGCCGCCGTCGTCCTCGGCCGCGAGGCCGAGGACCAGGCCGGTCTCGACGCCGCCCTCGTCGCCACGGACGGCACCCCCGCCAAGTCCCGGCTAGGCGCCAACGCGGTCCTCGGGGTCTCCCTGGCCACCGCCAAGGCCGCGGCCGCCGCCCACCGCCTGCCGCTCTACCGCTACCTCGGCGGCTGTGACGCGCGGCTCCTGCCCGTACCGATGATGAACATCGTCAACGGCGGCGCGCACGCCGACAATCCCCTGGACTTCCAGGAGTTCATGATCGCCCCGATCGGCGCGGAGAGCTTCGCCGAGGCCGTCCGCATGGGGTCCGAGATCTTCCACACCCTGCGCCGCGACCTCCTCGCCGCCGGGCACTCCACGGGCGTGGGCGACGAGGGCGGCTTCGCCCCGGCCCTGCGCACCGCCGAGGAGGCCCTCGACTTCGTCGTCGCCGCCGTCGAGCGCACCGGGTACCGGCCGGGCACGGACATCGGCCTCGTCATGGACCCGGCCTCCTCCGAGTTCTTCCGCGACGGCGTCTACGACTACGCCGGGGAGGGCGTGCGGCGCACCCCCGCCGAACACGCGGACTACCTGGTCAAGTTGATCGGCTCCTACCCCGTCGTGTCGATCGAGGACCCGATGGCCGAGGACGACCTGGAGGGGTGGCGGGACCTGACCGCGCGCGTCGGGGCGCGCTGCCAGCTCACCGGCGACGACGTCTTCTGCACCAACGAGACCCTCCTGCGCGAGGGCATCGCCACCGGCGTCGCCAACTCCGTCCTCGTGAAGGTCAACCAGATCGGCACCCTCACCGAGTCCCTGGCCACCGTCTCCGCCGCCCACCGGGCGGGCTACACCGTCGTCATGTCCCACCGCTCGGGAGAGACGGAGGACACGACGATCGCGGACCTGGCGGTGGCGACGGGGTGCGGCCAGATCAAGACGGGCTCCCTCTCCCGCTCCGACCGCACCGCCAAGTACAACCAACTCATCCGCATCGAGGAGGAACTGGGCCCCACCGCCCGGTACGCCGCCACCCAGACCCTCCGTCGATAGCTTTTCCCCGGCCGGTAGCTCCCCTCTGGCGGGAATCGGATCGCCGTCAACAGGGTTGGTGGGGAACGAGCCGTTCATCGCCATCAACGGGGTGGTGGGGGATGAGCCGTTATTGGAGGGTCATGCGAGCGATACAGGTGTACGAAGTGGGCGGTCCCGAGGTGCTGCGGGAGGCCGAGGTGGACCTGCCGCGGCCGGGTCCGGGCGAGGCGGTCGTGGAGGTCGCCGCATCCGGGGTCAACTTCCTCGACGTCTACTACCGCGAAGGCCGGTACAGCCTCCCGCTGCCCTTCACCCCGGGCTCTGAGGGCGCTGGCACGGTCGTCGAAGTCGGCCCCGGCGTCGCTGACGTCGCGGTCGGGGACCGGGTCGGTTGGGTGGAGATTCCCGGCACGTATGCCGAGCGGGCGGTCGTGGACTCCTCCCGGCTGGTGCCGCTGCCCGACGACATCGGCTTCGAGACAGCCGCCGCCGTGCTCCTCCAAGGCATGACCGCGCACTATCTCGTCAAGGACGCCTACCCGGTTCAGGGGGGCGACACCGTGCTCGTGCACGCGGCCGCTGGTGGCATGGGGCTGCTTCTGACCCAGCTCATCACCCATCTCGGCGGCAGGGTGATCGGCACGACGTCGACCACGGCGAAGGCCGAGCTGGCGAAGCGCGCCGGGGCCGCTGAGGTGATCCTTTCCTCCGCGGTCGACGATCTCGCAGCCGAGGTGAGGCGGCTCAACGGCGGCCAGGGACTGCCGGTTGTCTTCGACGGCGTCGGCGCGCACACCTTCGACGCGAGCCTCGCCAGCCTGCGCCCCCGCGGCCATCTCGTGCTCTTCGGCGCGGCGAGTGGCGCCGTGCCTCCGTTCGATCCGATACGGCTCGCCCAGGGCGGTTCGCTGACCCTGATCCGGCCCAGCCTCGGGGACTTCATCGCCGACCGGGCCGAACTGCTCCGACGGGCCGCCGACGTGTTCGAGTGGGTGCGCTCCAAGGCACTTGAGGTCACCGTAACGGGCCGCTACGCACTGTCCGAGGCCGCCCAGGCCCACAGCGATCTGGAGGCTCGGCGTACCACCGGCAAGCTGCTCGTCGTACCCGACGCGGCCGCGCTGGGCCGCCGCGACGCCAGTCACTCGGGACCGGCCTGAGGCAGCGCCGGGTGGGGGCGGGTGGGTGGGACCGCCCTGGGCGCGCGCAGCGCGGCGCGTGGGGTGGGGCCCGGGGGTCAGCGGGCTGTGGCTGTGCCTCGTTCCGCGTCGAGCGCGTACACGCAGCGGTCCTTGCTGCACGCGTACACCACCCCGTCCCGCACCACGGGCGCCCCCGTGATCTCGCCGCCGGTGGCGAGCTTCCAGCGGAGGCGGCCGTCGTCGGCCTTGAGGGTGTACAGCAAGTGGTCCGTGGCGCCGAAGTGGATGCGGCGGTCGGCGACCACGGGTGAGCCGACGACCTCGCCGCCCGCCTGGAAGCGCCACTTGGGCGTGCCGGTGACGGCGTCGAGGGTGTAGAGGCCCTTGCCGCTGCCGACGTGCACGTGGCCGTCCGCGACCAGGACGGGCTCGACGGAGGAGCGGGACTCGGTCGCGATGCGCCAGCGGTCGCGGCCGTCCGTGGCGTCGAGGGCGTACACCGTGCCCAGGTAGTCGGCGAGGTAGACGCCGCCGCCGGTGACGGCGGGCCCGGGCGCGAAGGCGGGCGGGGAGAGGAAGACGGCCGGGGCCTCGAAGTGCCAGCGGACGTGGCCGGTCGCCACGTCCAGGGCGAGGACGCGGGTGCCCGCGGCCACGTACACGAAGCCGTCGGCGGCCTGGGTCACGCGGACGGGCACGCCGCCGCAGGACGCGGCGTCGCCGATGGGGTAGGACCAGCGCTCGATGCCGCTGCGGGCGTCGACGGCGCGGAGCCGGGCGTCCTTCCAGACGTACACCGTGCCGTCGCGGATGACGGGCGCGGCCTCGGGCGTCTCGAACTCGGTCTGGGCGCCGGTGATCTCCCAGAGCTTCTCGCCGTTGGCGGCCTCCCAGCCCTGGACGCCGCCGCCGCGCGTGGCGGTGACGACGGTGCCCCGGTCGGCCTGGAGGGCGTACACCCAGGCGTCGGTCGACAGGCGCCACAGGTCGGAGCCGTCGGAGCCGTCGAGGGCGTAGAGGGTGGGGCCGTCGGAGGCGTGGACGCGGCCGTCGGCCACGGCCATGGACCAGGCGACGTCGCGGGTCTTGAAGCTGCGCCGCCCGGTGCCCACGTCGAGGGCGTGGACCTCGAAGGAGGTGACGTACACGAGGTTCCCGGCGACGGCGGGGGTGCCCCACACGTCGTTGGACATGCGGAACCGCCAGGGCCGCCAGGACCCGCCCGCGGCGGCCCCGGCCCCGGCGGGCGCGGAGGTCGGCGCGGCGGCGGCCCCGGTCCCGTTGGCGCGCGGCTGCGCCGGTGCGGGCGTACCGGAGCGCGACCAGGACCCGGCGAGCCCGGAGGGCGGCGGCACGACGGCGGCGCGGGCCTCGGCGACCCGGGGCCCGGGCCCGATCGGCACCTGGGCGCCCGCGAGCCGCACGGGCCCGCCGTCGGGCACACCCCCGTGGAGGCCGGGCGCACCCCCGGGCGCGCCCCCGTGGAAGTCCGGCGCGCCCCCGTGGAAGGGGGCGTGCGAGGGCGCCGCCTGGGAGGGCGCGTGCGCGGGCATGGCGGGCGCCTGCCGCGGCGGGGGCGGCAGGGACACGGGCGCGGAGGCGGCCCCGGCGCGGCTGTTGCGCCCGGCGGAGCCGGTGGTGGCGGCGGCGCGCGCGGGCGGGCGGCCGCCGCGCCGGGCCTCGATGAGGGCCACGGCCCGCTCGGGCAGCCAGGCGGACGCGGTGCCGCTGTCGTCGCCGGAGCTCTCGGAGGCGAACAGGTGCGGGGCGAGCTGGGCCTGGAGGTCGTTCGGGGTGGGCCGCAGGGCGGCGTCCATCTGCATGCAGGACTCGATGAGGGGCCGCAGCTCGTCGGGCAGGCCCTCCAGGTCGGGGCCCTCGCGAAGGAGCATGAAGACGGTCTCGACGGGGTTGGCGCCGTGGAACGGCGCGTGCCCGGTGGCGGCGAAGACGAGGGTGGAGCCGAGCGAGAAGACGTCGCTGGCGCCGGTGACGCTGCGGGAGTCCTTCGCCTGCTCGGGCGACATGTAGGCGGGGGTGCCGACCGCGACGTTCGTCATGGTCAGGCGGGTGTTGGAGACGCCGGAGGCGATGCCGAAGTCGATGACGCGCGGGCCGTCCTCGACGACGAGGACGTTGGACGGCTTCAGGTCGCGGTGCACGAGGCCCGCGCCGTGGATGGACTCCAGGGCCTCGGCGACCCCGGCGGCGAGCCAGCGCACGGCCTGGGTGGGCAGCGGCCCGTGCTCGTTCACTATCTCCTCGAGCGAGGGCGCGGGCACGTACGCCGTGGCGAGCCAGGGCACGGCGGCGCGCGGGTCGGCGTCCACGACCGCGGCCGTGTAGAAGCCGGAGACGGCGCGCGCGGCCTCCACCTCGCGCGTGAAGCGGACCCGGAACAGCTGGTCCTCGGCGAGCTCCGTCCGCACCGTCTTGATCGCCACGCGGCGCCCGGACGCGGAGCGCGCGAGATACACGAGCCCCATGCCGCCGGCGCCGAGCCGCCCCAGGACCTCGAACGGGCCGATCCGCCGCGGATCGTGCTGCGTCAGCTGGTCCACCACTTGCCTGCCACCTCCCCGTACCCGGCCGCCGTCGTAGGGCGGCCTCGTGCAGCGTCTCACCACCGAGCCGCTCGGGCGGCACGCACCCTGATTCTTCCTGTCCCGGGCGATGGTTGCGAACCCGGGGCAACATCGGGATGTTTCCGTACAAAAGCCGCGTAACGGGACCTGATGGGGGACTTCAGTCCTGGAGGATGCCGAATGCCGCCCCTTGGTTGTCGACGAGGACGGCCACCCTTCCGTACGGGATGTCGTACGGCTCGGTCCGCACCCGGCCGCCGAGGCGGCGCGCCGCGGCGGCCGTCGCGTCGCAGTCGGCCACGGCGAAGTAGCTGAGGAAGTGCGCGGGCATCTCGGCGGGCACCGCCCCGGACATCACGGCCCGGCCCCCCACCGCGGTGTCGGGCCCGGCCTCGGCGCCCTCGGGCGACCAGGTGCGGAACTCCTCGCCGCCGATCACGACGTCGTGGCCGCCGTAGCCGAAGACGGCCTCGTAGAAGGGGTCCACGACGCTCTTGTCGCGTACGTGCACCTCGGTCCAGCAGTAGGCGCCCGGCTTCCGCAGCGCGCCGAAGCCCCGGTGCTCCCCGGCCTGCCAGAGGCCGAAGACCGCGCCCTCGGGGTCGGTCACCAGCCCCATCGTGCCGTAGGCGCCCACCGGGACCGGCTCCGTGATCACCTGCCCGCCCGCGGCCGTGACCCGGGCGGCGGCCGTGGCGGCGTCGGGCGTCGCCAGATAGACCGTCCAGGTGGTCGGCATGCGGCCGTCCGGCTTGGGGGCGAGCGCGGCGACGGGTTCGCCGTCGAGCAGCGCCTGGGCGTAGCGCCCGTGCTCGGGGCCCGCGCCGGAGTCGAAGGTCCACCCGAAGAGCTCACCGTAGAAGCGCTTGCCGCCCTCCACGTCGGGCAGCATCGCGTCCACCCAGCAGGGGACGCCTTCCGCGAATTCCATGGAACCGTTTCCTCAGCTCTCGCCCGCCGGTGGCCCTCGCCCGTCGGCGCACCGGGAAGGCCTTCCTATGGCCTCCGTCACAGTCAAGCTAACCCCCGGCCCGGCACCGCGCAGCCCATGAAATCGAACACATGGCCAATTCTTTTCGGACGGCGCGTACCACCGCCCCCGGGCGCCCTCCGGCGCACTCCGGTCCCCCTCCAGCGCCCCCGCGCCACCGCTCCAACCCCATTTGCACTCGGTCGAATCGCGCTCCGATCACCCCTCGGTAAGCTGACGGCATGACAGGACAGGTACGAACCGTCGACGGCCGAGTGGCCGGTCGACGTGGTCAGGCGACACGTCAGAAACTGCTCGACTGCCTGAGCGAGATGCTCAGCTCCTCGCCCTACCGCGACGTGAAGGTCATCGACGTCGCCCGGAAGGCGGGCACTTCACCGGCGACGTTCTACCAGTACTTCCCGGACGTCGAAGGCGCCGTCCTGGAGATCGCCGAGCAAATGGCCACCGAGGGCGCGGAGTTGACCCACCTCCTGGAGGGCCGCTCCTGGGTCGGCAAGGCGGGCTGGCAGACGTCGCAGGACCTCGTCGACGGCTTCCTCGACTTCTGGCGGAAGAACGACGCGATCCTCCGGGTCGTCGACCTGGGCGCCGCCGAGGGCGACAAGCGCTTCTACAAGATCCGGATGAAGATCCTGAACTCGGTGAACAACTCCCTTGCGGACACCGTCAAGGAGCTCCAGTCCAAGGGCAAGGTCGACAAGGACGTGAGCCCGGCGGCCCTTGCCGGTTCGCTGGTCGCGATGCTCGCCGCGGTCGCCTCCCACCAGCGCGGCTTCCAGACCTGGGGCGTCAAGCAGGCCGAACTGAAGCCGAACCTCGCCGCGTTGGTCCACATGGGCGTCACCGGCAAGAAGCCCACGAAGTAGCGGCGGCAGCCCCGAACAGTCCTGTCACCCCGGCGCGGCCCCCGGGCCGCGCCGGACGGGGCTACGCCCCTTTCCTCACCTTTCCTTCCCTTCCCGCCGGTCCAGGCGGAAGACCCGTATCTCCCGGTCCACCCGTTCCTGGTACGCCGCGTACGGCGGCCAGAACTCCAGGGCCGCGGACCACGCCCGGGCCCGCTCCTCGCCCGTGAGCAGCCGGGCCCGCACCGGTACGTCCCGCCCGCGCCAGCTGATCTCGGCGTCCGGGTGGGCCAGCAGGTTGGCGGTCCACGCGGGATGCGCGGCCCGGCCGAAGTTGGAGCCGACCAGGAGCCAACTCCCGTCCCGCCGCGGCAGGCAGGCCAGCGGTGTCCGCCGCGCGAGCCCGCTCCTCGCGCCCCGCGCCGTGAGCACGAGCCCGGGCAGCATGCGCGCGCTGAGCAGCACCTTTCCCCGCGTGAGCCGGTGCACCGCCCGGTCGACGGCGGGCACCACGTGCGGGGCGACCCGGGCGAAGGCACGGGTCGCCGACACCTTCCGTACGAAACGGACGCCGGGCCCGGCCATCAGAGGGCCGCCTCCTCGGCCGCGGCGGCCCGCTCCACCCGAACGGGCGCCCGCCCGGCGTCGGGGTGGAGCGCGAACAGTCCGGCGCGCTCGGCCGCGTGCGCCCGCAGCCGGTGCGCGGGGCCGAAGAGCAGCTCGTCACCCGACGCCCGCTTGAAGAACAGGTGCGCGTCGTGTTCCCAGGTGAAGCCGGTGCCGCCGTGCAGCTGGACGGCCTCGGCCGCCGCCGTCCGCAGCGCGTCCAGGGCGCACGCGAGCGCGAGGCCCGCGCCGGGCTCGGCCACGGCGAGGGCGCCGACGTGCTCCCCATCCGCCGCGCCCGCCGCCCAGGCCGCGTAGTACGCCGCCGACCGCGCCGCGCACACCCGTACGTACACGTCCGCGAGGCGGTGCTTCACCGCCTGGAACGACCCGATCGGGCGGCCGAACTGCTCGCGCTCCCGGACGTGGCCGAGGGTGCGCGCGAGGGCCTCGTCCGCGGCGCCGACGGCCTCGGCGGCGAGCACGGCGGCGGCCCGCTCCCCCACGTCCGCGAGGGCCGGGAGCACCTCGGCGCCCTCGCCGTCGCCGTCGCCGAGCAACTCCGCCTGTACGTCGCGCAGTTCCACGCGGGCCTGGGCGCGCGTCTCGTCCAGGGTGGTCCGCCGGGTGCGGACGAGCCCGGGGGCGTCGCCCCGTACGAGGAACAGCAGGGTCCGCGAGCGCGCGAAGCCGCCCGTGTGCGCGGCGACGAGCAGCAGCCCGGCGCTGTGCCCGTCCAGGACCTGGTCGGCCTGGCCGTAGAGGCGCCAGGTACCGGTGGCGGCGGTGGCCTGGACGCCGCCCGCGCGGCCGCCGCCCGCCCAGTCGCCGCCGTTGCCCCCGGTGAGGCCGAGCGCGGCGCCGAGCACCGCCCCGGGCACCGCGAGGGTGGCCGTCAGCCCGCCCGAGGCGATGCGCGGCAGGAGCGCCGTGCGCTGCCGCGCGGTGCCGAGGCGCAGCAGCAGCGGCACGGCGAGCGCGGCCGTGGCGAACAGCGGGGAGGGCACCAGGGCCCGGCCCAGCTCCTCCCCGGCGAGGGCGAGTTCGACGGGCCCGCACCCCACGCCGCCGTACTCCTCGGGCAGCGCGAGCCCGGGAAGCCCGAGCCGCCCGGCGAGGGCCTCCCAGAGCGCGGCGTCGTACCCGGCGGGGGTGCGCACGGCGGCGCGGAGGCCCTCGGCGGCCCGGCGCTTGGTGAGCACCTCGCGCACGGCGCGGCGGATCTCGTCCTGCTCCACGGTGCAGGTGGCGTCCATCGGCGGGCTCCTCCCCGGGCGGCACACCCGTATCTGACGAACCGTCATGTACGGCGACGGGCCGACATGCTAGGACCGCGCGGGGCAGATGCCCAGGCCCGCGAAGCCGCAAGCCCCAAGGAGACCCCTCCCGCCCACCCCTCACCTGATATACCGTCAGATTCATGTCGAGCCCCTCGCGCACAGGAACCAGGAAGGTCGCCGTCGTAGGGGTCGCCCTCGCCGACTGCGGCCGCCTGGACGACGTCACGCCCTACGCCCTGCACGCCCAGGCCGCGCGCCGGGCGCTCGCCGACGCCGGGCTCGGCCGGGACGCCGTGGACGGGCTCGCCTCCGCGGGCCTCGGCACGCTCGCGCCCGTCGAGGTCGCGGAGTACCTGGGTCTGCGCCCGCGCTGGGTGGACTCCACCGCCGTGGGCGGCGCCACCTGGGAGGTCATGGCCGCGCACGCGGCGGACGCGATCGCCGCGGGGCACGCGAACGCGGTCCTGCTCGTGTACGGCTCCACGGCACGCGCGGACGTCCGAGCGGGCCGCCGCACCGGCAACCTGTCCTTCGGCGCGCGCGGCCCGCTCCAGTTCGAGGTCCCGTACGGGCACTCGCTGATCGCCAAGTACGCGATGGCGGCCCGGCGCCACCTGCACGAGTACGGCACCACGCTCGAACAGCTGGCGTCCGTGGCGGTGCAGGCGCGGGCCAACGCGGCGACGAACCCGGAGGCGATGTTCCGGGAGCCGATCACGGTCGACGACGTGCTCGGCGGGCCCGTGATCGCCGACCCGTTCACCAAGCTGCACTGCTGTCTGCGCTCCGACGGCGGCTGCGCGGTCCTGCTCGCGGCCGAGGACCTCGTGCGCGACTGCGCGCCCCGGCCCGTCTGGGTCCTCGGCACCGGCGAGCACGTGTCGCACACCACCATGTCCGAGTGGCGGGACTTCACCGTCTCCCCCGCGGCCGTGAGCGGGCGCCTCGCGTTCGAGCGGGCCGGGGTGCGGCCCGCGGACATCGACGTGGCGCAGATCTACGACGCCTTCACCTACATGACCCTGGTGACCCTGGAGGACCTGGGGTTCTGCGCCAAGGGCGAGGGCGGCGCCTTCGTGGAGAAGGGCCGACTGCTGCGGGACGGCGAGCTGCCGACCAACACCGACGGCGGCGGCCTCTCCGCCCAGCACCCCGGCATGCGGGGCCTGTTCCTGCTCGTGGAGGCGGTACGGCAGCTGCGCGGCGACGCGGGCGAGTCCCGCCAGGTCCACCGCCCGGACGGCCACCTCCCCGAACTAGCGGTGGCCTCCGGCACGGGCGGCTGGTTCTGCTCCTCAGCCACGGTGGTGCTCGCCCGCGGCTGAACGCCCCGAAGGGGCGGCCGCGGCCGAGCGGGCAGCGCCCCAAAGGGGCGCGGGGAACTGCGCGACCAGCCCCTACGAACCCGCAGGCGAACGACGGCGCACAATCGAGCCATGACAACGACGGACCGCTTTCGCGACCTGCTCAGATCCCAGAAGGTGTGGGACACCGACCTCCCCGCCTTCGACCCGGCGGCCACGCCCGACGCGCCACTCGGGCTCTTCCACCACTGGTTCGCCGAGGCGATCACCGCAGGCCAGACCGAGCCACACACCATGACCCTGGCGACAACGGACGCGGCGGGCCGAGCGGACGCGCGCACGGTCATGCTGCACGACGCCGACACGGCGGGCTGGCACTTCGCCTCGCACGACATCAGCCGCAAGGGCCGCCAGCTCGCCGAGCGCCCGCACGCGGCCCTGCACTTCTACTGGCCCGCCCAGGCCCGCCAGATCCGGCTGCGCGGCCCGGTCGCCGTCGCCCCGCACGCCGAGGCCCTCGCGGACCTGCACGCGCGGAGCACGGGGGCGCTCGCTGCGGCGCTCGTCGGACACCAGAGCGAAGTCCTCGCCTCGCGCGCCGTGTTGACGGAGGCGTCGGAGGCCGCCTGGGAGCGTGCGGCCGAGCGACCGGACGCCGACGCGCCGAGCTGGACGCTGTACGTACTGGCCCCCGATGAGGTGGAGTTCTTCCAAGGGGACGCCCGACGGCGGCACGTGCGCCTGCGGTACCGGGCGGCGGACCAACAGGGGGCCTGGCTGAGGGAGTTGCTGTGGCCGTGACCGAAGAGGAAGGCCTGACCGGAGAGGACGCCCGGCTCGTCCTGCGCCCCGCCCGCGCGGAGGACGCCGCGGCGGTCGCCCGGATCTGGCACGCGGGCTGGAGCGACGGCCACCTGGGGCACGTCCCCGAGGCGCTCCTCACGGTCCGCACCCCCCAGTCGTTCGTGCTGCGCGCCCCGAGCCGCGTCGACGACACGGTGGTCGCGCTGGTCGCCGGGGTGCTCGCCGGTTTCGTGATGGTGGTCGACGACGAGGTCGAGCAGGTCTACGTGTCCGCCGCGCACCGGGGCACGGGCGTGGCCGTCGCGCTGCTCGCCGAGGCCGAGCGCGTGGTCGCCGCCAAGGGCCACCGCCGCGCCTGGCTCGCGGTCGTCGACGGCAACGCCCGCGCCCGCCGCTTCTACGAACGCCAGGGCTGGCGCGACGAGGGCCTCTTCGAATACCTCGCCGCGGGCACCACGGGCCCCATCCGCGTCCCCTGCCACCGCTACGTGAAACAGCTCACCGCGCCCGCGTGAACCCGGCGGGCCCGAACACCGGTGCCGCCAGGCCCTCCCCCAGCTCGCGGAACGCGACCCGCAGCGGCATCCCGACGCGCAGCTCGCCCTCCGCGCAGCCCACCAGCTCCGTCATCATGCGCGGCCCCTCCACGAGGTCGACGACCGCGGCGACGTACGGGACGCGCGAGTCGAAGGGCGGCAGGTCGTTGCGGTGGACGACGGACCAGGTGTAGAGCGTGGCGTCGCCGCGGGCGCTCTCCCAGGTGACGTCCTCGCTCCAGCAGTGGGGGCAGAACTCGCGCGGGTAGTGGTGGGCGAGCCCGCAGCCGGGCGCGTGGCAGCGGCGGAGCAGCAGACGGCCCTCGGCGGCGGCGTCCCAGTAGGTCCGGGTGAAGGCGTCAACTTGGGGGAGGTCGAAGCGGGGTCGTCCCTCGGCCGTCACCGGACGGCCCCCGCGCCCCGCTCGAACCGGCCCTTCTCGGCCCCGCGCCACCGGCTCCCCGACCGTCGGGGGACGCGGCCGGTGCGGGGCGTGGCGGGCCGTGCGGCGCCCTGGGGGCAGGTGGTGTCCATGCGGGGATCTCTCCTGATCAGCGGGTGCGGGGAAGTCAACCTGACGGGACGTCAGTTCAGCGCATCGGTCAGGGCGCGCGCAAGGGGCCGTCGTACGTGATCAATTCGCAACCGGTTTCGGACTTGTCCGTCACCCATCAAGTGACGGCGTGGTTACTCTCCCGTCATGGCCGACTCGAACCCACCTCCCCCCAGCACCGACCGGCCCCTCCCGGACAGACCAGGACCGGTCCGCCCCGTGTACGTCATCGGCGGCGGCCCCGGCGGCCTCGCCGTCGCGGCCGCGCTGCGCGCACGCGGCGTACGCGCCGTCGTCCTGGAGAAGTCCGACCGCGTCGGCGCGTCCTGGCGCGGTCACTACGACCGCCTCCACCTGCACACCACGCGCCGCCTGTCCGGGCTTCCGGGCCTCGCGATGCCGCGCTCGTTCGGCCGCTGGGTCTCCCGGGACAACGTGGTGCGCTATCTGGAGAAGTACGCGGAGTACCACGAACTGGACGTCGTCACCGGCGTCGAGGTGACCCGCCTGGAGCGCGCCGCCGACGACGGGGGCTGGCTCCTGCGGGGCACCGGCGGGCGCGAGCTGACCGGCCGCGCGGTGATCGTCGCCACCGGCCACAACCACACCCCGCACGTGCCCGACTGGCCGGGCGCCGACACCTTCCCCGGCGACCTCCGGCACGCCAGCGCCTACCGCGAGCCCAGCCCCTACGCGGGCCAGGACGTCCTCGTCGTCGGCATCGGCAACACCGGCGCCGAGATCGCCGTCGACCTCGCGGCGGGCGGCGCCGCCCGGGTCCGGATCGCCGTGCGCACCCCGCCGCACATCATGCGCCGCTCCACCGCGGGCTGGCCCGCCCAGCGCTCCGGCATCCTGTGCCGCAGGCTGCCCGTGCCGGTGGTCGACCGGCTCGGCCGCGCGATCGCCCGCGTCAGCGTGCCCGACCTGTCCGCGCACGGCCTGCCGCGCCCCGGCACCGGCCTGTACTCGCGCGTCCGCGAGGGCGCCATCCCGGTGCAGGACGTCGGCCTGATCGACGCGGTGCGCTCGGGCCGGGTCGAACCGGTCGCCGCCGTCGAGTCCTTCGAGGGCGGCAAGGTGCTCCTCGCCGACGGCAGCCGCCTCGGCCCCGACGCCGTCATCGCCGCCACCGGCTACCGCCGCGCCCTGGAGCCCCTCCTCGGCCACCTCGGCGTCCTCGACGCCCGGGGCCGCCCCCGCGCACACGGCCCCCGCACCGCCCCCGAGGCCCCGCACCTGTACTTCACCGGCTTCACCACCCCCATCAGCGGCACACTCCGAGAACTGGCGAGGGACGCAAGCAAAATCGCCCGCGCGGTGGCGCAGGCGTAGGGGCCCCGAAGGGGCGCGGGGAACTGCGCGACCAGCCACGAAGCCCCCGCAGACAACGAACGACCCACCGCGGCAACCCCAGCGGAGCGCCAAGGCACTCTTGGCAGGCGGCCGTTCGTGCGGTTCCGTGGAAGGGCACGGGCGCCCAACCACCGCAGCGGCCCCACGCGCCCCGCCGGACTTTGCCCGCAGCCCCATTCCTGACGGGCCGTCAGTTCAGTAACCTGACTAAGCGTCAGTTTCGAGTCCCGGCACTGTCGCAGCCGCCCGCGGCCCCCGCACCCGGGGCCCGGTCGGCCCAGTCGTCGCCGTCACACAGGAGCGGGCGTACCGATGCTTGGATCGACGTACGGCACCTTCACCTCCGACCCCCGCCGCGCACGCGCCGTCGCCTGTGGCGGCCTCCCCGCCGCCACCGTCCACGGCCGTGCCGCCACCCCCGGTGACCTGGACGTCAGCGGGCGCCCGCTGTACGCCGACGTCCCCGACCTCGACCGGTTCTTCCGCCCGGAGTCCGTCGCCGTCGTCGGCGCGTCGGACGCCGAGGGGCGGCCGCACACCGGCATCACCCGCCAGCTCGTCGCCTGGGCCGAGCGCGTCGGCTCCCGGCTCCACCCCGTGCACCCCAGCAGGCCCGCCGTCTTCGGCATCCCCTGCGTCCGCTCGGTCGCCGAGCTGCCCGGCCCCGTCGACGTGGCCGTCGTCCTGGTGCGCGATCCACTGCCCGTCGTGGAGGAACTCGCCGAGGCCAAGGCCCGGTTCGCGGTGGTCTTCGCCTCCGGCTTCGCCGAGACCGGCGCGGCGGGCGCCGCCGCGCAGGACCGGCTCGCCGCCGCCGTCGGCCGCTCGGGCCTGCGCCTGCTCGGCCCGAACACCAACCTCAACGCCTTCGAGGAGTTCCGCGAGGACCTCGAAGGCCCCGCCATCGCCCTCATCACCCAGTCCGGCCACCAGGGCCGCCCCGTCTTCACCCTCCAGGAGCTGGGCATCCGCCTCTCCCACTGGGCGCCCACCGGCAACGAGGCCGACCTGGAGACCGCCGACTTCCTCTCGTACTTCGCCGAGCAGCCGGAGGTCGGCGCCATCGCCGCGTACGTGGAGGGCCTCAAGGACGGCCGCGCCTTCCTGCTCGCCGCCGACCGGGCCGCCCGGCGCGGCGTCCCGGTCGTCGCCGTCAAGGTCGGCCGCACCGAGACCGGCGCCCGCACGGCCGCGTCGCACACCGGCAAGCTGACCGGCGCCGACACCGTCGTGGACGCGGCGATGCGGCAGTTCGGCGTGATCCGCGTCGACGGGCTCGACGAACTCCAGGACACCGCCGCCCTGTTGGCACGGGCCCGGCCGCCCAGGGCCGACGGCGTGGCCGTCTACTCGATCTCCGGCGGCACCGGCGCGCACTTCGCCGACCTGGCGACGGCGGCGGGCCTGCGCCTGCCGACGCTCCCCGAGGCCCGGCAGACCGAGCTCCACCAGTGGATCCCGCACGACCTGAACGTCTCCAACCCCATCGACAGCGGCGGCCACCCCGTCGGCGACTGGCGCGGCCGGAAGATCATCGACGCGATCCTGGCCGATCCCTCGATCGGCGTCCTGATCTGCCCGATCACGGGCCCCTTCCCGCCGATGAGCGACAGGCTGGCCGCGGACCTGGTCGCGGCGGCCGAGGCGACGGACAAGCTGATCTGCGTGGTCTGGGGCTCCCCCGTGGGCACCGAGGAGGCCTACCGCACGACCCTGCTCGGCTCCTCGCGCGTGGCCACCTTCCGCACCTTCGCCAACTGCGTCACGGCCGTGCGCGCCTATGTGGACCACCACCGCTTCACCGCGGCCTACCGCTCCCCCTTCGACGAGGCCCCGCGCACCGCGTCGCCCTCCTACCGCAAGGCCGAGGCCCTGATGCGCCCGGGCCGCCAGCTCAGCGAGCACGCCGCGAAGCAGCTCCTGCGCGCGTACGGCATCCGCGTACCGCGCGAACAGCTCGTCACCAGCGCGGCCGCGGCCGTCCGCGCCGCCGGGCAGGTCGGCTACCCCGTCGTCATGAAGGCCTCCGGCGCGCGGATCGCCCACAAGACCGAACTCGGCCTCGTCCGCATCGGCCTCACCTCCGCCAGCCAGGTCCGCGACGCCTACCGCGACCTCACCGACATCGCCCGCTACGAGGACATCGACCTCGACGGCGTCCTGGTCTGCCAGATGGTGGAGCGCGGCGTCGAAATGGTCGTCGGCGTCAGCCAGGACCCGCTGTTCGGGCCCACCGTGACCGTGGGGCTCGGCGGAGTGCTCGTGGAGGTCCTGCACGACACCGCGGTGCGCGTGCCGCCCTTCGGCGAGGACCAGGCCCGCGCGATGCTCGACGAGCTGCGCGGCCGGGCCCTCCTTGACGGGGTGCGCGGGGCGCCGCCATCCGACCTGGACGCCCTGGTCGAGGTCGTCCTGCGCGTCCAGCGGATGGCCCTCGAACTGGCGGGGCGGGTCGCGGAGCTGGACATCAACCCCCTGATGGTCCTCGGCCGCGGGCAGGGTGCGGTGGCCCTGGACGCCCTCGTGCGCTGCGGCTGACCGCCGCCGCGCGGATCAGCGCCCGTCCGCGCCGCGGAACGTACGGCGGTACGCGGTCGGCGTCACGCCAAGCACCGACTGGAGGTGCTGGCGCATGGACTGGGCCGTGCCGAAGCCGCACTCGCGGGCGACCCGGTCGACGGACAGGGCCGTGGACTCCAGGAGGTGGCGGGCCCGCTCCACCCGCTGCCGGGTCAGCCACTGGCCGGGGCTCACCCCGACCTCCTCGCGGAAGCGACGGGTGAAGGTGCGCACCGACATGGCCTCCTGTTCGGCGAGGTCGCGCAGCTGGAGCGGCTCGTGGAGGCGGCCGAGGGCCCAGGCCCGCGCGGTGGTCGTCGTCGCGAGGCGCGGCTCGGGCACCGGGCGCTGGACGTACTGCGCCTGCCCGCCGTCGCGGTGCGGCGGCACGACCGTGGAGCGGGCCACCTCGTTGGCGACGGCCGAGCCGTGGTCGCGGCGCACCACGTGCAGACACAGGTCGAGGCCCGCGGCGACCCCGGCGGAGGTGAGCACGTCCCCGTCGTCGATGAACAGCACGTCCGCGTCGACCTCGACGCGCGGGAAGAGCCGCTGGAAGTGCTCCGCGTGCGCCCAGTGCGTGGTGGCCGGGCGGCCGTCCAGGAGGCCCGCCGCCGCCAGGACGTAGCCGCCCGTGCAGATCGACACCATGCGGGTGCCGGGGCGCACCCGCGCGAAGGCCGCGGCGAGGTCGTCGGTCAGGCGGCCCTCCTCGTACACCGGGCCCAGCTCGTGCGACGCGGGCACCACGACGGTGTCGGCGGCGGCCAGCGCCTCGGGCCCGTGCTCGACGAGGACCGCGAAGTCCGCGTCCGTGCGGACCGGCCCCGGCGGCCGTACGGAACAGGTCACGACCTCGTACAGGCGCCGCCCTTCGGCATCGCGCGCGCGGCCGAAGACGCGCTGGGGAATGCCCAGCTCGAAGGGGATGACACCGTCCATGACGAGGACGGCGACGCGGTGCGGGGCCGGTGCCCGCCGCCCCCGCCCGCCCCCGCGCACCCGCTGCTCGGCCATGGCCCGATCCTAGCGAACGCTGACCTCTCGGCCACTCGATCGCGCCACTCCCGCACCGGATGCTGGCTGACGTGACCCAGACAACCGAGACCTCCGCACGGGCGGGCGGCGCCGAGTCCCCACGGGGCCCGCGGCGGCGGGCGCCCCGCGTCCACCGCGCCTGGTTCGTCGCCGCCGTCACCTTCGTGACGATCATCGGCGGCGCCGCCTTCAACTCCCTGCCCGGCCTGCTCATCGACCCCCTGCACGAGGAGTTCGACTGGTCCCGGGGCGAGATCGGCCTCGCCGTCTCCGTCGACATGGCGCTGTACGGGCTCACCGCGCCGTTCGCCGCCGCGCTCATGGACCGCTTCGGCATCCGTAAGGTCGTCGTGACCGCGCTCGGCCTGGTCGCGGCGGGCGCGCTGCTCAGCGTGTGGATGACCGCGAGCTGGCAACTGCTGCTGTACTGGGGCCTCCTGGTCGGCCTCGGCACCGGGTCCATGGCGCTCGCCTTCTCCGCGACCGTCACCAACCGCTGGTTCGTCGAGCGGCGCGGCCTGGTCACCGGCGTCCTGACGGCGGCGGGCGCCTCCGGCCAGCTGGTGTTCCTGCCGCTGTGCGCGTGGATCGTGGACGAGCACGGGTGGCGGCCCGCGTCCGTGACGGTCGCGCTGGCCGCGCTCGTCGTGGTGCCGTTCGTGTGGCTGCTCCTGCGCGACCACCCCGCGGACGTCGGACTCGCCCCGTACGGCGGCGAGTTCACGCCCAAGCCGGAGCCCACGCGCGGCGCCGCCGTGCGGACCGTGCGGGTGCTGCTCGACGCGGCGCGCACCGGCCCGTTCTGGCTGCTCGCGGGCACCTTCGCCATCTGCGGGGCGTCCACCAACGGGCTCGTCCGCACGCACTTCGTGCCGTCCGCGCACGACCACGGCATGCCGGTCACCGCCGCCGCGTCGCTGCTCGCCGTGATCGGCGTCTTCGACGTCGTGGGCACGATCGCCTCCGGCTGGCTCACCGACCGCTTCGAGGCCCGGCGCCTCCTCGCCGTCTACTACGCGCTGCGCGGCGTCTCCCTGGTGTTCCTGCCCATCCTGCTCGCGCCCAGCGTGCACGTGCCGATGGTGTTCTTCATCGTCTTCTACGGACTCGACTGGGTGGCCACGGTCCCGCCCACGCTCGCCCTGTGCCGCGAGCACTACGGCGCCGACAGCGCGATCGTCTTCGGCTGGGTACTCGCCTCGCACCAGGTCGGGGCGGCCCTCGTCGCCTTCCTCGGCGGCGTGGCCCGGGACGTCTTCGGCTCCTACGACGTGGTCTGGTACGCGTCCGGGGGCCTGTGCGCGGCGGCGGCGCTGATGTCACTGGTGATCCGCCGCGGCACGATGCTCACGGCGTGAGCACATGCCTTCAGAACAGCCGCCCCCGGTGGAAGAGGAGCGGGGTCGCGTCGCTGTCCGTGGCGTCCAGGGCCTCCACCCGGCCGACCACGATGAGGTGGTCGCCGCCGGTGTGCACCGCGTGCACGGTGCAGTCGATCCACGCCACGGCGCCCGCCAGGCGCGGGGCGCCCGTCACGGGCGCGGCGTCGTAGGAGACCCCCGCGAACTTGTCGGCGCCGCTGACCGCGAACGCCCGGCACAGGTCCGCCTGGCCCGCGCCCAGGACGTTGACGCAGAAGACGCCCGCGCGGGCGATGCGCGGCCACGTCGTGGACGTACGGCCCACCATGAAGCAGACCAGGGGCGGGTCCAGGGAGAGCGAGGAGAAGGACTGACAGGCGAAGCCCGCGGGGCCCTCAGGCGCGTCACCAGGGGCCGTCACCACGGTGACACCGGTCGCGAAGGCCCCGAGGGCCCGGCGGAACTCACCCGCGTCGACCGGCGCGCGCTCGCCCTCCCGGACGGCCCGCAGCCGGGGCCGTGGCACGTCCGCGACCGTGGGCTCGCCGACCGACCTGAGGTAGCGGACGACCGTGGCCGCCATTCCCGCGTGTCCCATCACGCTTCCCATTGAAGCTGACGGCCCGTCAGATGTGAAGGGGTGGGGCGGGCCTGGCCAGGAGCGCCCCGAAGGGGCGCGGGGAACTGCGCGCCCAGCCACCGGCGGCCCGCGGACAGAGCACCGGGCTAGGGCCTGTCCGATGGGTCGGCGCGGCGTCGCGACGCCTGGCACTTCCCCAAGCTCTCGGCTTCGCTCGAGCAGGGGAGGCCCCATTCTCGCCGCGTTGCCGAAATGCCCTAGTAGCTCCTTCCCCAAGCTCTCAGCTGCGTTCGAGCAGGGGAGACCCCACCCGAGGACATCTCGGCGCCTTGCGATCGCACGCACCAGACGCCGCTCCTTGCTCCACGCCGACCCATCGGACAGGCCCTAACGCCCCTCGAAGGAAGGCGCCCGCCGCTCCGCGAAGCTGGCCACGCCCTCCCGCGCGTCCCGGGAGCCCATGTTGATCTCCTGCGCGGCAGCCTCCGCCGCGAGCGCCATCGCGCGGTCAGAGTCCAGGGACGCGTTGACCAGCTGCTTGGTGAGGGCGAGGGCCCGGGTGGGCCCGGCGGCCAGCCGCTCCGCCCAGGCCCGGGCGGTCTTCTCCAGGTCGCCGTCGGGCACGACCCGGTTGACGAGCCCGAGCCGCTCCGCGTCCGCCGCGGCGAGCGCGTCGCCGAAGAACATCAGCTCCTTCGCGCGCTGCGGGCCGACCAGCCGCGGCAGCAGATAGGCCCCGCCGCCGTCCGGGACGAGCCCCCTGCGGACGAACACCTCGACGAACGCGGCCGATTCGGCGGCGAGCACCAGGTCGCAGGCCAGGGCCAGATGGGCGCCGAGCCCGGCGGCGGTGCCGTTCACGGCGGCGATCACGGGCTTCTCGCAGTCGAGGACCCCGGTGATCAGCCGCTGGGCCCCCTCGCGCAGGGTCCGCGCGATGTCCCCCACGACCCGTTCGCCCCCGGCGGCCACGCCCCGCAGATCGGCCCCCGAACAGAAGGCCCCACCCCCACCGGTGATCACGACGGCCCGCGTACCCGGATCCCGGGAGGCCTCCCCCAGCAGGCCGATGAGCCGATCCCGGTCGACCGGAGCGAGCGCGTTGCGCACCTCGGGCCGGTCCAGGGTGATCCAGGTGACGTGGCGCCGCGTGGTGTGGTGGATCCGGGGGTCGTCCATGAGGTTCCTCTCTGGAGGGAGCGAGGGTCGGCTGGGGCGCGGGCCGCGGCCGCGTCAGAACACCACCACCCCCCGCGCCACCCGCCCCGCCTCCGCGTCCGCGCGGGCCCGGGCGAAGTCCTCGACCTCGTACGTGCGCGTCACCAGCTCGTCCAGGAGGAGCCGCCCCGCCAGATAGAGCTCCGCGTACAGCGCGAAGTCCCGCTGGGGCCGGGACGATCCGTAGCGGCAGCCGAGGACGGACTTGTCCAGGAACAGCGAGGAGACGACGAACGACGCCTCGGCGGTGGCGGGCGGCATCCCGAGGAGGACCGCCTGCCCGTGCCGGTCCAGGAGGTCCACGGCCTGCCGGACGAGCTCGACGCGGCCCACGCACTCGAAGGCGTGGTCCGCGCCGGTCGGCAGGATCTCCGCCACGCCCCGAGCCGACGGCAGGAAGTGCGTGGCGCCGAACCGCCGCGCCGCCTCCTCCTTGTCCGGGTTCGCGTCGACGGCCACGACCGGCCGCGCGCCCGCGATCCGCGCGCCCTGGAGCACGTTGAGCCCGATGCCCCCCGTGCCGATGACGACGACGGAGTCCCCGTACGCGACCCGGGCCCGGTTGAGGACCGCGCCGACGCCGGTGACCACCGCGCAGCCGATGAGCGCGGCGGACGTCAGCGGGATCTCCTTGGGGATCCGCACGGCCTGCACGGCCTTGACGAGGGTCCGCTCGGCGAAGGAGGAGTTCGCCGCGAACTGGTACAGCGGCGCCCCGCCCCGCGTGAACGGCTGCCGGGGCGCCCCGATCGCCTTGCGGCACATGGTGGGCCGCCCCCGGTGGCACTCGGCGCAGGCCCCGCAGTTCGCGATCGTCGACAGGGCCACGTGGTCACCGGGGACGACGTGCGTGACGCCGGGCCCCACGGCCTCCACCACGCCCGCGCCCTCGTGCCCGAGCACCACCGGCACCGGGAACGGGATCGTCCCGTCGAGCACCGACAGGTCGCTGTGGCAGAGCCCGGCCGCCGCGACGGCCACCAGGACCTCGCCGGGACCCGGGTCCCGGACCTCAAGGTCGTCGACGACCTCCACGCTCCGCCCGTCGAACACCACGCCCCTCATCGCACACCCCTCACCGAGGCCCCCGGGCCTCTCTCGGCAGGCCGAGCACGCGCTCGGCGATGATGTTCCGCTGGATCTCGTCGGAGCCGCCGTAGATCGTGTCGGCGCGTGAGAAGAGGAAGAGCCGCTGTGCCGCGTCGAGTGCGTAGGGCGCGTCGGCGGACCAGTCGCCGGGCCCCGCCGCGCCGAGCGCCCCGCGCACCCGCACCGCGAGCTCCCCGAGCCGCCGGTGCCAGCCGCCCCACAGGAGCTTGGCGACGCTGGGCGCGCCCGGGTCGCCGCCGCCGAGGGTCCGCAGCGCGTTCCACCGCATGACCCGCAACTCGGCCCAAAGACTGACCAGTTGCTCCCGTAGCACCGGATCGCGCACCGCGCCGCCGCGCACCGCGTCCTCGACGACGGCCGCAAGCTCCGCCGCGAAGCCGATCTGCTGGGCGAGCGTCGACACGCCGCGCTCGAAGCCGAGCAGCCCCATCGCGACGCGCCACCCCGCGCCCTCGCCCCCGACGACGTGCCCGGCCTGCGCGCGGGCCCCGTCGAAGAAGACCTCGTTGAACTCCGCCGTCCCGGTGAGCTGCCGGATGGGCCGCACCTCGATCCGCCCCGGCTGGTCCATCGGCACGAGCAGGAACGACAGGCCCTCGTGCGGCCGCGCCCCGCCGCCCCCGGTGCGCGCGAGCACGAAGCACCAGTCGGCCTCGTGCGCGAGCGAGGTCCAGATCTTCTGCCCGCTGATCCGGTACGCGTCCCCGTCCCGCTCGGCGACCGTACGGACGCCCGCGAGGTCGGAGCCCGCGCCCGGCTCGCTGTACCCCTGGCACCACAGGGCCTGCCCGCGTGCGATGTCCGGCAGGAACGCGTCCTGCTGCTCACGGCTCCCGTACGCGAGCAGCGTCGGCGCGAGCAGCTTCTCGCCGATGTGCCCACAGCGGCCGGGCGCCCGCATGCGCGCGTACTCCTCGGCCCACACGACCTGCTGGGTGAGCGAGGCCGTACGGTTCCCGTACGCGCCCGGCGCCGTGTCCCAGCCGATGCCGATCCAGCCGCCGCGCCCCAACTCCCGCTCCCAGGCCCGGCGCAGGCCCGGGTCCTCGTGCTCGCCGCCGGGCCCGCCGCGCCCCGCGGCCGCCGCGAAGCCGCCGGTCAGATGCCCGTCGAGCCACTCCCGCGCCTCGGCCCTGAACTCCTCGTCCGCGGGCCCGAATGCGAAGTCCACGGCCGGGCCTAGGCGGTGGGGCCCGACGCGGACCGGCCGCCCGGCCCCGCGTTGGGCCGCGCGCCCTCCGCCGCCGCCCGCGCCATCGCCTCCACCCGCTCCAGGAGCGGCATCGGGTCGGCGCCCACCGTGCCCGGCAACAGGTCCGCGATCCGCTGCGGCGTCCAGCCGCCCTCGGCGTACGCGGCCCGCAGCTCGCGCGGCTGCGCCCACACCGCGATCTTGGGCCCGGCGACGGTGTACACCTGCCCAGTGATCCGCTCGTCGCGGGCCCGGTCGCTGAGCAGATACACCACGAAGGCGGCGACGTCCTCCGGCTCGCCGATCTCCGTCAGCTCCATCGGCACGTTCGCGGACATCCGGGTGCGCGCCACGGGCGCCACCGCGTTGGCGGTCACGCCGTACTTGTGCAGACCGAGCGCGGCGCTGCGCACCAGCGAGATGATCCCGCCCTTGGCCGCGCTGTAGTTGGCCTGCGCCACGGAGCCCTGGTGGTTGCCGCTGGTGAAGCCGACGAGGGTGCCGGAGCGCTGGGCGCGCATCACGGCGGAGGCGGCCCGGAAGACGGTGAAGGTGCCCTTCAGATGCGTGGCGAGGACCGGGTCCCACTCCTGCTCGGTCATGTTGAACAGCATCCGCTCGCGCAGGATCCCGGCGACGCACACGGCCCCGTCGAGCCGCCCGTACGCGGTGCGGGCCACGTCGACGACGCGCTGCCCGCCCGCCATGGTGGAGATGTCGTCGGCGACGGCCACCGCCTCGCCCCCGGCCGCCTGGATCTCCTTGACCACGGCGTCGGCTATCTCGCTCGCGGGCTCCGCGCCTTCGACCGACACCCCGTAGTCATTGACGACGACCTTGGCGCCCTCGGCCGCCGCGGCGAGGGCGACTGCCCTGCCGATGCCGCGCCCGGCGCCCGTCACGGCGACCACCTTGCCTGCCAAGAAGTTCCCCACACCGGCCCCTTCCCGCGGTTTCTGACGGACCGTTAGATTCTATGACCCGTCAGATACGGTGAGACAAGCCCCGGGGAGGACCCATGTCGGCCATGCCGCCCGAGTTCCGCAAGCTCGCCGAGCGGGTCAACAACTGGGGCCGCTGGGGCGCCGACGACGAACTGGGCACCCTGAACCTGATCACCGACGCGGTGGTGCGCGAGGCCGCCGCCGAGGTGCGCACGGGCCGCCGCGTCCCGCTCGCCCTTCCGCTGCGCCACGACGGCGTCCAGGCGGGCCTGATCCCCGGCCGGGTCAACCCGCTGCACACGATGGTGCAGATCAACCAGTGCCTCTTCGGCCCCGGCACCGTCGCGACCAGCGACGACGCGGTCACCATGGGCCTCCAGGCAGCCACCCACTGGGACGCCCTCCCGCACGCCTCGCACTCGGGCCTGCTCTACAACGGCCGCCCCGCCGACAGCGTCACGGCCCACGAGGGCGCCCGCTTCAGCGGCATCGAGAAGGTCCCGCACCTCCTCTCGCGCGGCGTCCTGCTCGACGTGGCGCGCGCCCACGGCCTCGACCGGCTGCCCGGCGACCACGCGGTGACCCCCGAAGACCTGTCCCTGGCCGAGGAGTTCGGCGGCGTCACGGTGCGCGCCGGGGACGTCGTGCTCGTCCGCACGGGCCAGGTCCAGCTCTATCTGGCGGGCGACAAGCACGCGTACGCGCTGCCGTCGCCCGGGCTCTCCTGCCGCACCCCGGAGTGGTTCCACGCGCGGGACGTGGCGGCCGTCGCCAACGACACGCTCACCTTCGAGATCTTCCCGCCGGAGATCGAGAACCTGTGGCTGCCGGTGCACGCCCTCCACCTGGTGGAGATGGGCATGCTCCAGGGCCAGAACTGGAATCTCGAAGAGTTGTCCACAGCCTGTGGAGAAGAACGGCGCCACAGCTTCCTGCTCGCGGCGATGCCCGAGCCGTTCACGGGCGCGACGGGCACTCCGGTGGCCCCGGTGGCCGTCTTCTGACCCGTACGGAGTTCGGGTGGCGGCGCGTCGGCGCTCCGCCCCGAGCGCGTGACCGCGCGCCGCCATCCGGCTCCGGCGTACGAGCCCCGCCCCCCTTCTGCCCTGAAAGGAGCGCGACGCCGAATCGCGAACCGCACCTCGCCAAGGACCGGGCCACAGGCTCCACCGCCCCTCGACGTCCCCTCGCGGCGAATCGCTGCCCACCAGCGTGATCAACCGAATACGGTACGTCAACACCCGCTCGGGGATTTAAGAAGTATGCCCCTTTTACCCCGCCCGCGCACGGCCGCGCACCGCAGCACGCGACGGCGCACGCGCCAGCACACCGGGGGCACGCCGGACATCCGACAGCAGGCCGCAAGCGGCACCATCCAGCCCGTCCGGCGCTTGAGGACGAGGCGCGGAGCGCCGATAAGGGCAGGGGCCCGGGGGCGGCAGCCCCCGGTTCGGGAAGGGGCGGGCCTGGGGCGCCCCGCGAGGGACGGTCAGCGCACCCCGAGAGCAACCTCCCCATACGCAAGCCCCCGCGAAGCGGAAGCCGCGGCGGCGTCACACCGATCCACCTCGCACCAGATCCGCTTACCGCCCCCCTCCGGCTGCCACCCCCACCGATCCGCAAGCCCATCCACAAGCTCAAGCCCGCGCCCATTGGTCTCGTCGCCCTCGGCGTGCCGCGGCCGCGGCGGCCGCGCGCTGCGGTCCGTGACCTCGACGCGCACCGTGCCCGGTTCGCTGGCGGGCACGCCGGGGAGCAGCATGCGCAGGACGGCCGGACAGCCCGTGTGCACAACGGCGTTGGTGACGAGCTCCGAGATCAGCAGGATGAGCGTCTCGGCCAGCGGCTCGTCCGCCGCTATGCCGGACCCGGCGAGCCGTGACCGCGCCCATCTGCGGGCCCGTCCCACTTCCTCGGGGTCCGGCCCGACTTCCAGCTGAACTTGAAGCACCTGCACCGCTCACACCATCCGAACCGGCGGACACAACGCCTCGTGACGCCCCAGGGTCACGGAACGTGAGCCCCTGAGGAGACAGCATGGTTGACGTACAGTCACCCCAACAAGCGCTTCGGGCATATTCCAGCGCGAAGGAGTACGCGTGCGGCATACTGTGCGACGCGCGCCGCAGGGGGTCGAACAGGCGGGCGCTCGGCCGCGTCCTGTGCGGCGAGCGGAGCGCGCCACCAGGCGCGGAGCTGCCTCGGGGGCAACACCGGCACGGCTCGGCCTCAGGACCACTCGCATCTGACACAAGGTACCGGAGCCGGGCGCCGACTCCGCGTCGCGACGAGTCACGCGTAGGACACAACCCGATATCGACGCTCAGTAGCCTTCCCGCCGTTTCCGGGTTCCTCAAGTCGATCAAGCCGCCCGCAAGCACCGCGTGACGACGCGACCCCGACGAGCGACGCGGAAGCCGCCCCACGGCGGCCGCCCACGGCGTCACAGCGCGGCGGCCAGCTCCTCCTCCGCGCGGGCCGCCGTCGTGCCGAGCCCGGCCCGCACCCAGGCCCGCTTCAGGTGCAGATGCACGTCCGCCTCCCAGGTGAACCCCATGCCGCCGTACACCTGGAGGCAGTCGCGGGCGTTGCGCACGGCGGCGTCGTCGGCGAGGAGTTTTGCCCCGGCGACCTCGCCCGGCTCGCCCGTGACGGCGGCGGCGTACACGGCGGCACGCGTCACCTCGGTGCGTACGAGCAGCTCGGCGCACAGGTGCTTGACCGCCTGGAAGGCGCCGACGGGCTGGCCGAACTGCTCCCGCTCGCGGGCGTATTGGACGGCCAGGTCGCGGGTGCGGCAGGCCGACCCGAGCTGTTCGGCGGCGAGCAGCAGCGAGGCCTCGCCGGGCGCCCCGGCGCGCCCGGCCGGGACGCGGTGCAGGGGCGTCAGGGGGTCCACGGAGCGCAGGGCCTCGGCGCCGGTGGCGTCCCCCAGGACGACGTCGGCCGCGTCGAGCCAGGGCACGAGCGTGCCGTCCACGGCCGTCACGGCCACCT
The DNA here is from genome assembly GCF_044544845.1 of Streptomyces sp. NPDC053474. NCBI lineage: Bacteria > Bacillati > Actinomycetota > Actinomycetes > Kitasatosporales > Streptomycetaceae > Streptomyces > Streptomyces sp. NPDC053474. The sequence goes on from NZ_JBITXV010000005.1 coordinate 299,362, forward strand.
CGCCGGTCGCCGCGCCCTCGACGTCGCCCGCCGCGAGGAACGTCGCCACGAGAGGTCCGGGCAGCAGCGCCCGCCCGGCCTCCTCGAAGACGAGCACCGCCTCGGCCGCGCCGAGGCCGAGCCCGCCGCGCGCCTCGGGGACGCGCAGGGCGAAGAACCCGGCCTCGCCGAGGGCCCGCCAGAGCCCGCGGTCGAGGCCGGGCGCGGCCACGGCGGTCCGCAGCGCGTCCCGCCCGAAGCGGCGTTCGAGCAGCGCGCGGAAGCCGTCGCGCAACGCCCGCTGGTCGTCGTCCGGTTGGAGGTCCACGTGGGCCGTCACCGCCCCTTCGGCAGTCCGAGGATCCGCTCGGCCACGATGTTCCGCTGGATCTGCGAGGTGCCCGCGGCGATGGTGTACGACAGCGAGGAGAGCCGCTCCCGGGTCCAGGCGTTCTCCAGGTCGAGGGCGCCGTCCCCGAGGACCTCGGCGGCGGCGTCGTACAGCGCCTGACGTGCGTGCGAGTAGCGCAGCTTGAACACCGAACCGCCCACGCCGGGCACGCCGCCGGTGCGCTGGGCCTCGCTCACGTTCCACTGCGTGAGGCGCCACAGGGCCTGGAACTCGGCGCTCAGGTGCCCGAGTCCGCGGCGCAGCACCGGGTCGTCCCAGCGGCCGTTCGCGCGGGCCTCGCGGGCGAGTTCGCCGAGCACGCGGCGGCAGGCGACCACCTCGCCGACGAAGGCGGTGCCGCGTTCGAAGGACAGCGTCACCATGGTGACGCGCCAGCCGTCGTTCTCGGCGCCGACCCGGTTGGCGACGGGCACGCGCACCTCGTCGAGGAAGACCTCGGCGAACTCCGTGGACCCGGCGAGCGTCCGCAGCGGCCGCACCGTGATCCCCGGGGCGTCCATCGGCAGGGCGAGCCAGCTGATGCCCCGGTGCTTCGGCGCTTCGGGGTCGGTCCGCACGAGGAGTTCGCACCAGTCGGCGACCTCGGCGTGCGAGGTCCAGACCTTGGAGCCGCTCACCACGTAGTGGTCGCCGTCGCGCCGCGCGCGGGTGCGCAGCGACGCCAGGTCCGATCCCGCGTCCGGTTCGCTGAAGCCCTGGCACCAGACCTCGTCGCCGCGCAGGATCGGCTCCAGCCAGCGCGCCCGCTGCTCGGGGGTGCCCTCGGCGGCGATGGTGGGCCCGGCGTGCAGCAGGCCGACGAAGTTCGCGCCCACGTACGGCGCCCCGGCGCGCTCGCTCTCCTCCAGGAAGATCATCCGCAGCGTGGGCGACGCCTCCCAGTGGACGTCCGCGTACCCGGCGTCGTACAGCGTCCGCTGCCAGCCGGTGTCGTACGCGCGCCGCGCGGGCCAGTCGAGCGGGTCGGGCCGCTCGGGCAGCTTCGGCAGCACGTCGGCGAGCCAGTCCCGCAGGCGGGCGCGGAAGTCCTCCTCCTGCGCGGTGTACGAGAGGTCCACCGGGGTCACCCGCCTCGACAGTTTCTGATGGGCCGTCAGACGGCAGGCTAGCCCCGCACCCCTGGACCGACAAGGCGTGGCGCCCTACGCTCTGCGCACGATCTGACGAAGCGTCAGCAACGGGCGCCGTCGGGCCGTTCCGTCGTCCGGCCGCCGGAAGGGGGCACCCCGTGACCGACACCGCCCGCGCGCTCGCCGCCAGCCGCACCCTGTGGGAGCTGATCGAGCGGCGCGCCGCGCTCACCCCCGGCGCCCCCGCCCTCGTCCAGGCGGCCGACGACCCCGGCGAGGACCGGACCCTCACCTTCGGCGGGCTGCGGGAGCGCTGCGAGCGGGTCGCGGCGGGCCTGTACGAGCGGGGGGTCGGGCCCGGCACCGTCGTCGCCTGGCAGCTGCCCACGCGCATCGAGACCGCCGTGCTCTCCTTCGCCCTGGCCCGGCTCGGCGCCGTCCAGTCCCCCGTCATCCCGTTCTACCGCGACCGCGAAGTCGGCTTCGCGCTGCGCGCGTCCAAGGCCGAGTTCTTCGCGGTGCCCGGGGTGTGGCGGGGCTACGACCACACCGAGATGGCCCGCCGCCTCGGCGCGCGCGGCGTCTTCACCGCGTACGACGAACTGCCCGACGGCGACCCCGGCGGGCTGCCCGCGCCACCGCGCGACGGCACGGCCGTGCGCTGGATCTACTGGACCTCCGGCACGACCTCCGACCCCAAGGGCGTGCTGCACACGGACCGTTCGCTGATCGCGGGCGGCGCGTGCCTCGCCCACGCCCTGAAGCTGTCCCCGCGCGACGTCGGCTCCATGGCGTTCCCCTTCGCGCACATCGCGGGGCCCGACTACACGGTGATGCTGCTCCTGTACGGCTTCCCCGCCGTGATGTTCGAGCGCTTCGCGCTGCCGGAGGCCCTGGACGGCTACCGGCGGCACGGGGTGACCGTCGCGGGCGGCTCCACGGCCTTCTACTCGATGTTCCTCGCCGAGCAGCGCAAGGACCCCGGCCGCCCGCTCATCCCCACCCTCAGGCTGCTCGCGGGCGGCGGCGCCCCGAAGCCGCCCGAGCTGTACCACGCCGTGGTCCGCGAGCTTGGCTGCCCGCTCACCCACGGCTACGGCATGACCGAGGTGCCCATGATCACGATGGGCTCCCCCGACGACAGCCCCGAGCACCTCGCCACCACCGAGGGCCGCCCGCCCGCGGGCATGGAGATCCGCGTCACCGACCCCGCGGGCCGGGAGCTGCCCGCGGGCGAGGACGGCGAGGTGCGGCTGCGCGGCGAGGCCGTCTGCCGGGGCTACCTCGACGCGGCGGCGACCCGCGAGGCCTTCGACGCCGACGGGTTCCTGCGCACCGGCGACCTGGGCCACGTCCTGGCCTCCGGGCACCTGGTGCTCACCGGCCGCGCCAAGGACGTCATCCTCCGCAAGGGCGAGAACATCTCCGCCAAGGAGATCGAGGACCTGCTGCACGGCCACCCCGCCGTGGCCGACGTGGCGGTGATCGGCCTGCCCGACCCCACCCGCGGCGAACGCGTCTGCGCCGTCGTGCAACGCGCCCCCGGCACCCCCGGCCTGACCCTCGCCGAGGCCACCGCACACCTGCGCGCCGCGGGCCTGTCCGTCCACAAGCTCCCCGAACAGCTGGAACTCGTGGACGAACTGCCGCGCAACGACGCCTTGCGGAAGGTACTCAAGTACAAACTGCGGGAGCGGTACGCGGACTGAAAACGGCGGGGAAAGCGCTCCGCGTCGGGGCTCAGGCTGCGAAGCCGCGCGTCACGGGTGGGCGGGTGGGAGAAATCCGCCGCGAAGCGGCGGCGCAGACCGACTACTCAGGGACGGTGAAGTACGAGGCGAACGCGGACACCACCTGGTCCTCCGTCACCGGCCCAAGGGACTGCGCGGCCAGGGAAGCGATCTCCCGCTGCACGCCCAGCGCCCGCAGGGCCCGCTCCACATCCGCCCCCTGCACAGCCCCGTCGCCGTCCGCCAAGGACAACGCCGCGTGGAGGAACGGCCGCGCGATCTCCGCGAACCGCGCCGGATTGTCCCGCAGCCGCTTCACGGCCCCGCCCACGAACTCGTCCCGGGTGATCCGCTGGTCCCCGTCGCGGTCGGCGATCCCGGCCATGCCCTGCCAGAACGCCTCGGCCCCGACGTACAGGGCCTGGCCCTTCTCGGACCGCGCGGTCACCCCGAACTCGGCGAGCAGCGCCGCGGCCGCCGTGCTGAAGTCCTCACGGGAGATGTAGCCGTTGCCGTCCTGGTCGAAGGTGGCGAAACGGGCCGCGATCTTACGCTCGTACTCGGCACTGTCCATGGTGTTGGGGCCGCCTCACTTCTCATGCGGTGGAATCTTCCGGCGCGGCCGTGGGCCGCCCCGGACGTCCTTCAGGTATCTGTCCAGCGAGCGTACGACGCCGACGGCAGCCGGGAGGCAGAAAGGCGACGCTTGTGCCAAGACCGCGGGAATTCCGCGACAAGAGCGTGTCGCGGACGCGCCCCGGGCCCGGCGGTGGCGCCGACGGTGGCATCCGCTCGGAACGGTTGTATCAGCAAGCTGATCTTGGGGGGTAGACGGGGTTCCGCTTCTGCCGCGGGCCCTACGCCGACAGGGGTTCCGCCGCGTCGTCCACGGCCCGCTCCGCGTCCGCGTACACCTCGAACAGGCGCCGTACGCCGAGGGCCGCGAGGACCCGGTTGACGTGCGAGCCCTCCACCGCGCCCTGGGCGGGCAGGATCAGCCGCAGTCGGCCCCGGCACGAGCGCATGAGGCGGCGCGTGGCGATCAGTACGCCCACGCCACTGGAGTCGCAGAACAGCACGTCGGACAGGTCGAGGACCAGGCTGCGGCGGCCCTCGGCCACCGCCTCGTGCACCCGCTGGCGCAGCACCGGCGACGTCAGGAGGTCCATCTCACCCGAGACCCGCAGCACGGCCCAGCCGCGCTGCTCGCCGACGGCAACCTTCAGCGTCACGCGCCACGCCTCTCGTCCACCGAACCCACCAGAACCCTTCCGCTTCCTGCTTCGCGGCTGCCCCACCGTCCTTCCATGAAACACCAGGCCCGCGCGGGCGCGGGAAGCGGGCGTTGCGGACGAGCCGGTCAATATCATCCGCGGCGCCCCGCGGCCCCGCGTTGCCGCAAAGAGCGGGAAAGCACGGGGAAAGGCAGGTGCGTCCTCGCGGACGCCGACTACATTCGATTCAACGGTGAAGGTGAGCACGGCGAGTGCACGAGGGGGCCGCATGCCGAAGGACGCGCCGCGTCGTTGGGACCGCCGCATGCAACAGCGGCTCTCCCACGGGGAAGCGGCGGCACTCGGAGAGCTGTACGACCGCTTCGCCTCGCTCGTGCACGGCCTCGCGCACCGCGTGCTCGGCGACGTCGCGGCGGCCGACCGCATCACGCGCGACGTGTTCACGCACGTGTGGGAGAACCCCGACGCGTACGACCCCAAGCAGGGCCCGCTGCGCTCCTGGATCGCCACGCTCGCCCACCAGCAGGCCGTGCGCAGGCTGCGCCAGACCGAGTCCGCCGCGCTCGCCCGGGGCGGCGCGGGCACCGCGGAGGACCTGGAGCGCAAGGTGCGCCGCGCCTCCGCCGCCGCCCGCGCCGACTACATCGTCACGGCCATGCCCGCCCCGCTGCGCGCCGCGCTCGAACTGGCCTACTTCCAGCGGCGCGACTACCGCCAGACCGCCGCCGACCTCGGCGTCACCGAGGACGAGGCCCGCCGCAGGCTCCGCCTCGGGCTGCAGCTGCTCTCCACCGCCCACGACACCACCGCGGCCGCCTTCGGCGACGGCCCCGCCGATCAGGACGACGGCGCGCACGGGTACGGGAGAGCGCTGTGAGCTGGCCGGGCCGCCCCGATCCGTACGACAGCGGGGGCGAGGGCACGGGCCGCGGGCCCGACGAGGAGTTCCCCGCGGGCGCGGGCGGCGCCGGGGCCGCGGGCGCCGGGCGGGACGACGGCGGCGTCGGCAAGCCGCGCATACCGGCACCGCGCGCCTCCGTGGAGGACACCGGCGCGCCCCTGCCCGACGCCGGGCCCGTCGCGGCCGCGCCCGAGCCGCTCGTGCTCGACCACCGCGTCCTGAAGTCCCTCCTCGGGGCGTGGGCGCTCTCCGCGTGTTCCGCCGCGGAGTCGGCGGCCGTCGAGGAGCACCTCGGCGACTGCGGGCCGTGCGCGGAGGAGGCGCTGCGGCTGCGGGACGCCGTCGGGCTCCTCCACCCCGAGGAGAGCCTCGACCTCGACCCCGGCCTGCGCACCCGCGTCCTGGCGAGCTGCCTCGGACGGCGCCCGCCCCGCGTCCCGCTGCCGGAGTGGGCCGCTCCGTACGACGCGGAGGCCGCCCGGCTCGACGCGCTGCTCCAGGACATCGGGGACGCCGAGTGGCACGCGCCGGTGCGGCTGCGCTGGTTCGACGACGACCACCCCGTGACCCGCAAGACCACCGTCGCGGGGGTCATCGCCCACCTCATCGCCGTCGACGGCCTGGTCGGCACCGCGCTCGGCCTCGACGACCCGCTGGGTGCCGGGGCGCCGCCGAGCCTCGACCCGGGGGAGCGCACGGAGGCGTACTGGCGCGCGTCGCAGTTCCCGCCCACGCGGGCGGTGCGCGGGCCCTGGCGGGACCAGACGCACGAGCTGATCCGGACGGTGTCGTTCGCGGGCGGCGGATCCGGGCGGCTCGCGGTGACGTACGGGATCGCGCCGGACGCGCCCGGCGGCCCGGCCCGGCGGATCGAGCTGCCGCTGCGCGACTCCATGCTGGAGCGGGCCTTCGAGTGCTGGATCCACGCCGAGGACATCGCGCAGGCCGTCGACTACCCGTACGAGCCGCCCGCGCCCCGGCATCTGCACCACATGATCGACCTGGCGGCGCGGCTGCTGCCCGCGACGCTGGCCGAGCGGCGCCGGGCCGGGCGCGCGGGGCCCGCGCGGGAGCTCGTCGCCGCGGGGGCGCCGGGGCGCAGCCTGCGCCTGGAGGTCGAGGGCGTCGGGGGCGGCGAGTGGCTGATCCCGCTCGACTCGCCCGGGGCCAGCGGCTCCGCCGACCTGGAGGTCGCGCACGTGGCCCTGGACGGCGTGGAGTTCTGCCGCCTGGCCGCGGGCCACGTCTCCCCCGAGGAGGCCGCGGCGGGCCAGGTAGGCGACCGCGAAGCCATCCGAGACGTCCTCTTCGCCGCAGCATCCTTGAGCCGCATGTAGCCGCGGCCCCGCCGCGGGGTGGGGGTCAGGCGAAGACGACTGTGCGGTGGCCGTTCAGGAGGATGCGGTGTTCCGCGTGCCACTTGACCGCCCGGGCAAGGGCCTGGCACTCGACGTCCCGGCCGATGGCCACGAGCTGCGCCGGAGTCACCTCGTGCCCCACCCGCTCGACCTCCTGCTCGATGATCGGCCCCTCGTCGAGGTCCGCGGTCACGTAGTGCGCGGTGGCACCGATCAGCTTCACGCCGCGCGCGTGCGCCTGGTGGTACGGCCGCGCGCCCTTGAAGCTCGGCAGGAACGAGTGGTGGATGTTGATGATCCGCCCGCTGAGCTGCTTGCAGAGGTCGTCCGAGATCACCTGCATATAGCGGGCGAGCACGACGAGCTCGACGTCCAGGTCCCGGACGAGCTGGAGGAGGCGTGCCTCCGCGTCGGCCTTGGTGTCCTTGGTGACCGGGATGTGGTGGAACGGAATCCCGTACGAGGCGGACAGCTCGGCGAAGTCCGTGTGGTTGGAGACGACGGCCGCGATCTCCACGGGCAGCGCGCCGATGCGGGAGCGGAAGAGCAGGTCGTTCAGGCAGTGGCCGAACTTGGACACCATCAGGATGACCCGCATCCGGTCCTCGGCCCGGTGGATCTGCCAGTCCATGCCGAAGGAGTCGCCGATCGCGGCGAAGCTCGCGCGCAGCTTGTCCACGGTGACGGGCGACTCCGCCGAGAAGTGGACCCGCATGAAGAACAGCCCGGTGTCGTGGTCGCCGAACTGCTGGCTGTCCTCGATGTTGCAGCCGGTCATGAACAGATAGCTCGACACGGCGTGCACGATGCCCTGTTTGTCCGGGCAGGAGAGCGTGAGGACGTACTGCTCGGCGCGGTCGGTCGTGCGGTCGGTGGGCTTCTCGCTCACGGCGGCGGACTGCTCGTTCATCCGCCCAGGGTCCCATATCCGGACGGGCCCCTCGGCCCCGTGCCGCCGCCGCTCAGGCCGACCGCGTGAGGATGCGCAGGACCTCCAGGGTGCGCGGCGCGGTGTCCGGGTCGTCGTCGTCACCGGTCGCGAGCCGTACGTGCGCGTCCCGCGCCGCCCGCACCGCGTCCGGCCACCCGGGGTGGTCCAGATACGCGGCGACCGCGGCGTCGGGGCCCACCTCGTGCATGATCCGCAGGACCCGCAGCACGGCCGAGTCGACGAGGGCCGCCTCCTGGGAGTCGCGGAAGATCGTCCCGACGTATTTCTCCGCGGACCAGTTGTCCAGCCACGTATCCTCGACAAGGCGGTACACGGCGTCCGTCACGTCCCCGTACTCCTCGCGACCCGCGAGCCAGCACTCCCGCTGGAACTCCTGGTCCGAGAGCATGTGGAGCGCCGAGCGCACATTGCAGCGCCAGCGCCACCACGGCATGTCGTTCGTTGGCATGGCGCCTATGGTCCTTGACCGACGGCCGCGACGGGAAGACTTCTCCGAACCTTGCACGGTCATCGATCGTACGTTCCCACACGTTCCCCGCTTCCCGGGCCCCACCCGTTCACGTGTTCGTCACCCACCGTTGGGTGGGCGTCACTCCCTGGTTGTTCCCCTCGCGGAATCGTGCGGGTCCATGGCCGCTTTGCGACGCGTCTTCCTCCCCCGCCCCGCCGAGACCGCGCACCGAGCGCGCACGGCCGTGCTCAGCGCGGCGGCCCTGGCGGCGTGTGCGTCCCTGACGGCCGGGTGTGGGGTCATCCCCGGTACCACGGGGGGTTCCGGGGATGCCCCCATCACCGTCATGACCTGGGCGCCGGACGGCACCCGGGCCACCAACAAACCCGGCATGCCCGCGATGGCCAAGGCGTTCGCCCGCTGGGTCAACGCCAGCGGCGGCCTCGACGGCCACCAGCTCAAGGTCCTCACCTGCAACGACCACAACGACCCGGTGGAGGCCGCGGGCTGCGCCCGCCGGGCCGCCGACGAGAAGGTGGTCGCGGTCGTCGGCTCGTACAGCCAGCACGGCCGGTCCTTCATGTCCCCCCTGGAGGTCGCGGGCATCCCGTACATCGGCGGCTACGGCCTCACCGACGACGAGTTCTCCAGCCCGCTGTCCTACCCCGTCAACGGCGGCCAGCCCGCGCTGCTCGCGGGCAACGGACGCCAGCTCGCCGGGGTCTGCGACCGCGTGTCCCTGGTGCGGCCCGACACCACCACGGGCGACAACCTCTCCAAGCTCCTCGACTCCGGCCTCGCCGAGGGCGACCGCGCCGCCTCCGCCGACATCCGGGCGCCCGAGGACGCCTCGGACTACACCTGGCAGGCGCGGCAGGCCCTCGAACGCTCCGCGCGCGGCGGCAAGAAGGGCTGCGTGGCGGCGGCGCTCGGCGCGCGCACGGACACGTTCTTCGACTCGTTCCGGCGCGTCGAGGAGAACTACCCCAAGGTGCGCACCGCCTCCGTGCTCGGCAGCGTCGACCAGACCCTCCTGGACCGCACCGGAGGCGCCGACGGCCCCTACGAGGGCGCGTACGTCACCGGCTGGTACCCGGCCGAGCGCGACAAGCGCTGGGAGCCGATGCGCGAGGTGATCCGCGAGCACGCCTTCGACGACACCCGCGTGGACCCCTCGGACGCGGGCGTGCAGACCACCTGGATCGCGTACACCGTGCTGCGGCAGGCCGTCGAGTCGCTGAACGGCGGCGAGGTGACGTCCCGGGCCCTGCGCAAGACCCTCGACCAGGGCCTGCGCGTGGACACCGGCGGGCTCACGCCGATGCTGAGCTGGCGCTTCGACGACATGCTCGCGGCGGGCGAGTACCCGCGTCTGGTGAACGCGGACGTGACCTTCCAGGTGGTGCGCGACGGCCGCCTGGTGGTGACGCGCAGGTCGTTCGTGAACGTACAGAAGACCCTGGAGTCCGCCCGCTGACCCGCGCCCCGCCCCGGCTAGAGCTGGGTGGGGTTCCGCTTGGTCAGGCCGTGCTTGTCGGCGATCGCGTTCCACAGCGCCGCCGCCTGCCGCTTGGCCTTGGTGGCCTCGCCGCTCGCGCGGTTGCCCGCCGCCGTCTGCGGGGTCGTGCGGGCGCGGCCCTTGTGGCAGCCCTTCTTGCCGCGGACCTGGTCGGCCCAGGCGGCGTAGTGGTTGTCGGCCGACGCGGACGCCCGCCAGGCGCGGTTGAGCTCGGCGGTCAGCCGCCCGTTCGAGGGCAGCTTGTCGACGGTCAGGCCCGACAGGCGGCCGACGAGGCCGTTGCGCTGCTTGGCCGCGTCGCGGAGGTCGGCCGCGGACTGGCGCAGGTTCTTGCACGTACCCACGTTGCGCACGGCCCTGATCACCGACTCGCGGCTGTCGTTGCTGTCCGCGAGGAGCTTGTCCAGGGCGACGGCCTGCCGCTTGACGGGGTCGGCCGACGGGGACGGCTTCGCGCTCTCCTTGTCGTCCGGGGCCTCCGAAGAGGTCGCGGCCAGCGGCTCCTTGCCGTCGGAGTTCTCCGCCTTCGCGTCCCCGCCGCCACCGGCGAGCATCGCGCCCGCGCCGACGCCGACCACGGCGATGGCCACGCCCACGGCGACGAGCAGCGGCGTCTTGGATCCCGTACGCCCCTTGCGGCGCGAGGCGGGTTCCGGCACCGGGTCCGGCGCCGCCGCGGCGGCCGGGACGAGGGGCATCTGCTGGGTGGCGGAGGCGCCCTCCGGCTCCTGGCGGAAGAGGCTGTCGAACTCGGCGGGCGGCTGCCGCTCGCCGTACCCCCCGGCGGCCGCGGCCGGGGCGGGCGGGCCGTCGTCGGTGACGGGGGCGATGAACTGGGTGGGCGCGTTGTCGCCGTGGAAGGCGGGCTCTTCGGGTACGACGTCCGCGGCCTGGCCCAGGAACTGCGTGGAGTCGGCGCGGCCGAGGAACTGCGTGGAGTCCGCCGCGGGCATCGCGTGCCGTGCGCCGTGCCCTGCGCCCCCCGCGCCCCCCGGGGGCATCTCGGGCGGCAGCGCACCGGGCGCGACCGGGGGTATGTACTGCGTCGCCTGCGCGTCGGGCCCGCCCGGCAGCGGCTGCCCCGCGTCGGTGGGCCGAAGGACCTGGGTGTGCTCGGCGGCCGGGGCGGGGCCCGCGGGCGGCAGGCCGTAGTCCTGCCCGGCGTAGGGCGGCGCGTGGGGGTGGCCCTGCGCGGGGCCCGGCGGGGGCAGCGGCTGGCTCTGCGCGGGGCCGGACGGGGGCAGCGGCTGGCTCTGCGCGGGACCCGGCGGCGGGAGCGGCTGGCTCTGCGCGGCGGGCGGAAACGTCTCGCCGTAGCCGGTCCTGTCCTGCCCCAGGGGCGGCAGCGGCTGCCCGTACCCCGACGTCCCGTGCTGCTCCGGCGGCAGCGCGCCCGCGCCCGCCGGGCCGCCGTACGACTGCTGCGGCGGCGTGCTGGGCGGCAGGGGCGTGCCCTCGGGGGGCAGCGGCATCCCGCCCGCCGGGCGCGGCGCGGCTCCGGCGTGCCCCTGGGCGGTCCAGGCCTGGCCGGGGCCCGCCGGTGGCTGGGTGGGTTCCGGACCCCACGGCTCGCCCCAGGGGCTGCCGACCGGCGGGGCCGCCTGGTGGCCGCCGGGCATCAGGGGTTCGCCACCGTCCGCGGGCAGCACGATGCCCTCGTGGGCGTGCCGCTCCGCGGGCTGCCGCGGGTCGGAGGACGCGGCGCCCTGACCGCTCTGCTGCGTCACCGGGACTCCTACTTATGGGGGACCTTCGGAACGTCGGCTCACGCTACCGGGTCCCCGTGGCCGTCTGCCACGCAGCTCAGAGCACTCAGATGACGCCCTTGTCACAGACGCCGCGGGAGTAACGGAAGTTGCGCGGGAGACGCTGTTCAAGGGGCGCCGCGGCCGCACCGCGTGCGACCGGCCGCCCCGGACGCGCCTCCCGCCCACCTCACGCGGCCTGCAGCTCGACGCGCGCGCCGAACTCCCGCACCACCGGCTCCTCCCGGTACGGCTCCAGGCGCTGCTGGAAGTCCTCCAGATACTCCGCGCCGCGGTTGGAGCGCAGGGTGCCCAGGAGCTCCACGGCCTTCAGGCCCGTGTGGCAGGCCTGTTCCACGTCGCGCCGCTGGACCTGGGCGGTGGCGAGCAGCACGAGGCCGATCGCGCGCCGCCGCGCCCGGGTCTCCGGGTGCCCGGCGAGGGCCTCCTCCGCGCGCCTGGCCGCGCCGTCCGCCTGGCCCAGGTCGCGGTGGCAGTGCGCCAGTTCGTCGGCCAGATAGGCCTGGTCGAAGTGGCGGATCCAGACCGGGTCGTCGCCGGACTGCTCGCCGCCGACGGCCCGCTCCATCGCCTCGACCGCGCGGCCCGCGACGGCCTGGGTCGACCGGGCGTCGCCGAGCAGGGCGTGGCCCCGGGCCTCGGCGGCGTAGAACATGGACTCCGCGCGCGGGGTGACGCGCCCGCGCGCCCCCTCCTGCGCCGCCCGCGCGAGCTGGGCGATCTCGCGGGGGTTGCCGAGCTGGGCGGCGAGATGGCTCATCGAGGCCGCCAGGACATAGCCGCCGTACCCGCGGTCGCCCGCGGCCTGGGCCAGGCGCAGGGCCTGGATGTAGTACCGCTGGGCGAGGCCGGGCTGGCCCGTGTCCACCGCCATGTACCCGGCGAGCTCCGTCAACCGCGCGACGGCCGCGAACAGTTCGCGCCCCACCGCTTCCCGGTACGAGCCCGCGAGCAGCCCGGAGACGACGGAGTTCAGATAGTGCACGACGACCGGTCGCACGTGTCCACTGCCGTACTGGTGGTCCAGTTGCGTCAGTGCTTCGGTCATGGCCTTGACCGCCGCCACGTCCGACAGGCCCACGCGCGGCCCGGCCGTGCGGCCCACCTGCGGGTCGGGCGAGGAGATCAGCCAGTCGCGGCTCGGCTCGACGAGCGCGGACGCGGCCACGGAGGAGCCGGACAGGAAGTCCCTGCGCCCCACGTCGCTGCGCCACAGCTCGCAGACCTGCTCGATCGCGCCGAGAACGGTGGGCGAGAACTGCAGTCCCACCCCGGAGGCGAGGTTCTTGCCGTTCGCCATGCCGATCTCGTCGATCGTGACCGTGCGCCCCAGCTTGCGGCCGAGCGCCTCCGCGATGATGCCGGGGGCGCGACCGCGCGGCTGCTGCCCGCGCAGCCAGCGCGCCACCGACGTCTTGTCGTATCGAAGATCGAGACCGTGCTCCGCCCCGCACATGTTGACGCGGCGGGCCAGACCGGCGTTCGAGCAGCCGGCTTCCTGAATGAGTGCTTGCAGCCTTTCATTGGGCTGCCGCGCGACGAGTGGCCTGGCGGCCATGGCGTACCCCCTGTGTGCACCGTGGACCATCTGGTACTTCGGGTCGGATGACGAATGAGGAACGGTCCCGGACTGGTCCGTCCGAGCCGCCCAGATGATCAATGCCCGGGAAACAACCGGAAGATGCACCACAAACACCCACAAACGCACCACACTCTGCTACAACGCATCGCAATACATCGCAACATGGCATAACGCGTCACACATCAGCGAGCCGGGTGAACTTGGGTGAACTCCGACTGCCCCTGGACGTGGCTACCCGCGCTCGGCCCCCCTTGCCCATGCGCGCCCCCACTCGTGCACCCATGCGCCCCGTAGCGGGAACGATGCTCCTCCCCCGCGCACATGACGGGCCGTAACCGGAGCTGACGAGCGGAAGTTGAGGACTCCGTGGAAGAGACCATCGGAGTCACGTCAGCCGCGCAGATCCCGAAGCAGCGCGGAGAGGCCCTGCAGGATTCAGCCGTACGGTACGCGGAGGAACGGCACTGGGACGTCTTCCCCGGCGCCTGGCTCGAGTCCGTCGACGGTACCTGGCGCTGCTCGTGCGGCGACGCGGCGTGCCCCGCGCCCGGCGCGCACGCCGTGCGCGACGACTGGCCGACGCAGGCCACGGGCAGTGCGACCGTCGCCCGCCGCCTCTGGTCGAAGCAGCCGAACGCCTCGATCCTCCTTCCGACGGGCCGTACGTTCGACGCCGTCGACGTCCCCGAGACCGCCGGGTTCCTCGCCCTCGCCCGCATGGAGCGCATGGAGCTGACGCTCGGCCCGGTCACCTGCACGCCCGACCGGCGCATGCAGTTCTTCGTCCTGCCCGGCGCCGCGGCGAAGGTTCCCGACCTCGTCCGCAAGCTCGGCTGGCCGCCCGCGACCCTCGACCTCGTCACCCTCGGTGAAGGGGCGTACGTGGCCGCGCCGCCCACGCGTTTCGGCGCCTCCGGAGCCGTGCAGTGGGCCTGCCGCCCCACCGCGGCCAACCGCTGGCTCCCGGACGCCGAGGAAATCATCTCCCCCCTGGCCTACGCCTGCGGCCGCGAGGCCCGCCGGAGGTAGGAACCGGGCCCCGCGTCACCGACGTATCGTGCGCACACGGACGACGGCGGCGACGGCAAAGGGGCACCCGTGACCCACGCGGCAGTACGCGTAGAGAACCTGTGGAAGGCCTTCGGCACGCAAGTCGCCGTGGCCGGGGTCGACCTCACCCTGCCCGCGGGAAAGTTCGTCGGCCTCGTCGGCCCGAACGGCGCGGGCAAGACCACCACCCTCTCCATGGTCACCGGCCTCCTCCGCCCCGACCGGGGCACCGTCGAGGTCGTCGGCCACGACGTGTGGCGGGACCCGGCCGAGGTCAAGGCCCGCATCGGCGTCCTGCCCGAAGGCCTGCGCCTGTTCGAGCGGCTGTCCGGACGCGAACTCCTCGCGTACACCGGGCGGCTGCGCGGCCTGGCGGGCCCCGAGGTCGACAAGCGCGCGACCCAGCTCCTGGACGTCCTCGACCTCGCGGGCTCCCAGCACAAGCTCGTCGTCGACTACTCCACGGGCATGCGCAAGAAGATCGGCCTGGCCGCGGCGCTCCTGCACAACCCCGAAGTGCTCTTCCTCGACGAGCCGTTCGAGGGCGTCGACCCGGTGTCGGCGCAGATCATCCGCGGCGTCCTGGAGCGGTACACCGCGTCCGGCGCGACCGTCGTCTTCTCCAGCCACGTCATGGAGCTGGTGGAGTCCCTGTGCGACTGGGTCGCCGTCATGGCGGCGGGCCGCATCCGCGCCCAGGGGCCGCTCGCCGAGGTCCGCGGCGCGGCCCCCTCGCTCCAGCAGGCGTTCCTCGAACTCGTCGGCGCGCACGGCCGCGACACCGGCTCCGACCTCGACTGGCTCGGCGGCGGCGCCCGATGACCGCCACCGCGCCCCTCGCCCCCGTCGAGACCGGCCTGATCCCCGTCTTCGTACGTCTGAAGCTGTCGCTCCTGCGCAACGGCCTGCGCCAGTCCTCAGGCCGCCGCGCCGCCTACGCCGCCTCCGCGGTGCTCGCCCTGCTCGTCGCCGCGCTCCAGCTGCTCGGCCTGGTCCTGCTGCGCGGCGACCCGCACGCCGCCACGGTCTCGGTCCTGCTCGTCGCGGTCCTCGCGCTCGGCTGGGCCGTGCTCCCGCTGTTCTTCCCCAGCGGCGACGAAACCCTCGACCCCACCCGCCTGGTGATGCTGCCGCTGCGCCCGCGGCCGCTGGTACGGGCCCTGCTCGTCTCCTCGCTCGTGGGCATCGGGCCGCTGGTCACGCTGTGCCTGGCGCTCGGCGCGGTGATCGCGGTGGCGCGGGGCGGCGCCGCCGTCGCGGTGGGCGTGGCGGCCGTCCCCCTCGTCCTGCTGCTGTGCGTCGCGCTCGCCCGCGCCGTCGCCGCCGCCAACATCCGCCTGCTCACCAGCCGCAAGGGCCGCGACCTCGCCGTCCTCAGCGGCCTCGTCATCGCCGTCGGCGCCCAGCTCGTCAACTTCGGGGTGCAGCGCATCGGCTCCTCCGACGCGGGCCTCGGCGAGCTGGACCCGGCGGCGGACGTCGTCGGCTGGATCCCGCCCGCCTCCGCCCTGTCCGCCGTACGAGCCACCGGCGAGGCCCGCTACGGAGTCGCGGCCGCCCAACTGGCCCTGACCGCCGCCGCCCTGGTGCTCCTGCTGCGGCTGTGGCAGCGCAGCCTCACCCGCCTGATGACCACGCCCGACGGCTCCACGCTCGCCGCGGCCGAGCCGGCCCGCACCCGGCGCGGCGGCGGCCTCGCGGGCCTGCTGCCCTCCGGCCGCACCGGCCCGGTCATGGAGCGCACCCTGCGCTACGTGTGGCGCGACCCCAAGACGAAGGCCGCCTGGGTCACCTCGCTCGCCATCGGCCTGATCGTGCCGCTCTTCAACGCCCTCCAGGGCACCGGATCCGTCTACTTCGCCTGCTTCGCGGCGGGCATGCTCGGCATCCAGATGTACAACCAGTTCGGCCAGGACACGTCCGCCTTCTGGATGGTGGCGATGACCATCGCCTCGACGCGCGACGCCTACGACGAACTGCGGGCCCGCGCCCTCGCCCTGCTGCTCGTCACCCTCCCCTACGCCGCCCTCGTGACCGCCTCGACCACGGCCCTCCTCGGCGTCTGGCACTCCCTGGCCGAAGCCCTCGGGCTCTCCTTCGCGCTGCTCGGCGCCATGCTGGCCACCGGCGCCTGGGCGTCGGCCCGCTTCCCGTACTCCATCCCGCAGGAGGGCCACAAGAACGTGGCGCCCGGCCAGGCGGGCCTCGCCTGGATCTCCATCTTCGGCGGCATGCTGGGCGCCGTCGCCCTGTGCGCGCCCGTCATCGCCCTCACCATCTGGCTGCACGCCTCGGGACAGGGCTCCTGGTCCTGGCTGCTGCTGCCCGTCGGCGCGGGCTACGGCGCCGCCGTCACCGCCCTCGGCCTGCGGCTCGCGGCGCCCCGCGCGGCCGCGCGGCTCCCGGAGATCCTGGCGGCGGTCAGCAAGGGCTGAGCCGAAGGCCCCGGAAACGCAGCAACCCGCGAGCCTGGTCCTCCTCGCCCCTGGGGGCGGGAGGAGCCGGCCGGACGTACCGGCGGCTCGCGGGTCGGGTGACTGCTGTGGATTGGCCGGCTGCGCGCCTGTCTCACGCGCTGGTCCGGCACCGCACTGAGCGTGGTGGCGGGCCGCTAGCCCGCAGCCACCTCTTCCGTCCGGTTTCCATACATCTGCCGAACCACCTCCTCTCCGAAGTAACACTCACCCTAGGAACCGGGCCGGGCGCGTTCAACTGTTTTTCCGCGTGCCGGGACTCACAACGATTTGCCTCAACTTCCGGGAACCTACTGTGGTCCGCGTCACGTTCGAGTTGAATGATCTGACGTGCAGCACACTCAGCTCATGCGGAAGAGAACGCGGCCTGCAGGGGGTTCCAGGTGAGTGCTTCCCGACAGAGCGGGACGACGGACGAACTGGGCCCGGAAGAGCCCGAGCCCGGCGGGGCCGAACTGCTCGCGGCGCTCCTCGACGGGATGGACGCCGCCCTGTGCGCCTTCGACTCCGACGGGGTCGTGACGCACTGGAACCGCGAGGCGGAGCGGATCCTCGGCTGGACCGCCGCGGAGGCCGTCGGGCGGCGCGGGTTCGCCGGGTGGGCCGTGCGGCCCGCGGACGCCGAGGAGGTCGAGGAGCGGCTCCTCGCCGCCATGCACGCCCCCGGCCGCCAGGTGCACGAGTTCGCGCTCCTCACCAAGGGCGGCGGCCGCGTCCTCGTGCGCACCCAGTCCGCGGCCGTGCGCGGCGGCGACGGCAAGCCCGCCGGGGTGTACTGCGCCTTCAGCGAGGTGCACGCCCAGATCGACCTGGAGCGGTCCATCGCCCTCAGCGAGGCCCTGTTCGAGCACGCCTCCTGGGGCGTCGTCCTCGTCGACGCCGACCTCAGGCCCGCCGTCGTCAACGAACACGCCGCGCGGCTGCTCGGCATCGGCCGCACCGCGCTGCTCGGGCGGCCCCTCGGCGAGGTGCTGCTCCAGGGCGTCGAGGAGCTGGAGAGCGCTCTCACGCACGTGCTGGCCGAGGGCGCGCCGCCCGCGCCCGCCGAGCTGTGGGTGACGGCCCGCGGCGAGGGCGGCGAGGCCGAGCGCCGGTGCTGGCGCAGCGGCTTCCTGCGGCTCGGCTCGCCCCTGGCCGAGGAGCCGGTGCCGCTGGGCGTCGGCTGGCTCTTCCGGGACGTCACGGACGCCAAGCGGGCCGAGCAGGAGGCCGCGAAGCTGCGCTTCCGCTCGCAGCAGCTGCACCGCTCCGCGCGGGCCGCCGCCGAGTGCGAGGACCCGATGGAGGCCGCCACCGTCCATCTAGACTTCGCCCTCGCCGGGTTCGCCGACCACGCCCTGATCGACCTCCTGACCGCCGCCGAGCCCGCGGTGCGCCTCGTGCGGGCCGCGGCGACGCCCGCCGGGTCGCCCGGGCCCTGTCTGGCCGCCGACAAGGCCGGTCTTCCCGTGCGCTATCCGGAGGGGCATCCGGCGACGCAGGCCGTGGAGCGGATGGGGTCCGTGCGCGCCAGCGCGGGGCTCGCGGCGCCCGAGCGGGCCCGCGAGTGGGCGTCGGCCCGCCAGTGGCCCGACTCCTCCGTGCACGCCCTGTGCGCGGTGCTGCGCAGCCGGGGCCGCACGCTGGGCGTCGTGACGTTTCTGCGGGGCGGCGCGCGCACCCAGTTCGAGCGCGCGGACGCGGCGTACGCGGAGAGCGTGGCGGTCCGCATCGCCGCCGCCCTCGACCTCGCGGCGGTCCTCGGGGACTAGGGCCTGCCCGATGGGTCGGCTGCGGTCCTGGGGGTCAGTGGCGGTAGAAGATCCGGTCGCCGTACTCCTGGAAGACGCGGCCGTTCCAGTCGTGGCCGCCGTCCACGTTCCCCGAGCGGAGCAGCGGCGGCTGGATCCCGCGGTCCGCGAGCCCCGCGGCCGCCGTGGCCATCATGGCCTGCATCAGGGCGCTCGCGACCATCGTGGAGGCCGGGCCGAAGGGCGCCTCGACGGAGTCGAGGGTCAGCTCCGCGTCACCGACAGCGATCTTCGTGTCGAGCACGATGTCGCAGTGGTCCTTCAGGAACGTGCCGGAGGAGTGCCGCGACTTCGTCCCCTCCGCGTACGCCACGGACGTTACGCCGATGACCTTGAGGCCGAGCGCGCGGGCGTTCACGGCCATCTCGACGGGCAGCGAGTTCCGCCCGGACAGGGAGATGATCACGAGGACGTCCCCGGGCCGCACCGGGCTGGAGTCGAGGACGGCCCCCGCGAGGCCGTCGACCCGCTCCAGGGCGGAGCCGAGGGTCGCGGGCATGACGTCCACGCCGACGGCGCCCGGTACGGACAGCAGGTTCATCAGGGCGAGCCCGCCCGCGCGGTAGACGACGTCCTGCGCGGCCAGCGAGGAGTGCCCGGCGCCGAAGGCGAAGAGCCGCCCGTCGGCGGCGACGGCGTCGGCGATGACGTCGGCCGCGGCGGTGATCGCGGCGGCCTCCTCGTCGCGCACCCGTTCCAGGAGGCCGATCGCGGCGTCCAGGTACCGTCCGGCGAGCCCAGCAGCTCCGGGTCCGCCCGCGCCGCCGTCCCGCGTACCGTTGGTCATCCGCGAAACCCCTTCGTCCCGCCGCGTCCCGTCGTGTCGCGGATCACGGTGCGGTCTGAACCAGCGCCCTGTCAATACGGGCTCACAGCGCCTCTCTCACCCGGCGCGGCCCGCTTGTCAGTGGTATGGGTCAGAATTGAGGGCAGGGCCAGCGCACGAGCGAATTCTGAGGGGCGACCCATGTCGGGGCTTATTGACACCACTGAGATGTACCTGCGCACCATCCTCGAACTGGAGGAGGAGGGTGTCGTCCCCATGCGCGCCCGCATCGCCGAGCGGCTCGACCAGAGCGGCCCGACGGTGAGCCAGACCGTGGCGCGGATGGAGCGCGACGGCCTGGTGGCCGTCGCGAGCGACCGGCACCTGGAGCTGACCGAGGAGGGCCGCCGCCTGGCCACCCGCGTCATGCGCAAGCACCGCCTCGCCGAGTGCCTCCTGGTCGACGTGATCGGCCTGGAGTGGGAGCAGGTGCACGCCGAGGCCTGCCGCTGGGAGCACGTGATGAGCGAGGCGGTGGAGCGCCGCGTCCTGGAGCTCCTGCGCCACCCCACCGAGTCGCCGTACGGCAATCCGATCCCGGGCCTGGAAGAGCTCGGCGAGAAGGACGGCGCGGACCCGTTCCTGGACGAGGGGATGGTCTCCCTCATCGACCTCGACCCGGGCACGGACGGCAAGACGGTCGTGGTGCGCCGCATCGGCGAGCCGATCCAGACGGACGCGCAGCTGATGTACACGCTGCGGCGCGCGGGCGTGCAGCCCGGCTCCGTGGTGAGCGTGACGGAGTCGGCGGGCGGCGTGCTCGTCGGCAGCAGCGGCGAAGCCGCCGAGCTGGCGGCGGACGTGGCCTCGCACGTCTTCGTCGCCAAGCGCTGAGACCGGCGCACCGGGCTCCGGCCCGCCCCGGCACGCGTGTCAACGGCCGTTACCACAGCGGTGGTTGAGGCGGGGCCGGGACGCGCCGGAGTCCAAGATTCAGTGTGCCGAATCGCAGCGCCGGGACGATTTGCGTGCGACGCTGTCGCGAGAGGCATATGACCTGAGGGCTCTTGACCGCGCCGGTACCAGGCCTTGGCCGAGTGGCCGCCCGGTCCCGGCCGGAGAGGGGACGGACGATGTGCCCGCCTTGTGAACAGGGGTACGCGGGGCGGAGCCCCGGGCGCCCCGGAGACCCGCGGCAGGGCGCGTACGTCCGCGGCGCGCGGCGGCGGGTGGGCGGCGCGCGGTCGCCGCGCCGCGCGGCCCCGGCGTCCCGCGTGCGCCACCCGCGGCCCCGCAGGATCCGCGGCGGCGCGAGCGGCGCCCCCGTGGCGCGCGGCCCCCGGACGGCAGAGGGCCCCGGCACCTCGCGGCGCCGGGGCCTGTCCTCCCCTGTGCTGACCCAGAGCCCCGAGCTCTCAGGGTCATCCCCCTCGGACCGGTCTCCCCGATCGGCCCGCCTCCCGCTGAAGATCTCCCCTCGGCGACGGCGGTCAATCCTTGAGCATGGTCACCCGAACGAGGGGTGTTGGCGGCAATACGGCCGCTCTCGAATGAGAGTTCGATAGCGTGCCGGGGAGCGTGAGCTGAGAACCCGAGCGGAACCAAGGGGGGTGCCTGGGACCATGGTGCGGCGCATCGACGTGACCGGCGCGGGCGGCGTGAACCTCGCGGCCTGGGAGTACGCCGACCCTCCCAAATCCAGGGAGGCCGAGCAGCCGCGGGGCGGCGTACTCCTGCTCCACGGGCTCATGGGACGCGCCTCGCACTGGGCGGGCACCGCCCGCTGGCTCGCCGAGCGACACCGCGCGGTCGCCATCGACCAGCGCGGCCACGGCCGCAGCGAGAAGCCCGCCGACGGCCCCTACACCCGCGAGGCCTACGTCGACGACGCCGAGGCCGCCCTGGAACAGCTCGCCCTCTCCCCCGCCGTGCTCATCGGCCACTCCATGGGCGCCCTCACCGCCTGGCAGCTGGCCGCGCGCCGCCCCGACCTCGTCCGGGGCCTGATCATCTGCGACATGCGGGCCTCCGCGCTCGGGGCGGCCTCGCAGCGGGAGTGGGAGGCCTGGTTCAAGTCCTGGCCGGTGCCGTTCGCGACGCTCGCGGACGTCCGCAAGTGGTTCGGCGAGGACGACCCCTGGGTGGAGCGGCCCAACCCCTCGCGGGGCGCCTTCTTCGCCGAGGTCATGGCCGAGGGGCCCGACGGCTGGCGGCCCGTCTTCGACCCCGCGCAGATGCTCAAGTCCCGCGAGACGTGGGTGTACGACGCGCACTGGGAGGAGCTCGTCCAGGTCCGCTGCCCCGCCCTCGTCGTCCGCGGGCTCGACGGGGAGCTGGGGCGGGCGGAGGCCCAGGAGATGGTGCGGGTGCTGCCGCGGGGGGCCTATGCGGAGGTTGCCGACGCGGGGCACCTTGTGCACTATGACCGGCCCGAGGGCTGGCGCGAAGCCATCGAGCCCTTCCTCGACCGGGTCCTCACGGACCCCTAGGCCCGGGCGCCCTCTTCCCACCCGCCCACCCGACACTGCCTGGCCTTTGCCGGGCGGGGCCCGGCGCGGGTGCCTGCCCCGGTGGCGGGGAGCGGTGCGGGTCGGTGGGTGGTGCCGCCGCTACCGCGGCGGGTTTCTCCCACCCTCCCACCCGACACTCCCCAGCCTTGCCCGGCAGGCCCCGACGCGAAGCGCTTGCCGGTGGCGCCCCCACGGGGGCCCAGGGCCGGGCGAGGGCGGGCGGCGGGACCGCCCCGGTGGCGCGAGGCCGGGGTGGGGTGCTGGGCAGCGGCCCCTTCGCTGCGGGCCCCTTGGCCGGGGTGGGGGCGGGCGGGTGGGACCGCCCTGGCGGCGCGCAGCGCGAGTCTCCTGGCCTGGGTGGGGCAGGCGAGTGGGACTGTCCCTGACGCGCGAGGCCGGGGTGAGGTGCTGGGCAGTGGCCCCTCCGCTGCGGGCCCCTTGGTCAAGGTGGGGGCGGGCGGGTGGGACCGCCCCGGCGGCGCGCAGCGCGGGCTCGGAGGGCTGCGTGTGGGCCCGGGGCGGCTGCGGCGCCGGGCCGGGGCTGGGCCTTGGGCCCAGGGCGGCTGCGGCACCGGGCCGGGGGCTGCTCGTGGGGCCACGGTGGCGCCGGGCCAGGGTGGCCCCTGGGGGGAAGGCGCGGTCAGGGGCTGAGGCGTTGGAGGGTCCAGGTGGTGGGGGTTCGGGTGTAGCGGAGGCGGTCGTGGAGGCGGTTGGTGCGGCCCTGCCAGAACTCGACCGTTTCGGGGCGGACGCGGAAGCCGCCCCAGTGCGGCGGCGCCGGGACCTGCTCGCCCTCGGGATAGCGCGCGGCCAAGTCCGCGTACGCCGCGTCCAGTTCGGCGCGCGTGGCGATCACCGTGGACTGCGCGCTGGCCCAGGCGCCCAGCTGGGAGCCGTGCGGGCGGCTGCGGAAGTAGCGGACGGTCTCCTCCCGCCCGGTCCGCTCCGCCACGCCCTCGACGATCACCTGACGCCCCATCGGATGCCAGGGGAAGAGCAGCGACACCCGCGCGTTGCCCGCGATGTCCCGGGCCTTGCGGGACTCGTAGTTGGTGAAGAAGACGAAGCCGCGCTCGTCGAAGCCCTTCAGGAGCACCGTGCGTGAGCTCGGCCGCCCCTCGGCGTCGACCGTGGACACGACCATCGCGTTCGGCTCGGCGAGGACACCGGCCGGGTCCGCCGCCTCCGCGGCCGCCTGCCGGAACCAGAGCTCGAACTGCTGGAACGGATCACCGGGGAAGTCGGCCTCCGCGATGCCGTCGGTGCGGTACTGCGCACGCATGGCGGCCAGGTCTACGGCTGCTGCGGACTCGGAGGCGGTGGCGCGGGACTCGGTCACGCGGTCATCTTGCCGTATACGAATGCCGGGGCACGAAGCGGCAGTCGGCGGGCGCGTGGCCCCCGCGCGCCCCTCCATGAGGTGATGTGTGGCACTGAGTGCCGCAGTCCATCGCGAAGGGTGGCACCAAGGGTTATCGTGCCGAAACCGTTTCGGTTGGGTGACCTCCGGCCGCGCGGGGCATCACCGGGTTACCCCAGAGCATCGCGAGGCCACTGGTCGCACGCCTCTGTCGTACACATCTCGTCCACATCATGAGGAGCCGCCTGATGTCCGACTTCGTACCCGGACTTGAAGGAGTCGTCGCGTTCGAGACGGAGATCGCCGAACCGGACAAGGAGGGCGGCGCCCTGCGCTACCGGGGCGTCGACATCGAGGACCTGGTCGGCGCCGTCTCCTTCGGCAACGTGTGGGGGCTGCTCGTCGACGGCGCGTTCGACCCGGGCCTGCCGCCCGCCGAGCCGTTCCCCATCCCCGTCCACTCCGGCGACATCCGCGTCGACGTGCAGTCCGCGCTCGCCATGCTCGCCCCCGTGTGGGGCCTGCGGCCGCTGCTCGACATCGACGAGGCGCAGGCCCGCGACGACCTCGCGCGGGCCGCCGTCATGGCCCTGTCGTACGTCGCGCAGTCCGCGCGCGGGCAGGGCCTGCCGATGGTGCCGCAGCGGGAGATCGACAAGGCCGAGACCGTCGTCGAGCGGTTCATGCGGCGCTGGCGCGGCGAGCCCGACCCGCGGCACGTCCAGGCCGTCGACGCGTACTGGACGTCCGCCGCCGAGCACGGCATGAACGCGTCCACGTTCACCGCGCGGGTCATCGCCTCCACCGGCGCCGACGTCGCGGCCGCGCTCTCCGGGGCCGTCGGGGCCATGTCCGGGCCGCTGCACGGCGGGGCGCCCTCCCGGGTGCTCGGCATGATCGAGGAGATCGAGCGCAGCGGGGACGCCGTGGCGTACGTGAAGCAGACGCTCGACCGGGGCGAGCGGCTCATGGGCTTCGGGCACCGGGTGTACCGGGCCGAGGACCCGCGGGCGCGGGTCCTCCGGCGGACCGCGCGGGAGCTGGGCGCGCCCCGCTTCGAGGTGGCCGAGGCGCTGGAGAAGGCGGCGCTCGACGAGCTGCACGCGCGGCGGCCCGACCGGGTGCTCGCCACGAACGTGGAGTTCTGGGCGGCGATCGTGCTCGACTTCGCGGAGGTGCCGGCGCACATGTTCACGTCGATGTTCACGTGTGCTCGTACGGCGGGGTGGTCGGCGCACATTCTTGAGCAGAAGCGGACGGGGCGGCTCGTGCGGCCGTCCGCCCGCTACGTGGGCCCTGCGGCCCGCGGCCCGCGTGACATCCCGGGGTACGCGGACATCTCGGGCTGAGGCCCTAACGGAGGGTTCCCCAAGCCCGCCCCTTCCCGCTTCCTGGGGGCTCCGCCCCCAGACCCCCGCTCCTCAAACGCCGGAGAGGCTGAAAGGTCTGCCGCAACCAGCGACAGTCCCAGCCCGTCCGGCGTTTGAGGACGAGGCGCGCAGCGCCGAAGAGCGGGGGCAGGGGGGCGCAGCCCCCGGATCGGGAAGGGGCGGGTCAGGGGCGCACCGCGAGGGATCAGCTCAGCGCTGACGCGACCAGGTGGCCCCACTGGTGGACCACCCGGTCACGGCGGGTCGCGTCGTCCGTGAGGAGGTTGGCGAGGCCGAGGCCGCGGGCCATGTCGAGGAGGCCCTGGACGGTTTCGCGGGCGCCGGGGCGGGACTCGTCGACGGCGAGGAGCTCGACGGCTATGCGATGGGTCTCGCGGCCGACGCGGGCCTCCAACTCGGCGACGCGCGGCCCCAGTTGCGGCTCGTTGGCGGCGGCCACCCACAGCTGGAGGGCGGCGCGGAACAGCGGCCCGGTGTAGAGGTCGACGAGGGCCCGGACGACCGCGGCCCGGTCGGCGGCGCGGGCCCCCTCGGGGAAGAGGCCGCGCAGGGCGGCGGAGCGCTGCTCGGCGACGTACTCCACGGCGGCCGTGAAGAGGTCCTCGCGGGTCGGGAAGTGGTGCTGGGCCGCGCCCCGGGACACCCCGGCGTGCTCGGACACGACGGTGACCGTCGAGCCGGTCCAGCCGTGTTCGGCCAGACAGGCCACGGCCGCCTCCAGGAGCCGCCGCCGGGTGGCCCGGCTGCGGTCCTGCTTGGGCGAACGGTGGGCCTCCGTCACAGCACCCATGGGCGCTCCCGTCGTTCCAGGAACGCCGCCATGCCCTCCTGTGCCTCGGCCGAGCGGAAGCGGCGCGCGGACAGGGTGATGGCGGCGTCCGACTCCTCGTCGAATGCGGTCAGAACCTTAGCCGTGAGGAGTTCCTTGGTGTCGGCCAGCGCCCCGGGGGCCGCCTGGCGCAGGCCGTCGAGGACGGGCGCGAGGGCCGTGTCGACGTCGTCGTCGTACGCGGTGACCAGGCCGATCCTGGCCGCCTCCGCCGCGTCGAAGCGCTCGCCGGTGAGGAAGTAGCGCCCGGCGGCGCGGGCGTCGACGCGGGCCAGGAGCGGGATGGAGATCACGGCGGGGACGACCCCGACGCGCACCTCGGTCAGGGCGAAGGAGGCGGATCCGGCCGCTCCGCCGCCCGCGACCGCGATGTCGCAGGCGGCGACGAGGCCGAGGCCGCCCGCCCGCGCGTGTCCGGCCACCCGCGCCACCACGGGCTTGGGCAGGGTCAGGATCCGCCGCATCAGCGCCACGAACGCCGCCGGGTCTGGCGGCTGCCGCAGGTCCGCGCCGGAGCAGAACGTCGAGCCCGTGTGCGTGAGCACCACGGCTCGTACGCCGTCGTCCGCCCGGGTCCGCTCCAGGGCGGCCGTCAGCTCGGCGACCAGGTCGGCGGAGAGCGCGTTGCGGTGGGCGGGCGCGTCGAGGGTGAGGGTCACGACGCCCCGCTCGGGCTTCGACGCGGTCACCACGGTCATGGGCACTTCCCTTCCCACGGGGTGCGGGGTCAGTAGGACTTGGGCAGGCCCAGGGTCTGGTGCGAGACGTAGTTGAGGATCATCTCGCGGCTCACCGGGGCGATCCGGGCCACGCGGGACGCGACGATCAGCGAGGCCAGGCCGAACTCCGCCGTCAGGCCGTTCCCGCCGAGGGTGTGGACGGCCTGGTCGACGGCCTTCACACAGGCGTCGGCGGCGGCGAGCTTCGCCATGTTGGCGGCCTCGCCCGCCGCCACGTCGTCCCCGCCGTCGTACAGGAGCGCGGCCTTGCGGGTCATCAGGCCCGCGAGTTCGAGGTCGACGTGGACCTGGGCGAGCGGGTGGGCGATCGCCTGGTGCGCGCCGATGGGGGCCTTCCACACGGTGCGGTCCTTGGCGTACTCCACCGCGCGGGCGAGCGCGTAGCGGCCCATGCCGAGGGCGAACGCGGCCGTCATGATCCGTTCGGGGTTGAGGCCCGCGAAGAGCTGGAGGAGGCCCGCGTCCTCGTCGCCGACGAGCGCGTCGGCGGGCAGCCGTACGTCGTCGAGGACCAGCTCGAACTGCTTCTCCGCCGCCTTGAGTTCCATGGGGATGGCGCGCCGCTGGAAGCCCGGCGCGTCCCGGTCCACGATGAACAGGCACGGCTTGAGGCGGCCGGTGCGGGCGTCCTCGGTGCGGCCCACGATCAGCGTGGCGTCCGCGATGTCGACGCCCGAGATGAACACCTTGCGGCCGGTCAGGAGCCAGTCGCCGGTGCCGGGGTCCTTGCGGGCGGTCGTCGTGATGCGGTGGGAGTTGGAGCCCGCGTCCGGCTCGGTGATGCCGAACGCCATGGTGCGGCTGCCGTCGGCGAGGCCCGGGAGCCAGGCCCGCTTCTGCGCGTCGGTGCCGAAGCGGGCGATCACCGTGCCGCAGATCGCCGGGGACACCACCATCATGAGCAGCGGGCAGCCAGCCGCGCCCAACTCCTCCAGGACCAGGGAGAGTTCGGCGATGCCGCCGCCTCCGCCGCCGTACTCCTCGGGCAGGTTCACGCCGAGATAGCCCAGCTTGGCGGCGTCCGCCCACAGTTCGTCGGGGTGGGCGCCCTCGGTGACGACGCGGGTCAGGTAGTCGCGGCCGTAGCGGCGGCCGAGCGCGGCGACGGCGGTGCGCAGCGCGGTGTGTTCCTCGGTTTCCAGGACGGTGCTCATGCCGGTCATGCGGAGACTTCCTCCCGAGACGTGGGCTCTGCTTCCTGCTCCCGTACGACTTCCTTGACTACTTCCTGTACGACGGCCAGGAGCGCGCCCACCTCCACCTGTCGGCCGGGCTCCGCGTACAGCGCGGTCAGGGTGCCGGACGCGGGGGCGGTGACGCGGTGCTCCATCTTCATGGCCTCCAGCCAGATCAGCGGCTGCCCGGCGGTGACCTCGGCGCCCTCCGCGAGCCCCTCGGCAACCCGGACGACCGTGCCCGGCATGGGCGCGAGCAGCGAGCCGGGCTCCTGCCGGACGGTGGGCTCCGGGAGCAGGGGCAGCGCCACCAGGGCCACGTTGCCGACGTGGACCCGGCCGCTGTCGTCGTAACGCGAGACCGTGAACTCCCTGCGCACGCCGTCGACTTCGAGGGTGACCCGACCGGGGGTCACGTCGAGGACGCGGACGCCGTCCGCCAGGAGGCCGTCCCTGGTCCGCGTGTAGCGGACCTCGTGCTCGGCGCCTGCCGCGTCGCGGTACCGCTTGACCTGCGGCTGGGAGCGCAGGTTGCGCCAGCCGCCGAAGCGGGAGCGGCCGCAGGAGTCGGCCAGGGCGGCGGCCAGCGGGGCGTACCGGACCTCGGGGCCCGCGTCCGCCACGGTCAGCCCGGGCAGGTGCCGGTCGTAGAAGGAGGTGTCCATGCGCCCGGCGGTGAACTCGGGGTGGCGCAGCGAGCGGACGAGCAGCTCGCGGTTGGTGACGGGCCCGTGGACCACGGTCCGCTCCAGGGCGCCCGCCAGCTTGCGGAGGGCCTCGGCGCGCGTGGGCGCGTACGCGACGACCTTCGCGAGCATGGCGTCGTAGTGCACGCCGACCGTGTCGCCGTCCGCGTACCCGGTGTCCAGGCGCACCCCGTCGGGCACGGCCATGCGGTGCAGCGTGCCGGTCTGCGGGGCCCAGCCCGCCGCCGGGTCCTCCGCGTACAGGCGGGCCTCGACGGCGTGCCCGACGGGCCGGGGCGGGTGCGGCCCCGTCAAGGCGTGGCCCTCGGCGACGCGGAGCTGGAGCGCCACCAGGTCCAGGCCGCACACCTCCTCCGTCACCGGGTGCTCGACCTGGAGGCGGGTGTTCATCTCCAGGAAGTGCGGGGTGCCGTCGGCGGCGACGAGGAACTCGACGGTGCCCGCGCCCCGGTAGCCGACCTTGTGGGCGGCGCGCGTGGCCAGTGCGTGCAGGCGCTCGACGAGGGCGTCCGGCAGGCCCGGCGCCGGGGCCTCCTCGATGACCTTCTGGTGGCGGCGCTGGAGCGAGCAGTCGCGCGTCCCGAGCGGCCACACCGTGCCGTGCGCGTCGGCGACGAGCTGCACCTCCACGTGCCGCCCGCCCTCCACGTACGGCTCGACGAACACCTCGCCGTCGCCGAAGGCGCTCGCGGCCTCCGCCTGGGCCGCCGCCAACTCACCGGGCAGCGCGGCCAGTTCGCGTACGACGCGCATGCCGCGGCCGCCGCCGCCCGCCGCCGCCTTCACCAAGACGGGCAGGTCCGCCTCGGTCACGTCCGCCGGGGCCAGCGGCGCGAGCCCCATCAGCTCCTTCGCGCGGGTCTTGGAGGCCATGGCCTCGATGGCCTCCGGGGGCGGCCCGACCCAGGTGAGCCCCGCCCCGGCGACCTCGCGGGCGAACACGGCGTTCTCCGACAGGAAGCCGTAGCCGGGGTGGACCGCGTCGGCGCCCGTCGCCCGGGCCGCGGCCACGATCAGGTCGCCGCGCAGATAGGTCGCGGCCGGGGCCGCGCCGGGCAGGCGTACGGCCTCGTCGGCCTCGCGGACGTGCAGGGCGCCCGCGTCGGCGTCGGAGTACACGGCGACGGTGGCGATGCCCAGCTCCCGGCAGGTGCGGAAGACCCGGACGGCGATCTCACCCCGGTTGGCCACGAGCAGCTTGGTGATCACGGGTGACCGCCTCACATCCGGAAGACGCCGAAGCCGCCACGGGCGCCTTCGTAGGGGGCTGTGTGCAGGGCCGACAGGCAGATGCCGAGGACGGTGCGGGTGTCGCGCGGGTCGATCACGCCGTCGTCGTAGAGCCGCCCGGAGAGGAACATCGGCAGGGACTCCGCCTCGATCTGCTGCTCCACCATCGCGCGCAGGGCCGCGTCGGCCTCGTCGTCGTAGGGCTGCCCCTTCGCGGCGGCCGACTGCCGGGCGACGATGGACAGGACGCCCGCGAGCTGCTGCGGGCCCATGACGGCGGACTTGGCACTCGGCCAGGCGAAGAGGAAGCGGGGGTCGTAGGCGCGGCCGCACATGCCGTAGTGCCCGGCGCCGTACGAGGCGCCCACGAGCACCGAGAGGTGCGGGACCCGGCTGTTGCTCACCGCGTTGATCATCATCGAGCCGTGCTTGATGATGCCGCCCTGCTCGTACTCCTTGCCGACCATGTAGCCGGTGGTGTTGTGCAGGAACAGCAGCGGGATGTCGCGCTGGTTGGCGAGCTGGATGAACTGCGCGGCCTTCTGCGACTCCTCGCTGAACAGCACGCCCTGGGCGTTGGCGAGGATCCCGACCGGATAGCCGTGCAGGCGCGCCCAGCCGGTGGTGAGCGAGGCCCCGTACAGGGGCTTGAACTCGTCGAAGTCGGAGCCGTCGACGATCCGGGCGACGACCTCGCGCGGGTCGAAGGGGGTGCGCAGGTCGGCGGGGACGACGCCGAGGAGTTCGTCGGCGTCGTACTTCGGCGGCTCGGCGGGCGGCGGATCGGCGTACGCCTTGCGCCAGTTGAGGCGGGCGACGACGCGGCGGGCCTGGCGCAGCGCGTCGTGCTCGTCCTGCGCGAGGTGGTCGGCGAGGCCGGAGGCGCGGGCGTGCATCTCGGCGCCGCCGAGGGACTCGTCGTCGCTCTCCTCGCCGGTGGCCATCTTCACCAGGGGCGGCCCGCCGAGGAACACCTTCGCGCGCTCCTTGACCATGATCACGTGGTCGCACATGCCGGGGACGTAGGCGCCGCCCGCGGTGGAGTTGCCGAAGACGACGGCGACGGTCGGGACGCCCGCCGCCGAGGCCTGCGTGAGGTGTTTGAACAGGGCGCCGCCCGGGATGAAGATGTCCTTCTGCGAGGGCAGGTCGGCGCCGCCGGACTCCACGAGGTGGATCGAGGGCAGCCGGTTGGCGTGCCCGATCTCGTGGGCGCGGAAGGCCTTCTTCAGCGTCCAGGGGTTGCTGGCGCCGCCGCGCACGGTCGGGTCGTTGGCGGTGATGAGGCACTCGACGCCCTCGACGACGCCGATCCCGGTCACCATCGAGGCGCCGACGGGGTACTCGCTGCCCCAGGCCGCGAGCGGGGACAGCTCCAGGAAGGGCGTGTCCGGGTCGAGGAGCAGCTCGATCCGCTCCCGGGCGAGGAGCTTGCCGCGCCCCCGGTGCCGCCGGACGTACTTCTCGCCGCCGCCCTCCAGGGCCTTGGCCTGCTCGGCTTCGAGCTCGGCGAGCTTGGCGAGCATGGCCTCGCGGTGGGCGGCGTATTCGGGGCCCGCGGTGTCGAGCGCGGACGCGAGGACGGTCACAGGAGCTCCTCCGGTATGTCCAGGTACCGGGACCGCAGCCATTCGGCGAGGCCCTTGGCCTGGGGGTCGAAACGGGCCTGGGAGGCGACGCCCTCGCCGAGGATGCCGTGGACCGTGAAGTTGAGCGCGCGCAGGCGGGGCAGGAGGTGCCGGGTGACCTTCAGCGTCCGGCTCTCGGGGATCAGCTCCTGGAACTCCTCGACCGTGAGCCGGTGGGCCAGCCACCGCCACGCCTCGTCGGTGCGCGCCCACACCCCCACGTTCGCGTCCCCGCCCTTGTCGCCGCTGCGGGCGCCCGCCACGTACCCGAGCGGAACCCTGCGGGTCGGCCCGGCGGGCGCCAACGGCTCGGGCAGCGGCGGCGGTTCGGCGTCCACGAGGTCGCGGGTCCGGGCCGCCGCCGGGATGTCCACGCGCCGCCCGTCCGGGAGGACCGCCACGTGCCGTACGGAGCCCGCGGGCACGTACGCCGCCTCGAACACCCCGTACGGCGTGCCCGCGCCGGGCGGGGCCGTGACGTGGAAGCCCGGGTAGCTGCCGAGCGCGAGCTCCACCGCCGCGCTGGTGAGGGCGCGGCCCACGGCCGCCGCGTCGGGGTCGCGGACGACGAGCCGGAGCACGGCGCTCGCGCTCTCCTCGGTGGCGGCGTCGCGGTGGTCGGTGCGGGCGAGCTCCCAGCGCACCTCGGCCGGACGGGTCTTGGCGCCGCCGAGGGCGTCCTCGACCTGGGCGCGGACGAGGTCGGCCTTGGCGTCGACGTCGAGCCCGGTGAGTACGAACACGACCTCGTTGCGGTAGCCGCCCAGGCGGCTCAGGCCGACCTTGAGGTCGGGGGGCGGGGGTTCGCCGCGCACGCCGTCGACGCGGACGCGGTCGGGCCCGTCCTGGCGCAGCCGTACGGAGTCCAGGCGCGCGGTGACGTCGGGGCCCGCGTACCGGGCGCCGGAGGTCTCGTAGAGGAGCTGCGCGGTGACCGTGCCGACGTCCACGACGCCGCCGGTGCCGTCGTGCTTGGTGATGACGCAGGAGCCGTCCGCGTGGACCTCGGCGAGCGGGAAGCCGGGGCGGCGCAGCACGGCGGGGTCGTGCTCGGTGAAGAAGGCGTAGTTGCCGCCGGTCGCCTGGGTGCCGCACTCCAGGACGTGCCCGGCGACGACGGCGCCCGCGAGTTCGTCGTACGCGTCCGGGGCCCAGCCGAAGTGGGCGGCGGCGGGCCCGGTGACCAGGGCGGCGTCGGTGACCCGCCCCGTCACCACGACGTCGGCGCCCGCGCGCAGGGCCTCGGCGATGCCGAAGCCGCCGAGGTAGGCGTGGGCGGTGAGGGCGCCGGGGAAGCGGGCGCCCAGGTCGTCGCCCTCCACGTGCGCCACGCGTGTGGGCAGGCCGAAGCGGGCGGCGGCCGTGCGCAGGGCCCTGGCGAGCCCGGCCGGGTTCAGGCCGCCCGCGTTGGCGACGATGCGCACGCCCCGGTCGTGGGCCTCGCCCAGGCACTCCTCCAGCTGCTTCAGGAAGGTCTTGGCGTAGCCGAGGTCGGGGTCCTTGAGGCGGTCGCGGCCGAGGATGAGCATGGTCAGCTCGGCGAGGTAGTCGCCGGTGAGGACGTCGAGGGGGCCGCCGGTGAGCATCTCCCGCACGGCGTCGAAGCGGTCGCCGTAGAAGCCGGAGGCGTTGCCTATGCGCAGGGGCGCGGCCGGTGGCCGTCGCTCTTCGGCCGCCCGGCCTTCCGCACGGCCTTCCGCACGCCCGCCCGTCACCGGTCGGCCCCTTCCGGCGACCGCCCCGGTCCTGGCGGCCCCGCGAACGCCTGGGCGATGTCCAGCCAGCGGTCGGCGTCGGCGCCCTCGGCACGCAGGGCGAGGTCGGCGCGGTGGGCGCGCCGGGTGACCAGGAGGCAGAAGTCGAGCGCGGGCCCGGTGACGCGCTGGGCCGCCCCCTCGGGCCCGTACGTCCACAACGAGCCGTCGGGCGCGGTCAGTTCGACGCGGAACTCCTCGCCCGGGGCGTCGAGACCGCGCACGGCGTGGGCGTAGTCCCGCGCCCGCACCCCGATCCTGGCGACGTGCCGAAGGCGGGCCGTGGGGGCGCGGGTCGCGCCGAGCGCGTCGGCGACGTCCTGGCCGTGGGCCCAGGTCTCCATGATCCGCGCGGTGGCGACGGAGGCGGGCGCCATGGGCGGCCCGTACCAGGGGAGGCGGGCCCCGGCCGGGGCCGCGCGCAGGGCCCGCTGGAGCGCGTCGCGCCCGGCGCGCCAGTCCTTGAGGAGCACGGCGGGCGGCTGGGCCGCGCCCTCGCGGGCACCGTCGTCGACGAAGGTGTCCGGCGCCTCCAGCGCGGCGGCGGCCTCCACGGCGAACGCGTCGGGGTCGGTCGCGGCCAGCAGCGCGGCCCGGTCGGTCCAGGCGAGGTGCGCGATCTGGTGGGCGACGGTCCAGCCGGGCGCGGGCGTGGGCAGGGCCCACCGCTCGGGCTCCAAGTCACCGACGAGGCGGTCGAGTTCGTCGCTTTCGTCGCGCAGATCGTCGAGTACGCCGATGACGGCGCGGGCGTCGGACACGGTGCGCTCCCCTCAGGGCACGGCGGTGTGCCCTGGGAGCATGGCAGCGCCCGAAGAAACAATCAAGCGCGCTTGGTTATTTACGGTCGAGGCGGGGTGCTTTCTGGCCGGGAGCCCGGCTCACGACGCGATGAGGCGACTGGTGAAGCCGTCATGAATGAGGGATTCGTACGCCGCACGCACGGCGTCCGGTACGTCCTGCTCGACGGCGAAGCCGAGCCTGGGGTACTCGATGACCCGTTGCAGGTCCCCGACCAGCATGTCCAAGACGAGGTTCTCGTCTCCGATGCTCTTGAGGTAGTCGTCAAGCTCCAGCGGTTCCGACGCGCACGTGAGCTCCACTTCGGGCCACACCTTGCGGGCGGTGGCGAAGGAGCGCCGCTCCATGTACGGCTTGGAGACCAGCAGCACCGACCTCGGGGTGATACCGGCGGCTGCCAGGACATCGCGCGAATAGGAGATGTTCTGGCCGGTGTTGGCGGCTTTCGGCTCCAGCAGGATGGCCCCCGCCGGGACGCCCAGTTCGATGGCGTGCTCGCGGAAGTGCACGGCCTCGCCCCGCGGGAAGACCTCGGCCGTGGTGGGGCTGTTGCCGCCGGTGAACACGAGTGTCCGAAAGAGCCCGGCCGCGTACAACCGCGCGCTGTGGGCGGCTACTCCGAGGTCGTGGCTGCCCAGTCCGATCGCCACGTCGACGGGCTGGAGCGGGTGGCGCATCTGGTGGTAGTCCCAGATCAGCCCGGCATGGGTCCGCTGGTCGTCGGTGATGGCCCGCTGGTCGTTGCGCACGCGTCGTCTCCCTGGTCACCGTCGGCGGAGGCCGGGCGGCCCCTCGCTCGTGGTCCTGATGTCCTCGATGCAGCGCAGTTGGTGTACGAGTCCGAATCGCGCGGCGTTCCTGGCGGCAAGGTCGAGGACGAGGAGCCCATCATCCCGGGTCGCCATGTCGGAGAGCAGGATGTGCCCATGAGCCGTGTCCAGCCGTACGCACTGCAAAGGTGAGTGGGCCGTACCACTGCCGCGGGCGATGTCGATGAGCGCCAGGGCTTGTGTCAGGTCACCTGCGCCGCGGCGGGCCAGGGCGAGTTTCTGGTGGGACACCGCCCAGTCCTCCGGCTCGGTGAGGTCCTCGAACTCGCGGGTCGCCACCTGCATGACACGGGTCGCGTAGTCGTGGTCGCCGCCCTTGCTGAGCGCGGTCCCCACCCACAGCCGTGCCCTCGCCCGGTCACGGCGGGAGAGCCGGTCGTCCCTGGTGAGGCTTTCGTACTGACGGGCCGCGCCCTCCAGCTCGCCGGTCATCTCCGCGACGACCGCCAGAGACAGGTCCAGCTGTGCGACGCGGCGCGGGATGTCGAGCTGGACGAAGACCTGGCGGGCCGTGGCGTAGGAGTGCTGGGCCGACAACGGGCCGAGCACGGCACCCTGGTCACGCTGGAGGTCGCCGAGCAAGGCGGTGGAGCGGGCGAACAGATACAGGCCCTCATCGTCCAGTTCCTGCGGGGCGAACCGGTGCAACCAGCGGGTGAGCAGGTTGTCGGCGAAGGCGAAGTGCTGCGTCGACAGCGCGGCGACGGTACGGTCCAGGTCGTCGGTCCACGACTCGTACTCCCAAGCTCTGGGGCAGGTCGGGACGAGGCGCCGCCCGCTCGCCGACGGCGCGACTCCGGCCTCCGAGAGGCGCGCCTCGAAGCGCAGATGGGCCGCCGAGTCCGCGCGTGCGAGTGCGGTGTCGAGGATGGCCTGGGTGTCGGGTCTCGGCTCGGTGTCGACAAGGTGCTTCTCCCACTTGGAGACGGTCGCGACCGCCAGGCCGAGGTGTTGGGCGAACACCCGCACGCTCATGCGCAGGGCAAGACGCAGCGCCCTCGCCTCCAGGCCGGTCCAATGGTGCACGGTCGCCACGCGTCGCTCCCTTTGCCACGCCTTTCCGGCCATCGAAGCACGCACTCGGCAGCCGACGGGACAGAAGTGGAACGCAAGTGGAACGACGGTCGATTTCACGTCGGCCGGGAGCACGGCACGCTCTGAGTGCCCCTACTTCCCCACCCTTTGGACGGTTACGAGCATGGCATCAGTCACGGAGCTCCGCCCGGTCGACGGCCCCGTCGTGTACGGCTTCCTGAGGCTGATCCGGGTCCCCGAGGCCAGGCAGGACGCGCTGCTCGGTTCGCTCGCCGAGTACTGTCGCCGACACGAACTTCGGCTTTCCGGCACCTTCGCCGACCGCGCTGACGCGGGGGCCGTGACCCCGGCGTTCACCGGGCTCCTGGACGCGTTGTCGGCCCCTGGCGCGTATGGCGTCGTCCTCCCCGCCTTCTCCCACTTGGGGCCGAAAGCAATAGCGACGAAGCGCCGCAGAGGCATCGACGCGGCAGGTGTGCGGCTCCTTCTGGTCCGTGACACCCGTCCGTCCTCCTCCAGACGCGCGACAGCGAGGCCTTGGGACGAGCCCTCCCGCTGTCGGACCCGGAAGCCCACCCGTGTGCCGGATGCCGAGACATGAAGGCGACCATGCCTGACCCTACGCAGCAGTTCTTCACAGCACGGCCTGAATCCGTGCGAGCGGCGCGGGACTTCACCACCCGCACCCTCACCGCCCGGGAACTCGACGTCCGGACCGAGGACATCCGCCTCTGCGTTTCCGAGCTGGCCTCCAACGCGGTCACCCATGGCACGACTCCCGGGCACGGTTTCCTCGTGAGGATCGTCATCGATGACGACGTCGTACGCCTGGAGGTCCACGACAGCCGCAGCAAGCATCCGGTTCCCGGGGAGCCCGCCGACACGGACGTGACCGGACGCGGCCTGCTGATCGTCGCTGCCCTGTCCGACGACTGGGGCGTCACCACCCGCGAACCGTTAGGGAAGATCGTTTGGTCATGCTTCAAGGTCGGGCGCAACGCCGGATCTCCGCGCTGAGCCGCAGATGACCCGCGGGCAGCAGCGCTAGAGGGCAGGGGGCGTGTCGCCCGGCGTGGGTTCGGCAGGGCCGGGGTCGGGGCTCGGGACCGGGCGGATCTCGTAGTGCAGGGTGGTGTCCCGGCGGAGTTTGTGCCACAGCGGTACGAGCACGCCCTGCTGCACGGGGTACTTGCGGGCGATGAGGCGGGCGGCGCGCGCGTCCTCGCCGGTGCCGTGTTCGAGGCGCCGCACCCGGGCCGCGATCCCGGGCCCGGTGGGCTTGCCGCGCAGCGTCGAGGGCGCGATCTCCACCCGCGGATCCCGGCGCAGCCGCTTGACCTTGCCCGCTCTGCCGAAGGTGCGGAAGTACGCGTGGTCGCCGTCGACCGCGAAGTGGACCGGGGTGCCGACGCCGGTGCCGTCCTTCTTGTGGCTGGTCAGCAGGACCGCCTGCTGCTTCTCGAACCGGGCGAGCTCCGGGCTCGCCGGACGCGCGGGATTCGGCTTCATCCCTCCATACAGGCACGGGCGGCCCGGTCTGTCACCCCCGCTGCCGCCCCGCCGCGCGCTCGCGCTGCTCGACCAGGGCGTCGAGTCCGTCCAGGATCCGCTGGAGGCCGAACTCGAAGTGGTCGAAGTCCGGGCCGAACGTGTCGTCGGAGAGTCCGGCGACCAGCGGATAGCTGCCGCTGGCCATGATCCGGCCGAGCACGGGCCCCTGCTTCTCCCAGAAGGCCTCCTCGGAGAGCCCGGCGGCGTCGGCCTCCACCGACTGGGTCTGCATGCGCGCCACCCCGGTGACGTACCCCTCGACGAGGATCAGGACCGAGATCAGCTCCGGGTCCCGCAGGCCCATGGGCTTGATGCGGGACAGGACCTTCTCCAGGCCGCCGACGGCGCTCGGGCCGAGCACCGGCCGCGCCTGGTTGACCTGGAGCAGCCAGGGGTGCGCGCGGTGGCGCTCCAGGACCTCGCGGGCGTACGCCTCGACGCCCGCGCGCCAGCCGCCGGTGAAGGTGTCCTCGTCGTCGGTGGGCGCCTGGACGTGGTTGAGCATCAGGTCGAGCAGTTCGGCCTTGCCCGGCAGATAGCGGTACAGCGACATCGTGCCGGTGCCCAGCTCCTGCGAGAGGCGGCGCATCGAGACGGCCGCGATGCCCTCCGCGTCGGCGAGGGCGACCGCGGCGGTGACGATCCGCTCCAGGGTCAGGGCCGGTTTGGGGCCGCGCGTGCGGCGCTCGCCGTCGCCCCAGAGCAGTTCGAGGCTGCGGGTGATGTCGCCGCTGCCGCTGGTCTCCGTGGTCGTCATGGATCTCACGATAAGCCCTTGGACGAAAACTGGGTACGATGTACTCTCTATTGAGTACGGTGTACTCAGCAAGGCTCGGCAAGGGTGTGACGAGGGGGAACGGATGGTGAGTGGAGCGGTGATGCGTGAGCACACGCGCGGGGCGGACCGCCGGGCGGGCCGTGGGGCCGACCGTGGGGAGTACGCGGTGGTGGCCCGCGGCCTGCACAAGCGGTACGGCGACAAGAAGGCCCTCGACGGCTTCGACCTGACCGTCGCGCACGGCACGGTCCACGGCCTGCTCGGGCCGAACGGCGCGGGCAAGACCACGGCCGTGCGCGTCCTGGCCACCCTGGTCCGCCCCGACGGCGGCCGCGCCACCGTCGGCGGCGCCGACGTCGGGCACGAACCAGCCGTCGTGCGCGGCCGCATCGGCCTCACCGGTCAGTACGCGGCCGTGGACGAGGTCCTCACCGGCCGTCAGAACCTGGAGATGTTCGGCCGCCTCTTCCACCTCGGCTCCCGCCGGGCCGCTCGCCGCGCGCAGGAGCTCCTGGAGCGGTTCGGCCTCGAAGCCGCCGCCGACAAGGGCGCAGGGCAGTACAGCGGCGGCATGCGGCGGCGCCTCGACCTCGCCGCGTCCATGATCCTCGCCCCGTCCGTGCTGTTCCTCGACGAGCCGACCACCGGCCTCGACCCGCGCGGCCGCAGCGAGGTCTGGGACTCCGTACGGGACTTGGTGGCGACTGGAACGAGCGTTCTACTCACTACCCAGTATCTGGAGGAGGCCGACCGCCTCGCCTCCCGCGTCACCGTCATCGACCAGGGACGCGCCATCGCCGACGACACCCCCGACGGCCTCAAGGCCACCGTCGGCGGCAGCCAGCTGGAGGTCGTCGTCAGCGAGGCCGCCGACCTGCCCGCCGCCGTGAAGGCCGTGGCGCGCGTCGCGGACGGCGAGCCGGAGGCGGTCGACACCGAGCGGCGCGTACGGGCCGCGGTCACCGACCGCGTCGGTGCCCTCGCCGAGGTCGCCCGCACCCTGCGGGACGAGGGCGTCGCCGTGGAGGACGTGGGCCTGCGGCGGCCGAGCCTGGACGACGTGTTCCTGAAGCTGACGGAGGCGAAGAGCGAGCGGCCGCCCCAGGCCGAGGCGGCGGCGGGCCGGACGGAGGCGGCGGCGGCATGAGCGACGTACTGACCCGGGACGGGCTGTCCTGCCCGGACGCGGGACCGGGCCCCGGGCCCGCGCACGGCCGTGCCTACTGGGCCGTCGCCGACACCCTGAACATCGCCCGGCGCTACCTCACCCACTTCCGGCGCGTACCCGTCCTCATCGCCTGGCAGCTGGGCTTCCCCATCATCAGCGTGCTCTTGTACGGCTTCGTCTTCGGCGAGGCGATGAAGGTGCCCGGCGGCACGGGCGACTACAAGGACTTCCTGATGCCCGGCATGTTCGTGATGACGATGGCCTTCGGCTTCATGAACACCGCGATGGGCGTCGTCACCGACGCCTCCAAGGGCGTCATCGACCGCTTCCGCTCCATGCCCATGGCGCCCTCCGCCGTAGCCGCCGGGCGCGGCCTCGCCGACCTCGTCGTGGCCTGCGCCGAGCTGACGATCCTCGCGCTCACCGCCGTGGCCATCGGCTGGCGCCCCGACCACGGCGTCGGCAACGCCCTGACCGCCTTCGCCCTGCTGCTGCTCCTGCGCTTCAGCCTGATCTGGGTCGGCGTGTGGCTCGGCTTCGTCGTCCCCACCCCGGAGGCGGCGGGCGGCCTGTACGCGGTGGCCTTCCCGCTCACGATGATCTCCAGCGTGTTCGTGGCGCCGTCCCTGATGCCCGACTGGCTCGCCCCCGTCGCCGCGTGGAACCCGGTGTCGTCCACGGGCACCGCCGCCCGCGAGCTGTTCGGCAACCCGGGCGCGGGCGGCGCGAGTTGGGTCGAGCAGCACGCCGTCCTCATGGCGGCGGTGTGGCCGCTGGCCGTGACCGCGCTGTTCCTGCCGCTCGCGGTACGGAAGTTCAAGGCGTTGAGCCGGTGAGGGCCGGGGGCCGAGCACGGTGAAGGGCCCGGCGCGCTTGGTGCGTGCCGGGCCCTTCACCGCGTCAAAGGTGCCGTTACAGCTTCTCGATCACGTAGTCCACGCAGCGCGTCAGCGCCTCGACGTCCGCCGGGTCGATGGCCGGGAACATCGCCACACGCAGCTGGTTGCGGCCCAGCTTGCGGTACGGCTCCGTGTCCACGATGCCGTTCGCGCGCAGCGCCTTCGCGACCGCCGCCGCGTCGATCTCGTCGTCGAAGTCGATGGTGCCGATCACCTGCGAGCGCTTCGCCGGGTCCGTCACGAACGGCGTCGCGTACTTCGACTCCTCCGCCCAGCCGTACAGCGTGCGGGCCGAGGTGGCGGTGCGGCGCACCGACCAGTCGAGGCCGCCCTGGCCGTTGAGCCAGTCCAGCTGCTCGCCGAGCAGGAACAGCGTGGCGAGCGCGGGCGTGTTGTACGTCTGGTTCTTGAGCGAGTTGTCGATCGCCGTGGGCAGGCTGAAGAACTCCGGCACGTGGCGGCCGCTCGCGTGCACCCGCCGCGCCCGCTCCAGGGCGGCCGGGGAGAACGCGGCGATCCACAGGCCGCCGTCCGACGCGAACGACTTCTGCGGGGCGAAGTAGTACACGTCCGTCTCGGCGATGTCGACCGGCAGGCCGCCCGCGCCCGACGTGGCGTCCACCAGGACAAGCGCGCCCTCGTCCGCGCCCGCGACCCGCGCGAGCGGGGCGGCGACGCCGGTGGAGGTCTCGTTGTGCGTGAACGCGTAGACGTCCACGCCCGCTTCGGCCTCCGGGTCGGGGTGCGTGCCCGGGTCCGAGGAGATCACCGTCGGCTCCGCGAGCCACGGGGCGAGCTTCGCCGCCTTCGCGAACTTGGAGGAGAACTCGCCGAACGACAGGTGCTGCGACTTGTTCTCGATCAACCCGTGCGTCGCGATGTCCCAGAACGCGGTGGACCCGCCGTTGCCCAGCACCACCTCGTAGCCGTCCGGCAGTTGGAACAGCTCGCGCACGCCCTCGCGCACGCGGCCGACCAGGTTCTTCACCGGGGCCTGGCGGTGCGAGGTGCCGAGCAGGGAGGTGCCGGTGGCGGCCAGGGCCGCGAGGGCCTCCGGCCGTACCTTGGAGGGGCCCGCGCCGAAGCGTCCGTCGGTGGGCCTGATGTCTGCGGGGATCTCGATCTCAGCCACCCCGCGAGCCTATCCGGCCTCCGGGCCCCCGCGCGGGCCCCGTCCATCCCCCGAGACACCCCGTCCCGCGGAGGCCTCCCGTCGGGGGGCCTGGGGCGGGTGGTGGGGCCACCCCGCGCTGCGGGGTGAGCCGTGTCTCCGGTCGCGCCGGGGCGGGGCCGTTACCCGGGTGGTGGGTGGGGGCAGGCTCCGGGGCATGGGTGTGGAGACGGAGCTGGTGCGGGCCTTGCGGGGCGCGGTGCGCGGTGGCGTGGACGGGACGGCCGGGGCGCGGGCCCTGGTCACCATGGACGCGTCCAACTACCGCAGGACCCCGACCGCCGTGGTCACCCCGCGCGACGCGGCGGACGTGGCCGCGACCCTGGCCATCTGCCGCGCCCACGGCGAACCCGTGGTGGCCCGCGGCGCGGGCACGTCCATCGCCGGGCAGGCGACGGGCACGGGCGTGGTCCTGGACTTCACCGCGTACATGACGGAGATCGTGGAGCTGGACCCGGAGGCCCGCACGGCCCGGGTGCAGCCCGGCGTGGTCCTGGACGCGCTCAGGGCCGCCGCGGCCCCGCACGGCCTCACCTTCGGCCCGGACCCCTCGACCCACAGCCGCTGCACCCTCGGCGGCATGATCGGCAACAACTCCTGCGGAGCGCACTCCGTGGCCTGGGGGACGACGGCGGACAACGTGGGCGAGCTGGCCGTCGTCCGGGGCGACGGCACCGCCGTCACGCTCGCGCCCGGCACCTGGGACGGCGCCCCCGAGGGGCTGCGCGCCCTGGTCGACGCCCATCTCGCCCCGCTGCGGACGGGCTTTCCCGAGCTGCCCCGGCGCATCTCCGGCTACGCCCTCGACGCCCTGCTCCCGGAGGGCGGCGGCCCCGACCTGACCCGCTCCTTCTGCGGCAGCGAGGGCACCCTCGGCCTCCTCA
Source organism: Streptomyces sp. NPDC053474 (assembly GCF_044544845.1). Taxonomy (NCBI): domain Bacteria; kingdom Bacillati; phylum Actinomycetota; class Actinomycetes; order Kitasatosporales; family Streptomycetaceae; genus Streptomyces; species Streptomyces sp. NPDC053474. The sequence continues at coordinate 340,838 of NZ_JBITXV010000005.1, forward strand.
CGGAGGCGACGGTCCGGCTCGTCGAGGCGCCGCGCGCCCGCGCGCTCGCGGTCCTGGGGTACGCCGATGAGAGCGCGGCGGCCCAGGCGGCCGCGGGGCTCCTGCCGTACGGGCCGCTGACGGTCGAGGGCATGGCCGCGGACCTCGTACGGGACGCCGAGGGACTGCCCAAGGGCGGCGCCTGGCTGTTCGTGGAGACGGGCGGCGCGACCCCGGCCGAGGCACGCGCCCGGGCCGCCGCGATCGCGCGGGCGGCGGACTGCGGGGACGCCGTGGTGGTCACCGACCCGGCGGCGCAGCGCGGCCTGTGGCGGGTGCGCGAGGACGCGGCGGGCACGGCGACCCGGATGCCGGACGGCACCGAAGCATGGCCCGGTTGGGAGGACTGCGCGGTCCCGCCCACCCGCCTCGGCCCCTACCTCAAGGACTTCCGCGCCCTCCTCGCCGAGCACGGCCTCCGCGGCACCCCCTACGGCCACTTCGGCGACGGCTGCATCCACGTGCGCATCGACTTCGACCTGCTCACGGCCCCCGGCGTGGCCCGCTTCCGGCGGTTCTCGGAGGACCTCGCCGACCTGGTCGTCGCGCACGGCGGCTCCCTGTCGGGCGAGCACGGCGACGGGCAGGCCCGCGCGGAGCTGCTGCCCCGGATGTACGGGCCGGACCTGGTGCGGCTCTTCGAGCGGGCCAAGGACCTCTGGGACCCGGCGGGCCTGCTCAACCCGGGCATGCTGGTCCGCCCGGCGCCCCTGGACACCAACCTCCGCTTCGCCGTCCTGCCGCGCGAACCGGTGGGCCCACCGGTCACGGGCTTCGGCTATCCGCACGACAACGGCGACTTCTCCGCCGCCGTGCGCCGCTGCGTGGGCGTCGCCAAGTGCCGTACGACGACGCCGACGGCAGGCGGCGGCGTGATGTGCCCGTCGTTCCGCGCGACGGGCGAGGAGCGGCACTCCACGCGCGGCCGGGCCCGTCTGCTGCACGAGATGCTCGCGGGCGAGGTGGTCACCGGCGGCTGGCGCTCGCCGGAGGTGCGGGACGCCCTCGACCTGTGCCTGTCCTGCAAGGGCTGCGCGTCCGACTGCCCGGTGGGCGTGGACATGGCCACGTACAAGGCGGAGTTCCTGCACCACCACTACGCGGGCCGGGTGCGGCCCGCCGCGCACTACGCCCTGGGCTGGCTGCCGCGCTGGCTGCGCGCCGTCGCGGCCACCCGCACCGCGCGCCTGGTCAACGCCCTGGCCGCGCTGCCCCCGCTCGCGGCCCTCGGCAAGCGCCTGGGCGGCATCGAGCCGCGCCGCGCGCTGCCGCGGGTGGCTCCGCGGACGTTCCGCCGCTGGTGGCGCGGGCGGCCGCGCGCGCAGGGCGCGGGGCGGGCGGTGGTGCTGTGGCCGGACACCTTCACCGACCACCTCGCGCCGTCCGTGGGGCAGGCCGCCGTACGGGTCCTGGAGGCCGCGGGCCTCACCGTCCAGGTGCCGCCCCGGGACGTGTGCTGCGGTCTGACGTACGTCTCGACGGGCCAGCTGGACCGGGCCCGTGCCGTGCAACGGCGGACCCTCGCCCGGATGCGGCCGTTCCTGGAGGCGGGCACCCCGGTCGTCGTCCTGGAGCCGAGCTGCGCGGCGGCCCTCAGGGCGGACCTGGTGGAGCTCGCGGGCGCGGCCCCGCACGCGCGCGTGCTCGCCGACTCCGTGCGCACCTTCGCCGAGGCCCTGGAGGAGTACGCCCCCGACTGGCGGCCCCCGCGCCTGGACCGGCCCGTGGTGGGCCAGACCCACTGCCACCAGCACGCGGTCCTGGGCGACGCGGCCGACCGCAGGCTGCGGGAGAAGGCGGGTCTGACGGGCGCCCTGAGCGGCGGCTGCTGCGGCCTCGCGGGCAACTTCGGCTTCGAGAAGGGGCATTGGGAGGTGTCGAAGGCCTGCGCCGACGAGCAGCTCCTGCCGTCCGTGGCGGGGGCGGACCCGGGCACGGCGGTCCTGGCGGACGGGTTCTCCTGCCGTACGCAGCTGGAGCAGCTGGCGGGCGTACGCGGACGCCATCTGGCGGAGCTCCTCGCCGAGGCCCTGGACGAGGGGGCCTAGGGCCTGCGGGGCTTAACGGCTCGCCCCGGGCTTCGTACGCTGCGAACTACTTCGACATCCCAGACGTAGTCCATTACCTTGTACGCAAGAGTGCAGGAAGCTGGACTGTGAGGCGGGCTCGGCGTGAACGTATCGCGGACGGACGGGGCGGTGGAGGCGGCCGTGGCCGCGCCCGCCACGGTGGGGCAGCCGGAGGCGGCGGGAGCGGCCGGTCACGGCACCGGGGGCGGCGGGACGCGCGGCGCCGCGCTCGGGCCCCTCGGCCTGGTGCTCGCGGGCTGCGTCTCCGTGCAGTTCGGCGGGGCCGTCGCCGTCAGCCTGATGCCGCGCGCGGGCGCGCTCGGCATCGTGACGCTGCGGCTCTTCTTCGCCGCCGTGATCCTCCTGCTCGTGTGCCGCCCCCGGGTGCGCGGGCACTCGCGCGCCGACTGGGGCACGGTCCTGGCCTTCGGCGTCACGCTCGCCGCCATGAACGGCCTCTTCTACCAGGCCGTGGCCCGCATCCCGCTCGGCCCCGCCGTCACCCTGGAGGTGCTCGGCCCGCTCGCGCTCTCCGTCCTCGCCTCCCGCCGCCTGGTGAACGTGGTCTGGGCGGGGCTCGCCCTCTGCGGCGTCTTCCTGCTCGGCGGGGGCGGCGGCTTCGGCGGCCTCGACCGGGCCGGGGTCGCCTACGCGCTCGGCGCGGGGGCCGCCTGGGCGGTGTACATCGTCTTCAGCGCCCGCACCGGCCGCCGCTTCCCGCAGGCCGACGGGCTCGCCCTGGCCATGGCCGTCGGCGCGGTGCTCGCCCTGCCGCTGGGCATCGCGGAGTCCGGTTCCAAGCTCACCGTGCCCAGCACCCTCGGCCTCGCCGCGGCCGTCGCCGTGATGTCCTCCGTACTGCCCTACACCCTCGAACTCCTCGCCCTCAGGCGCCTTCCCGCGTCCACCTTCGCGGTCATGATGAGCCTGGAACCGGCCATCGCGGCCGTCGCCGGCTTCCTCATCCTCGACCAGGGCCTGACCCTCGTCGAGGGCCTGGCCATCGCCCTGGTCATCACCGCCAGCATGGGCGCGGTGCGCACTCAGGTGGGGCGCGGCCGGGCGAAGACCTGACCCAAGGGCCGACCTTCGGGGCGCCGAGGACGACCAAGTCACCCGCCGCGCCGGAAGAGCCTCTTGAGGCCCAGGGCCGCGAGCACCACCGCGCCCAGGACCACGGCCCCCTTGGTCGCCCCACCGGTGAAGCCACCGCCACCGCCGTCGCCCGAGCCCCCGCCGTCCGACGACGAGCCGCCCCCCGCGCCCTTCACCTCGACGGCCTCGACATCGCTCTGCCTGCCCTCCGTGCCGTACATCAGATGGCTGCCGTCGGGGCTGTACGTCACGGACTCGCCCTGGCGCTGGAGCGGGACGCGCAGGCGGCCCTCGCGCTTGATCTCGCCCTCGCCGCGCCAGGCGAAGGCGACGCCGCCGAAGTAGCCGCGCAGGGCGAGGTGCTTGCCGTCGGGCGAGAAGGCGCCGTCGGTGACCCACAGGTCGGTGCTCGCGACGCGGCGGAAGACGTTGGTGCCGGAGGTGGACAGGCGGGCCGGGCCCTCGTAGAGGGAGCCGCCGTCCTCCTTCTTGTCGGCGATGTACACGCGGCCCGTCTTGGGGTGGACCATGAGCGCCTCGGCGTCGCGCGGCCCGTCGGCGTACTTCACGACGTACTGCGTGGCGCGGACGGACTGGTCCTTGAGCTCCTTGGGTTCGGGCAGTTTGTAGACCCACACGAAGGACCACTTGCCGCCGAGGTTGTCGCCGATGTCACCGACGTACAGGCTGCCGTCGGGGCCCATCGAGATGGCCTCGACGTCGCGCGGCTTGCCGACGCCGGTCAGGGTGATCCGGGCGACGGTCTTGCCGGTCCTGCTGTCGACGGCGTACAGGTAGGCGCCGCTGTCCTGGTCGTTGTGGGTCCAGTAGACGCCGGGGTGGGCGCGCGAGGGCACCAGGCCGCTGGACTCGGTGATGCGCGGGTCCTCGATGGTGAACCCGTCGTTGCCCGCCTTGCCGTCGGCCAGGGCGGGGCCGCCGGACGCCACCAGGACCGCAGCCACCACCGCCGCGGCCCCGGCCGCGCACACCCTCGAAGAACGCATGGCTCCAAGCCTGCCACCCCGCGCCACGGCGGCAGGTGGCAAGGCTCACATCGCAGCGCACGGGCGAGATCCGCGATGATGAGCGGATGCTCAGGTTCATGTTCGTCGGCGACTCGATGACCATCGGCAGCGCCGGGGAACACACCTGGCGCTACTGGATGTGGCAGCATCTGTGCGCCACGCTCGGCGCCCCCTTCAAGGTCGTCGGCCCCCGCGAGGCCCTCTACGACAAGACGGCCGAGGCCCCCACCTCGTACGCGTACGCCCAACCGGACTTCCCCCGGCGCCACTTGGCGGGCTGGGGCGAAGGCTGGCAGCACATGGCGCCGCTGATCGAGGACGCGGTGCGGCGCGAGCGGGCCGACGTGCTGCTCGTCTCGCTCGGCCTGATCGACCTCGGCTTCTACACCAACGCCGAGCAGACCGCCGCGAACGTCCGCGCCTTCGTGACGGCGGCCCGCGCCGCCAACCCGCGCGTCGCTATCGCCGTGCTCCCCGTCATCCCCAACGTCCGCGCGCACGACGACGCCGCCTTCGCCGCCGAGGTCGCCCGCTTCAACGAGCTCCTCGCCAAGACGGTCGCCGACCTGGACACCCCGGCGTCCGCCCTCCTCCTGGCCTCGCCCCCGGACCCGTACGACATCCACTACGACACCTACGACGGCACGCACCCCAACGAGCGCGGCGAGCGGAAACTGGCCGACGCCTACGCCGCCGCCCTGGCCCAGGCCTGGGACCTCGGGGCGGTCCCGGCGCCACGCTGAGCGCTTCGCTGGAATGGCCGCGATGGGCCGTCGGTCGCCTGCGGGTCCTTCGTGGCTGGGCGCTCCCCCAAGTTCTCGGCTTCGCTCGAACAGGGGGGACCCCCTTCGCGGCGGAGCCGCATATCGGCACAGCCTCGCGCCCCTTTGGGGCGCTGCCGAACCCCGCCCTGCTGACTTTCGGCGCCCCGGTCCTCGCCTTTCGGCATCCGCTCCTAGCCGGAAGGCCGACGCCGGGGAGGCGGCCCGCTTTCTACGTTCGGGGCATGACGGTCCTGACTCCTCCCACCCGCGCCACCGAGCGGGCCCTCGCGCCGGACGTCGCGCGCGGCCTGATGCTGCTGCTCATCGCCCTGTCGAACACCGCCTTCCACCTGTGGCGGGCCGAGCACGGGCCCTCGGGGTGGCAGCCCGTGGACGGGTCGTGGCTCGACCACGTGGTGCAGTTCCTGATGATCATGACCCTGGACCTGCGGATCTATCCGCTGTTCGCGTTCCTCTTCGGGTACGGGATGACGCAGATGTATCTGCGCCAGACCGGGCACGGCACCACCGGGCGCGCCGCCGTGGGCGTGCTGCGCAGGCGCAGCCTGTGGATGGTCGTCATCGGGCTCGCGCACTCCACGCTCCTGATGGCGGGCGACATCATCGGCTTCTACGGCGTCCTGAGCCTCGTCCTCGGCTGGATCTTCGTGCGCAGGAGCGACCGGGCCCTGAAGTGGTGGATCTGGATCGGCGTCGCGCAGACGCTCCTGCTCACGCTGGCTCCGGTCGTCGCCGCGCTGCTGCGCGGGGACCTGTGGTCGCTCGGGGACGCGGGCGCCGAGCCCGGCTACCTCGCCTACGGGGCGGACGAGGACAGCTGGCTGGCCGCCGCCGGGACGCGCGGCACGACCGGCCTCTTCGTCACCTTCGGCGCCTCGCTGCTGTCCCTGGTCGGCGGCGGGTACCTCGTCTTCCTGCTGGGGTTCTGGGCCGCGCGCCGACGGATCCTGGAGGAGCCGGGCCGCCATCTGCCGCTGCTGCGCCGCACCGCGGTGATCGGCGTCGCGGTGGGCTGGCTCGGCGCGCTGCCCGCGGCCCTCGCCCACGTCGGAGCCCTCCGCGTACCGGACGACGCACAGAGCGAGGAGGGCGTCCTGACGACGCTGCGGGACCTCACCGGCACCGCGGGCGGCATCGGATACGTGGCCGCGATCGCGCTGTTCGTCGCGTGGTGGACGCACCGCTCCCCGCGCCCCTGCGCCACGGCCGTCGCGGCGGTCGCGGCCGTCGGCAAGCGGTCGATGTCCTGCTACCTCACCCACTCCCTCCTCTTCGCCCCGCTCCTCGCGGCCTGGGGCCTCGGCCTCGGCGCGCACCTGAGCAGCGCGACCATGGCCCTCGTCGCGACGGCCGTGTGGCTGGTGACCGTCGCGGGCGCCCACGCCCTGGAGCGGGCGGGGCGCCGGGGCCCCGCGGAGGCGCTGCTGCGGCGCCTCGCCTACGGCGCCCGCACGGCCGCGGCCCGGCCGGACGCCACGGGCGCGGGCGCGGGCTCGGGCACCCGGAAGGCGGACCCGGGCGACGGGGCCCGGAACGCGGACGCCGGGGCCAGCCTGCGCAGCCCCCGCTGAGCCTGGTCCCGCCAGTGCGGGGCGTCGGCCCGGCGCGCCAGGGACAGGGCCTGGCAGTAGTGCGAGACGGCGTCGTCCGCGCGGCCCAGGTGCTCGGCGATCTCCCCGAGGTACTGGGCGACCGGGCCGAGCGTGGCCATCCCGGACCCGGCGCCCGCCAACTCGTCGGCGGCGGGCAGGAGTTCCTCGTACGCCGCCTCCGCGAGGTCGTCCTCGCCGAGCCGGACGGCGGCGAGCCCGGCGGCCGCGAGGCGCAGCTCGTACAGGAAGTCCCGTCTCATGGTGAGGAGTTCGGGCAGCAGCGCGCGGGCCCGCGCGCCGTGCCCGGCTGCGGCGAGGGTCAGCGCGTGGGTGGCGCCGCAGCCCGCGCCGCGCCCCCACGTCTCGTACTCGCGCAGCGACAGGTCCACGTGTTCGGCCAGGCGCCCGTCCTGCTGGCGCAGGCAGAACAGCGCGAGCCCGTACACGGCGTGCTCGGCGCCCCACAGGCCGAGCCCGCCGATCTCGTCGCGCGCGGCGGCGTAGCGCCGCCCGGCCTCGTCGTGCCGGTGGGCGGCCGCCGCGCGCAGCGCCCCGTACAGGGCGGGGACGAGGCCGAGCGCCGGCATGCGCAGCCCGGTGGCGAGGCCGCGCACGGCCGCCGCCTGCTCGTCCGCCTCGCGGAACGCGGCCCGGGCGGCATGCGCCTGGAGCAACGCGGTACGGGCCACCGCCTCGGCCGCGCCGAGGCCCGCGCCCCGGGCGACGGCCAGCATCTCCTCGGCGACGCGGGCGCGGCGCGGCGCGAGCCCCGCGGCGCCGTACGTCTGCAGGAGGCGGCTGTTGAGCGCGTGGACGAGCAGCCGCGGATCGCCGGTGCGGCGGGCGAGGCGCTCGGCCTCGGCGGCCGCGCGCACCGCCCGCTCCCCGCCGAAGCCGTCGAGCTCACGGGCGAGGACGGCGTGCAGGCGGCACCGCAACGCGACCTCGGACTCCGGCAGTTCGGCGAGAAGGCGCTCCACGGCCCCGGTGACGCGCGGGTCGGGCCCGGCCGCGTAGTCGCGGTGGAACCAGAGGGTGGGCATGTCGTCGCAGGCCACGAGGCGCGCGAGGGCTTCGGGGGCGCCACCCGCGGGGAAGCGCTCCAGGGCGCTGACGCGCTGGGCCCGCGCGCCCTGGAAGTCCCCGGCGGACGTGAGGCTGCGGACCAGGCCGACGACGAGCGCGGGGCCCTCGGGCCCGGCCACCAGCGGGGCGGTGCCGAGGCGTTCGTGGACGACGAGCGCGCGCCGCCAAAGGCGCGCGGCCTCCTGGTGGTCGCCGTCCTGCCGGGCGGCGGTGGCGGCGGCGTCCACGTGCCGCACGGCGCCCTCCACGTCGCGGGGGCCCGCCGACTCCAGGCGGTGGTGGGCGAGCGCGCCCAGGTCGTCCGGGCGCAGCCGCTCCACGGCGTCGGCGGCGCGGGCGTGCCAGTGGGCGCGGCGCAGCCGGGAGGTCTCCTGGTAGAGGGTGTCGCGGACGAGGGCGGAGGCGAAGCGGAGACGGCCGGGCCCCGGTTCGCCGAGGAGGCCGGAGCCCAGGGCCTCCTCCAGGTGTTCGACGGCGGCGCCTTGGTCTGCCGGGCCGCCCTCGCCCTGTGACCAGCACATCTCCAGGAGGACATCGATGTCAACGTCCGTTCCGACGACGGCCGCCCGCCGCAGCATGCCCTGCGCGCCGGAGCTCAGCGCCCCGAGCCGGTGCCGGATCACGTCGGCCACGCCGGGCGGGACCCGGGTCAGGGCGGCGTCCACGCCCTCGGCCGCGAGCAGCCGTGCGGTCTCCCGTACGAAGAAGGGGTTGCCGCCGGTGCGCTCGGTGAGGCGGCGGACGGTGTCCTCGTCGAGGTCGGGGGCGGGCTTCCCGGCGTGCCCCGCCAGCTCGCGCAGGACGGCGCCGACGGCGGTCGCGTCGAGGCCCCCCAGTTCCAGCCGGGCCGGTTCGCAGCGGGCGAGCGCGGCGAGGGTGTCGCGGGCCGCGTCGGTCAGCTCCTCCGTGCGGAAGGTGACCAGGAGCAGGACGGGGCTCTCCGCCAGGGCCGTGGGCAGTCGGCGCAGCAGCGTGAGGGTGTCGTCGTCGGCGTGGTGCAGGTCCTCCAGGACGACGGCGAGGGGCGTGCGGCGGGCGACGGCGGCGAGGTGCGCGGTGGCGGCGGTGTGCGTACGGAACCGGGCGGCCTCGGCGTCGGCCCCGGCCCCCGCTCCGGCGGCGGGGTCCAGGAGCGGGGCGAGGGCGGGCGGGGCCGGGTGCCCGTCGGCGACGAGCGTGCGCAGCAGCTCGGCCCAGGGGTGCGCGGGCGGGGCGCCGGTCTCCTCCGGGCAGCGCCCTCGGGTGGCGGTCCAGCCGTGGGCGGCGGTGAGCGCGTGCGCGGCCGCCTCGGCGAGGGCGGTCTTGCCCGTGCCGGGGGCGCCGCCCACGAGGGCCACGCGGAGCGCGCCGCCCTTGACCGCGTCCTTGGCCTCTTGGGCGAGGCGCTCCAGGGCCTCGGCCCTGCCGGGCAGCACGGCCGGGGCTTCGTGGGCGGTGCGGGGCGCCTCGGGCTGCGCCCAGGTGTCCCGCCCCGCGGGACGACCGCCCACGCCGGGAACGACGACCGGCGGGACGACGTGCTCCACGGCCCCCGCCAGGCTTCCGCACTGGCGGAGGATGTCCTCCTCCAGGGTCCGCAGCGCGGGGCCGGGGTCGATGCCCAGTTCCTCCTTGAGGACGGCGCGGGCCGTGCGCAGGGCGGAGAGGGCGTCGGCCTGGCGCCCGGTGCGGTACAGGGCGAGGGCGAAGAGCCGCCAGCCCTCCTCGCGCAGCGGGTGGGCCCGGGTGTGGGCCTCCAGGTCGGCGACGACCCGGGCGGCCGCGCCGAGGGCCAGCTCCGCGTCGGCGAGGCGCTCGGCCGCGAGCAGCCGCAGCTCGCTGAGCCGGGTCACCTCGGGCGCGGCCCAGGCCTCCGCCGCGAACTCCGCGTACGCGCCGCCCCGCCACAGCTCCAGGGCGGCGGTGAGCCGGTCCCTGGTCTCGGCGGCCCGGCCCGGCGCGGACGGCTCCGCGGCCCGGCGTACGAGGTCCTCGAAGCGCCAGGCGTCGACCGCCGCGAGGTCCAGGCGCAGCGCGTAGCCGGGCGGCGCGGTGACCAGGGTGCGGGGCGGGGTGCGGGTGGGGCGGCCGGGTTCGAGTGCCTTGCGGAGCGTGGAGACGAGGGTGCGCAGGGAGCCGAGCGCCCGCTCGGCCGGGGTGTCCCGCCACAGGTCGTCGATGAGCTGGTCGAGCGGCACGACCCGGCCGCGGGCCATGAGCAGCCGGGCCAGGACGGCCCGGTGGCGCGGGCCGCGCAGGTCGGCGCGGCGGCCGTTGTCCCACGCCTCCACCGCCCCCAGTACGCGCAGTTCCATCACAGCGTTCCCCCTTCGGCGCAGGGGGACGCGGCCGCGCCGGTCAACGCGGCGGGATGGTGTTCCCCCCAGGGCCGGTCCGCACCGCGCTCGTTCTCCCCCGAGCCCGGTGTGTCGGCCGCGGCGTCCATTGGACGCGGGCGCCTCACCCCGCGTCAATTCGCTGCGCATTCCCGGCGGGTCCTGCTGTTTGCGCAGGCCAGGGGGTCAGGCGGCGCGGGTGAGCCGGTTCGCGAGGGTGGACATCGTGTACGTGCCGATGCCGAGGACCACCTCCAGGGCGTTCCGCTCGGTGTAGCCGTGGTCCAGGAACTCCCGGACCTCCGCGTCCTCGACGCCGCCCGCCGTGGCGAGGACGCGCAGGGCGAAGCGGCGCACGGCTTCGAGGTCCTCGTGCCCCGCGGGCAGCGGGCGCTCCTCGCGCAGGGCCGTGACGAGGTCGGCGCCCGCGCCCAGCTTCCGCAGCTTGCCGGTGTGCAGGGTGACGCACACGTGGCACTCATTGCGTACGGCGACGGTCATGATGACGGTCTCCCGAGCGAGCGGAGCCAACGTGGAACGCTCGAAGGTCTCGCTCAACTCCAGAAACCCGGTAAGCAGCTCGGGCGAGGCCGCAAGCTTGGCAACGGCATCGGGCAACCGCCCGAAGGCCCGGGTCACGGCCTCCATGGCGGGACGGGCGGCGGGCGGCGCGGTGTCCGGGGTGTACGGGGCGAACAAGACGGACGGCTCCCTAAGATGGACAACATGGTTGACGAAAAGAAGGTAAACCAGGTTGTCGAAAAAGGGAAGGGGCGAGGGGAGGCCGCCGGGGCGGGCGACGGGGAGACCGACGAGGCAGGCCACGGAAAGGCCGACGGGGCAGGCGGTCGGGAGACCGACAGGGCGGGCCACGGAAACACCGACGAGGCGGGCGGCCGGAAAACCGACAGGGCGGGCCACGGAAACACCGACGAGGCGGGCGGCCGGAAAACCGACAGGGCGGGCCACGGAAACACCGACGAGGCGGGCGGCCGGAAAACCGACAGGGCGGGCCACGGAAACACCGACGAGGC
>NZ_JBITXV010000005.1:351976-548919 GCF_044544845.1 Streptomyces sp. NPDC053474
AGGCGGGCGGCCGGAAAACCGACGGGACGGCCGACGGAAAGACCAACGGGGCAGACCACGGAAAGACCGACGGGACGAGCCGCGGCAAGACCGGCGGAGCGGGCCGCGGAAAGGCCGACAGGGCAGACCACGGAAAGACCGACGGGACGGGCCGCGGGAAGGCCGACAAAAAGGGGCCCGTGCGGGAGACCCCCGGCTATGAGCTGCCCCTGCTGCTCTTCGCGGGGTTCCGCACCCTGATCGACCGCCTGCACGCCGAACTCGCCCGCCAGGGCCACCCGGACGTCCGCCCCGCGTACGGCTTCGCGATGCAGGCGATCGGCGCCGCCGGGGCCACGGCCAGCGACGTCGGGCGCCGCCTCGGCGTCTCCAAGCAGGCCGCGGGCAAGACCGTCGACCGCCTCATCGCCCTCGGCTACGCCGAGCGCGCCGCCGATCCCGCCGACGCCCGCCGCAAACTGGTCCGCCTCACCCCGCACGGCCTGGACGCCCTGGCCCGCTCGGCGGCGGTCTTCGACGAGCTGCGCGCCGAGTGGGCGCGCGCCCTGGGCCCCGACCGCGTACGCGCCCTGGAGGACGACTTGCGCGCGGTCGTTCCGGCGGAGGCGTTCCGCCTGGACGCGGCGGGGTGGCTGGGCGGGGCGTGACCGGGTCTCCGTGCGTATCGTTGTACTGCGCGGCTGCCCACGACCGGGGGCCGGGGAGGAGCCACGATGTCCGTCGTAGAGAACGACAGGATCGACATGGCCGACTACAACGCCGAGAGCCTGGACCAGTGGTTCGAGCTGATCGAGCGGATGGTCCCCGAGGGAATCAAGGCAGAGGTTGTCGAGGGGGCAGTCGCCATGGTGCCGCAGCGCAATGTGCACTGGCAGATCATCCGGAGGATCCTCTACGCACTGGACGACAGGTTCGGCCGTGACGCACTGGTGATGACGGACGTACGCATCGACTTCCCCGGCTACCAGAACGGCTTCTGCCCGGACGTGGCGAGGTTCCGCGACGGAGCGAAGCCGGACGCGGAAGGGCGCTGGCGCTACGAGGACGTGGAGTTCGTCGCGGAGGTCATCTCCCGAGGCACCGGGCGGAACGACTACGGCCCGAAGAAGACCACCTATGCCGAGGCCGGTGTACCCGTCTACCTCATCGCTGATCCGTACCAAGGCCGCTGCCACGTCTACAGCAACCCCAAGAACGGCGAGTACCAGGCCGTGTCCAAGTCCGACTTCGGTGACGAGGTCGACCTGACCGGCACGGTCGTCGACCTCGTCCTCAAGACCGCCGACTTCCCCCGCGACTGACCCCCGGCTCCCCCGGACCCCTTGCTTAGAGCCCACTTCAAGCCGTTGGCTTGGACCCCATGAAGTACACACAGCTGGGACGCACGGGACTCAAGGTCAGCCGACTCACGCTCGGGACCATGAACTTCGGGCCGCAGACGGACGAAGCCGACAGCCACGCCATCATGGACGCCGCGCTCGACGCGGGGATCAACTTCTTCGACACCGCCAACGTGTACGGCTGGGGTGCGAACAAGGGCCGCACCGAGGAGATCATCGGCAGCTGGTTCGCCCGGGGCGGCGGGCGCCGCGACAAGGTCGTGCTCGCCACGAAGGTGTACGCGAACATGGCCGATGACGGGACCCCGCCCTGGCCCAACCACGACCTCCTCTCGGCCGTCAACATCCGCCGCTCCGTCGAGGCCTCGCTCCGGCGCCTCCAGACCGACCACATCGACGTCTACCAGTTCCACCACATCGACCGGAACACCCCGTTCGAGGAGATCTGGCAGGCCATCGACGTCCTCGTACAGCAGGGCAAGATCCTGTACGCGGGGTCGAGCAACTTCCCCGGCTACAAGATCGCCCAGGCCAACGAGACCGCGCGCCGCCTCGGCAGCTACGGCCTCGTCAGCGAGCAGTGCCTGTACAACCTCGCGGAGCGGCGCGCCGAGATGGAGGTCGTCCCCGCCGCGCGGGAGTACGGCCTCGGCGTCATCCCCTGGTCGCCGCTGCACGGCGGTCTGCTCGGCGGCATCCTGAAGAAGGAGGTCAGCGGCGGGCGGCGGGCCGAGGGCCGGGCCGCGGAGGCGCTGGCCGACACTGCCGTGCGGGCGCGGATCCAGGCCTACGAGGACCTGCTCGACAAGCACGGCCTCGCCCCCGGCGAGGTGGCCCTGGCGTGGCTGCTCACCCGCCCCGGCGTCACCGGGCCGATCGTCGGGCCGCGCACGGCCGAGCAGCTCACGTCGGCCCTCCGCGCGGTCGACCTCGACCTGAGCGCGGAGCTCCGCACATCCCTCGACGAAATCTTCCCGGGCCCGGGCCCGTCCCCAGAGGCCTTCGCCTGGTAGCACCGGGCTGCGGGGCTGGGGCTCGGCTGGGCTACACCGGGGCCGGGCCGGGGCCGGGGTCCGCCTGGGGCCCGGCCCGCTCCACGCCCGTCGTACGCGCGTCGCCCGGCGGGGGCAGCTACTTTCCGGCTGCCGCCGCCAGCGCCACCACGACGAACATCAACACGAGCACACCGGCCATGATCCGGTTCCTGGTCTTGGGATCCACGCCATCGAGCGTAACCGCCCCGGCAGATCCCCCACGGGGCGCCCCAGCCCCGCCCCGGTCGGGCGTAGACGTCCTGGTCACGGCCCGACGCCGTCATCCGATCGGGCAGTTTGCGACTCATGCTCACATATCCACCCCTTGTGCGGGCCAAGTTGGCTCTTGAAGACCAAGCCCGTTCGGCCTGGTCCGAGGACCCTTGGGGAGAACATGAAGACATCGAAGTACGCTGCCGTCCCTCTGGCCGTAGGGCTCGCCCTGGCTGCGGCGAGTCCGGCTGCGGCGAGTCCGGCTGCGGCAGCCACCCGGGTGACGCTGACGAACGCGGACGACGGCCGGAACGTCATCCTGGATCTCGGTGACGACGTCGAGGTAAGGCTCTCCAGCTACCGCGCCAACGGGCTCACCTACACCTGGAGCATTCCGGTGTCCAGCGTCCCCCTGGTGCTGCGGCGGACCTCAGGCAGCACGACACCGAACGGTGGTGCCCAGGCCGTCTTCCACGCCGAAAGCCCCGGCGTCAGCACGATCACCGCGGTGCGCCACTGCCGCGCCGACCCCGGTCGCACCTGCCCCCTCGTCGTCGTGCCGTGGAAGATCACGGCAGAGGTACGGTAACGGGCCCCTCCGGCCTCCTCGACGAACGGCAGCGCCCACCACAGCGCTGCTCCTCCGGGGCGCAGCGCGGCAGACGAAGGACAACGCGCGAGCCGCCAGGTCGGGGTCCGGCCAGGCCGCTGGGGTGGCACGGGGGCGGTGGGGAGGGGCCAGGTGGTCGGGGGCTCGTAGCGGGGCCGAGCGCCCCGCAGCCCTGCCGTAGCGCCTCGGCGTACGCTGCGAACCATGAGCAGTGTCGGGGATCGGTTGAGGGAACTCCGCAAGCGCGCTGATCTCACGCAGCGCGAGCTCGCCCAGGCATCCGGGGTGTCGTTCCGGACCGTCGAGAACCTGGAGCAAGGCCGATGCGGCACGCCTCGTCTGGAAACGCTACGAAAGCTGGCCGCTCCCCTGCGCACGACCACGAGCTATCTACAGGGCGACCGGGCAGAGGCCGGTGATCCGGATGCTGACACCGTGGAGCGCTGGGCGGGCGTGCGGTCCGTTCTCATGGGTCCGGCGCCGGTGTTGGGCCCGGATGACGTACCACCGACCGTGGCGGGTGTTCAGACCCTCGTACGGGACATGACGCCGCTGTTCTCAGGGGACCAGTTCACGGAACTTTCCACCGTGCTGCCGCCGCTGCTTCGCGAGGCGGAACTACTGGGCGCAGAAGGCCGGAGCGTCCGGGTGCGGCTCTTGCAGCTCGCTGGGTGGCTCATGGTCCAGACCCGCCAGTTCGAGGCCGCGGAGGTGGCCTTGTCACGCGCGTTGGACGGGTCCGCCGACAGACTGGAGGGAGCCGCCACGGTCACCACCCAGTGCTGGCTGCTCCTCCGCCAAGGACGCCTGTCAGCGGCCCGCGAGCTGGCTGTCCGGTGGGCCGACGAGCTTGAGCCCCGCATGTCCCGAGCGACGCCGGATGAGTTGAGCGCGTGGGGTTGGGCGCTGCTGCGGCTGTCTGCCGCCAGCGTGCGGGACGAGCGTCCAGGGGACGCTGATGACGCGCTCCGCTTGGCGCATGCCGCCGCTGTGGCCCTGGGGCGAGAGCACGCGCCCGGCGGCGACTTCCTCCGGGCGTTCGGGCCGACCACCGTGGCCTTGAAGCGAGCCGAGAACGCTTCCGTCGTGCAGCGCCCGGATGAAGTGCTAAGACTGTCCGCCCTCGTTCCCATGGGCGGTCGTCGCCCCACGTCGAACAACTGGAACCGTCACCTGCTTGATGTGGCGAACGCCGAGGTGGAGCTACGGAACTACGGGCGGGCCATCGAGAAACTGACCGAGATCCGGAATAACTCCCCCGAATGGCTGCCGAACCAGCGCTTCGCGCGAGACATCCTCGGCAAGGTGGTGCGCCAGCGTAGGCGGTTGACCCCTGAGATCCGAGAACTGGCCGACGCGGTACGCCTACCTGCGGATATGTGAGTTTCACTCAGGCGCCCCCCAAACTCCCCATTGTTTGGTGGGCGTTGCCGTCCGATGGTCGTTGCAGAGACAACGCGAGGGGACGGCGAGAATCCATGACTGACGAATGGGACCCCACCACGGGAACGTACGCGGTGGACACGGCGGACAGCCGCATCGGAGAAGTTCGCAGATTGCACGAGGGGAACGTGCACCTCGTACCTCCTGGTGGAGGGATCGAGTGGACGGCCCCGCGTGACCGACTGCGCGAGCCGACTGACGACGAGGCGTGGCAGGCGCGTGTGTGGACGCGCCCTGTTGGGTCACTGCCGTGATCGTCCCGTGGGTGCCCGCGCCGGGCGACCTGGTCAAGGACTCAGACGGCCGGATCGGGGAAGCGCTCGCGTGGGTCGGCCCCATGGGCACGGTCACGCTGGTTTCGCTGAGGGATGGGGAACTGTGGGAAACGGACACGTTCGGTCCCGCCAGCGACCTTGATGAACTCCGCGCCTTGCTCCTGAAAGTGGTGCGGCAGTGACTGCCCTTGCACGCCCCCACAAGCGTGCTGATCACCTCTCGCTGCCCTCAGAGTCGATGGGCCTCATCGACGACCCCACAGGCCCGTACGCGGAGTCACCGCCCGGCTGGTGGGACCAGTTCGGCGGCGCGCTGGATCGGCGCTCCGGCGTCGTCCACATTCCACAGGGCCGGGCACGCGAACTTCCAGCCTGCCCCTTCCCCTGCCGACGCTGCCGCACATCAGGGCGCCAACGGGCCACCTGATCCAGCGCCAGGACGTACTCGCGCCCCAAGGCGGAGCGCAATCTCTCATCCCATCCGCAAGGAGTCTCCAGATGAGCGCTGCCCAGAACTCGCTGAAATTCGCGTGGTTAGAGGTGACGGGACTCTGCAACGAGTTCTGCGATCACTGCTACGCCGACTCGTCCCCCAAGGGGACACACGGCACGATGACTGTGCAGGACTGGACACGCACCATCGACCAGGTGGCAGCCATGGGCGCCGAGGACGTCCAGTTCATCGGCGGCGAACCGACCTTGTACCCGCACCTGCGGGAACTGATCACGCACGCCCACGGGGCAGGGTTGTCGGTCGAGGTGTTCTCCAACTTGACCCGCATCCGGGGCCATCTGTGGGAGACGTTCAAGGAGTGCGGGGTCAAGCTCGCCACGTCGTACTACTCGGACACGGCCGCCGAGCACGACCAGGTGACCCGGCTCCGGGACTCCCACAAGCGGACCCGCGCGAACGTCGCCAAAGCGCTCAGCCTCGGTATCCCGCTGAGGGGCGGCGTCGTTGCCGTGAACCAAGGTCAGCGCGTGCAGGAAGCGGCGGGCGACCTGGTGGCGCTGGGGGTGGAAACGGTCGGCGGGGACCGTACGCGGGCATTCGGCCGGGCCAGCAACGGGGCCACACCGACGATCGCCGACCTGTGCGGGCACTGTGCCCACGAGAAGTGCGCCATCGGTCCTGCCGGGGACGTGTGGCCGTGCGTGCTGGGGCGGTTCCTGGCCATCGGCAACGTGCTCCGAACGCCGCTCGCCGACATCTGGGGTGGCGAACAGATGACCACGGTGGCAGCCGAGATTACCGCCGTGCACGGGGAAGGTGCGCAGTCGTGCACACCGCCTCAGTTCCTCCCCATGTGCGGGCCCTGCGGACCGTGTGTCCCCTCCGTGGGGCACTGCGATCCGAGGGAGGCCGACGCCGTGGCGGAGGCGGCTACGATCGGCGCACCCACTTGACCCTCCGGAACCGCAGGAGCGCACAAATGGACGACCACGGCGACGACTTCAGCAAGTGGGGCACGGAAACCCCCGTCGGTGCCGTGCAGCGGAGCGAAGAGGAATGGGCCACCATCGCTGGGTACATCCGGCACGCCGCGAACAAGGTCGGCCCTGATCTCCCGCTGTGTCTCCCTGGCGAGCCGCAGGAGTGCGGGCGGACGGCTCAGCAACACGTGTTGGCGTGGGCGGCACACCTCAAGGCTGTGGCCCACCACCTCATTGAGCAGTCGGCGCCGAGCGAGGCGCGAGCCGCGCACGTGGCCGGACCCCTGTACCAGCAGCGGCTGGCTCAGCTTCGTTCCTTGGACAGCTCCGAACACATTCAGCAGTGACCGGCACGGGCCCTCCCTGTTCCGCCAGGCCGGGGCCGCACCAGGCCGCCGGGGCAGCACCGGAGGGGCCGGGGCTCGGCGCGGGAGGGGCCGGGGCTCAGGTGGGGAGGGGCCAGGTGGTCAGGGGCTCGTAGCGGGGGCGAGCCCCCCGCAGCCCGGCCCGGGGCAAGTGGCTGCGTACGAGCACCACCTCCCCCACCTCCCACCCGGCCCCCGAGAACCCCCCGAGCCCCTCCACGAACGGCCGCAGCCCCACCTCCCCCCGCCCCCGCGCCAGGGTGAGGTGGGGATGAAAGCCCCGCCCCGCGTCCCCGCCGGGCCCGGCCCCGGCCCTGCGCCCCGCCGCAGCCACCCGCCCCGCGAGCAGCCGAAGCGCGGCGACCTCCCCGGCCACCCCCGCCCACAGCGCCCGGTCCCCGAACCGCCCACCCCCGCGCAGCGCGAGCGCGAACGGCGCGGTGCGCCCGGCCGCCCGCCCGAGCCGCGCGCCGAGGTCGGGCAGGACCGCGTCGTCGACCTCGCCGAAGAAGGCCAGCGTCAGATGCCACCCGGCACGCTCGGTCCAGCGCAGCGCCCCCGCGCCGGGCAGCCGCCGCAAGTCGTCCACGCGTTCGGCGAGTTCGGCCACCACGGGCTCCGGGGGCAGCACCGCCACGAAGAGTCTCATGCGGCTAGCCTGCCCTGATGGACAGCAACAGCACAGATCACACCGGCCCCATACGCATACGCACGGGCGGCGCGGAGGACGTCCCCGTGTTCCTCGGCCTGCTCGACAGCGCCGCCGAGTGGCTGGTGGCGCAGGGGTACACGAAGCAGTGGGGCACCGAGCCGCTGTCGACGAATCCGCGGGTGGTGGAGTCCGTGGAGAAGTACCTCGCCACGGGCACGCCGTGGATCGCCGAGGTGGACGGGGAGCCCGCGGGCATGCTGATGCTCACCGACGGCCCCACCGGCTACGTGGCGCCGGTCGACGAGCCCGAGCGGTACGTGCACTACCTCGCCACCGCCAGGCGCTTCGCGGGCCGGGGCGTGGGCAGGACGCTCCTGGCCCACGCCGCGGCCGAGACCCGCGCGCAGGGCGTGTCCCTGCTGCGGGTCGACTGCTACGCGGGCAACGGCGGCAGGCTCGTCGCGTACTACGAGAGCAACGGTTTCGTCCGTACGGAGACCTTCACGGCGAAGGACGGCACCTGGCCGGGCCAGGTCCTCGCCATGCGGGTCTGAGCGCGGCCCGGCCCCGGCCCGCGTACGGGACCGGGGCTCGGGGGCCGGATCACGCCGCCGGGGCCAGGGCCACCTCGCGCGGCACGAAGCGCACGTGCTGGCGGCCCCGGCGCAGATCCACCTTCAGGCGCAGGTTGGCCGCGCGCGCCAGGCCGAGGCCGACGCCGAGCGAGGCCACCGCGACGACGAGCCCGCCGAGCGCGAAGCTCACGCGGACGCCGTAGGTGTCGGTGAGCCAGCCGAAGAGCGGCCCGCCGAAGGGGGTGCCGCCGACGAACACCATCATGAACAGGCTCATCACGCGGCCCCGCATCTCGGGGTCGGTGGCCATCTGCACCGAGGAGTTCGCGGTGACGTTGACGGTCAGGCCGATCGCGCCGACGGGGATGAGCAGCGCCGCGAAGACGTACGCGTTCGGCACGGCGGCCACGGCGATCAGGGCGACGCCGAAGAGGCCCGCCGTGGCGGTGAGCATCCGCAGCCGGGACGTCCGGCGCCGGGCGGCGAGCAGCGCGCCGATCAGCGAACCGGCCGCCATCAGCGTGGTGAACGCCGCGTACATGCCGGAGCCGCCGTGGAAGACGTCGTCGGCGTACGCGCTCAGCCAGATCGGGAAGTTGAAGCCGAACGTGCCGATGAACCCGATCAGGACGATGGGCCAGATCAGCTCCGGGTGCGCGCGCACATGGGCCAGGCCCTCGCGCAGCTGGCCCTTGCCGCGGCGCGGGGCGAGCGGGCTGCGGGTCAGCTCGCCGGTGCGCATGAGCAGCAGACCGGCGATCGGCGCCAGGAAGGACAGGCCGTTGGCGAGGAACGCCCAGCCGGGTCCGACGGCGGCGGTGACGACGCCCGCGACGGCGGGGCCGATGAGGCGGGCGGACTGGAAGTTGGCCGAGTTCAGGCTGACGGCGTTGCGCACCTGGTCCGGGCCGACCAGCTCGGAGACGAAGGACTGGCGGGTGGGGTTGTCGACGACGGTGACGAGGCCGGTGAAGAAGGCCGTCACATAGACGTGCCAGACCTGGACGTGGCCCGTGAGGGTCATCGCGGCCAGGAACAGGCCGCCGAGACCCATGGCCCCCTGGGTGACGAAGAGCAGGTTCCGCTTGGCGAACCGGTCGGCGATCACACCGCCGTACAGGCCGAAGAGCAGCATCGGCAGGAACTGCATGGCCGTCGTGATGCCGACGGCCGCGGAGGACCCGGTGAGGCTGAGGACCAGCCAGTCCTGGGTGATGCGGGCCATCCAGGTGCCGGTGTTCGACACGACGGCCCCGGCCGCGAAGAGCCGGTAGTTCCGGATCCGCAGCGAGCTGAACATGGAGGTCTTGGAGCGGGCGGTGGGGTCGAGGGTGGTTGGTGCGGGGGCGGAGTCTGCTCCGGATCCCGTACTCAAAAGAGTTCGCCTCCTTTGGCGGTCCGGGCCCGGGTGGGGCCCTGAGGGGCACGGCCCCCGAGGAGGCCGTGCCGGTGGTCAGTCGGTCACAGGTGGGCCAGCTTCTCCAGCACGGGCGCGGCGTCGCGGAGCTTCGCCCACTCGTCGTCGTCGAGCTCCTCGGTGAGCCGCGCGAGCCACGCGTTCCGCTTTCTGCGGCTCTCCTCGAGCATGGTCTCGGCCTGCTCGGTCTGGGTGACCACCTTCTGGCGGCGGTCGTCGGGGTGCGGTTCGAGCCGCACCAGACCCTTGGCTTCGAGCAGCGCGACGATGCGGGTCATCGACGGCGGCTGCACGTGCTCCTTGCGGGCGAGCTCGCCCGGGGTGGCGTTGCCACAGCGGGCGAGGGTGCCGAGCACCGACATCTCGGTCGGGCTCAGCGACTCGTCGACCCGCTGGTGCTTGAGTCGACGGGAGAGGCGCATCACGGCGGAGCGCAGTGAATTCACGGCGGCGGCGTCGTCGCCATGGGAGAGGTCCGGCATGGTCTTTAGAGTAACTCATTACTCAGGCTAAGTACCACCGCATAAACGCACACGGGAAGCGGGACCTGCCCAGGAACCGGGACACGGAACCCTTTCATCACCCGAACGAGTGAGTCGGATTCGGAAAGTCACGACCGCCCGTCCGGGGGCGGCGACCCTGGCGGGCATGGCATCGATAGTGCTCAGCCTGCGGATGGACAGCGAGCTGCTCGACCGGCTCCGCAAGCATGCCGCCAAAAGGGGAATGAGCGTCCAGGACTATGTGGTCCGGACGCTCATCCGTGATGACTTCGACGAGCGGTTCAAGTCGTCCGTCGAGGAAACAGAGAGGTTCTACGCCTGAGGCCGCGCCCCGCGCCCGGACTCGGGACCCGGACACGGCACGCGGCCTCAGAGGGGGCGCCCCAAAGGGGCGCGGGGAACTGCGCGACCAGCCACAACGGACCGGCAGACAAGCACCTACGTAAGGTCAAGCGCGGGCATCAGGTAGTAGAAGGCGAACACCGCCGAGACCACGTACATCGCGACGGGCACCTCCCGCCCCCGCCCCGCCGCGAGCCGCAGCACGGCGAAGGTGATGAACCCCATGCCGATGCCATTCGTGATCGAGTACGTGAACGGCATCATCAGCATCGTCACGAACGCCGGAATCGCGATCGTGTAGTCGCTCCAGTCGATCTGCCCGATGGAGCCCGACAGGATCAGGAAGCCGACCGCGAGCAGCGCGGGCGTCGCCGCCTGCGAGGGCACCATCGTGGCGAGCGGGGTGAGGAAGAGCGCCACGGTGAACAGGCCGCCGGTGACGACGTTGGCGAAGCCGGTGCGGGCACCCTCGCCGACACCCGCCGTGGACTCCACGAAGCACGTGGTGGCCGAGGAGGACGAGGCGCCGCCCGCCGCGACGGCGATGCCGTCGACGAACAGGACCTTGTTGATGCCGGGGAAGTTCCCCTTGTCGTCGGTGAGGTGGGCCTCGTCGCCGATGCCCATGATCGTGCCCATCGCGTCGAAGAAGCACGAGAGCAGCACGGTGAAGACGAACAGGACGCCGGTGAGGACGCCGACCTTCTCGAAGCCGCCGAACAGGCTGATCTCGCCGACGAGCCCGAAGTCCGGCGTCGCGACCGGGTTGCCGGGCCACTCGGGGGTCGTCAGACCCCAGGAGGGCACGTCGGCGACCGCGTGGATGATCATGGCGAGGACCGTCATCACGACGATCGAGAGCAGGATCGCGCCCGGCACCTTGCGCACCAGGAGCGCGAGGGTGAGCAGCACGCCGAGGACGAAGACGAGCACCGGCCAGCCGTTGAGGTGGCCGTCGCCGCCGAGCTGGAGCGGCACGGTGGTGTGGGCGGCGTCCGGGATGCGCGAGACGAAGCCCGCGTCGACCAGGCCGATCAGCATGATGAACAGGCCGATGCCGATCGCGATGCCCTTGCGCAGGCCGAGCGGCACCGCGCTCATCACCCGCTCCCGAAGGCCGGTGGCGACGAGCAGCATCACCACGAAGCCCGCGAGCACCACCATGCCCATGGCGTCCGGCCAGGACATGCGGGGCGCGAGCTGGAGCGCCACCACGGTGTTCACGCCGAGCCCGGCCGCGAGCGCGATCGGGACGTTGCCGATGACGCCCATGAGCAGCGTGGTGAACGCGGCGGTGAGCACGGTGGCGGTGACCAGCTGCTTGTTGTCCAGCTGGTGGCCGTACATGTCCTTCGCGCTGCCCAGGATGATCGGGTTGAGCACGATGATGTACGCCATCGCGAAGAAGGTGGCGAAGCCGCCGCGCACTTCCCGCGCCAGGGTCGAGCCCCGCTCCGAGATCTTGAAGAACCCGTCGAGCCCGCCCTGCGGGGGGTTCGGGGGCGGCTGCTTGGCGTCGACCGGGGCGGTGGCCGAGGGGGACATGCGGGACCTCATGACCTCTGTTGAACGGGATAAGCCGAGCTTGCGCGTTTTTGTATCTTCATACGAAAGCAACTGGCCATTAAGAAGCCGTTTCAGTATGAATACATGAGCGTGAAATGGCTATCTCCGCGCGTAGAGCCTTGGGGCACAAGGGGTCCCGGAGCGCGCTCCGGGCCGGTGAGGGCCCCGTCTAAGCTGAGGGCATGGCGAAGTGGACACCCAAGCACGAGGCGCCGGAGCCCCTGGAAGGGCCCGTCGTCGCCACCATCACCGGCGGCACGATCCTCTGGTTCGTCCTCTTCCTGGTCCAGCTGCCGTTCTACGGCTGGTTCGACGACCGCGACGCCACCTGGTGGGTGTGGACCTGCCTCGCGGGCGGCGGCCTCGGCCTGATCGGCATCTGGTACGTGCGGGGGCGCGAGGCGGCCATCAAGCGGGCGGAGGCTTCTCGTACCGCCGCAGTACGGGATGCGACCTGAGGGCAAACCCCCTCCTACCGAGGTCGGATCTTTCAGACATTCAAGGGGTGAAGCCCCTGATCCCCCCTTACCGTCGAAGGCATGACGCATATCGACGCGGGCGCCGAGCTCGACCCGGTCCACCCGGTGCCACCGCCGACAGGACGCGCCACCGGCCTCAGCGCGGCGGAGGTGGCCGAGCGGGTCGCCCGCGGCGAGGTCAACGACGTACCGGTCCGCAGCAGCCGCTCCACCGCTGAGATCGTCCGGGCCAACGTCTTCACGCGCTTCAACGCGATCATCGGCGTGCTCTGGGCGATCATGCTGTTCGTCGCGCCGATCCAGGACAGCCTCTTCGGCTTCGTGATCGTCGCGAACACCGGCATCGGCATCATCCAGGAGCTGCGCGCCAAGAAGACCCTCGACGGGCTCGCCGTCATCGGCGAGGCCAAACCGACGGTCCGGCGCGACGGCGTGGCCGCCGAGATCTCCACCTCCGAGATCGTCCTCGGCGACCTGGTGGAGCTGGGCCCCGGCGACAAGATCGTCGTGGACGGCGAGACGGTCGAGTCCGACAGCCTCGAAGTCGACGAGTCCCTGCTGACCGGCGAGGCCGACCCGGTCCTGAAGAAGCCCGGCGACAAGCTCATGTCCGGCTCGTTCGTGGTCGCGGGCGGCGGCGCCTTCACGGCGACCAAGGTGGGCCGCGAGGCCTACGCCGCCCAGCTCGCCGAGGAGGCGAGCCGCTTCACCCTCGTCCACTCCGAGCTGCGCACCGGCATCTCCACGATCCTCAAGTACGTGACGTGGCTGATGATCCCGACCTCGATCGGCCTGGTCATCTCCCAGCTCGTCGTCAAGGACGACAACTTCAAGGAGTCGATCGCGTACACGGTCGGCGGCATCGTCCCGATGATCCCCGAAGGCCTGGTCCTCCTCACCTCCGTGGCCTTCGCGATCGGCGTCATCCGCCTCGGCCGCCAGCAGTGCCTCGTGCAGGAGCTCCCGGCCATCGAGGGCCTCGCGCGCGTGGACACCGTCTGCCTCGACAAGACGGGCACGCTCACCGAGGGCGGCATGGACGTCACCGAGCTGCGCCCCCTGAACGGCTCCGACGAGACCTACGTACGCAAGGTCCTCGGCGCCCTCGGCGAGTCGGACCCGCGCCCGAATGCCTCCCTCCAGGCCATCATCGACGCCTACCCCGACAGCGAGGAGTGGCGCTGCACCGAGTCGCTGCCGTTTTCCTCCGCCCGCAAGTACAGCGGCGCCAGCTTCAGCGAGAGCGACGGCGAGAGCTCGACCTGGCTGCTCGGCGCGCCCGACGTCCTGCTTCCCGCCGGGGACCCGGCGCTCGACGAGGTCGAGGACCTCAACCACCAGGGCCTGCGCGTGCTGCTCCTCGCCCGCGCCGCGGGCGACCTGGACGCCCCCGACCTCGCCGCGGGGGCGCGCCCCACGGCCCTGGTCGTCCTGGAGCAGCGGCTGCGGCCCGACGCCGCCGACACCCTGCGCTACTTCGCGGAGCAGGACGTCCAGGCCAAGGTCATCTCCGGTGACAACGCGGTCTCCGTGGGCGCGGTCGCGGGCAAACTGGGCCTGCCCGGCGCCGAGAACACGGTGGACGCCCGGCAGCTGCCCACCGACCGGGACGAGATGGCCGAGGCCCTGGACGCCAACTCCGTCTTCGGCCGCGTGACCCCGCAGCAGAAGCGGGACATGGTGGGCGCGCTCCAGTCCAAGGGCCACACGGTCGCCATGACGGGCGACGGCGTGAACGACGTCCTGGCCCTCAAGGACGCGGACATCGGCGTGTCCATGGGCTCGGGCTCGGAGGCCACGAGGGCGGTGGCCCAGATCGTCCTGCTCAACAACAGCTTCGCGACGCTGCCCTCAGTGGTGGCGGAGGGCCGCCGGGTCATCGGCAACATCACGCGCGTGGCGACGCTCTTCCTCGTCAAGACGGTCTACTCGGTCGTCATCGCCCTGCTGGTGGTCTGCTCCCAGGTCGAGTACCTGTTCCTGCCCCGCCACCTGACGCTCCTGTCCACCCTGACGATCGGCGTCCCGGCCTTCTTCCTGGCGCTCGCCCCCAACAAGGAGCGCGCCAAGCCGCACTTCGTCCGCAGAGTCATGCGCTACGCGCTGCCCGGCGGCATCATCGCGGCCCTCTCCACCTTCGCCACGTATCTGCTGGCCCGCCACCACTACGTGGGCGACGGCGCCCGCGAGGCCGAGACCAGCGCGGCCACGCTCACGCTCTTCCTGGTCTCGCTGTGGGTCCTGGCCATCATCGCCCGTCCGTACACCTGGTGGCGGATCTGCCTGGTGGCGGCCATGGGCCTGGGCTTCCTGCTGGTCCTGACCATCCCCTACCTCCAGGACTTCTTCGCCCTGAAGCTGGTCGGTACGACGATGCCGTGGGCGGCGGTCGCGATCGCGGCGGTCGCCTCGGCGGCGACGGAGTTCGCCTTCCGCTGGGTCGACCGCCGCTTCGCGGCGTAACGCCTACCGCACGTCGACGAAGTCCCCGGCCGCCACCACGGCCGGGGACGTCGCCGACCCGGCGAACACGTACCGGAAGGTCCCGGCCGCCGTCGCCTTCACCGAAGTCTTCAGCTTCCCCTTGGCGTCGGACTTCACCGTCTTGACCGTCGTGTAGGCGCTCGCGCCCTTCTTCTTGAACTGGAGCTTCACCGACTGCTGGCCGTAGCCCGCGTACTCACGCGACTCCCAGTCGGCCCGGGTGAGCACGCCGGAGACGGTGACGGCCTCGCCCTTCCGCACCGGCTCCGGGGAGGCGTTGGTGGTGAGCTTGGTGGCGCGCTGGACGCGGACGGTCTTGTACTTCTCCTTGATGACGTGGTTCTCGGCGCGGCCCTTGCCCAGCAGGCCCGCCGCCACGTTCCACGTGCCCGCGGTGCTGTTCTTGAGCCCGCGCGGGTGGGCGACGGTGACGATCTTGCAGGTGGCGCGCTTCGCGTCGATCTTGGTGCAGCGGGGGTCCTTCGCCGGGCTCAGCACGCCCTCCAGGCGGCTCCAGTCGAGCTTCTTGCCGTACCAGAGCGCGACGAAGCCGTCCTTGATGCCCTTCGGGTCGGTGCCCGTGACGGTCATCGTGATCTTCTTGTCGGCCGTGCCGAGCACGATGTCCTTGCCGCCGTTGACGACGACCTTCGTGATCTTGGTGTGGCCCTTGTGCGAGTCGGCGGCCTGGGCGGCCGGGAGGGCGAGACCGGACAGGACGACGGCGCCGGAGACGGCGGCCACGGTGGTGCGGATGCGCATGGGGTGGTTCCTCAGGAGTGCTCGTGCGGTACGGAGGTGGCTCAGCGGACGTCGATGGCGTCACCGGCGGAGGTGACGGCCGGAGTGGTCGACGTACCGGCGAAGACATAGCGGAAGGTGCCGTCCGCGGACGCCTTCACCGTGGTCTTCAAGTTGCCCTTGGCGTCGGACTTCACCGTCTTGACCGTCGTGTAGGCGCTCGCGCCCTTCTTCTTGAACTGGAGCTTCACCGACTGCTGGGTGTAGCCCGCGTACCTGCCGGTGTCCCAGTTGGCACGCGTCAGGGCGCCCGCGACCGTGATCGTCCTGCCCTTCCGCACCGGCTCGGGAGAGGCGTTGACGGTGAGCCTCGCGGCGCGCTTGAGGTGGATGCCCGTCTTGTACGCCGTGCGGAAGACGTAGTCGTCGTCCTTGCCGCCCGCGGCGGCGAAGAGCTTCCAGCCGCCGCCCGCCATGTGGTTGGCGAGGCCGTTCTTGTCCCAGGAGGCCTTCGGGTTCACCGTGATGGTCACCGTGCAGGTCGCGCTGGTGGCGCTGAGCTTCTTGCACTTCTCGTCGGCGGTCGGGGCAAGCACACCGCTGAGGTTCTGGTCGTCGAACTTCCGGCCGTGCCACAGGAGACCGCCGCCGCCCGCGATGCCCTTGGCGTCGGTCGCGGTGACGGCGATGGTGAACTTCTTCTTGGCGGTGGTGCCGACCACGATGTCCTTGCCGCCGTTGACCACCGCCTTGGTGATCTTGGTGTCGCCCTTCTGCGCGTTCTTCGGCAGAGCGGGGACGTCCGGCCCCGCGGCCTGCGCGGCCGGAGCGACGAGGGCGGACAGGGCCAGGGCGCCGGAGACGGCAGCCACGGTGGCACGGATGCGCATGTGTTTCCCCTGGTGGAGGAGGAGCCCCGTGGTGCGGCAGCCGTCACACGGGGCCCGATCGATCTAGGAGTCTGTTGACGTCCGAGAATCAGACCCGCACCCATGGCCAAAGGTTGTACGTTCCGTGAAACCCCCTGGCAGGGCTAGTCGAACCAGCGGTCCCGCGCCAGTTCACCCGTCCGCGAGGGATCCTCCAGGAGCGCCGCCACCTCGAAGCGGCGCGGCCACTGGCGGGCCGCCCAGGCCAGGCCCGCGGCGACGCCCTCCACGGTCGCGGCGTGCACCGTGCCGTCGGGGGTACGGCGCCACTCCAGGTCCACGCCGTCCACGACGAGCTCCTCGTGCTCGCGGTACGTCGCCGGGGTGGCCGGGCCGAGCAGCACCCGTACGGCCTCGGGAACCTCGTGCTCCACGCCCGCCGCGGGGTCCACCTCCGCCCGCACGTACGCGCTCAGCCGCTCCACCTGGAGCAGCTCCGCGAGGTCACCGGCCCGCGCCGGGGCCACGGGAAGCAGCGGCAGGCCCGCGGTCAGCGGCAGCAGGTCGGGGGCGTCCGCGACCACCGCGTCCCCGGTGTCGACGCACATGACCTCCGCGCCCTCGCCGCCCAGGACCACCCGCACCTCGTCCGGCAGCGTGACCTGCTCCGGGTCGACGTCGGCCAGCGCCCCGTACAGGGCGTGCAGCTGGGCCGGGGAAACGGTCCGCTCCGGGTCCGCGAGCCGGTCGAGGAGTTCGGCGGCCCCGCCGGGCTCGGCGAGCAGCGCGCCCACCGACGTGCGGACGCCGAGCGCACGAAGGACCTGCTCGTCGTCGAAGCCCGCCGCGTCGGCGGAGTCGTACAGGCCATCCAGCAGCGGATCGCCGCCCGCCGCCCGCAGACCGGCCGGGCGGCGGCCGTCCAGGACCGGGTGGCCGCGCAGCCACCAGGCCGTGTACGGGCGCACG
This sequence comes from Streptomyces sp. NPDC053474, assembly GCF_044544845.1. Classification (NCBI taxonomy): domain Bacteria; kingdom Bacillati; phylum Actinomycetota; class Actinomycetes; order Kitasatosporales; family Streptomycetaceae; genus Streptomyces; species Streptomyces sp. NPDC053474. Next base: position 369,288 of record NZ_JBITXV010000005.1, read on the forward strand.
CTCTCCGTCGTGCCGTCCGGGAGCAGCACCCGCACCGGCTGGGTGAGGGCGTCCCGCAGCGGCGGCCGGGACAGCAGCGCGAGCGCGCGCGGCCACTGGTCGTCGGCCACCAGGTCCAGGTCCCGCACCGCCACGATCTCCGTGGCCACGGGCGGCACCGCCGTCTCCGGCAGCCGGTCGAGCACGTCCTCGCACCACACGTCGACCGCGTCGAGCAGGCCCACGTCGTCGGGCTCGGCGAAGTCCCCGTCACGGGGCTCGAGGTCGTCCGGGTCGAGGACCACGTCCGTGGCGCGTACGAGGGTGAAGGAGGCGAGGACCCCGCAGGCGGCCAGCGGCTGCTCGCCCCACCGCGCGGCGACGTCCGCGTCCACGAAGGCCAGCTCGCCCTCGCGCATGACCTCGGCGAACGCGCTGCCGGGCAGCACGAGTTCACCGGCGGGCGCGGGTTCGCCGTCCTCGTCGGGCAGCGCGAGCGCGCCGAGCCAGGGCTCGTCGCCGGGCGCGAGGTCGGCGTCGCGGACGAGGCCGAGCACGAGGTCCGCGAGCTCGTCGGCGCCGAGCCCCGCCTCCTCGTCGAGGCCGTCGTACCAGGAGTCGTCGTCGAGCGACGCGGCCACCGCCGCCCGCACCTGGGGCGTCGTCAGGACCGCGCGGGGCGTGGCGGGCAGCGCGCCGAGCTTCTCCAGGAGCGGATGCGCGGCGTCCGCGTGGGCGACCTTCAGGCCGAGCCGGGCCAGGGCGGCGGGCGCGGCCGCGTCGCCGGGCGCGGGCAGCAGGACCTGGCGCGGCCCGATCGTCGTACGCCCGCTCGCCAGCGGCACGGGCAGCCCCGAGAGCCGGTCGGGGTCGACACCGGCGAGGGTGTCGTACAACCGCCGCCACCAGGACGGCTCCCGCTCCAGGCCCGCGAGCCGGTCGACCGCCTCGGTCAGCGGCACCCGGGCGACGCCGAGCGTGCGCAGCTCGCCCCGGCGCTCCAGGCCCGCGGGCAGCAGGCTGGGCAGGACCTCGGCGAGGACCCGCACGGTGTCCGCGCCCGCGCCCTCCACGACCTCCGCGTCGCGCGGGCGCAGCGCCTCGGGGGCCGCGTCCTGCGACCACGCGTCGGCGGGCTCGCCCACGGCACCGGCGGCGGGCTCGCGCACGGCACCGTCGGCGGGCTCGCGCGCCGGACCGGCGGCGGGCGGCAGGAACGCGGTGCGCGGCAGCCGGTCGAGCACCGCCTGGCGCAGCGCGCCGTCCAGCGCGCTGCGGCCGAGCGGCCCCGGCACCAGGCCGATGACCGCCTCCGTCACCGGCCGCCACCCGGCGAGCAGTTCGGCGTACGCGTCCGCGGCCCGCTCCACCAGGAAGTCCGTGAGCGGGCCCGGCGCGGCGTGGCGGCGGCTGGTGTCGAGCGGGAACGTGCCGATCAGCAGCGCGGGCACGCCGAGCGGCTCGTCGCTGGGGGTCGGCGCGTGCAGCACCGGGCTCGTCCGGGGCGCCCCCGGCGCGCCGTCGTCGGCCACCGGCACGGCCCAGGTGAGCTGCCAGTACGGGCGCAGGCGCTCCTCCACGGGGCGGTCCGCGAGCAGCCGCGCGTCCAGCTCCCCTGCACGAGTGACGGTGCGCCAGCGCGTCGTGCCCTCCCGGGTGTCCGCCACGACGGTGTCCGCGCCGTCGGTGGAGCGGCGCAGGACCCGCGTCGTGCCGTCCGGGGTGCGGACGGAGACCTCCTCCAGGCCGGGCAGCGCGAGCAGCAGCGCGTCGTCGACGCCGGCGAGCAGCCGCGTCACCAGGTCCTCGGCGGCGACGTCCCGCAGCGGCAGGATCACGACCGTGTCGTACCCGTCCGGAGCGGTGCCCTCCGCCGCAAGCGGAAGCCGCAGGAGCGGTACGTGGCCGTCGCGCCGCCGCATCTCGTCGCCGAGGCCCGGGCTGAACCTGGCCGTCTCGGCGGCCAGTTCGCGGGCCTCCGCGAGGGACCAGCGGACCCCGCCGGTACGGCCCACCACGGCGGGCTCGTCCGACACGGCGAGCACGGCGGCGAAGCCCACGCCGAAGCGTCCGGTGGTGCGCCGCCGGGCGTCGCCCTCCCGCTTCGCGGACGCCCGCAGCGTCGCCAGGGACTCCACCCCGGCCGCGTCCAGCGGGGCGCCGGTGTTCGCCGCGGCGAGGACGCCGTCCTGGAGCGTGAGCGCGAGCCGCCCCGCGACGCCCGCGCGGGCGGCCGCGTCCGAGGCGTTCTGCGCGAGCTCGACGACCAGCCGGTCGCGGTAGCCGCCGAGCGCCAGGTCCTCCTCGGCGTTGGCGTCCTCCCGGAACCGGGCCGGGCTCGCCGCCCAGGCCTCCAGCACGGAGCGGCGCAGACGGGCGGTGCCGAACGGGTCGGTGCCCTCGGTGGCAGGCCGCACGGTCTTGCTCACGGTTCGTCGCCCTTCTCCGGTTGGCTGTGGGGGCGAACGGTACCGCGTCCCACGCGGGGCGCCCTCCGGGGGCGGCCCAGGCCCTAGGAGTGGCCCAGGTCCTCGTTCGCCCCCGCGTCGGCGGGCGGGACCGAGCCCGAGTCGGGGGCGGGCCGCAGCGGCAGCTCGTCGACCCTCGTCTCGTCCAGGACCGGCGGGGCGGGGCGCGGCGGCTTCGGCATGACCGCGGCCTCGGAGTGCCCGCCGCAGCCGTACGCGAGCGAGACCACGTGGCCGTCCGCGGGACCGAACTCGTTCGCGCACACGCCGAAGGCCTGCCCGAGCGAGCCCCCGATGGGCACCAGGAAGCCGCAGCTCACACAGGACGCGGGCGCGGCCTGCGCCATCGGCGTCTTCGCGCCGTACCCCTCGTCCCAGCGGTCGGCGGAGGTGTGCAGACCGTACCGGGAAAGCACCCGGGCGCGGCGCATGCCGAGCTCCTCGGCGAGGGCCGCGAGGGAGCCGCGGGCGGGCGCGGCGTCGGCGGCGGCCTCGGGGGCGTCGGCGGCGGTGAGGTCCGCGTTCTCCGCCTCGGCGCGCTCGGCCAGCTCCTGCGACAGGACGGAGTTCGGCGGCGGCGCGTCCTCGCCGGAGTAACCGGGCTCCAGGCGCAGGTCCTCGGCGTCCGTCGGCAGGAGGTCGCCCGGGCCCATGTCGCCGGGGCGCAGCCGCTCGCTCCACGGCACCCACTCGGGGGCCAGGAGCGCGTCCGGGCCCGGCAGCAGCACGGTCTCGTCGAGCGTGACGACCTTCGCGCGGGAGGCGCGGGCCACGGTCACCGCCCAGCGCCAGCCGCGGTAGCCCAGCTCCTTGCACTCGAAGAGATGCGTGACGACGCGGTCGCCCTCCACGACGACCTCGACATGCTCACCGACCACCCCCGGCGCGGCGGCCTCCTCGGCCGCGGCCCGGGCGAACCCGACGGCCTCGGCGCAGAGGCGGTCGGGGGTACGCGGGGTGCGCTGGGTGCGGCTTCGCGTTGTCGCTGCGCTCACAGGTATCGCTTCTCTCCTACGCCGTCTCACGGGTGCGCCACCCTTACGCGGGGGCACGGACGGAGCGGACCAGGGGGCCGCGTCGACGTCCGCGCCCGACGTCACGGGCGCGCCTACGCCATCCATTCTGCGGGATGGCCATGAGGCGCGCGGCCGAGAGCTTCCGCCGCAGGCGCGTTACGCACGCTACCTGTTCCTGGCCCCTGGGCCCACACCGGCGCCCACCCGAGCCGCCCGGCCGGGGCCGCCACGCGGTTTTTCCCTCCCACCCGCCCACCCGTTCCCACCCCGGCGACCCGGCCCGGCCCCGGGCCAAGTCGGAGCCGTCCAGCCCAGTACGGGGAAAGTCCCTGGTCAGGGGTGGGTGGGGCGACATGGGGGGACGTCGGGTGGGAGAGGTGCCACTAGTCGGGGGCGGAAGGGGGCACTATGACTGGGTGGCTGGCGTCAGGTCGTCGTCGTCCCACGGGCTCCGCTCCCCCCGCCCGGCAAGCAGGGCAGCCCGTGCGCTGGCCCGCGCGCTGCACCTGCCGTTCACCGGAACGGCCCGCGGCATCCGCAAGGCCACCCACGCCCACGGGGCGGGCGAGTCCGGCCTGGGCAAGCTGATCGAGCTGCACGCGGTGAACGGCGCGGGCGACGTGCTGATCACCATCTCGCTCGCGTCCACGGTGTTCTTCTCCGTGCCGACCGACGAGGCCCGCGGCCGCGTCGCGCTCTACCTCGCCATCACCATGGCACCGTTCACGCTCCTCGCCCCCGTCATCGGCCCCCTCCTGGACCGCCTCCCCCACGGCCGCCGCGCCGCGATGGCGGGCGCGATGCTGGCGCGGGCGCTGCTCGCGCTGATCCTGTCGAGCGCGGTGGCCACGGGCGGCCTGGAGCTGTACCCGGCCGCGCTCGGCGTGCTCGTCGCGTCGAAGGCGTACGGCGTGGTCCGCAGCGCCGTCGTGCCCCGGCTGCTGCCGCCCGCGTTCTCGCTGGTGAAGGCGAACTCCCGGGTGACGTTGAGCGGCCTGCTCGCGACCGGGCTCGCCGCGCCCGTCGGGGCGGGGCTCCAGTCGCTCGGGTCGCGCTGGCCCCTGTACGGGGCGTGCGTGGTGTTCATCGCCGGGACCGTGCTGTCGTTCACGCTGCCCCGCAAGGTGGACTCGGCGAAGGGCGAGAGCAAGGCGCTGCTGGCGGCGGACGAGGAGCATCTGCGCCTGGCCCGCGCCAGGGACCGCGGGGACGCGACCCGCGGGGGCCGCCTCGGCCTGCGGACGGTCGGCCCGGCCGTGACGCACGGCCTGGCCGTCAACGCCGCGCAGCGCGGGCTCTCCGGCTTCCTGATCTTCTTCCTGGCCTTCCTGCTGCGCGAGCATCCCCTCGGCGGGCAGAGCGCGGCGGTGTCCCTCGGCATCGTCGGGGTCGCCGCGGGCACGGGCAACGCGCTCGGCACGGCCGTCGGGGCCTGGCTGAAGTCGCGCGCGCCCGAGATGATCATCGTGACCGTGGTGGCGGTGGTACTCGGGGTCGCGGTGTGCGCGACGCTGTTCTACAGCCCCGTGGGCATCGCCTGTCTGGCGGCCGTCGCGGGTTTCGCACAGGCCCTGTCGAAGCTGTCGCTCGACGCGCTGATCCAGCGGGACGTGCCGGAGGCGGTCCGCACGTCCGCGTTCGCCCGCGCCGAGACCCTGCTGCAGATGGCCTGGGTGGTAGGCGGCGGCATCGGCATCGCCCTCCCCCTGAACGGAACCCTAGGCCTCTCCGTAGCGGCGGCGATCGTGGCGGCTGGCTGGCTCCCGACGGTACGGGGCCTCTTGGCGGCGGCCCGCCGGGGCGGCAACCACAGGGTCCTGGCGTAAGAAACGAACGACCCGCAAGCCGCTAGGTCGGGGCCGGGCCAGGTCGCCGGGGCAGGAACGGGTGGGCGGGTGGGAGGGGGAAACCCGCCGCGGTAGCGGTGGGTGGGCAGGCCGCGCCGGAGGCGACCCGGCGGGGCGGGCCGCAGGGCCCCAGGGACCAGGAGATAGCCTTCCGCCATGACCTCCCTGGTACCCCGCTCAACGCGCAGCCGCCGCGCCGCCGCCGCCCTCGGCGCCGTCTCCGCCGGACTGCTCGTCCTGTCGGCCTGTGACAAGCCGACGCCGCTGGCCACCGTGACGGTCGGCAGCAAGTCCGTGCACTCCGAGGCCTCCTGCTACAAGGACGGCAAGGAGCTCACGCAGTCCGCCGTACAGGACTGCCTGAAGGACACGAAGGACATCAAGTCCATCACCGTCGACCCCGACGAGAAGGTCCGCTTCGGCGTCGACCCGGAGATCGCCGACAAGGGCTGGACGCTGCTGATGAACGGCCAGCCCCTGACCGAGGCCAGCAAGAAGACGTACGTCGTCATCCCGGGCAGCGTGTTCTTCAACCAGCAGTACGGCGGTGGCGGCTCCTCGACGACCGTGAGCCTCCTCGAGGGCGGCAAGAGCAAGAGCGGCGCGCCGAAGGCCACGGGCCTGTGGTCGTTCAAGCTGAAGAAGGACAAGGACGCCTGACGCTGACCGGGACCGGGCGGGGCCCACGCGTCCTGGTGGCCACCGCGGTCCCCGCCGAGCGGGACGCGGTGGCCTCAGGCCTGTCCGCCGGGGCCGACCCCGCGGGCGGCGCGGGCCGCGTGGACGTGCTCGCCGTCGGTGTCGGCCCCGCGGCCGCCGCCGCGGGCACCGCGGCCGCGCTCGCCACCGCCGCCGCGCACGGCACGCCGTACGGCCTCGTGGTCTCCGCCGGAATCGGCGGCGGTTTCCCGCCGGACGCGCCGGTGGGGTCGCTGGTCGTCGCCGACGCCGTGACCGCGGCCGATCTGGGGGCCGAGACGGCCGACGGCTTCCTGCCGGTCACCGAGCTGGGCTTCGGCCGGGTCACCTACGAGCCGCCGGACGCCCTCGTGCGGGAGCTCGCCGCCGCGACGGGCGCCGCGACGGGCACGGTCCTGACGGTGTCGACCGTCACCGGTTCCGCCGAGCGCGCGGCCGCGCTGCGCGCCCGCCATCCGCGTGCGCTCGCGGAGGCGATGGAGGGCTTCGGCGTCGCCGAGGCCGCCGCCGTGCACGGCCTTCCCGTGTGCGAGGTGCGCGCGGTCTCGAACCCGGTGGGCCCGCGTGACCGGGCCGCCTGGCGCATCGGGGACGCGCTCGCCGCGCTCACCGGGGCGTTCGGGAAGTTCGCGCCCGTACTGGAGAGTTGGAACAGGCATGACTGACACCACCCCCGAGGCCCTGCGCATCGCGTACTCGCCCTGCCCCAACGACACCTTCGTCTTCGACGCCTGGGCGCACGGCCGCCTTCCGGACGCGCCCGCGCTCGACGTGACGTTCGCGGACATCGACATCACCAACGGCATGGCCGAGCGCGGCGAGTTCGACGTGCTCAAGGTGTCGTACGCCGTGCTGCCGTACGTCCTCGACGAGTACGCGCTGCTGCCCTGCGGCGGCGCCCTCGGCCGTGGCTGCGGACCGCTGGTGCTGACCCGGGAGCCGGGGGTCGACCTGAGCGGCAAGACGGTCGCCGTGCCGAGCGAGAGGTCGACGGCGTACCTGCTGTTCCGGCTGTGGGCGGCGGACGTCCTTACGGACGGCGTCGGGGAGATCGTCGTGCTGCCCTTCGACCGGATCATGCCCGCCGTGCGGGACGGCGAGGTCGACGCGGGCCTCGTCATCCACGAGGCGCGCTTCACGTACCAGAACTACGGCCTGCACCGGCTCGCCGACATGGGCGAGCACTGGGAGGCCACGACGGGCCTGCCGATCCCGCTCGGCGCGATCATCGCGAAGCGGTCCCTCGGCGAGGACGCGCTGCGCCAGCTCGCGGCCGCCGCCCGGGCGTCGGTGCGCGCGGCCTGGGACGACCCCGAGGCCTCGCGCCCCTATGTCCTGGAGCACGCGCAGGAGATGGACCCGAAGGTGGCCGACCAGCACATCGGCCTGTACGTCAACGAGTTCACCGCGGACCTGGGCGAGGACGGCTACGCCGCGGTGCGCGGGCTCCTGACCCGCGCCGCAGCCGAGGGCCTGGTACCGGCCCTGGCCCCGGGGGCCCTGGCGTTCCCCTGATCCTGGGGGCTCCTGATCCTGGGGGCTCCGCCCCCAGACCCCCGCTCCTCAAACGCCGGAGGGGCTGGAAATCCAGCCCGTCCGGCGTGCCATGAGGTCCTGTCACACGTCCAATTGGTCGGCCACCGCGCGCAGCAGTCCCGCGATCTTCGCGCCCGAGGCCTTGTCGGGGTAACGCCCCTTCTCCAGCATCGGGGTGATGTTCTCCAGGAGGGTGGTGAGGTCCTGGACGATCGAGGCCAGTTCGTCCGGCTTGCGGCGCTGCGCCGCGGCGACCGACGGCGTCGGGTCGAGAAGCGTCACCGAAAGGGCCTGGTCCCCCCGCTGTCCGGCGACCACGCCGAATTCCACGCGCTGGCCGGGCTTGAGTGTGTCGACGCCGTCGGGCAGTACGGAGGAATGCACGAAGACGTCGCCGCCGTCGTCGCGGGAGAGGAAGCCGAAGCCCTTCTCGCTGTTGAACCACTTGACCTTGCCGGTAGGCACGTGAAGTCCTCGTCCTCGTACTAGTCGTCGTATCGGCGGCACCGCGCCGCCTTCGGCGTGGACCCTCACGGTCCCGTCCGCCGGGCGAAAACGGCTCTGGATAGCACTACAGCGGGTCGCACGACCCGCCAGCACCAAGACTATTGGTCCCGGGGCCGGTGACAAGACGTCCCCGGTTTCTTCCTTCGCGCTGGGAACTACCCTGGTCCGGTGCGTGACAAAACCCAAGCGAATTCCACCGGACCGGGCGACGGCCTCGTGCGGATTGGCGCGATCGTTTTCTTCGTCGGTGCCGTGGCCACGCTGGTCACGGTGGCTCCGCTGTTCCTCGGCGGTGACCCATTCCCACCCGTCGCCTATGCGGTGTGCATGCTGATGGGCGTGGGTTTCCTCATCGCCGGGGCAGGCGTGTTCAGGTCCATCGCCGTGCAGCGACGTCAGGCCAGGTCAGCGGCGGGCCCATCGGCCACGTGAGCCGCGAGCCAGGCCGGGAACTGGCTCAGATCGTCGAGTACGACGTCGGCACCCGCCGCGCGCAGTTCCGCTGCGTCGCACGGCCCGGTCGCCACCGCTACGGAGAGCGCGCCCGCCGTACGCGCCCCGCGTACGTCCCCGGTGTGGTCGCCGACGTACACGGACGCCCCGTACTCGTGCAGGGCCTGCGCCTTCCGCTCCGCCCACAGGTTGCCGACCACGGCGTCCGCCGCGATGCCGAGGTGCTCGATGTGGAGCTTGGCGTTCGGTTCGTACTTGGCGGTCACGACCACCGCGCGGCCGCCCGCCGCGCGCACCGCGTCGACGGCCGCGCGGGCGCCGGGCAGCGCGGGCGTGGCAGCGATCGCGTATGTGGGATACATCTCACGGTAGAGCTCCGCCGTCGCCGCGACCTCGGTGGCCGGAAACCAGTGGGCCAACTCCTGTTCGAGGGGCGGCCCGAGGCGGGTCACGGCCAGGTCCGCGTCCACGTACGTACCGGTCCGCTCGGACAGCGCCACGTAACAGGCGTGGATGCCGGGCCGGGAGTCGATCAGGGTCATGTCGAGGTCGAAGCCGACGGTGAGCGCGCCGCCGTCCCGGGTGGTCCGTGCAGTCCGTGAGGTCATGGCGCCCATTGTGCCGGGGGGCCGCGGGCCCGGTCGGGGTGGCCGGACCCCCTTATGCTTCTTAGCCAAGCCTTACCAATCTTCACCCCGCTCTTCGGCGGCCCCGCGCCGCCCTCGTCCTGCGAAACGAGCCAGCCGATGCGTGTGAACGCCAGACGCGCCGTCGTGATGACGGCGGCCGTCGTGGCCCTGCTGCTCGCCGTCCTGTTCAGCCTCGCCGTCGGCGCCCGCGCGATCGCGCCGTCCGCGGTCCTCGACGCCCTGCTGCACGGCGGGCACAGCGACGCCGCCGAGGTGGTCCGCGAGATGCGCGTGCCGCGCACGGTCCTCGGCGTCATGGTCGGCGCCGCGCTCGCCGTCGCGGGCACCGCGCTCCAGGGCATCACCCGCAACCCCATCGCCGACCCCGGCATCCTCGGCATCAGCCAGGGCGCCTCGGTCGGCGTGGTCGTCGCCATCGCGTACGCGGGCACGCACACCCTCACCGGATACGTCTGGTACGCCTTCACCGGCGCGGCCCTCGCGGCCGTCGCCGTCTACGCGATCGCCGCCAGCGGCCGGGGCGGCGCGACCCCCGTCAAACTCGCCCTCGGCGGCGCCGCGATCAACGCCCTGCTCGTCTCCGTGACCACGGGCATCCTCACCACCCGGGCGTCCGCGCTCGACGAGTTCCGCTTCTGGCAGGTCGGCGCGCTCTCCGGGCGCGAGGCCGCGATCGTCGGCCAGACCTGGCCGTTCCTGCTCGCCGGGCTGCTGCTCGTGCTTTCCGTCGCCCGCGGGCTCGACGCCCTCGCCCTCGGCGAGGACGTGGCCAAGGGCCTCGGCCAGAACGTCGCCCTCGTCCGCGTCGTGGGCGGCCTCGGCGCCACCGTCCTGACCGGCGTCGGCGTGGCCGCCGCCGGGCCCATCGCCTTCATCGGCCTCGCGGTCCCGCACATCGCCCGCGCCGTCATCGGCAGCGACCACCGCTGGGTGCTTCCGCTCGCCGCCCTCCTGGGGCCCGTGATGCTCCTCGTCTCCGACACGGTGGGCCGGATCGTCTTCCCGCCGAGCGAGGTCCCCGCGGGTGTGATGACCGCCCTGATCGGCGTCCCGTTCCTGGTGACCCTCGTCCGCAGGAAGGCGGTGGCGGCATGAGTCTCGATTCCCCTCCCGTCGCCCCGCCGCGGGTGCGTCCCGCCGGGTACGCGGTCGTCCGCCTGGGCCGGGCCACCTTCCTGGCCCACCGCAGAGCCACGGCGGTGGCCACCGCCCTCGCGCTCCTCCTCGCCGCCGCCTGCCTCGCCTACCTCTGCGTCGGCGAGACCTACGTCCAGCCCGTCGAGGCCCTGAAGGTCGTCTTCGGGCGGCCCTCGGCGGACGAGCTGGTCGTGGGCACCCTCCGCGAACCCCGGATGACGGTGGGGCTGCTCGTCGGCGCCGCCTTCGGGGTCGCGGGCGCGCTCATCCAGACCGTCGCCCGCAACCCCCTGGCCAGCCCGGACATCATCGGGATCAGCCAGGGCGCGAGCGCGGTGACGGTCGCCGCGATGACGTTCGGGCTCACCTCGTACACGGTCCTGCCGTATCTGTCCGTGGCGGGCGGCGTCGCCGCCGCGCTGCTCGTGTACGCGTTCGCGTGGCGCGGCGGCCTGCACGCGACGCGGTTCGTGCTGATCGGCATCGGCTTCGCGATCGCGCTGCGGTCCGTGACCACCCTCTTCATGACGAAGGGCGACTACCTCGTCGCGCAGCAGGCGCAGATCTGGATGACCGGGTCGCTGAACGGCCGCGGCTGGCCGGAGGCCGAACCCCTCGCCCTGACGCTGCTCGTCCTCCTGCCGTGCGTGGCCTGGGCGGCCCGCGCCCAGCGCACCGTGTCGATGGACGACGACACGGCGACCGCGCTCGGCGTGCGGCTCGGCCGGGTGCGCACCGGGCTCGTGCTGCTCGGCGTCGTCCTGGCGTCGGTGGCGACCGGGGCCGCGGGGCCCGTCGACTTCGTGGCGCTGCTGGCCCCGCAGATCGCCCGGCGCCTGACCAGGACCGCGCAGATCCCGCTGGTCAGCTCGGCGCTGCTCGGCGCGCTCGTCGTCGTCCTCGCCGACCTGCTGGCCCGGCGGCTCTTCTCGCCCACCGAGCTGCCGGTGGGCGTCCTCACGGCCGCCGTCGGGGCGCCCTATCTGATCTGGCTCATCGTCCGCAGCCGTTCCGTCCGCAATGGAGGCACCGCGTGAGCGCCCCCGCAGGCGCGCGCCTGACCGCGCGCGAACTGACCCTCGCCTACGAGGACCGTACGGTCGTGCACGCGCTCGACCTCGCGATCCCCGACGGCGCGGTGACCGTCGTCGTCGGCCCGAACGCCTGCGGCAAGTCGACGACGCTGCGCGCGCTCGGACGCCTTCTCAAGCCCAAGGGCGGCGCCGTCCTGCTCGACGGCGAGGAACTGGCGAAGCTGCCGACGCGGCGCATCGCCCAGCGGATCGGGCTGCTCCCGCAGACCCCGGTCGCGCCCGAGGCCATCACCGTCGCGGACCTGGTGGCGCGCGGCCGCCAGCCCCACCAGCGGTGGTGGCAGCAGTGGTCGGACGCCGACGAGCGGGCCGTCACCGAGGCGATGGAGCGCACGGACGTGGCCGGGCTCGCCGAGCGGGCCGTCGACGAGCTGTCGGGCGGGCAGCGGCAGCGCGTGTGGATCGCCATGGCCCTCGCGCAGGAGACCGAGCTGCTGCTGCTCGACGAGCCGACGACGTACCTGGACATCTCCCACCAGGTCGAGGTCCTGGACCTCGTACGGCAGTTGAACCACGACCGGGGGCGGACGGTCGCCGTCGTCCTGCACGACCTGAACCAGGCCGCCCGCTACGCCGACCACCTCGTCGCCATGAAGGAGGGGCGGGTGGTCGCCGAGGGCGCGCCGCGCGACGTCGTGACCGCGGAGCTCGTGCGGGACGTGTTCGGCCTGGAGTGCGTGGTCGTCCCCGATCCGGTGACGGGCTCGCCGCTGGTGGTGCCGGGCACCCCGTGGCGGCCCCCGGCCCCGCAGGACCGCCCGGCGCCCGACGCCCGTCCCGCCCTCGCAGACCGTCCAGCCCCCGCAGACCGTCCGGCCCCCGCAGACCGTCCGGCCCCGGAGGACGAGAAGCCCTCCCCCGACGAAAGGCCCTCCTCATGAACCGCAGCCCCCGCCGCCGCGTCCGTACCGTGGGCGCCCTCGCCGTGACCGGCGCGCTCGCGCTCGCCGGGTGCGGTTCGTCCGACGACGACAAGGACGCGGACTCCGGCGACACGCACGTCGTGAAGACCGCCATGGGCGACGTGAAGGTGCCCGTGGCGCCCGAGCGGGTCGTCGTGCTCGACACCGCCGAGCTGGACTCCGCGCTCACCCTCGGCGTGAAGCCGGTCGGCGCCACGCACACCGACGCCTCCGGCGGCGGCTTCCCGGGCTATCTGCCGAAGGACGAGCTCGCGGGCGTCAAGGACGTCGGCGAGATGATGAACCCGAACCTGGAGGCCATCGCCGGTCTGAAGCCGGACCTGATCCTCACCTCCAAGATCCGCCACGGCGCGAAGTACGACCAGCTCAAGCAGATCGCGCCGACCGTCATGACGGAGACCACCGGCTACCCCTGGAAGGAGAACTTCCGGACGCACGCGGACGCGCTCGGAAGGAAGGCCGCGGCGAAGAAGGCCGTCGCCGCCTACGACGCGCACGTCAAGGAGGTCACGGCGGCGATCGGCGGCCCGGCGAAGGCCAAGGCCACCGAGGTCAACGTGGTGCGCTTCGTCCAGGGCGCCGACATCCGCATCTACGGCGAGCAGTCGTACATCGCCACGATCCTCAAGGACGTGGGCCTGGGCCGCGCGCCCATCTCCCAGAAGGCCAAGGACGGGTTCTCGTACGACGTGAGCCCCGAGAAGATCGACCTCGCCGACACGGACGTCATCTTCCAGTCGACGTACGGCGATCCGAAGAAGGCCAAGCAGACGCAGACCGTGAACAGCGGCCTGTGGAAGAACATGAGGGCCGTGAAGTCCGGCAACGTCCACGTCGTCAACGACGAGCTGTGGATCCAGGGCATCGGCTACACGGCCGCCGACAAGATCCTGGACGAGCTGAAGGCGGACCTGACGAAGAAGTAGCGGCCGCCCCGCGCGGCCACTCGGCCTTGCCGCGCGGCTACTCGGGCTTGCTCCGCTGCGACCTCCACACGAGGAACAGCGCGGAGGCGACGGCCGCCGCCCGGACCACCCACGGCCAGGTCTCCTCGACCGCCGCGTTCATCTGGCCCTTGGCGATGGGCTCGCCCCACTTGCCCTGCGACCTGCCCCACAGCCAGGCGATGCCGCCCGCGATCGTGAGCGCGGGCACGGCGATCACCGCGGCCTTCTTCTCGGCCGGGCTGAGCTTGCGCGAGAACCAGGCGACGACCCAACCGCCGCCGAGCGCGAACCAGTTGCCGATGACCGCGCCGACGACGAGCGCGGCGGCGGCGAGCAGCAGGACCGGGTTGCTGAGGGACCGGACACCGGCGAGCACCCCGGCCCCGGCGGAGCCGTCCGGAACAGGCTCTTCCGCGTCGGGGGCTTCCTTGCCGGGAGCCTCCTCGGCGCCCTTGAGGGCAGGGCCGCCCTTGGTCAGCGGTGTCCTCCTGGCGGGCGGCGCGTCCTTCGTCAGGAGCGGGAGTATGCCGAAGCGGCGGCGGCGCTCCTCGTCCGGCGCGGCCTCCTCCTCGTCCTCGGCCTCGGCTCCCTCGGCGTCCTCCCCGTCCTCGGGCTCGTCCTCCTCGCGCTCCGTACCGGCCCCCTTCTTCTCCAGGTCCGTGGGCGGCCGTCGCAGCATCTCGGGGATCTCCACCCCGCCCACGAACCCGTACACGGTGTGCGCGCCCTCCTCCGGGACGCGCTCCACCCGCCACCAGTCGGGTTCCAGGTCCGGTGCGCTGTCGCCGAGTTCGTCGGTGCCCGCGAGGTGCGGCGGGGCGGGGCGGGGCGGCTCGGGGCGCGGCGGCTCGGCCGCCCGGCGCGGGCGCGGCACCACGCGGCGCGGGCGCTTGGGCTCGGGCGCGGCGGGCGCGGGCGCGGCGGGCGCGGCAGGCGCGTCCGGGGTCTCGGCCGGGGTGTCGGCCGCCGCGGTGACCAGCTCGTCCGGGGAGCCGATGCGGTCCAGGATGCGCCGCACCGCGGCGGGGCTGTCGGCGGCCTTGGCGCGGCGGCGGTCGATCTCGCCCCGGAGTTCGGACACGAGCCGCATGCGGGCGGCGGACGACAGCTGGCGCTGCTGCGCGAGGTCGCCGACGCGGCTCAGGTAGTCGAAGACGAGCTGGTCGCTCTCGATCCCCACGAAGTTCCCTCCGGGGCTGCGGTGTTGAGGTGGGCCCGGACAACGAAGTTACCGCGTCGCCGTGACCCGGCAGGTCACGGCCCCTGGGCGGCGGGCTCCGGCGTCAGTCGTCGGCGAGCTCCGCGACGCCCGTGACGCGGTGCAGCGGGTAGGTGCGGACCTCGTCCGCCGTGTGGTCGTACGCGGTGACGAAGCCGCCCTCGACCCGGACCGGCGCGATGACGCGCTGGCTCGCCGCGCCTTCGGCGTTGACGTAGCCGATCCACAGGGCCTCCCCGGTGAGGACGGCGGCCTGCACGGTGGCGAGGGTCTCGGCGGACGTGGTGCGGGGCAGTTCGCCGGTCGCGGCGGGCGCCGCCTTGCGCGGGGTCGTGGAGGCGAGGTCCCCGGCGCGGATGGCGCGTACGGCGGCGTCGATGAGCGTGGCGTCGGGCAGCGGCGGCCCGTCGGGAACCGGCTCGGGGGCGGTGCGCGGCGGCGTCCGGTGGCTGTGCGCGCGGGTGATCAGGACGTCGCCCTCGGCGCTCTCGGCGGCGGGCGCGAAGCCCATGGCGCGCAGCCCTTCGAGGAGCGTGGCGGGGTCGGCCTGGGCGGCGAGCACGGTGCCCGCGAGCCGCCGGAGCCGCAGCCCGTGGGCCCGCTTGTCCGCGAGGATCTCGTCGAGTACGCCCTCGTCGTCGCACCGCACGTACGCGGAGGCGGCGCCGACGCGCAGATGGCCGTGCCTGCGGGCCACGTCGTCGATGAGGTACGCGAGGGGCTGCGGGACGGGCGTACGGGAGTGCGCGGCGAGGAACGCGTGCAGGTCGGACGCGCTCTGCCCGGTGTCGAGCGCGCGGCGCACGGAGCCCGGCGTGAACCGGTAGACGGTGGCGCCGCCCTTGGACTCCACGTCGGCAAGCACGGCGAGGGCGTCCGCGAGGGGGCGTCGCAGCGGCCCCGGGGCGACCGCGGTGAGGTCGGCCTGGAGCAGCACGTGGTCGAGGGGTTCGGGGAGCAGCGGGGCGAGGATCCGGGCGGCCTCGGCACCGGCGGCGGCGCGCTCGGCGGCGGACGGGGGCGCGCCCTGCGCGAGGGGGTCCGCGGGGGGCCGCCCGGCGAGCAGCGCGCGGCCGTGGGCGGCGAGCGCCCCGCGCCCGGTGACGCCGAGGAGCTCCGCCTCGGCCAGCGTCCACCGGGCCAGGCGGGCCCGCGGCTCGGTGGGGCCGCCGCCGGAGGGGCGCTCCCAGCGCAGCCGGTCGAGCACGGACTCCTCGGCGGGCGCGGCGCCTTCGGGCAGGTCGGCGAGGAGGGTCAGGACGCGGTGGCGCACCTCGGGCGCGGCGGAGCGGTCGAGCCCCGGGCCGAGCGCGGACAGGGTGCGGTCCTTGCTGTCGCGCCCGCCGACGAGGCCGGGGGTGCGGGTGGCCTCGTACCAGGCGGTGGCGAGCCGGGCCCAGCGCTCGGCGGCGGGCAGCTCCTGCCAGCTGTCGTAGGCGGGGGTCGCGGCGTAGCGCTCGTCGGCCTCGCCGTCGGCGGCCAGGAGCCCGGCGGCGTAGGCCAGTTCGACCCAGAACGCGGCCTGGGGCTCCGCCACGTCCAGGGCGACGGCGGTCCGCTTCAGGTCCCGGACGCTCAGGCCGCCCGCGCGCAGGACGGCGGGGCCGCCCTCGTCCCAGTCCTTGAGCAGCTCCTCGACGGTGGCGAGCGCGGTGTAGGCCTGCCCGGCCGCCGTCGCGTCCACCACCTGTGGACGGTGTTCGCGCGCGACCTCCACCGCCGGGGGCGACGGTTCGAGGACGCGGTGGGCGCGGCCCCCGCGCAGGTGCAGCGCGGCCTCGCGGGGCAGGACGACCGTGCCCGGCGCGGTCGGGAGCAGCAGGCCCCGGTCGAGCAGCCACCGCAGATGGGGGGCCGGGTCCGCGGTGACCTGCCCGTACGGCGGGCCCCACACGAGCCGGGACAGGACCTCGACGGACTCGGCGGGCGCCTCGTCGAGGA
Source organism: Streptomyces sp. NPDC053474 (assembly GCF_044544845.1). Taxonomy (NCBI): domain Bacteria; kingdom Bacillati; phylum Actinomycetota; class Actinomycetes; order Kitasatosporales; family Streptomycetaceae; genus Streptomyces; species Streptomyces sp. NPDC053474. The sequence continues at coordinate 385,704 of NZ_JBITXV010000005.1, forward strand.
GGCGGGACATCCGCTGCTGGTCGGTGAAGAGCGCGGTGAGGGACTCCACGGCCGACACCGCGTCGTGCGTGGAGGCGAGCCCGGCGGCCGTGACGACGCTCTGCACCCGGCCCGGCGACATGCCCGCCGTGGCCTCCGCGACCGTCGGGCCGAGCCCCGTCGGCGAGGGCCGCTGCGGTGTCGGCGCGAGCAGTTCGCGCGCGGTGCGCACCAGGCGCAGGCGGCTCTCCGCGCCCCAGACGAGCGCCTGCCCGCGCAGCGTCGTCAGGGCCCGGTCGACGGCCTCGCCCGGCGCGGGCGCGAGCAGCCCCGCGAGTTCCTCGTACGACGCCGGGTCCGGGGCCACGGCCAGGGCCTCGGCGGCCTGCTGCGCGAACCGGTCGAGGCGTTCCAGGGCACGTACCACCGACGCCCGCGTGCCCGCGCGGGTGGCCAGCTGCGTCAGGTCGTTGGGCACGGGGCTGACGAGGTCGGGCCGGGATCGCAACAGCGCGACGAGCGTCGCGTCGTCGCTCGCCCGGAGGGCTTCCGCAAGGGAACGGGGGGCTTCCGGGGTACTCATCCTGGCAACGGTAGCGGGTCACCGGCGGGCGCCGGTGTGCCGTGCCGTACGCGCCCCGGCGGGCGAGCGGGGTCGCGCGCCCCCACGGGCGGCCGGGGGCGGACCCATCATTAGACTGGCTAGAACGTTCTTTCTAGAAAGGTGATGGCAGCTCCGGTGTCCGAGTCCCGCCCGCACGCCCTGTTCTCCTTCGGCACTCTCCTGGACGAGCACGTCCAGACGACCCTGTTCGGCCGGGCCGTGCCCAGCTCCCCCGCGGCCCTCGCCGGGTACGCGACCAGGCCCCTGACCATCACCGACCCGGACGTCATCGCCACCAGCGGCCTGGACGTGCACCTGACCCTGGAGCGCCGCGTCGGCGCCGAGGTCGAGGGCGCCGTCCTCCGCCTGACCGACGCCGACCTCGCCGCGGCCGACGCCTACGAGGTCGACGACTACGTGCGGCGGCGGGTCCTCCTCACCTCCGGCGAGAGCGCCTGGGCCTATCTCGACGCGCGGCCGCTGCGCCCGGCCGCGCGCATCGTCATCGTCGGCGACAGCATCGCCTACGGCCGCTGCGACCCGTACGGCGGCTGGGCCGCGCACCTGGCGTCCGCCCACATCGCCGCGGACGAGAGCGCCCACCGCGTCTTCAACCTGGCCATCCCCGGCAGCACCCTCGCCGACGTCGCCGCGCAGACGCCCGCGCTCCTCGCACCCCGGCTGCCCGACACCCTCCTGGTCGCCGCTGGCATCAACGACTCCGCGCTGCCCGGCGGCCTCGACCGGCTCGCGGACCACCTCGGCACCCTGGCCGCCGCGGCCCACGCCCACAACGCCCGGCTCGTCGTCGCGGGCCCCCTCTGGCTCGACGAGTCCAGGACCGCCGACTACGAGGGCCTGTGCTTCACCGAGGCCCGCGCCCTCCAGCTGCGCGAGGACCTGCGCTCCTGGTGCGCCGCGCACCACATCGACTTCCTCGACCTGTGGCACCCCCTCCACACCCGCCCCGACCTCCTCACCGACGGCCTCCACCCCACCCCCGAGGGCCACAAGACCCTCTCGGTCCACCTGACCACCCTGACCGGCTGAACCCGGAGTCCCGCGAGCGACCGCTGAGATGCGTCATCCTTACGTCCGGGAAGGGCGGTACAGGCGAACGGGAGGGGCATCGTGGGCAAAGCATCGAGGAAGAAGCGGGAACGGCTGGCACGGCGAACACCCCCGGCCGCCGCAGCCCACGGCACGGGCAGGGGTGACCCGCGAGCTGTAGGCGAGCAGGCACTGGAGCGGCTGCTGCGCTCCAACAAGCCGGGGAAGCTAAGCCTGGCCGGTGCCTATGCGTTCGGTTACGCGGGGCTGGGGTTCGCCCAGCAGGAGGGGACCGATCCGGACTGGTGGCAGGAGACCGACCCCTTGGACGTGCTCTTCCTGGGCACGGCCTGGCCAAGGAACTTCCGTGACGAGTTCGAGTTCGCCAACGCGCGTGACGCGTGGCTGCGCCTGTTACGAGGCACAGTGCACGGGAAGGGCATCCTGCGCTTCGTCCGTGAAGCCGTCTCGGCGAGCGAAGAACTGGGTATCCCGGTGGACGACGGAGAGCTGTTGCTGGCGCTCGTCGGTCGACTTGAGGCGGCCGGACTCGACGAGCGCCGTCTGCCCCGGCGACTGCTGCCCGATGCGGCCCTCCAGGGCTGCCGCGCGGTCTTCGGACCATCTCCGGAGCTGCGGTTCCCGGAGCCGCCGAAAGACGCGAAGAAGCGGGTCAGGCGGTTCTGGAAGGCCATGGAAGAGGATGTGTGGCCTGATGGCACACCTCAAGGCATCCTCTGCGACGGGCTACGTCGATTTCATGAGGCCGGGCTGCCAGTGCAGGAGGAATCCGGGGCGCTGCTGCCGGCTTTGTACGCGGCGCTCATGGCAAAGCCCGGTGAACCTCTGGAGGACATGGGCGAGCACGCCTCGATGTGGGCGCTCTCCCTGGACGAGGCATCGCCGCTGGTACCGGTGCTCGATGTCCTCCTTGTTGCTCCCGGGCTTGAGATGTCCGTCTCCGAGACCCTCGGTTGTCTCTTCGCCATGCCCGCCTTCACCGAGCCGATCCCCTCCGAGGCCCTCCTCTGGACCAGTTCTCCCGGTCTTGCCCTACCGCGCCTGGCCTTCGAGCTGGGGATCTCCAAAGTGTCCATGCAAGGAACAGTGGTCACGCCGGACCTACTGGACTGGGCGGGCATGCACACCAGAATGCGCCTCAACGCCGCCCGCCTGAGCGCTGCCGACCTCGACGAGCCGGACGACATCGACGACACGGACAGCTCGCAGGACGAGCCTGACGAGCGATGGACCGAGCGCCGTGAAGCCGTGCGCGATGCGGTGCTGCACAAACTCCGCAAGAAGTCCCGTGAGGCTACGGGACCGCAGCATCACGCCGAACGCGCGGGCGAACGCATCTGGAACGCGGACGGTAGCTCCGTGATTCGGATGTCCCCCAAATTACAGAACGATCTAGAGCGTCAACTGGAGTTCTTCCGAGAGAAGTTCGGCCGAGAGCCGGGGCCCGGCGACCCGGTGTTCTTCGATCCCGATGCCGACGAACCCACCCGCCTCACCAGGGAGCACTTCGACAACAAGTTGTTGGAGATGGCAGGGCGCGCGGCCGAGATCGGAATCGACCCCGCGTTCCTCCACGCCTGGCGTGAGGTCGGATACGTGGTCACTGAGGAGAACAGAAGCCTGTTCACCATGGCCGAGGTCCTCGCCTTCAGCAGGGCCGTCACCCGACACCAGCAGGCCGGGGCATGACCGACAGAACCGAGAACCACATCAGCGGAGGAGTCTTCTTCGGCTTCGTCGTCCAGGGGCAGACCGTCACCTTGACGCTGCCGGACCGCCCGGACCCCGCGCTCGCCGGACTTCCCCGACGGTCGACGACCTTCGCGGGGCGCCGCGCCCAGATGGAGCAGGTCCTCACGGTCATGGCACCGGCAGCGCCGGGCGAGATGGCCAGTACCGTGGCGGTCACCGGGTTGGCGGGGGTGGGCAAGAGCGAGTTCGTGCTCCAAGCCGCCCACCGAGCGCTACGGGAAGAAGGCTGGTTCTCCGGCGGGGTCCTCTTCGCCGACCTGCACGGCTACGACGCCAAGCGCAAGGTATCCCCGAAGAGTGTGCTCGGTACCTTCCTTCGGGCGCTCAGCATTCCCCCGGAGCACATTCCTCCGGGGATCGAGGAACGCGCTCTCATGTACCGCTCTGCGCTCGGCGCCCTGGCTGCCGCCGGGCGACGCGTTCTGGTCGTCCTGGACGACGTACCCCCCACAGACAAGATTCGCTACCTCTTGCCCGGCGATGGGAGTACGGCCACGCTCGTGACCTCACGGCACTCCCTTGCGGATTTGGACGCCCTAACGCTGACGTTGCGGGAGCTTTCCCTAGAGGAAGGGCGAGAACTGCTGGGCGACGCTCTCCGTACCGCTCTGCCTGAAGACGCGAGGGTGGATGACGAGGTCGCCGAGGCCGACCAGCTCGTCAAGCTGTGCGGCGGCCTGCCACTGGCCCTCCGCATCCTGGTGTCCTTGCTCGTGGACGTGCCGACCCGCCCTCTGTCCGACCTGTGCCGGGACTTGAAGGACGCGCACTCGCGACTCCCCATGCTGAGCCGCGAGAACCGGGCTGTGACCGCAGCGTTCGACCTGTCCTATCAGAGGCTCACCAAAGAGCAGGCCAAGCTCTTCCGGCTGATGTGCCTGCATCCCGGGGCGGACTTCTCCACCGAAGCCTCGGCGCAGCTGTACGGCCGGAGTGCCAAGGACACCGAGCAGCTCCTGCTGGCCCTGGCCCGTAGGCATCTGGTCGAAGCACGAGAACCGTACGGCCGCTGGCAACAACACAGTCTCGTGCGTCTCTACTCCTGGCAGCTGCTCCAGTCGGGCAACGACTCTTGGGGCGAAGGGCTCATGAACCTGTTCGTCCATTTCCACGAGATGACCACCCTGGCCTGCGAAAGGCTCTTCGCCCCCGCGGAACCGCACTCAAGGGCGGAGCCTCGATTCGCTGATCGAGCCAGTGCGCTGCGATGGCTCGAGGCTGAGCGACGCACACTGGTCGCAGCGGCCTCCTGGGCCCATCAGGTCGGCGACGATCTGACGTGCGCGGCCCTGGCGGGGCCCGTCGCGCAGTTCCTGACGGAGATGCGATACCTGGAGGACGCCAGGCAGGTATTGACCGCAGGCGTCAGATCGAGCCGAAGGGACGGGGACAGCTACCGCGAAGCCGGTCTGCTGAGTTCACTCGGTGTAGTGCTTCGGGACATGCGCAAACTGCGGAAGTCCGTTCGTGCGCACTACAAGGCCATCAAGATCTGCCGTCGGCTGAAGAAGCCCCAAGCTCTGGCCGGCGCCCTGAACAACCTCGGACTGTCGCTCCACGAGCAGCGTGAATTCGAGCGGGCCGTAGCGGCCCACACCCAGGCGGCACAGCTGTTCAAGCGTGCCGGTGACCGGAGTGGAGTAGCGAGCGCTCTGAGCAACACCGGCGAGACCTTGATCGAGATGGGCCGTCCAGAGGAAGCTTCCCGCGCCTTCCGTAAGGCTGCGAAGATCTTTCAGACCCAGGGTGACCTGCGTAGTTGCGCCCAGGCTCTGGGCGGCCTGGCCAAGGTGACGCGCAACGCCGGAGAGGCCGAGCGAGCCGTGGAGTTGCACAAGCGTGCGCTCGACATTGCCGATGGCCTGCTCATGCCCCACGACAGAGCAGTCGAGCTGTCCAATCTCGCCAGCGCACTACTCTCCATCGGAGAGCCCGAAGCAGCCCTCACCGCACAACGTGAGGCCCTGGACATCTTCCGCCGCCTGGGAAACCGCCACGGCGAAGCGATGATCTTGGGCAATATGGCCCAGGTACGGCAGGCACAGAACAAGTGGCACAAGGCCACACGGCTGCACACCCTCGCTCTGGAAGTGTTTCTCGACGCCAGAGACGATCACGGCTTGGCAACCGAGCTCAAGAACCTCGCCCACGCGCTCTTCCGGCAAGGCCACAACACCGAGGCCCTGCAGAACCTGGAGCTGGCTGCCGATCTGTATCACCAGACCGGCGATACGCCGGGCTCCATCGAGGCGCTCGACCTCGTCGACCAGGTGCGAAAGCGGACCGGAGGCGTCATGCGCCCCGCTGAGAGCCGCATGTGATCGCTCGCGCATGCGGCACACTGGAGGTTTGGCCGCCCGGCTGATCTCCAGCAGTGATCGCAGCAGAAAGGGCCCTGAGAGTCGTGAACGGACCCCTCATCGTCCAGTCGGACAAGACGCTCCTGTTGGAGGTCGACCACGAGCGGGCCGACGCCTGCCGTCGTGCCATCGCGTCGTTCGCCGAGCTGGAACGCGCCCCGGAGCACATCCACACGTACCGCGTGACGCCGCTCGGGCTGTGGAACGCGCGGGCGGCGGGGCACGACGCCGAGCAGGTCGTGGACGCCCTCGTGGAGTTCTCGCGGTATCCGGTGCCGCACGCGCTGCTCGTCGACGTCGCCGAGACGATGGCCCGCTACGGCCGCCTCACGCTCAGCAAGCACCCGACGCACGGCCTCGTGCTCACCACCACCGACCGGCCGGTCCTGGAAGAGATCCTGCGGTCGAAGAAGGTCCAGCCGCTCGTGGGCGCCCGGATCGACCCGGACACGGTCGTCGTGCACCCCTCCGAGCGCGGCCAGATCAAGCAGACGCTGCTCAAGCTGGGCTGGCCCGCCGAGGACCTCGCCGGGTACGTCGACGGCGAGGCCCACAAGATCGACCTCAACGAGGACGGCTGGGCGCTGCGGCCCTACCAGCGCCAGGCCGTCGAGGGCTTCTGGCACGGCGGCAGCGGCGTCGTCGTGCTGCCCTGCGGCGCGGGCAAGACCCTCGTCGGCGCGGGTGCCATGGCCGAGGCGAAGGCGACCACGCTGATCCTCGTCACGAACACCGTCTCCGCCCGCCAGTGGAAGCACGAGCTGATCAAGCGCACCTCGCTCACCGAGGACGAGATCGGCGAGTACAGCGGTACGAAGAAGGAGATCCGGCCCGTCACGATCGCCACGTACCAGGTCCTGACGACCAAGCGGAAGGGCATCTACCCGCACCTGGAGCTCTTCGACTCCCGCGACTGGGGGCTGATCCTCTACGACGAGGTGCACCTGCTGCCCGCGCCCGTCTTCAAGTTCACCGCCGACCTCCAGGCGCGGCGCCGCCTCGGGCTCACCGCGACCCTCGTCCGCGAGGACGGGCGCGAGTCGGACGTGTTCTCGCTGATCGGGCCCAAGCGCTTCGACGCGCCGTGGAAGGAGATCGAGGCGCAGGGATACATCGCGCCCGCCGACTGCGTGGAGGTGCGCGTCAACCTCACCGACAGCGAGCGGCTCTCCTACGCCACCGCGGAGGCCGAGGAGAAGTACCGCTTCTGCGCGACGACGGCCACGAAGCGGAAGGTGACGGAGGCGATCGTCCGGAAGTTCGCGGGGCAGCAGATCCTCGTCATCGGCCAGTACATCGACCAGCTGGACGAGTTGGGCGAGCATCTGAACGCGCCCGTGATCAAGGGCGAGACGTCCAACGCCCAGCGCGAGAAGCTCTTCGACGCCTTCCGCGAGGGCGAGATCTCCGTGCTCGTGGTGTCGAAGGTCGCCAACTTCTCCATCGACCTGCCGGAGGCGACCGTCGCCATCCAGGTCTCGGGCACCTTCGGCTCGCGGCAGGAGGAGGCCCAGCGCCTCGGCCGCGTGCTGCGCCCGAAGGCCGACGGCCACCAGGCGCACTTCTACTCCGTGGTCGCCCGCGACACCATCGACCAGGACTTCGCCGCGCACCGCCAGCGGTTCCTGGCGGAGCAGGGGTACGCGTACCGCATCGTCGACGCGGAGGCGCTGCTCGCGGAGTGAACCGGGGCTCGACGTCAGCGGCGGCGGACGCCCGCCTCCTCCGCGTACTCCCCGAGGACGACGACGCCGACGACGGCGCCCATGAAGACCTTCGCGGCGCGCAGGGCGTCGCCGACGCGGTGCGGGCGGTGGGCCTCGGAGACGGCGGTCGCGCCGTCGGCGCGGCGCGGGCCGCTGGAGGGGGCGGACAGGGACGCGGGGGTGATGACTGCGCTGCTCATGTCTCCATGGTCGTTCCCGGGGCGCCCGCGGACATCGGCCTGCGGGTCTAACCGTCCGTGTCCACCGGTACGACTCCGGGCCCGCGCCCTCTACACCTCCGGATGGACGGCGACCCTGAGGCCCGTCTCAGGGATGAGTCAGGGTTCGGCTTCCGGACCAGGAAATCCGTTGGTGCCGCTCCCTGCGGCTCACCTAGGATTCCTCCTTCCCCCGTCACCGGAGGCAGCCCCCGTGAACGCCGTATCCGCCGACCCGCTCGCCCGCGAGCGGGCCCATCTGACGTCCTCCCGCGCCGCGCTGCGCGCCATGCGGGAGGACGTCGAGGCCCTGGACATCCGCGACGTCACCGCGAACTGGGTCAACGCCGAGGTCCTCCAGGGCCAGATCGACGACCGGATCAAGGCCCTCGCGGACCTCGCGCACACCCCGCTGTTCTTCGGCCGCCTCGACTACGCGCACGCGCCGGGGGCCGAGGAGGCCGAGGGAGCCGAGGGCGAGCGGTTCTACATCGGGCGGCGGCACGTGCACGACGCCCACGGCGACCCCATGGTCATCGACTGGCGCGCCCCCGTGTCGCAGCCGTTCTACCGGGCGTCCAAGAAGGACCCGATGGACGTCACGCTGCGCCGCCGCTTCGGGTACACCGGCGGCGAGCTGACCGCGTACGAGGACGAGCACCTCACGGACGCGACCGAGGCCGAGCAGGTCAGCAAGCTGCTCCAGGAGGAGATCGAGCGCCCGCGCGTGGGCCCGATGCGCGACATCGTGGCGACGATCCAGCCCGAGCAGGACGAGATCGTCCGCGGCGGGCTCGCCGGTTCGGTGTGCGTGCAGGGCGGCCCCGGCACGGGGAAGACCGCGGTCGGCCTGCACCGCGTCGCCTACCTCCTCTACGCCCACCGCGAGCGGCTCGCCCGCACGGGCACGCTCGTCATCGGGCCGAACCGTTCCTTCCTGCACTACATCGAGCAGGTCCTGCCCGCGCTCGGCGAGCTGGAGGTCAAGCAGGCCACCGTCGACGACCTGGTGGCGCACGTGGAGGTGCGGGGCACGGACGACCCGGCCGCCGCCCTGGTCAAGGGCGACGCCCGCATGGCCGAGGTGCTGCGGCGCGCGGTGCGCTCGCACGTCACGCCGCCCACCGAGGGCGTCGTGGTCGTCCGCGGCTCCCGGCGCTGGCGCGTACCGTCGTACGAACTCGACGACATCGTGCGGGAGTTGCAGGCCCGCGACATGCGCTACGGCGCGGCGCGCGAGGCGCTGCCGCAGCGGATCGCGCACGCCGTGCTCGTCCAGATGGAGCGGTCCGGGGAGGCCCCCGACGACCGCGTGCAGGACGCGGTGGCCCGCAACGCGGCGGTGAAGGCCGCCGTCAAGGCGATCTGGCCGCCGGTCGACCCGGCGAAGCTCGTGCACCGGCTGCTCGCCGACGCGGAGTTCCTCGCCGCGCACGCCGAGGGGATCCTCTCGGAGGAGGAGCAGCAGGCGGTCCTGTGGGCGAAGCCCGCGCGGACGCCGAAGAGCACCAAGTGGTCCGCAGCGGACGCGGTGTTGATCGACGAGGCCTCGGACCTCGTCGCCCGCACCCACTCCCTCGGCCACGTCGTCCTCGACGAGGCACAGGACCTCTCCCCCATGCAGTACCGCGCGGTGGGCCGCCGCTGCACGACCGGCTCCGTCACCGTCCTCGGCGACCTGGCGCAGGGCACCACGCCGTGGGCGACGCCGACGTGGGCCGAGGCGCTCGGCCACCTGGGCAAGCAGGACGCGGTGGTGGAGGAGCTGACCGCCGGTTTCCGCGTGCCGCGCGAGGTCATCGCGTACGCGTCACGGCTGCTGCCCGCGATCGCGCCTGGCCTGACGGAGGTCGCGTCGGTCCGTGAGTCGCCGGGCTCCCTGGAAGTGCGCGAGGTCGCGGCCGACGGTTTGGACGCGGCGGTGCTCGACGCCTGCGCCGCGTCGCTGCGGCGCGAGGGGTCCATCGGCCTCATCGCGGCGGACGCGCGGATCGCCGCGCTCGCCGGGGCCCTGGACGCGGCGGGCGTCCCGTACCTCTCGCCCGGCGAGGAGACGACCGCCGAGGCCCGGCTCACCCTCGTGCCCGCCTCGCTGGCCAAGGGCCTTGAGTACGACTACGTGGTGCTCGACGAGCCCGCCGCCGTGGTGGCCGACGAGCCCGACGAACGCACCGGCCTGCGCCGCCTGTACGTGGCCCTGACCCGAGCCGTCTCGGGCCTCACGGTGCTCCACACCGGGGCCCTGCCCCCGGCCCTGGGCTGACGCCGGGGCTCAGGCGTCGACGGCCGCGCGCCAGGTGGCCACGGACTCGGCCGACAGGGCCCGGCCCCACCCGTGGGGCCGGGCTGCGCCGCCGATGTGGAAGGCGTCGAGCCCCGCCGCCTTCAGCCGCGCGAGGTGTTCGAGCCGGAGCCCGCCGCCCACGAGGATGCGCGGCTCGTACCCGGGCTCCCCGGCCCGCGCGGCCTCGCCCACCAGCGTGGGCAGCCCCTCGTCGACGCCGCCCGCGGCCCCCGCCGTGAGGTACGTGTCGAGTCCGGGCAGGTCCGCGAGCTGCTTGCGCAGGGCGTCGCGGTCGGCGGCCCGGTCGATGGCGCGGTGGAAGGTCCAGCGGCAGCCGTCGAGCGCGTCGACGATTGCCTCGACGGCGGCCAGGTCGGCCCCGCCCGCCTCGTCGAGGAAGCCGAGGACGAACTCGTCGGCGCCCTCGGCGCGCAGCTCGCGCGCCCGGCGCACCAGCTCGTCGACGTCCCCGGCCGCGAAGCCGTCGGCGACGCGCAGCATGACGCGCAGGGGGATGTCCACGGCGGCACGGATCGCGGCGAAGTCCGCGCGGGACGGCGTGAGGCCGTCGGCGGCCATGTCGGTGACCAGTTCCAGCCGGTCCGCACCTCCGGCCTGGGCCGCGATCGCGTCCTCGGCGTCGAGGGCGATCACCTCCAGGAGTGCGCGCTTGCTCATGGGTGCCTTCCTTCTGGCCTTCTGTGGGGCCGACGTCGTATCGGCGGGCACCACAGAAACACAGGTCTAGTCCAATTACCAGGGTACGCGCAGATCACCCCGGCGCGCGGCGGAGGCGCACCGGGGTGATCAAGCCATACGGGCTCGGATGGGTCAGCTCAGTGGCTGGAAACCGCGCAGCCGCAGGCTGTTGCCGACCACGAAGACCGACGAGAAGGCCATGGCCGCGCCCGCGATCATCGGGTTGAGCAGGCCCGCGGCGGCCAGCGGCAGCGCCGCCACGTTGTAGGCGAAGGCCCAGAAGAGGTTGGACTTGATGGTGCCGAGGGTCTTGCGGGAGAGCCGGATCGCGTCGGCGGCGGCGCGCAGGTCACCGCGGACCAGCGTCAGGTCGCCCGCCTCGATCGCGGCGTCCGTGCCCGTGCCCATCGCGAGGCCCAGGTCGGCCCGGGCGAGGGCGGCCGCGTCGTTGACGCCGTCGCCGACCATGGCCACCGAACGCCCCTCGCCCTGGAGGCGCTTGACGACGTCGACCTTGTCCTGCGGCAGGACCTCGGCGATGACGTGCTCGGGGGCGATGCCGACCTCGGCGGCCACGGACGCGGCGACGGCCTTGTTGTCACCGGTGAGCAGGATCGGCGTGAGGCCGAGCTCACGCAGCCGGCGGATGGCCTCGGGGCTGGTCTCCTTCACCGCGTCGGCCACTTCGAGCACGGCCCGCGCCTCGCCGTCCCAGGCGACGGCGATGGCGGTGCGGCCCGCCGCCTCGGCCGCGTCCTTGGCCTCCTTCAGCTCCGCGGGCAGGTGGATCACCCACTCGGCGAGCAGCTGCTCGCGCCCCACGAGCACCGCGTGGCCCTCGACGACGCCCTGCACGCCGAGCCCGGCGACGTTCGCGAAGTCCTCGGGCGTGGGCAGCGCGCCCACCTCGGCGGCCGCTCCGGCGGCCACGGCCTGGGCGATCGGGTGCTCGGAGGCGTGCTCCAGGGCGCCCGCGAGCCGCAGGACGTCCGCCTCGTCGGTGCCCTCGGCGACGTGCGTGGCCAGGAGGGTCATCTTGCCGGTGGTGACGGTGCCGGTCTTGTCCAGGACGATCGTGTCGACGCGGCGGGTGGACTCCAGGACTTCGGGGCCCTTGATGAGGATGCCGAGCTGAGCGCCGCGCCCAGTGCCGACCATGAGCGCGGTCGGCGTGGCCAGGCCCAGGGCGCACGGGCAGGCGATGATCAGTACGGCCACGGCGGCGGTGAACGCGGCGGTGAGGCCCACGCCGTTGCCGAGCCAGAAGCCCAGCGTGGCGACGGCGAGCGCGATGACGACGGGCACGAAGACCGCGGAGATGCGGTCGGCCAGGCGCTGCGCGGCGGCCTTGCCGTTCTGCGCGTCCTCGACGAGCTTGGCCATCCGGGCCAGCTGCGTGTCGGCGCCGACGCGGCTCGCCTCGACGACCAGTCGGCCGCCGACGTTCAGGGTCGCGCCGGTGACGGCGTCGCCCTCGCCGACCTCCACGGGCACGGACTCGCCGGTGAGCATGGAGGCGTCCACGGCGGAGGCGCCCTCGACCACGCGCCCGTCGGTGGCGATCTTCTCGCCGGGCCGCACGAGGAACCGGTCCCCGACCTTCAACTCGCTAACTAGAACGTTCTTTTCAGTCCCGTTACGAAGGACGGTGACGTCCTTGGCGCCCAGTTCGAGCAGCGCCTTCAGCGCGGCTCCGGCCTTCCGCTTCGAGCGGGCCTCGAAGTACCGCCCGGCGAGGATGAACGCGGTGACGCCCGCCGCGGCCTCCAGATAGATGTTCCCGGCGCCGTCGGTGCGCTGGATGGTCAGCTCGAAGGCGTGCGTCATGCCGGGCTCCCCGGCCGAGCCGAAGAACAGCGCCCACAGCGACCACAGGAACGCGGCCGACGTGCCGACCGAGATCAGCGTGTCCATCGTGGCCGCGCCGTGCCGGGCGTTGGTGTACGCCGCCTTGTGGAAGGGCCAGGCGGCGTACGTCACCACGGGCGCGGCGAGGGTCAGGGACAGCCACTGCCAGTACGTGAACTGGAGGGCGGGGACCATCGCCATGGCGATGACGGGCACGGACAGCAGGACGGCGGTGAGAAGGCGCTGCCGCAGCGGCCGCAGCGCGGCGTCCTCGTCCTCGGCGTCCGGCGCTCCCCCGCCTCCCTCCTCCGCGCGGGGCGGCGCGGGTTCTTGCGCGGTGTACCCGGTGGCCTCCACGGTGGCGATCAGATCGGCCACGGCGAGGTCGTCGCCCTCGAAGCTCACCTTCGCCTTCTCCGTGGCGTAGTTGACGCTCGCCTCGACGCCGTCCATGCGGTTCAGCTTCTTCTCGATGCGGGCCGCGCAGGAGGCGCAGGTCATGCCGCCGATGGAGAGTTCTACCTGCGTAGTGGACATGTCCTCTGCTCCTCGTGACGCGCTCTGCCCGGGGTACCCGGGGCCGGTATGCCTGACGAGGCTCATTTATACCCCCGGGGGGTACCGAAAGCAAGAAGGGATCACGGCTTGACTTCATACCCCCTAGGGGTATTGTCGGAGGCATTCAGCGACCCCGTCACAAGGAGCCGACGCCATGAACACCGGACTGAAGATCACCGCCTTCGCCGCAGCCGTCGCGGCGACGTTCGGCACCACGTACGCGGTGGGCGCGAGCGTCGACACGGTGGGCAAGCCCGTGGCGCACACCGAGGAACACGGTGAGAAGACGGCGAAGGGCGACCCTCCGAGCGCGGGCGGGGACCACACCCCGGGCGGCCTCCAGATCGCGGCCGACGGTTACGCCCTGGACCTGAGGACCCCGCGCGCCCGGGCGGGCGACCGCACCGACCTGCGCTTCAGGATCCTGACGGACTCGGGCCGCCCCGTGACCCGGTACGCCGAGGACCACGGCAAGGAGCTGCACCTGATCGTCGCCTCACGCGACCTGACGACGTACCGGCACCTGCACCCCACCCGGGCCGCCGACGGCACCTGGACGACCCCCGCGACGCTGCCGAAGGCCGGGGACTACCGCGTCTTCGCGGACTTCAGGCCCGAGCGGGCGAAGGAGAAGGTGACCCTCGGCGCGGACCTGGCGGTGACGGGCGCGTACGCCCCCGCGCCCGCGCTGAAGCCGTCGTCCACGGCGAAGACCGCGGGCGGCTACGAGGTGCGCCTGGACGGCGCCCTGACCCCCGGCGAGCCGGGCGAACTGACCCTGCGCGTCACCCGCCGGGGCAAGCCCGTCACCGACCTCCAGCCGTATCTGGGCGCGTACGGCCACCTGGTCGCGCTGCGCTCCGGCGACCTCGCCTACCTCCACGTCCACCCCAACGGCGAGCCGGGCGACGGCACGACGAAGCCGGGCCCGGAGGTCTCCTTCACGGCGACGGCGCCGAGCGCGGGCACGTACCGCCTGTTCCTGGACTTCCGGCACGAGGGGAAGGTGCGGACGGCGGCGTTCACCGTACGGGCGGGCGGGGGCGAGGCCCGGCACGAGGACACCGGCGGCCACGGCCACTGAGCCCCGCCGCCCCGGATCCGGCCCCGCCTGCCTCAGCCGAAGATCGTCAGCTCGCCCTCCGTCGCGCCCGCCAGCTCGTACCGGGCGTCCCCCAGCGGCCGTCCCGCGTAAAGGCGGATCAGCGTCGGCGCGTCCCCGATGTACCGCGCGGGCGGCCTGCGGCCGTCGCTCACGCCGAGGATCAGCGGCTCGTCCAGGCCGTCGACGTCGGCGTGCAGCGGCAGCGCGGCGCGCTGCCTGCTGAAGGCCGCGAGCAGCGGAAGCGCGTCACCGAGGCCCGCGCCGCCGTAGGCACCGGGCAGCCCCCACGCGTCCCGTACGTCACCGGCGTGCACCCACTCGCCGAGCGCGACCCCGTCGAACAGGCCCTTGCCCGCGGCGATGGCGGCGCCCGCGTTCGTCATGCCGTGCTCCAGCTCGTCCACGACGCGCGCGACGGGCCAGTCGGCACGCTCGGCGATGTCCCGGTCGTTGCCCTCGGCGGTGAACACGCCCTCGTCGAACCGGCTCTCGATCACCCGGGTCAGCGCGGCCGCGCAGTGGGCGAGCACGTGGCGGACCGTCCAGCCCGGGCAGCAGGTGGGCACGGCGAACGCGGCGTCGTCCGCGGCGCGCAAGAGGGGTATGAGGGCGTCGCGTTCGGTACGCAGGAGTCGGCCGGGGCGGTCGGATTCCAACGCCGCGCCGGGCGTCGAGGGCTCGCTCGTCATGTCGGCCACCCAACCCCCCCGACCGCCACTTGGCAACGCCCCCACACCGTCTCTTCCCCCCACCCACGGGCAAGCCGCAAGGTCGGGGCCGGGGCCAGGTCACTGGGACAGGAACGGGTGGGCGGGTGGGAGAGGCCCCGCAGGGGAGGGCCTCGCAGGAGCGGGGGCGGCGTGGAGGGCCGCGTAGGGTCGGGGCATGGCCACCCTCCATGACGCGCTGCGCGCCCGCTGGTGCCGGACACTCGCCGAGGCCCGCCAAGGGCCCGCGGCCCCGGCCCCGGAACCGTACGCGGACAACCTCCTGGCCCGCTGGGCCGAACCGCACCGCCGCTATCACACGATCACCCACCTCACCACCGTCCTGGACCACATCGACACCCTGGAACAGCACGCGGACGCCCCGCACTTGGTGCGGCTCGCCGCCTGGTTCCACGACGCCGTCTACGCCCCGGACCGCTCGGAGAACGAGGAGCGCAGCGCCCGCCTGGCCGAGCGGGCCCTGCCGGAGGCGGGCCTGACGGACGAGGACACCGCGGAGGTGGCCCGCCTGGTCCGCCTCACCGTCACCCACGACCCCGCCGAGGGCGACCGCGACGGCGAGGTCCTGTGCGACGCGGACCTGGCGATCCTGGCCGCGTCCCCGGACGCGTACGCGGCGTACGCGGCGGCGGTCCGCGAGGAGTACGCCTTCGTCCCGGACGAGGCGTTCCGCCAAGGCCGGGCGGACGTGCTGCGCCAACTCCTGGCCCTGCCGAGGCTGTTCCGCACCCCGCACGGGGCGGCGCACTGGGAGGCCCCGGCGCGCGAAAACCTGTCGGCCGAACTGGCGCTCCTCACGTAGCCTCGCGCCATGCTGACGATGGGTGCGGACGAGATCGACGAGGCGGTGGCGCACGCCTGCGGCGCGCTGCGCGCGGTGGCGACGGCGGAGTACGACTGGACGCGGCCCGCGGGCGGCCTCCAGTGGAGCTGCCTGGCGACGGCGGAGCACGTGGTGAGCGACTTCACGGCGTACGCGGCCCAGCTCACGGGACGGGCGAAGGACGCGTACGTCCCGATCGACATCCGCCTCGACGAGGGCACGGGCCCCGCGGACGCGGTGCACGCCATCGAGGCGTCGGCCGGTCTGCTCGCGGCGGTGGTGCGCACGACGCCGAGGGGCGGGCGCGGCTTCCACCCGTTCCCGCACGGCAGCGCGGACGCGCACGGCTTCGCCGCCATGGGCATCGTGGAGCTGCTGCTGCACACGTACGACGTACTGAGCGCCTTCGAGGTGGCGTACGAGCCGCCGGAGCGGCTCTGCGAGGCCCTGCTCGCCTGGCAGTTCCCGCACGTGCCGCCCGCCCGGGACGGCGCGTCGCACTGGCGGACGCTGCTGTGGGCGACGGGCCGGGGCACCCTGCCGGGGCGGTCCCGCCTGGAGCGCTGGCGCTGGCACAACCAGATCCACCTGCCCGCCGGGCCCGTGGCGCTCCTGGAGCTCGCGCCCCCGGCCCTCGCCGACCTCGCCGCGGGCGGCACCGGCGGCCTCGACTGGATCGCGGGCGGCCCGTGCGAGGGCACGCGGACCGGCGCCGGACTGATCGCGCAGGCGTACGCGGCGGGCACGCACCGCCCCGAGTGGGGCTCGTACGCGATCGTGCGGACCGCCGACCAGGTCGCGGTGGGCGCCATGGGCTTCCACGGCGCCCCCGACCACGAGGGCTGGGCGGAGCTCGGCTACGACCTGGCCCCCGCGGCCCGCGGCAACGGCTACGCCACGGAGGCCCTGCGCGCGCTGGCCGCCTGGGCTCTCGGCCTGCCCGGCGTCACCGGCCTGCGCGCGGTGGTGGACGAGGGCAACACGGCGTCGGAGGCGGTCCTGCGCAGGGCAGGCTTCGAACGGTCCACCGACCGCGAGAACCAGCGGACCTACACGATGTCAGCCCGCCCCAGCGACAGTTTCAGCCCGTCCGGCGTTTGAGGACGAGGCGCGAAGCGCCGAAAAACGGGGGTACGGGGGCGGAGCCCCCAGATCGGGAAGGGGTGGGCCCGGGGCGCCCCGCGAGGGCTACTTCCGCCGCCGCAGCCCCGCCGCAGTGAGCCTCCGCACCAGCTCCTTGGACCCCACCTCAAGAGCCCCCGCGGCCACAGCGGCCCCGTACCGCTCCGCAGGCACGTCATAGTGATCCCGCTCGAAGGCCCGCCGAGGCGCCCCGATCCGCGCGGCGAACGCGTGCAGCTCCTCGTACGAGACGTCGCTGACGAGGTGGGACCAGAGCCGCCCGTGGCCGGGCCACACCGGCGGGTCGATGTACAGCGTCACGACAGCCTGCCCACCGGCGCCACGACGACCCCGGCCTTGCCGCACACCCAGTGCGGGTCGGGCCCGAGCTCCGGCTCCACGTCCAGGGCGTGCGGCTCCCCGGTGCCGCACACCGGGCACAGCGGCCAGCGGCCGTAGCGCTCCAGGATCCGGTCCTGTACGTCCTGGGCGACGAGCCCGGCGACGTACGCCGCGCCCTCGGGCCACTGCTCGACCCACCAGCGGCGGTGCGCCACGGACTCCTCGACGAAGGAGACCACGTCGGCCTGCGCGACCTCGCGCGCGGCGAGGTCGGCGAGGACCAGGGCGCGGGCCGCGTGCAACGCCTGCTCCAGCGGGTCAATCGTGTCCATGCAGCCATTGTCGCCCCCCGTGCCCCGCGGTGCGGTCGGCAGGAGTCTTGACCCGGTCACGACGGTGAAAATATCTTTCAGGAGTGACCTCTGACGTGAAGGAAATTTTCGCGGGCGGGGCTCCGCCCGCCCCGGCCGCCCTCGCGGCGAAGGTGCGCACGCTCGGGCCGTCGATGACCCGCTCCATGCAGCGCGTCGCCGAGGCCGTCGCGGGCGACCCGGCGGGCTGCGCCGCCCTCACGGTCACCGGCCTCGCCGAGCTCACCGGCACCAGCGAGGCCACGGTCGTGCGCACCGCCCGCCTCCTCGGCTACCCCGGCTACCGCGACCTCAGGCTCGCCCTCGCCGGGCTCGCCGCCCAGCAGCAGTCGGGCCGCGCCCCGGCCGTCACGGCGGACATCGCCGTGGACGACCCGATCGCCGACGTCGTCGCCAAGCTGGCGTACGACGAGCAGCAGACCCTCGCCGACACGGCCGCCGGGCTCGACACGGTGCAGCTCGGGGCGGCCGTCGCCGCGCTCGCCTCGGCCCGCCGCACGGAGATCTACGGCGTGGCCGCGTCGGGGCTCGTCGCCCAGGACCTCGCGCAGAAGCTCCTGCGCATCGGCCAGGTCGCGCACGCGCACTCGGACCCGCACCTGGCCGTCACCAACGCGGTGACGCTGCGCGCGAAGGACGTGGCCATCGCGATCACCCACTCCGGTTCGACGGGCGACGTCATCGAGCCGCTGCGGGTCGCCTTCGAGCACGGCGCCACGACGATCGCCGTCACCGGCCGCCCCGAGGGCCTCGTCTCGCAGTACGCCGACCACATACTGACCACCTCCACCGCCCGCGAGAGCGAGCTGCGCCCGGCGGCCATGTCGTCCCGTACGAGCCAACTCCTGGTCGTGGACTGCCTGTTCGTGGGCGTGGCCCAGCGCACGTACGAGACGGCTGCGCCTGCGCTCGCGGCATCGTACGAAGCCCTGGCCCATCGGCACCGGAACGGCTGAGCCCCTGCCTTGGCGCGGCCCTTTGTCGCGCTTCGCGCTCGTCCTCAAACGCCGGACGGGCTTGAGTACACCGCCCGCCTCTCCCCCGAAAGAGTCGCAGCACCCATGACCCCCTCCCCCGACGGCTACGGCGAACTACGTGCCGAGCTCGCGTCCCTCACCACCGAGGCCTTCCGGCCCGAGCTCGCCGAGATCGACCGGCTGCCCACCGAGGACATCGCCCGGATCATGAACGGCGAAGACGCGACCGTCCCCACCGCCGTCGCCGCGCAGCTCCCCCGGATCGCCGCCGCGATCGACGCCACGGCGGAGCGCATGGCGCGCGGCGGCCGCCTGGTCTACGCGGGCGCGGGCACGGCCGGGCGCCTCGGCGTCCTGGACGCGTCCGAGTGCCCGCCGACCTTCAACACCGACCCCGGTGACGTCGTCGGCCTGATCGCGGGCGGGCCGACCGCGATGGTCACGGCGGTCGAGGGCGCGGAGGACAGCAAGGCCCTGGCCGCCGAGGACCTGACGGCGCTCGCGCTCACCCCCGACGACACGGTCGTCGGCATCTCGGCCTCCGGCCGCACGCCGTACGCGATCGGCGCCGTCGAGCACGCGCGCGCCCTCGGAGCCCTGACGATCGGCCTGTCCTGCAACGCGGACAGCGCGCTCGCGGCGGCCGCCGAGCACGGCATCGAGGTCGTCGTCGGCCCCGAACTCCTCACCGGCTCCACCCGCCTGAAGGCGGGCACGGCGCAAAAACTGGTCCTCAACATGATCTCGACGATCACGATGATCCGCCTGGGCAAGACGTACGGGAACCTGATGGTCGACGTCCGCGCCTCCAACGAGAAGCTGCGCGCCCGCTCCCGCCGCATCGTCTCCCTCGCCACGGGCGCCCCCGACGACGAGATCGAACGCGCCCTGGCCGCGACGGACGGCGAGGTCAAGCCCGCGATCCTCACGATCCTCGGCGCGGTGGACACCCCCACGGCGACCCGCCTCCTGTCGGAGACGAACGGCAACCTCCGCGCGGCCCTCGCGGCGACGAGGCCTGGCCTGCGGGGCTAGGACGGCCTGCCGTTCCAGTCCAGACGCCATCCGTCATCGACGTTCAGGACGGCTTCGAGGAACTCGTACCGCCCCACCTCGCGGGCGGCGTCCGGAACGGTGGCCCCAAGGCGTTCCGCCACGCTCAGGGCGAGCTCGTACAACGATGCCCACGCCATCTGATCCGACATGGGCCCTTTGATGACACCCGCTGCGTCCGCCATGGTCACTCGCCTACGTCCAGATCGTGTTGCAGTCCATGCACTGAAACCTTCCATCAGGGTGCATCATCACGCTCTTGCTTCCGCATGCGGGGCAGGTGTCGCTGCCCAACGGACGTGCACACGGCGGTTCGCGCATGGCGGAGCGCCCTTTGGCTAGGCGTAGTCGTCGGGAGCGCCTCCGTGCTGGTCCTGCGGCCACGCGACGCGGCAGTCCAGGCACGTGAAGCGGTACTCCACCTCGCCCGTCCTCGGGTTCACGGCCTGCGACAGGATCAGATGAACGTCCCCGCACTTGATGCAGCGGGCAGGCGGATTGCTCGGCCGGTAGCTCATGCGCCCAGTCTCCCGCGCAACTGCGGTTTCTTCAGCCGGTGTTCAGCAGTGTCGCGTCACGCCCGGCCGCCCGGACGAACGCGGCGGCCTCGTCGACCGCTCCCGCCGCCCCACCCGTCACGGAAGCCGCCCTTCCCGGTTCACCTGGCGGACGCGGGCCCTCAGCACCTCCCCCGTCGACGCCGGGGCCGTCGACTCCGGTGGGCAGTCCCACTCCCGGCCGCCGCCCACCGGCCGCAGCTGTACGTAGCCGCCCTCGTGGCCCATCACCTGGCCGACGCTGCCGTCCCGTACGTCGACCGCGTACTCCCCCGGGCTCACTTCGCCGCCCCGCGCAACACCGCGACCAGGCGCATCGCCGTGTCCAGGTTGCACCTCCCCAACTCCACCAGCGGGTACGGGGCCTCGGCCGCCATCGTCAGGGGGTCCACGCGCAGCGAGGGCAGCGTCAGCCCCAGCCGGGCCAGCTCCGCGCGCAGCGCCGCCACCGCGTCCTCGGCCGCGCGGCCCCTCTCCTCCGCCGTCATTGCCATGACCTACGCCTTTCTACTGAGTGTTCAACGTTCCTCACCCAGGGTGCTCACCCGCGCCTACCCTGAAAAGCGCAGGCCACCCAACAGTCCCCGGTGTCCGAGGAGTTCCCTGCCGATGACCCGCCCCAAAGACCTCGACCCGTCGTCCAACCCCCGCGCGTTACTGGGCGCGGAGCTGCGCCACGCTCGCGAGCGCGCCCGCCTCAGCCAGGAGGCCCTCGGCGCCCCGCTGTTCGTCAGCGGCTCCTTCATCGGCCAACTGGAGGCCGGTACCCGCAGGATGCACCTGGAGTACGCCCGCCACTTCGACGAGACCCTCGGCACGGGCGGCTTCTTCACCCGCAACTGCCGCGCCCTGGCGAAGTCGAAGTACCCCGACCACTTCGCGGAGGCAGCGGAGGCGGAGGCGGTCGCCACCTCGATCAAGGAGTACGCGCCGCTGCTGATCCCGGGGTTGTTGCAAACCCCGGGCTACGCCCGCGAGGTGTTCATCGCCCACCGCCCGACGGCACCGGAAGAGGTCATCGACGAACTCGTAGCGAACCGACTGGAACGAGCAGCACTCCTGAGTGACCCAACAACGCCCCTGATGTGGGCGGTGCTTGACGAGGCAGTCCTCCGCCGCACGGTCGGCGGGCCGGTCGTGATGGCCGAGGCGCTGCGACACGTCGCCAAGCTCGCGCGCAAGCGCAGGGTCATCGTGCAGGTGCTGCCGTTCAGCGCAGGTGCCCACACGTCGATGGGCGGCTCCCTCAAGCTGATGGCCTTCGAAGACGCACCTCCACTCGTCTACTTCGAAGGATCTGGCATCGGGCGGCTGGAGGACGATCCGGCAACCATCACCCGCTACGAACTCGCATACGATTTGTTGGGGGCCAATGCACTGTCCCAGCGCAAATCCTTGGCCCTGATCGAATCAGTGGCAGAGGATTACGCCCATGAGGATCAGCCCTGAGTACGACCTGAGCGCGGCTACGTGGCACAAGTCCACGTACAGCGACGGCAGCGGCGGCAACTGCCTGGAGATAGCCCGCTGGCGCAAGTCCACGTACAGCGGTGGGGACGGTGGCAACTGCCTGGAGGTGGCAGACGGCCACCCGGACGTCATCCCCGTCCGGGACTCCAAGGACCCCCTTGGCCCCCACCTCCTCTTCCACCCCCCGGCCTGGTCCGCCTTCATCAGCTCGCTGGAGGCGTAGGGCGGAAACGCCCGAGGGCGGCACCCCCTGCTGGAAGCAGGGGGTGCCGCCCTCGGGAAGGACGAGCCCGAGCCGAACGAACCGGCTCAGAAGTCCATGTCACCGCCGGGCATGCCGCCCGGAGCGGCCGGCGCGGCCTTCTCCGGCTTGTCGGCGATGACGGCCTCGGTGGTGAGGAACAGCGCGGCGATCGACGCGGCGTTCTGCAGCGCGGAGCGCGTGACCTTCGCCGGGTCGATGATGCCCTCGGCGATCATGTCCACGTACTCGCCGTTCGCGGCGTTCAGGCCGTGACCGGGGGTGAGGTTGCGGACCTTCTCCACGATGACGCCACCCTCAAGGCCAGCGTTCACGGAGATCTGCTTCAGCGGGGCCTCAAGCGCCAGCTTGACGGCGGCGGCACCGGTGGCCTCGTCGCCCTCCAGCTCCAGCTTCTCGAACACCGAGGAGGCCTGCAGCAGGGCCACGCCACCACCGGCGACGATGCCCTCCTCGACGGCCGCCTTCGCGTTGCGAACGGCGTCCTCGATGCGGTGCTTGCGCTCCTTGAGCTCGACCTCGGTCGCGGCACCGGCCTTGATGACGGCCACGCCGCCCGCGAGCTTCGCCAGGCGCTCCTGGAGCTTCTCGCGGTCGTAGTCCGAGTCGCTGTTCTCGATCTCGGCGCGGATCTGGTTCACCCGGCCCTGGACGGCCTCGGAGTCACCGGCACCGTCGACGATCGTGGTCTCGTCCTTGGTGATGACGACCTTGCGGGCGCGGCCGAGCAGGTCCAGACCGGCGTTCTCCAGCTTGAGGCCGACCTCCTCGGAGATGACCGTGCCGCCCGTGAGGATGGCGATGTCACCGAGCATGGCCTTGCGGCGGTCGCCGAAGCCCGGGGCCTTGACGGCGACGGACTTGAAGGTGCCACGGATCTTGTTGACGACCAGCGTGGACAGGGCCTCGCCCTCGACGTCCTCGGCGATGATCAGCAGCGGCTTGCCCGACTGCATGACCTTCTCCAGGAGCGGAAGGAGGTCCTTCACGTTGGAGATCTTGGAGTTGACGATGAGGATGTACGGGTCCTCGAGCGCGGCCTCCATGCGCTCCATGTCGGTCGCGAAGTACGCCGAGATGTAGCCCTTGTCGAAGCGCATGCCCTCGGTGAGCTCGAGCTCCAGACCGAAGGTCTGCGACTCCTCGACCGTGATGACGCCTTCCTTGCCGACCTTGTCCATGGCCTCGGCGATGAGCTCGCCGATCTGGGTGTCGGCGGCGGAGATGGAGGCCGTGGAGGCGATCTGCTCCTTGGTCTCGACCTCCTTGGCCTGGTCGAGCAGGGCGCCCGAGACGGCCTCGACGGCCTTCTCGATGCCGCGCTTCAGGGCCATGGGGTTGGCACCCGCGGCCACGTTGCGCAGGCCCTCGCGGACCAGCGCCTGGGCCAGGACGGTCGCGGTCGTCGTGCCGTCACCGGCGACGTCGTCCGTCTTCTTCGCGACCTCCTTGACCAGCTCGGCGCCGATCTTCTCGTACGGGTCCTCGAGCTCGATCTCCTTGGCGATGGACACACCATCGTTGGTGATCGTGGGGGCGCCCCACTTCTTCTCGAGGACGACGTTGCGACCCTTGGGGCCCAGGGTCACCTTGACGGCGTCGGCGAGCTGGTTCATGCCGCGCTCGAGGCCGCGCCGTGCCTCCTCGTCGAACGCGATGATCTTGGCCATGTGAAGTGGTCCTCCCGGACAGGGGTGGAAAAACTCGGACCGCGCCGGCGCCCGCGACGGACGGTCTGCCTGCCTTGTGGTTCCTTGCCCCACCCGGCCTGCGGACCTCACCCACCCGGTCCTTCTGTCACTCTCACTCGTAGAGTGCTAACGCCAATGATTAGCACTCGCCCCCTCCGAGTGCAAGGTCGCCCCCACACACTGGGGTCCGGCTTCCCCACTTCCCCCTGATCCCGTGGGCCCTCTTCCCCCCGCCCCCGTGGGCCCTCTTCCCCTCGCCCCCCGTGGGCCCTCTTCCCCTCGCCCCCCCCGTGGGCCCTCACGCCCCCTTGCCACCCATGGGCCCTCACGCCCCCTTGCCACCCGGTGGCCGGCGACGCCCCGGCGGCCCGGCGGCCTGCGGCGGCGCGCGGGCACCCGTGGGCCCTCACTTCCCCTGCCACCCGGGGCCCCTCGAAACCTGGGCTGCCGCCCCGGCCCCCTTTTCGAACGCGAGCCCCCGCCTGCCCCTCCCCTCGGGCGTGGCGCCGCCGCTGCCGCCTGCCCGTCCGTCGGGCGCGACCCGTCGCCCACGACACCGGCGCTACCGCGCCGGATGCTTTCCCACCCACCCGCCCGTTTGCTCGGCAGTACACCGCCCGGGCAGGGAAGCCCTCCCCCGCCAGTGGGCGGGAGACACCCGCAGCGCAGCGGCGGCGCAGGCTGCCGCCTGCCCGTCCCTCGGGTGCGGCCCGTCGCCCACGACACCGGCGCTACCGCGCCGGATGTCTCCCACCCACCCGCCCGTTTGCTCGGCAGTACACCGCCCGGGCAGGGAAGCCCCCCACCACGAAGCCGCCTGGCCATGGGCGGGCGGGTGGGAGGCATCCGCCGCGGAGCGGCGGCGTAGAGGGCGAGCCCGCACCCAAGGGACGGACGGCAAGGCGCGCGGCCCGCCCGGGCCGGGAAGGCGACTGGCCATGGGCGGGCGGGCGGGAAAGCAACCGGCGCGGTAGCGGCGGCGGTGGCCCGGGGGTGAGGGGCGGCCGGAGGACAGGGGCCGGGACCCCGGTTGGGGTGGGGGCCAACAGAGGAGGGCCCGCCTCCCGAACCGGGAGGCGGGCCCACGCGTCGCTGGTGGCCGATCGCGCCAAGCCGATCAGACGGCGAGCTTGACCATGTCCGCCTGCGGACCCTTCTGGCCCTGCGAGATCTCGAACTCGACTCGCTGACCTTCTTCCAGGGTGCGGTAGCCGTCCATCTGAATCGCGCTGTAGTGGACGAATACATCCGCACCACCGTCGACCGCGATGAAGCCGTATCCCTTCTCCGCGTTGAACCACTTGACGGTGCCCTGAGCCATGCCTAACTCCCCTATTACTGGCCCTTGCGCAGGACCGCACTTCACGGACCCGGGTCAGACCTCACCCCCCATGGGTTGGGGGATGTGCGCCGGAACGCGTCGACCGCGGCTGAATGTATCTGTCCAACTGCCGTCTGCAACAGGTCAATCGGACGAGAATTCTGGGCACGGCCGATCGTCGATATGCGGAGAATTCACCGGCGTTCAGGGCAAGTCGGGCCAGACAAAAGCCACGTTCGGCTCAAATAGGCAGGACACTTTGGCTGCTTCTTGTCGGCTCCGCGGCCGACTTCACCGAGGCGACTCAGGCCGCCCGACATCAAAAACGAAGCTCCATTCCCAACTGTACCGCGCTCAACCATGCAGAATTGCCCCCTCCGCTTCTCTCGCGGAGGGGGCAATCGAGGTAACTCTGCGTAGGAACAAGAGCCGTTGTATACGAAACGGCTCCACGAGCACCCCGCAGGGGCTTCGGAACGGCTCAGCCGCCGGCGACCGCCGGAATGATCGAGACGCCCGCGCCGTCGGGCGTCGCGGTCTGGAGGCCCTGCTCGAAACGCACGTCGTCGTCATTGACGTACACGTTCACGAAGCGGCGCAGCTTGCCCTGGTCGTCCAGGACGCGGGCGCCGATCCCGGTGTGGTTCTTCTCCAGGTCGGCGATGACCTCGGCGAGGGTGGCCCCCTCGGCGCTCACTTCGGCCTGCCCGCCGGTGTACGTACGAAGGATGGTCGGGATGCGAACGTTGACGCTCATACTCTTCACCTCGGTAGTTCATGAGGGCGCCCCGGTCCAGGAGCGCCCGAAGGGGCACGGGGCACTGCGCGACCAGCCCAGTACGGCCCGCAGGGAAGTGATCAGCCCGCAAGCCCCGCGGCACGGAAGGCGTCCAGGCTCGGCCGAATGGTCGCGGTCGCCTGCGAGGACGCCGCGACGGCGTCAAGGGTCTTCAGGCCGTCCCCGGTGTTGAGGACGACCGTGGTGAGGGAGGTGTCGAGGAGCCCCTCCTCGATCAGCTTGCGCGTGACCCCGACGGTCACGCCACCCGCGGTCTCCGCGAAGATGCCCTCCGTGCGGGCGAGGAGCTTGATCGCGTCGACGACCTGCTCGTCGGTCACGTCCTCCACCGCGCCGCCCGTGCGCCGGGCGATGTCGAGCACGTACGGACCGTCGGCCGGGTTGCCGATGGCGAGGGACTTGGCGATGGTGTTCGGCTTCTGCGGGCGGACGACGTCGTGGCCCGCCTTGAAGGCGGCGGAGACCGGCGAGCAGCCCTCCGCCTGGGCGCCGAAGATCTTGTACGGCTTGTCCGCGACGAGGCCGAGCTTGATGAGTTCCTTGAGGCCCTTGTCGATCTTCGTGAGCTGCGATCCCGAGGCGATGGGGATCACGAGCTGGTCCGGCAGTTCCCAGCCGAGCTGCTCGCAGATCTCGTACGCGAGGGTCTTGGAGCCCTCGCCGTAGTACGGCCGCAGGTTCACGTTGACGAAGCCCCAGCCCTCGCCGAGCGGGTCGCCGATGAGCTCGGAGCAGAAGCGGTTCACGTCGTCGTAGTTGCCCTCGATGCCGACGAGCTCGCCGCCGTAGACCGCGGCCATGACGACCTTGCCCTGCTCCAGGTCGTGCGGGATGAACACGCAGGAGCGGAAGCCCGCGCGGGCGGCGGCGGCGCCGACGGCCCCGGCGAGGTTGCCCGTGGAGGAGCAGGAGAGCGTGGTGAAGCCGAAGGCGCGCGCGGCCTCAAGGGCCTGCGCGACGACGCGGTCCTTGAAGGAGTGCGTGGGGTTGCCGGAGTCGTCCTTGACGAACAACTTGCCCTGCTCGACGCCCAGTTCACGAGCCAGGTTGTCGGCCTTGACGAGCTTGGTCCAGCCGGGGTTCAGATTGGGCTTGTCCGCGACGTCGGCGGGGACGGGCAGCAGCGGGGCGTACCGCCAGATGTTGGCCGGTCCCGACTCGATCCTCGCGCGGAGCGCCTCGGGGTCTCCGACAGGGAGGTCGTACGCGACTTCGAGCGGGCCGAAACACTCGGCGCAGGCGAAGATCGGTCCGAGCGGGAAGACGGTGCCGCACTCGCGGCAGGAGAGACCCGAGGCGGGTCCCAGGTCGACGGTGGCGTCCGCGGGGGGCGTGGTGTCGACGGTCTGCACAGCCATGGAGGCGAGGCCCTTTCTCCTCATCTTCCTCGCGGCGCATCTCGCCACGAGACGGAATTGGCACCTTCCCGAGCCGGGAGCCTCGCGGTGCGCCGCTGGCGCTACGAGACCGGCTGGAGGGTTGCCGGGGCTTCAACGGGCCGTATCCCTCTGCCCCTCTGGATGAGCGGTATTCGGTTGTTGTACGCGGTGTGCCTGTGGCATCCGTGACGGACGGCGACCCCCGACATGCGATGGTCACCGGCCTTGTTCAAGACTGTAACCGACGGCCAGGACAGTTGAGATAGTCGTCCGAACCGCGAGATGGATCACATACGGCCACCAACGGGAGGAACCCGCGTGCTGGAAGAGGTCGAGCGCTGGCTGAGCAGGCGTTCCTGGTCCGTGACCGACCGCCCGCTGGACCGTCTCACCGCCGCGAAGCGGGCCTCGGGCACCACGGTGAGCGTCGTGCTGCCCGCCCTCGACGAGGAGCGGACGGTCGGGGAGATCGTCGCGGAGATCCGCCGCGAGCTGGTCGAGAAGGTCCCCCTGGTCGACGAGCTCGTGGTGGTGGACTCCGGCTCGCGGGATCGCACCGCGGAGGTGGCGCGCGCCGCGGGCGCCCGGGTCGTGCGCCGGGACGACATCCTGCCGCGCGTCCCGGCGGTGCCCGGCAAGGGCGAGGTCCTGTGGCGCTCGCTCCTGGTCACGCACGGTGACGTGATCGCGTTCGTGGACGCCGACCTGAAGGAGTTCTCGGCCGACTTCGTGACCGGCATCGTGGGCCCGCTGCTCACCGAGCCGGACGTGCACTTCGTGAAGGCCATGTACGACCGTCCGCTGACGATGCTCGACGGCCCGGGCGCCCCCGGCGACCCCGGCGGCGAGGGCCCCGGCGCCACGGCGGGCCAGGGCGGCCGCGTCACCGAGCTGATGGCACGCCCCCTGCTCAACATGCACTGGCCCCAGCTCGCGGGCTTCGTCCAGCCCCTCGGCGGCGAGTACGCGGCCCGCAGGTCGCTCCTGGAGCGCCTGCCGTTCCCGGTCGGGTACGGGGTGGAGCTCGGGCTGCTCGTGGACGCGCTGCACACCGTCGGCCTGGACGCGCTCGCGCAGGTCGACGTCGGGGTGCGCAAGCACCGGCACCAGGACGGGCAGGCCCTCGGGCGGATGGCCGCGTCGATCTACCGCACGGCGCAGCTGCGGCTCGCCCGCGCGCATCTGGTGCGGCCCGAGCTGACGCAGTTCGTCCGGGGGGCGGGGGGCTTCGAGCCGCGTACGTATGCGGTGGATACGGAGGAGCGGCCGCCTATGGTGGAGGTCGCGGAGTATGCGGCGCGGCGCGTGGCTTGAGCGGGCCTGCGGGGGCACCGGGGCTGGTTTTCGTCCGCGGGCCGTCCTGGGCTAGTCGCGCAGTTCCCCGCGCCCCTTCGGGGCGCTTGCCTTCGCGTCGAGTCCGGGAAGTGATGGGCCACTCGTACTGATGCGCGTTTACGGGCATCCCGGGCGGGCTAGGTTCGGCAACATGGTCTCCGTTCATGCCGCCGCCCGGGTTCTCGTCGCGTCCAATCGCGGCCCCGTCTCGTACGCCGTCGGTGATGACGGCGAGCTGACCGCGCGCCGCGGCGGGGGCGGGCTCGTGTCGGGGCTCAGCGCCATCGGCGACGAGGCGGACGCGCTGTGGGTGTGCTCGGCGCTCGGCGACGGCGACCGCGAGGCGGTGCGGCGCGGGGTCTCCGAGCCCGGCGTGCGCATGCTCGACATCGACGCGAAGACCCACGCGGCGGCGTACAACGGCATCGCGAACTCGGTGCTCTGGTTCGTGCACCACATGCTGTACCAGACGCCCCTGGAGCCGGAGTTCGGCCCGGAGTTCCGCGCCCAGTGGGCCGCCTACGAGCAGTACAACCAGGCCTTCGCGGAGGCGCTCGCCGAGAGCGCGGCGCCCGGCGCGGCGGTCCTGGTGCAGGACTACCACCTCGCGCTCGTCCCGGGGATGCTCCGCGAGCTCCGCGAGGACCTGCGGATCGGGCACTTCTCGCACACCCCGTGGGCGCCCGTCGACTACTTCCGGATGCTGCCCGACGACATCGCCGAGCGGCTGCTTCGCGGCATGCTGGGCGCGGACCGGCTCGGCTTCCTCACCGGGCGGTGGGCGGACGCGTTCACGGAGTGCTGCGTGCGGCTGCTCGGCGGCACGTCGGGGACGCGGGTCGGGGTGCACGGGCTCGGCGCGGACGCGGACTTCCTGCGGGAGCGGTCGCGGCGCGCGGACGTCGAGGAGCGGCTCGTGAGCCTGCGCGAACAGGTGGGCGCGGGCCGGAAGGTCATCGTCCGCGTGGACCGCACCGAGCTGTCGAAGAACATCGTCCGGGGCCTGCGGGCGTACGAGCTGCTGCTCGACGAGCACCCCGAGTGGCACGAGCGGGTGGTGCACGTCGCGTTCGCCTACCCCTCGCGGCAGGACCTCGCGGTCTACCGCGCCTACACGGCGGAGGTCTCCCGCGTCGCCGAGGCCATCAACACCCGCTTCGGCACGGCCGGTTGGACGCCGGTGGTGCTGCACGTCAAGGACGACTTCGCGCGCTCCCTCGCCGCGTACCGGATCGCCGACGTGGCCCTGGTCAACCCCATCCGGGACGGCATGAACCTGGTCGCCAAGGAGGTCCCCGTCGTCTCCGACGAGGGCTGCGCGCTCGTCCTGTCCCGGGAGGCGGGAGCCTATGAGGAGCTCGGCGAGGACGCGTTCGCGGTGAACCCGTACGACGTGACGGGGACGGCCGCCGCGCTCCACGAGGCCCTGCTCCTGCCCGCGGCGGAACGAGCCGAACGCACCAAACGCCTCGCCGTCGCGGCCACGGCCCTCCCCCCGACCCGCTGGTTCCTGGACCAGCTGGCGGCGCTGGAGGCGTAGGCCTTCAGGCCAGGGCCGCGGTCAGCCAGGCCAAGAGCCCGACCACACCCGCAGGGCCATCGACCACCAGGTCCGCGCGGGACGCCAGCTCCGCGACCTCCGCGCTGCCGCTGCACACAAGCAGCCCCCGCACCCCACCATCCGCCCGCAGCTTGTCCACCGCGGCGAACGCGGGCAGGTCCCCGAGGTCGTCCCCCGCGTAGAGGACCGACTCCGCGCCCACCTCGCGTACGTACTCGACGAGGGCCACGCCCTTGTCCACGCCGGGCGGCCGCAGCTCGAGGACCATCCGGCCGGGCTCGACGATCAGCCCGTGGCGGGCGGCGAGCTCGCCGAGGGGGCCGCGCAGGGCGTCGAAGGCGGCCTGGGGGTCCTCGGCCCGGCGCGTGTGCACCGCGACGGCCCGGCCCTTCTCCTCGATCCAGGTGCCCTGCCAGGCCCCGATCGCGTCGAGGAAGCCGGGCAGCTCGGCCCGTACGGCGGCGACGCCGGGGTGCGGCTCGGCCGCGCGCACGGTGCCGGTGACGGCGTCCCAGCGCTCCGCGCCGTAGTGCCCGAGCACGACGAGGTGCTCAAGGCCTGGGACGCCCGCGAAGCCGCCGTAGCGCACGGCGACGCCCGCGGGGCGGCCGGTGACGACCGCGACGGAGCGGACCCTCGGGGCGAGGGCGGCGAGCGCGGGGACGGCGTCCGGGTGGGCCCGGGCCCGCTCGGGGTCCGGCACGATGGCCGCGAGCGTGCCGTCGAAGTCCAGGGCGATCACGGCGCGTTCGGGGCGGGCCAGGATCGCGGCGAGGCCGTCGCGGCCCGCGGGGGTCAGTGGCTCGTACGGGGAGTGCGTGCGGTCGTCGCCCATGGGACCGACCCTAGCGTCAGCGCTCCGCGCGGCGTGCGGCGCGTACCCGTCGCAGGCGGTTCACGGTGACCGGGTCGTGGGCCAGGGCGCGCTCGTCGTCCAGCAGGGCGTTGAGGAGCTGGTAGTAGCGGACCGGGGCGAGGCCCAGGTCCTCGCGGATGGCCCGCTCCTTGGCACCGGGGCCGCTCCAGTTGCGCCGCTCCAGGGCCAGCACGGCCCTGGCCCGCGCGGACAGGCCGCCCTCGGCCCCGGAGGCCTCGGAGGGCTCGGGCACGGGAGGCTCCGCCTCAGGCACACCGTTCACCCGGCCCACGCTAGCTCGCGTTCTCCTCCGCCGCCGCCTTCGCGTCGAGCTGGCTCAGGATCGCCTGCGGGTCGCCGTTCGGGTCGACGGTCTTGCCGATGTACTTCTTGATCTGCACGGACACCTGGGCCCAGGACGTCTTGCCGACGGGGTACAGCTGGGAGGCGGGCAGCTCCTCCAGGAAGCCGCCGAGCTTCTTCGCGTCCGCCTTGTCGTCGGCCATCTCCTGGGACGCCGACGTGGTCACCGGCAGCAGGTCGTACTCGCGCGAGAAGTCCAGGACGTTCTTCTTGGAGTACGCGAAGTCGAGGAACTCGCGGATCTCCTTGCGGTGGCCGTTCTCCTTGAAGGCCATCATCCAGTCGGCGACGCCCATCGTGGACTGGGCCTTGCCGTTGACGCCGGGCATGGGGACCATGCCGTACTTCAGGTGCTTCTTGGCGGCCATCTGCATCAGCGTCGGGTGGCCGTTGAGCATGCCGACCTCGCCGCGCGTGAAGGCGGCGAAGGCCTCGGCGCGGTTGAGCTTGCCGGGCGGCGTCGGCCCGGTCAGGCCCTTGCCGACCAGCTCGTTCTTCAGCCAGGTGAACGTGTTGACGTTCTGCTTGGAGTCGAAGTCGTACGAGCCGACGTTGTCGGTGTAGCCGCCGCCCCCGCTGAGCAGCCACTGGTACGTCTCGGCCTGCGCCTCCTCCGGGCCGAGCGGCAGCGCGTACGGGATCTTCACGCCGCGCGCCTTGAGCTTCTTCGCGGCGGCCTGGAGCTCGCTCCAGCTCTCCGGCGGGGTGACCCCGGCGCTCTTGAAGAGCTTCTCGTTGAAGAACAGCAGGCGCGTGGACGCGGCGAACGGCATGCCGTACTGGACGCGGTTGAAGACGCCCGCCTTCGCCAGCGGCGCCAGGAAGTCGGCCTGGGTGGGGATGGAGAGCACGTCGTCGGCGCTGTACAGCTTGTCCTGCGCCGCGTAGTCCGCGTAAGCGCCGATCTGCGCGAGGTCGGGGGCCTCGCCGTCCGCGACCATCTCCTTGACCTTGCGGTCGACGTCCGTCCAGGAGTACACGGTCACGTCGACCTTGATGCCCGGGTGCTCGTCCTCGAACTTCTCGGCCAGCTCGCCCCAGTACTTCTTGGAGCTGTTCGCCGCCGAGTCGCCGTAGTCGGCCGCCACGAGCTTGAGGGTCACATCGCCCGATCCGCCCGATTCGCCGCATCCGGCGAGCAGCGCCGCCATGCTCAGTGCGGCCACCGCCGCCGTAAGGCCTGTCACGCGCCGCTGCACCGCTTTTTCCCACCCTTGCCGAGACTTACCGGAACGCGAGTCTCCCCCGCGTCGACACACCAGGTCTACACCACCCCAGTATCGCTTCTGCAACGGCGGTCACCCATTGCCCGGCCGGTCGCCCTGCTGCTAAGCACTGCTCGGGGCGCCGCCCGCGCGACGCCCGGCACAACTCCCGCACCGGCAAGGAGCCTTGGCACATGTCGCGTACCGCAAATGAGATAGCCACCCAGCCCGACTGCTGGCGGCGGGCCGCCGAGAGCGCCGCGGCCTTCGCCGGGCTTCCCGAGCCGGGCGAGCGGATCGCCGTGACCGGCTGCGGCACCTCGTGGTTCATGGCCCTCGCGTACGCGGCGCTGCGGGAGGCCGCGGGGCAGGGCGAGACGGACGCGTTCGCGGCGTCGGAGTTCCCCGCCGGGCGGCGCTACGACCGGGTCGTGGCGATCACCCGCTCCGGTACGACGACGGAGGTGCTCGACCTGCTCGGGCGGGTGCGGGGCGGCGTGCCGACGCTGGCCCTGACCGCCGACCCGAAGACGCCGGTCATGGCCGCCGCCGACGCGGTGGCCGTCCTGGACTGGGCGGACGAGGAGTCCGTCGTGCAGACCCGGTTCGCGACCACGGCGCTGGCCTTCCTGCGGGCCGGGCTCGGCGCGCTCTCGGGAGTCAAGCCGGTCGCCGAGGCCGCGGCGGACGCCGAGCGCACGCTCGCCGAGCCGCTGCCACAGGCGGTGGTCGCGGCGGAGCAGTGGACGTTCCTCGGCCGCGGCTGGACGTACGGGCTCGCCCTGGAGGCGGGCCTGAAGATGCGGGAGGCCGCGGGCGCGTGGACGGAGGCGTACCCGGCCATGGAGTACCGGCACGGGCCGATCTCCGTCACCGCGCCGGGCCGCGTGGCGTGGATGTTCGGGGCGCTGCCGGAGGGCCTCGCGGACGACGTCGCCCGGGTCGGCGGCCACCTGGAGGCGCGCGCCGACGTCGACCCCCTCGCCGACCTGATCCGCGCCCAGCGCCTGGCCGTGCGCCTGGCCGAGGACCGGGGGCAGGACCCGGACCGGCCGCGCAACCTGACCCGGAGCGTGGTCCTCAAGTAGCCGGACCCCAGTCCGGCACGGTGTGCACACTGGACTAGACCTCTTGCGGGGTCACACGCGACACTGTC
The DNA here is from genome assembly GCF_044544845.1 of Streptomyces sp. NPDC053474. Taxonomy (NCBI): domain Bacteria; kingdom Bacillati; phylum Actinomycetota; class Actinomycetes; order Kitasatosporales; family Streptomycetaceae; genus Streptomyces; species Streptomyces sp. NPDC053474. Next base: position 419,259 of record NZ_JBITXV010000005.1, read on the forward strand.
CCCGTGAGACATGTCATCGCCCTGGACGTGGGCGGCACCGGAATGAAGGCCGCCCTGGTCGGGGCGGACGGCACGCTGCTGCACGAGGCGCGCCGCCCCACCGGCCGTGAGCGCGGCGCGAACGCCGTGGTCGAGTCGATCCTGGACTTCGCCGCGGAGCTGCGCGCCCACGGCGTGGCCCACCTCGGCGAGCCCGCCGCCGCGGTGGGCGTCGCGGTCCCCGGCATCGTCGACGCCGAGCGCGGCCTCGCCGTGTACGCGGCGAACCTCGGCTGGACCGACGTACCGCTGCGCGACCTGATCAGCGCCCGCCTCGGGGGCGTCCCCGTGGCGCTCGGCCACGACGTGCGCACCGGCGGCCTCGCCGAGGGCCGCCTCGGCGCGGGCCGGGGCACGGCGCGCTTCCTGTTCGTGCCGCTTGGCACCGGCATCGCGGGCGCCATCGGCATCGACGGGGTCATCGAGCCCGGCGCGCACGGCTCGGCGGGCGAGATCGGCCACATCGTCGTCCGGCCCGGCGGCCCGCCCTGCGGCTGCGGCCAGCGCGGCTGTCTGGAGCGGCTCGCCTCGGCGTCCGCCGTGAGCAAGGCGTGGGCCGAGGCGAGCGGCGACCCGGCGGCGGACGCCGCGGACTGCGCGAAGGCGGTGCGCTCCGGCGACCCGCGCGCGGCCGCGGTCTGGCAGCACGCCGTGGACGCCCTCGCCGACGGCCTGTTGACGGCCCTCACCCTCCTGGACCCCGACACGCTGATCATCGGCGGCGGCCTCGCGGAGGCCGGGGACACGCTGTTCACGCCGCTGCGCCAGGCGGTGGCGGACCGCGTGGTGCAGTTCCAGACGCTGCCCGGGATCGTCCCAGCGGCGCTCGGCGACGCCGCGGGCTGCCTCGGCGCGGGCCTGCTCGCCTGGGACCTGCTCACGCCGGAGGGCCCGCGTACCGATACACCGACCACCACCGTGAACGACACCCCCACCGACGCATCCCCGGAGGTAACCACCTGATGGCCACTAGCAAGGTTCTCGCCGGTGCCCGGGTGGTCCTGCCCACCGGGACCGTGGACGGCGGCCGCGTCATCGTGGACGGCACGCGCATCGCCGGGAGCGCTCCCGCGGACGCCGAGACGATCGACCTGACCGGCCACTGGCTCGTCCCCGGCTTCGTGGACATGCACAACCACGGCGGCGGCGGCGCGTCCTTCACCAACGGCACGGTCGACGACATCCTGCACGGCGTCCAGACGCACCGCCTGCACGGCACGACCACCCTCGTCGCCTCCACGGTCACCGGCGAGATGGACGCCCTCGCGCAGCGCGCGGGCCTGCTCAGCGAGCTGGCCGAGCAGGGCGAGATCGCGGGCGTCCACTTCGAGGGCCCGTTCATCTCGCCGTGCCGCAAGGGCGCGCACAGCGAGTCCCTGCTGCGCCACCCGGACCCGGCGGAGGTCCGCAAGCTGCTCGACGCGGCCCGCGGCCAGGCCAAGATGGTCACCCTCGCCACCGAACTGCCCGGCGGCATCGACTCCGTGCGCCTGCTCGCCGAGCACGGCGTGATCGCCGCGATCGGCCACACCGACGCCACGTACGAGCAGACGGCGGCGGCCGTCGACGCGGGCGCCACCGTGGCCACGCACCTGTACAACGCGATGCCGGGGCTCGGCCACCGCGCGCCGGGGCCCATCGCCGCGCTCCTGGAGGACGAGCGGGTCACCGTCGAGCTGATCGACGACGGCACGCATCTGCACCCGGCCGCCTTCCAGTTGGCCTTCCACCGCGCGGGCGCCGACCGGGTCGCGCTCATCACGGACGCGATGGACGCGGCGGGCTTCGGCGACGGCACGTACCACCTCGGCCCGCTGGAGGTCGTGGTGTCGGAGGGCGTCGCGCGGCTCGCCGAGGGCGGCGCCATCGCGGGTTCTACTCTGACTCTGGATAGAGCGTTCTACCGCGCGGTGACAGTGGACGGGCTGCCCGTCGAGGACGTCGTCACCGCGATCTCCGCGACCCCGGCGAAGGTGCTCGGCCTCTACGACCGGGTCGGCTCCCTGGAGCCCGGCAAGGACGCCGATCTCGTCGTCCTGGACGCGGACTTCGCGCTCAAGGGCGTGCTGCGCAAGGGCGAGTGGGTCATCGACCCGCGGTGAGGCGCGCGCGGCCGCGCGTGAACCGGTCGCAGTGAGGCGGTTGGCCCCGAGGTCTGGGCCAACCGCCTTCTTTTTGGCATGATCAGGCCCCGAAAGCCGTACTGGAACAGGCGTCTCGGGGGGTGAAGCTGTGATCGTCACGGTCACGCTCAACGCCGCCCTCGACCTCACCTATCGCGTCCCGGCCCTCACGCCCCACACCACCCACCGCGTCACCGAGGTGACCGAACGCGCGGGCGGCAAGGGCGTGAACGTGGCGCGGGTGCTCGCCGCGCTCGGCCACACCGTGACGGTGACCGGCTTCGCGGGCGGCCCCACCGGGCGCACCCTGCGCGACCACCTCACGCGCATCCCCGGCCTCGTGGACGCGCTGCGCCCCGTCGAGGGCCCGACCCGCCGCACCCTCGCCGTCGTGGACGCCCGCACCGGCGACACCACGCAGCTCAACGAGCCGGGCCCGGCCGTGTCGCCCGCCGAGTGGTCCGGATTCCTCACCGCGTACGAGGCGTTGGTGGGGGGCGGCGGCGTCACCGCCGTGGCGCTGTGCGGCAGCCTGCCGCCGGGTGTCCCGGTCGGCGCGTACGCCCTCCTGGTGCGGGCGGCGCGCGCCGCCCGCGTGCCCGTGCTGCTCGACACCAGCGGCGAGCCGCTGCGCCGCGGCGTCGCCGCCCGCCCCGACCTCGTCAAGCCGAACGCCGAGGAACTCGCCGAACTCACCGGCGCCCACGAGCCGTCGAGGGCCACCCGCGACGCCCGCCGCAGGGGCGCGCACGCCGTCGTCGCCTCCCTCGGCGCCGACGGCCTCCTGGCCGTCACCCCCGAGGGCACCTGGCGGGCGACGCCGCCCGCCGCCGTGCACGGCAATCCGACGGGCGCGGGCGACTCGGCAGTCGCGGGCCTGCTCTCCGGCCTGGTGGAGGGCCTGTCCTGGCCGGACCGGCTCGCCCGGGCGGCGGCCCTGGCGGCGGCGACCGTCGCGGCGCCCGCCGCGGGCGAGTTCGACCGGGCGGTGTACGAGGACGTCCTGCCGAAGGTGACGGTGAGCGGCAAGGCGTCGGCCGCGTAACGGGGTTGGGCGACACGGGCCGCGCGCGCCCGGGAATGAGGGCACCATGCCACTGATCACCACCGGCGAGCTGATCGGCCGGGCCCGTGCCGAGGGACGCGGCCTCGCCGCCTTCAACGTCATCACCCTGGAGCACGCGGAGGCCATCGCGCTCGGCGCGGAGCGCGCGGGCCGCGCGGCCGTGCTCCAGATATCCGAGAACGCGGTGCGGTTCCACGGCGGCGCCCTCACCCCGATCGCCCAGGCCGCCGCGGCCGTCGCCCACGCCTCCTCGGCCCCGCTGTCCCTGCACCTGGACCACGTCACGGACGTGGACCTGCTGCGGGCCGCGCACCCCGCGGGCTTCAGCTCCGTGATGTTCGACGCCTCGAAGCTGTCGTACGCGGAGAACGTGAAGGCCACGGCGGACGCGGTGCGTTGGGGACACGAGCGGGACATCTGGGTCGAGGCGGAGCTGGGCCGCGTGGGTGGCAAGGAGGGCGAGGCGCCCCTGGACGCGCACGCGCCCGGCGTGCGCACGGACCCGGACGAGGCCGTCGCCTACGTCGCCGACACCGGGGTCGACGCCCTCGCCGTCGCGGTCGGCTCCCAGCACGCCATGACGGAGCGCTCGGCCTCCCTGGACCACGCGCTGATCCGCGCCCTGCGCGCGCGGGTTCCCGTGCCGCTGGTCCTGCACGGGTCGAGCGGCGTCCCCGACGCGGAGATCCGCGCGGCGATCGCCGCCGGGGTGGTGAAGGTGAACGTGGGCACGGCCCTGAACACCGGCTTCACCGGAGCGGTACGCCACTTCCTGGCCGAAGACACAGGGACGGTGGACCCCCGCAAGTACCTCACCCCCGCGCGCGCGGCGATGGCCGACGTCGTGGCCCACTTCCTCACCGTTGTCGGCTGACAGCAAGCCCCTCAGCCCCGTCCGGCGTTTGAGGACGAGGCGCGAAGCGCCACAAAGGGTCAGCCCTTGACGTGGCCCGCCTTCAGCCACATCTGGTCGAGGTTCGCGTCGCACTTGTCGCCCTGCTGACAGGACACGGAGATCGTGTTCGTGCCCTTGTTCAGCTCCACAAAGGCGAACGTTTTCGTCCAGCCCTTGTCCCAGGCCCCCTCCTCCGCGTGCGCGAAGTTGTCCATGTTGAGCTTGCGCGGGGACGGCGTGCCGTTGATCACGAGGGTCGTCTCGGCCGCCTTGCCGGGCACGCCGTAGCCGACGAAGACCGTGTACGCGCCGTCCTTGGGGATGCCGTTGACGGTCCAGGTCACCTGCGCGCCGACCTTGTTGAGCCCGGCCACGTACACGCCGCCGGCGGACTTGGCGCCGTCGATGTCGGACGCGGTGGTGGTGCCGCCCTCCAACTTGAGGGCCTTGGCATCCGTTTCGGGCAGTTCGACCTTCTTGTCCGGCTTGTCCTTGTCCTTGGACGCGCTGGGGCTGGGGTCGCCGGACTCGCTCTGCCGCTGCGAGGGCCCGGCCTTGTTGTCGTCGTCCTTGTCGTCGCCGCCGGTGAGCATGGCCGCGCCGATGCCGAGCGAGACCACGGCGACGACCGCGATCGCGCCGATCAGCAGGCCCTTGGTGTTGGGCCCGCGGCCGCGCCCCGCGGGGGCCGGGGGCGGCACCTGCCGGACGGGGGCGGTGGCGCCGGGCTGGGCCTCGGGGGCCGTGTAGTGCGCGCTGGGCTGGCCGTAGGGCTGCTGCTGCGGGGGGTAGCCGTAGCCGCCCTGGGCCGGGGGCTGCTGCTGCCCGTACTGCCGCTCGCCCACCGGGCGCACCTGGTGGTACGAGGACCGGGGCCCGGGGTAGCCGTAGCCGCCGCCTCCAGAGGGCGGGGTGGCACCGGCCGCCTGGCCGTCGGCGTACAGGTAGCCGAACGGGTCGTCGTCGCCCTGTGGCGCGTTCGGCGTCTGCTCGCCGTTGTTGCCGGGCGTCATTCGCAGGTCACTCCCTCGCATCGCGGATGCGGGCGAGCCTACCCGCTCCGGGTGACCGCCCAAGGTGCCGTCGACATCAACAAGTTCCCGGTGCGGGGCCTATCCGGCCCGTCGGTGCTGCTTGGCACGGGAACGTTTCTCGACGTACATCCGCTGGTCGGCGGAGTGCAACACCTCGTCCGCCGACATGCCGCAGTGGGCCCAGCCGATGCCGAAGCTGGCGCCGACGCGCACGGCCCGGCCCTCGACCCTGATGGGCGGGATGATGGCGTTCCGCAGCCGCACCGCGAGGTCCTGCGCGTCGGCCCTGCCGAGCCCGTCGGCGAGGACCACGAACTCGTCGCCACCGAGCCGCGCCACGGTGTCGCCGTCGCGGACGCCGCTGGTCAGACGCCGTGCGACCTCGATGAGGACGGCGTCGCCGGTGTGGTGCCCGAAGCGGTCGTTGATCGACTTGAAGCCGTCGAGGTCGCAGAAGAGGACGGCGAGCCCCTTCGTGCCGTCGTCCGCCTCGGTCTCCTCGGGCGGGGCGACGGTGTGCACGTGGTGGTCGAAGTCGCCCTGGGCGCCGTGGTGCGCGCCGGGCGGGGCGGCGTGCCCGTGCCCGGCCGGGTGACCGGCGGCGCCGCCGTAGAGGCCGCTGTTGTCGTACGCCGCGTCCAGCGAGTCCACCGTGCTCGGACGGCCCGCGTGCGGCCTGCGACAGAGACGGGCGCTGAGCCGGGCGCGCAGCTCGGCGGAGTTCGGCAGGCCGGTGAGCGAGTCGTGCGAGGCGCGGTGCGCGAGCTGGAGCTCGCGCCGCTTGCGCTCCTCGATGTCCTCGACGTGCGTGAGCAGGAACCGGGGCCCGTCCGCGGCGTCCGCGACGACGGAGTTGCGCAGCGACACCCAGACGTAGGTGCCGTCGCGGCGCCCGAAGCGCAGCTCGGCGCGGCCGCCCTCGGCGGAGGTGCGCAGGAGCGTGCCGATGTCCTCGGGGTGGACCAGGTCGGAGAAGGAGTAGCGCCGCATCGCGGAGGCGGGGCGGCCGAGCAGGCGGCACAGCGCGTCGTTCGTGCGCAGGATGCGGCCGTGCTGGTCGCCGCCCATCTCGGCGATGGCCATGCCGCTCGGCGCGTACTCGAAGGCCTGCCGGAAGGACTCCTCGCTGGCCCGCAGCGCCTGCTGCTCGCGCTCCAGGCGGACGAGGGCGCGCTGCATGTTGGCCCGCAGCCGGGCGTTGCTGATGGCGATGGCGGCCTGGAAGGCGTACATCTGGAGGGCTTCGCGGCCCCAGGCGCCGGGCCTGCGGCCGTTGCGCGGGCGGTCGACGGAGATCACGCCGAGCAGTTCGCCGCCGGAGCCGCCGGTGGCGTACATGGGGGCGAAGAGCCGGTCGGAGGGGTGCCACTCGTCCTCGAAGCGGGGCTCGGGGCCCTCGGTGTACCACTGCGGTACGTCGTCCTCGTCGAGGACCCAGCCCTCGGTGTGCGGGATGAAGCGCAGGGCGCCCCAGGCATCGCCCATGGCGAGGCGGCGGTCCCAGGACTCGCGGGAGCCGACCCGGCCGGTGATGAGCGCCTCGGCGGCGGGGTTGCCCGCGAAGGCGGCGACGACGAGGTCGCCGTCCGGGCGCACGAGGTTGACGCACGCCAGCTCATAGCCCAGGCCGTTCACCACGCCGTCGGCGACGGTCTGCAGCGTGTCCGCGAGGCTGCGGGCCGTGTTGAGGTCCGCCACCACTTGGTGCAGCTGCCGCAGGGTCGCAAGACGGACGTACGGCTCCGACTCGGTCTCCATGCTCGCTCTCCCCGAGACCTCGACAGCAACTCCAGGATCCGCAGCGTCCTCAGTGTCCGTAATCTCTGACTCTTCGTGACTCTTCTGGCTTCGTACGGTGCTGTACGCCTTCGTACTTCTACGTACGGTGCTGTGCTTCCGTGCCCTCAGCGTCTGTCTGATTGCCACGGTCACTGAATCACAGCGAGCTGCCCACCCGGTACACAGGGTCAACAAAATATGGGCCCTGTGACTCAAGTCACAGGTGGGAGCGCATGGTTACGACCGGAACATGAGGCTCCGTTGCGCTGGTGGGACGTGGGGGGAACGGGTGGGTGACGGACCGGGTCACAAGCGGAGTCCTAGGTCCCGGCCTAGGACCGGTCTCGGCCCCGGGGCCGATGCGGCGCGGCCGGGACCGGCACTAGCGTCAGTCGTGTGGTTGCCGATCTGACCTTGAACACACAGCCCCCTCCCGCCCCGTCCACCCCTCATCCTGTGGGGGTGAGCAACGACGAGTTCCGCGCCGCCATGTCCCGCCTGGCCGCGGGCGTGGTCCTGGTGACCGCGCAGGAGCCCCCGCTGGACCCGGACGACCCGATGGCTCCGGCCGGCGAGGACGTGGGCATGACGGCCACCGCCTTCCTCTCGGTCTCCCTGGATCCGCCCCTGGTCATGGTCAGCCTGCGGACGGGCTCCCGCATGGACGACCTGCTCGCCGAGCAGCCCCTGTGGGCCGTGTCGGTCCTCACCGAGAGCCAGCGGCACATCGCGGGCCGCTTCGCCATGAAGGGCCGCATCAGCGACCGGCTGCTCTTCGAGGACATCCCCTACGCGCGCGGCCGGGAGAGCGGCGCGCCCCTGGTCGGCGGCGCGCTCGCCGCCCTGGAGTGCCGCACCGAGCAGACGGTGGCGGCGGGCGACCACACCCTGGTGATCGGCCGCGTCCTCACGGCGGAGCTGCCCAGCGCGGACGGCGGCCCGCTGCTGTACTTCCGGGGCCGCTACCGGCAGCTGGGCTGAGGCGGGGCGGCCAACCGGCCGCTGGGCTGAAGGCGGGGCGGCTACCGGCAGCCGGGCTGAAGCGGGACGGCCAACCGGCAGCCCTTGCTACTGCCAGCCCTTTCCCGAGCGGCCCTGCTTGGTCTGCGCGCGCTGCTTCTTCTCCCGCAGCCGCCGTTCGTTGATCCCGCGCGGGATACGGGTGGGGCGCCGGGGCTTGGGCGGCGGCGCGGTGGCCTCCGCGAGCAGCGCGGCGAGCCGGACGGCCGCCGCCTCCCGGTTGCGCCACTGGGAGCGGTGCTCGCTGGAGCGGACGCTCACGACGCCGTCGACGAGCCGGGGCGCGAGCCGCTCCAGGGCCCGCCGCTTCCAGACCTCGGGCAGCGCCTCGGTGCGCGCCAGGTCGAAGCGGAGCTCGACCTGCGAGTCACTGGTGTTGACGTGCTGGCCGCCGGGCCCCGAGGAGCGCGAGAAACGCCACAGGAGCTCGGCCTCCGGCAGGACGACCGAGCCCCGGATGACGTGTTCGCGACCAGACATGTCTCCTATGATCCCGCGTCCGCGCGCCGTACGACACCTGTTTTCCGCCGCCGCGGCCACGTCCCGGGGCACCTTCGGCAAAGAAAGTAAAGAAGCGCGTCCGCATATGGAACCTTGGGTACCCCCCACGGCGTTCATAGGGATGCCGGTAGCTTCGCCCCCAGAGTGAAGCCCGCACATAGGCGACTAGGGAAGGGACTCCCAACAATGGCTGTAAGCCTGTCCAAGGGCGGCAACGTCTCGCTCACCAAGGAGGCACCGGGCCTGACCGCCGTCACGGTCGGCCTCGGCTGGGACGTCCGCACCACCACGGGTACCGACTTCGACCTGGACGCCTCCGCGATCGCGGTGAACACCCAGGGCAAGGTCTATTCGGACGCCCACTTCGTCTTCTTCAACAACAAGGCGACGCCGGACCAGACGATCGTCCACACCGGTGACAACGTCACGGGCCAGGGCGAGGGCGACGACGAGCAGATCAACGTCAACCTCGCGGGCCTGCCCGCCGACATCGAGAAGATCGTCTTCCCGGTCTCGATCTACGACGCCGAGAACCGCTCGCAGAACTTCGGCCAGGTCCGCAACGCGTTCATCCGCATCGTGAACCAGGCCGGTGGCGCCGAGATCGCCCGCTACGACCTGTCGGAGGACGCCGCCACCGAGACCGCCATGGTCTTCGGCGAGCTCTACCGCAACGGCGCCGAGTGGAAGTTCCGCGCCGTCGGCCAGGGCTACGCCTCGGGCCTGGTCGGCATCGCCCAGGACTTCGGCGTCAACGTCTGAGTCCACCGCGACTGACCACGGGCCCCGGCCGGACTCCTTCCGGCCGGGGCCCGTCCCGTGTCCGCCCCAAGACGCGGGCCGCGCGGGGAACTTCGCGGCGCGGGGCGGCGTTTCCAGGACGACGTGCGCACAGCGCGCGGCCGACGGGTACGACACGGGCAGAAGCCGAGGTGGCGCGGAATGGCTATGTGGGACCGGATCAAAGACCAGGCCAAGACCCTGCAGCAGACGCAGGGCGGGCGCACCTCCGGCGGGCACGGCGCGCCCGGGCACGGCACGCACGGCAGCGGCTCCAAGGGGTCCAAGGCCCAGCTGATCGGCCTGCTCAAGACCCAGCTGACCTCGCTGAAGTCGGAGCTGAAGAGCGGCGCCTACCGCGACGCGAGCATGGCCATGTGCGCCCTGGTGGCCGCCGCCGACGGCACCGTCGACCCGGCCGAGCGCCAGCACGTCGAATCCCTGATCCTGCAGAACGACGTGTTGCAGAACTTCCCCCCGGACCAGCTCCGCCAGCGCTTCAACAAGCACGCGGACCAGCTGTCCTTCAACTTCCAGCAGGGCAAGGCCACGGTCATGCAGGAGATCGCCAAGGCCGCGAAGAAGCCCGCCGAGGCCCGCGCGGTCGTCCAGACCGGCTTCGTCATCGCCGGGGCGGACGGCTATGTGGCCCCGGCCGAGGAACAGGCCCTACGCGAGGCCTGCGCGACCCTCGGCCTGTCACCGCAGGAGTTCGGCCTCTGAGGAGCGCCCCGAAGGGGCGCGGGGAACTGCGCGACCAGCCACAACGGCCCCGCAGACGACAGACGGCCCATCGCGGCAAGTCCAGCGAAGCGCTCAGCGCTGGTCCGGCTTGCCGTCGCCGTACAACCAGTCCGACCACACCCGCTTCAGCTCGCCCCGAGCCTCGTCGTCGCCCGCGTGCTTCTCGACGTACGTGGTGAAGTCCTCGGTGTCCGCGTTGGCGTGGCGGTACTTCTTCGCCCAGCCCTGGATGATGTCGTAGAAGGTGTCGTCGCCGACGGTCTCGCGGATCTTCTGGATGACCATGGCGCCCCGGGCGTAGACGGGGTCGTCGGAGATGCTCGCGGCGTCCGGCTGCTTGGCGGGCGGGAAGTCCCAGACGTCGGAGTCGTACTCCTCGTCCTCGTCCTCGTAGATCGCGTCGACCCGCTCCTCGACGGTGTCGCCGTCGTTGTCCTCCTCGTACAGCCACTCGGCGTACGTCGCGAAGCCCTCGTTGAGCCACATGTCCTGCCAGCTCTTCGGCGTCACCGAGTCGCCGAACCACTGGTGGGCCAGTTCGTGGACGAGGGTCGTGGTGTCGGCGTCCTCGACGGGGAACAGCGGCTTGGTCTGGGTCTCCAGGGCGTAGCCGAGGTCCGCGCGGCCGTCGACGACGGCGCCGGTGGACGAGAAGGGGTAGTCGCCGAAGTTGAGCTCCGCCCAGTCCATGATGTCGGGGATCTTCGCGAGGACCTTCTCGGTCTTCTTCCGCTTGGCCTTGGGCAGCGTGTGGTCGATCGCGGTGAAGACGGGAATGCCGCTGTCGGTCATCGCCGTCTTGGTGTCGTACGTGCCGACGACGACGGTCGCCAGATAGCTGGCCATCGGCTCGGCGGTGTGCCAGCCGAAGGTGGTCCGGCCGTTGGCGGTGGTCTCCTTCGTCAACTCGCCGTTGGAGATGGCCTTCAGGCCCTTGGGGACGGTGACCTCTATGTCGTACGAGGCCTTGTCGACCGGGTGGTGGTTGCCCGGGAACCACGCCATCGAGCCCGCGGGCTGGCCGGTCGCGAGCGCGCTGTCCTCCCCCTTGAGCCAGCCCTCCTTGGCGCCGTCCGCGTCCGTGACGGTCTGCGGGGTGCCGGAGTAGCGGACGGTGGCGCGGAAGGTCTCGCCCCGGTCGAGGTCGTCGCGGGGGCGGACGGTCAGCTCGCTGCCCGCGCGCTGGAAGCGGGCCTCCTTGCCCTCGACGGTCACGGACTTCACGTCCAGGCCCAAGAGGTCGAGGTTGAAGGCGCTGAGCGTCTTGGTGGCGCGGGCCGTGATGTCGGCGGTGCCGGTCAGGTGGCGGGACTCGGGGTCGTAGCCGATCTTCAGTCCGTAATGAGCCACGTCGTAGCCGCCGTTGCCGAGCTTCGGGAAGTACGGGTCGCGGACGCCCGCGGCCCCCGGGGTGCCGCCGACGCCACTGCTCGTGCACGCGGTGAGCGCGGTCGCGAGGGCGGTGGCGCAGAGCAGCGCGAGGGGGGTGCGGCGGGGCCCCTTGGTCAGGGGGGCGGTGGCTCGGTAGATCACCCCGGTGATCCTATGGCCACCGCTCCCCGCCGCGCCGGGGCCCCCGCGTGCCGGGGGTCAGCGTGCCCGGGGGTCAGCGGCCCAGCGCGGCCACGCCCGCCTGCGCGAACTTCTCGTCCAGGTCGCCGCTGGGTGCGCCCGCGACGCCGATGCCCGCGACGGGGGCGCCCTTCGCGGTGACCGGGGCGCCGCCCGCGAGGAACAGCGTGCCCGGGATGTCCTTGAGGTTCGGCGTCTGCGTCAGGCGCTTGGCCAGCTCGGAGGTGGGCGCGTTCCAGGAAACGGCGGTGTAGGCCTTGCGCTCGGCGGACTCGTACGACTGCGGGCCCGCGCCGTCGCCCCGCAGGGTGACGACGGTGTTGCCGTTGCGGTCGACCACGGCGACCGTGACGCGCTGGTTCTCCTTCTTCGCCGCGTCCAGCGTCGCCTGCGCGGCCTTCGTCGCGGCGGCCACGGTGAGGTGCGTGCTCTGCGTCAGGTCGCGGCTGCCCGCGTCGGCGCTGACGGCGGCCTTGGCGGCGGCCTGCGGGGCGTCGGCGCTGGCGGACACGGCGCCGACCGTCCCGGCGCCGACGACGCCGAGGACGGCGGCGGCGGTGAGGACGCGGGCACGCGGCGAGAGCTGCTTCATGGTGTGACTCCTTGGGGCGGCACGGTCTGTGCGGCGGTACGGGTCCGGAGGCGGGCCCTGTGCTTCGATCCTCCCGGCGGGTTCCGGTCCGCCCCGTCGGCACACCGGCTGCGGGTCGCGCGCGGTTCGGACGACGTCCGGGTCAGCCGATCGGTTGACCCGGGCCTGCGCCCAGCGGGCCACAATGAGGGTGTTTGCCCAGTTCACGCGCGTGTCAGGAGGTCGGGGATGCACGGAGGTGACGGGGCGGGAGCGGACCGTCCCGGAGTCGTCGGCCCGGAGGGCCGGTGGCTCGCGGCCGTCATGCACACCGCCTTCTTCCTGCTGCTCGCCGCCTCGCTCTCCCGCTTCCTGCTGCGCCACCCCGGCGAGCCCCGTACGCCCTGGATCATCGCGCTCTCGGCCGTACTCGCCCTCCTGTACGTACTCGGCCCGGCCCTCGGCGCCACGCCGAACCCGCGTCGGCTGCTGTGGCTCGGCGCGGTCGTCGGCGTGTGGGTGGTCCTCGTGGTCCTCGCGCCGAGCTACGCGTGGTGCGCGGTGCCGCTCTTCTACACGGGCCTGCGGACGCTGCCCACGCGCGCGGCCCTCGCCCTCGTCACCGTCCTCACGGCCCTCGTGGTCGCGGCCCAGCTGCGGCTCGCGGACGGCTTCGACCCGAATCTGGCGTTCGCGCCGCCCGCCGTGGCGGCCGTGGCGACGGCGGTGTTCGTCCACATGCAGCGGCAGACGGCGCGGCAGCGCGCCCTCATCGACGACCTGCTGCGCACCCGGCGCGAACTCGCCGCCACCGAACGGCGCGAGGGCACGCTCGCCGAGCGGCAGCGCCTGTCCATGGAGATCCACGACACGCTGGCCCAGGGCCTGTCCAGCCAGCGGATGCTGCTCCAGGCGGCGGACCGGGTGTGGGACACGGACGCGGCGGCGGCCCGCGCCCACGTCCGTACCGCCGGGTCCATCGCCGACCGCGGCCTCGCCGAGGCCCGCCGCCTCGTCCACGACCTGGCCCCGGTGGACCTGGCGGAGGCGGGGCCCGACCCGGCGTACGCGCTCCCCGTGGCGCTGCGGACGCTGGCGGGGCGGGAGTCGGGCGCGGGCCTGACGGTCCGCTTCCACGCCGAGGGCACACCGGTCCCGCTGGCGGGCCGGGCCCGCGCGGCGCTCCTGCGGATCGCGCAGGGCGCGCTGGCGAACGTACGCGAGCACGCGGGCGCGGGCACGGCCGCGCTGACCCTGACGTACCTCGACGACCAGGTGGTCCTCGACGTGGCGGACGACGGGCGGGGGTTCTCGCCCCAGGCCCCCGGCGGGGCGCGGGGCGCGCGGGGGCACGGCCTTCCGGCGATCCGCGCGCGGGCGGCGCAGCTGGGCGGGACGCTGACGGTGGAGTCGACGCCGGGCGAGGGGACGGTGCTCTCGGTGGCGATTCCGCTGGGGCTCGACGACGAGGGCCGAGAGGACCGAGAGGACCGAGAGGACGGACACGGGAGGCATGATGAACGCGGCTGAGGATCCGGACCTGAGCGGCGGGCCTGGCGGCGGCGCGGGCGACAGCCCGGGTGGTGCCCCGGACGGCGGCCCGGGCGACGGCCCGGGCGACGGCCCGGACGGCAGCCCGGACGGCGCCCCAGACGGCAGCCCGGACGGCGCCCCAGACGGCAGCCCGGACGGCGCCCCAGACGGCAGCTCGGGCGACAGCTCGGACGGCGCCCCGCGCGACGGCTCGGGCGACAGCCCGGACGGCGCCCCAGACGGCAGCCCGGACGGCGGCCCGGGTGGGGCCCCGGACAGCGGCCCAGACGGTGGCCCGGGCGGCGCCCCGGGCGGCGGCTCGGGTGGCGCGCCGGTGCGGATTCTCGTCTGTGATGATCACGCCGTCGTACGGGCGGGCCTGCTCGCCCTGCTCGGTAGCGCGCCCGGGGTCGAGGTGGCCGGGGAGGCCGGTTCCGGTGAGGAGGCGGTGGCCCTGGCCGCGAAGCTGCGGCCGGACGTCGTCCTCATGGACCTCCAGCTGGGCCCCGGGATGGACGGCGTGGAGGCCACGCGCCGCATCACGGCGGCGGCCGGGGGCGGCAGGCCGCACGTGCTTGTCCTCACCACGTACGACACCGACGCCGACATCACCCGTGCGATCGAGGCGGGCGCCACCGGCTATCTGCTCAAGGCCGAGCGGCCCGAGGAGCTGTTCTCGGCGATCCGCGCCGCCGCGTGCGGCCGCACCGCGCTCTCGCCGCCCGTCGCGTCCCGCGTGATGGCCCGCATGCGGGAGCCCCGGCCCGGCCTCACCCCGCGCGAACGCGACATCCTGGGCCAGCTGGCACAGGGCCTCGGCAACCGCGAGATCGCCCGTGCGCTGTTCATCAGCGAGGCCACGGTGAAGACGCACCTGGGCCGCATCTACGACAAGCTCGGCGTGGAGACGCGGGCGGGCGCGGTGGCCGTGGCCAAGGAGCAGCGCCTCCTCTAGCCGGGGCCTAGGACACGCGCGGGAAGCGGGCCAGGAGGGTCCACAGCGCCGGGTTCTCGCCGAGCCCCTCGTGCAGGTCGGTCAGGTCGGCCACCACGTCGTGCAGGAAGTCGCGTGCCTCGCGGCGCAGTTCGGCGTGCGAGAACGTGAGCGGCGGCTCGCCCGGGTCCAGCCAGTCCGCGTCGATGTCGACCCAGCCGAAGCGCCGCTCGAAGAGCATCCGGTCCGTGGACTCGGTGAAGTCCAGCTCGGCGTGCTGGGGCCGGGCGGCCCTGCTGCCCATCGGGTCCTGGTCGAGCCGCTCCACGATGTCGCACAGGGCCCACGCGAAGTCGAGCACCGGCACCCATCCCCAGGCTGTGGACAACTCCCGGTCGGCCTTGGTGTCGGCCAGGTACACGTCCCCGCAGAACAGGTCGTGCCGCAGGGCGTGGACGTCCGCGGTGCGGTAGTCCAGCTGGGGTGGGTCGGGGAAGCGGCGGGAGAGGGCGTAGCCGATGTCAAGCACCCCTCGATGCTCCCACGCGCGCCCCCAGCCACCACGCGCAGCCACCCTCCGCCCCGGCCCCCAGCCACCACGCGCAGCCACCCTCCGCCCCGGGTACCGGCCCCACCACCGACGAGCCCACGCCGCGCCTGCCCGAGCCATCCCACCCGCCCGCCCCCACCTGCGGCGCGGGAGCCCAGCGCGGGCCCTACCCGGCGAAGCCAGGAGCCACGCGCAGCGGACGAAGGAGCCCGCCTGCGGCAACAGCAGCGCGACCCGCCCAGCCACAGCCACCGCAAGCCCACGCTGCACGCGCCCGGGCCACTCCCGCCCACCCGCCCCCACCTGCGGCGCAGCCACCCAGCACGAGCCCCACCAGGCGAAGCCAGTACCCCCGCGCACTGTGCGCCCCCCGGGCCAGTCCCACCCACCCGCCCCCACCGGCGAAGCCCCAGCAGGCCCCGCCACCCAACTCACCACCGCGGCCGATGCCACGCGCCCGGGCCAGTCCCACCCCCCACCCCCACCGACGAAGCCAGCCGCAACGGGTGGGCGGGTGGGAGAGTCCGCCGCGGTAGCGGCGGGGGCGGGCGACCAGCCGCAGCGCCCCGCGTCGGGCCCGCGCGACCGAAAGCCGGGGCGGCACGGGTGGGAGGGCGGGAAGGCCCGCCAGGGCCAAGCGACACCGCGCCGACGCGAACGGCCCGCCAGGGCTAAGCCGCAGGCCCCGGGAAGGGCCCACCAAAGCAGGGCCGCAGCAGACCGTTGGCGACCGCCCGCCGAGGCAGGGCTGTGCCAGGGCAGCGGCGAAAGCCCGCCGGGCAGGGCTGGGGGCAAGGCCGCCAGGCCAGGGCAGGGGAGAAAGGCCGCCAGGCCAGGGCAGAGGGCAGGCCGCCAGGCCAGGGCAGAGGGCAAGCCCGCCAGGCCAGGGCAGGGGGGCAAGGCCGCGGCCAGGCTGGGGCGCAGGCCCCCGCAGGGCTCTGGCCTGCGGATGTCACATCGTTCAAGGGCAGACCCGTCGTACCCGTACAGGACCACGACAGAAACGGACCCCACCCATGCCCCGCACCCCTTCGACCACCCCCACCGTCACGGTGATCGGCGGCGGCTTCGCCGGCCTCACCGCGGCCATCGCCGCCGCCGAGGGCGGAGCCCGGGTCACCCTGCACGAGGCGCACCACACGCTGGGCGGCCGCGCCCGCACCGCTGAGGGCACGTACCGGACGAATGAAGGACCGCACGCGCTGTACAACGGCGGCCCGCACTGGACCTGGCTCAAGCAGCGGGACCTGATCGGCGAACTGGCCCCGCTGCCGCCCCTGGAGGGCACGCGGCTGCGGCTGCGCCACCAGGGCGCGCTGCGCCGCACCCCGCCGCTCGCGATGCTGCGGCTGCTGCGCCGGGCGCCCGAACAGGCCCCCGTCGACGAGGACTTCCTGACCTGGGCCACGCGCGAGGTGGGCCCGGAGGGCGCCCGCGCGGCGGCCCACTACACGGCCGTGGCGCTCTTCCACCACGACCCGGGCGCGCTGTCCGCCCGCTTCGTGCAGACCCGGTTCCGCCGGGCCGCGAAGCTGCCCCCGGAGGCGCACTACCCGGTGGGCGGCTGGGGCGCGGTCATCGACCGGATGGCCGCCCGCGCCTGGAACCTGGGCGTCCGGGTGGAGACCCTGGCCCGCGTCGGGGACATCGCGGAGCCCGCGCGGCGCGGCCCCGTCATCGTCGCGACCTCGCTCGACGCCGCGCGGCGGCTCCTGGGGGACGAGGGGCTGACCTGGGAGAGCGGGCGCACCACGCTCGTGGACCTGGCGCTGCGCTCGCGCCGGGGCGATCTGTTCGCGGTGTCGGACCTTGACGGCACGGGCTGGATAGAGCGTTTTACCGCCCAGGACCATACGCTCGCCCCGCAGGGGGAGCAGCTGATCCAGGGGCAGATCCCGCTCGCCCCGCACGAGTCGAAGGCGGACGGCGTCAGGCGCGCGGAGGAGCTGCTCGACCTCGGGTTCCGCGACTGGCGCGAGCGCGTGACCTGGCGCCGCGCCTCGGTGGCGACCGGCCGCACGGGCGCCGTCGACCGGCCGGGCACGACCTGGCGCGACCGGCCCGCGGTGGACCGGGGCGACGGCGTGTTCCTGGCGGGCGACCAGGTGGCGGCGCCGGGGCTGCTCAGCGAGGTCTCCTTCAACAGCGCCATCGAGGCGGTGTCGCTGGCCCTGACCGGCACGGGCCGGCTGACCGCCACCACACCCTGGGTTGACCTCAAGTCTGCTTGAGGTTGAAGGGTGGGTGGCGGTCGGCCGTTCCCGCCGGTCCAGCAAGCCCGCGCCCCTGAGGAGTTCGCCATGCACGCCGTACGCCTGCACGCCTTCGGCCCCGCCGAGAACCTCACGTACGAGACCGTCGAGGACCCGCAGCCCGGTCCTGGCCAGGTGCGGATCGCCGTCGCGGCGGCCGGGGTGCACCTGCTCGACACCTCGATCCGGGAGGGCGAGAAGGGTCCGCTGCCCCAGCTGCCCGAGCTGCCGACGGTCCCGGGCCGCGAGGTCGCGGGCACCGTCGAGTCCGTCGGCGAGGGCGTGGACACCGCCTGGGCCGGTCGTCGCGTCGTCGCGCACATCGGCTTCGCCCCCGGCGGCTACGCCGAGCTGACCGTGACCGAGGCCGCCCGGCTGCACGAGCTCGCCGACGGGCTCGGCTTCCCCGAGGCCGTCGGGCTCATCGGCACGGGGCGCACGACGATGGGCATCCTCCAGTACACGGAGCTCGACGCCGACTCCGTCGTCATCGTCCCCGCCGCGGCGGGCGGCATCGGCACCCTGCTCGTGAGCTACGCCAAGCACGCCGGGGCCACGGTGATCGGGCTCGCGGGCGGGCCCGCCAAGACGGCCCGCGTCCGCGCGAACGGCGCCGACCTGGCCGTCGACTACACCGACCCGGCCTGGCCCGACGAGGTCCGCGCGTTCCTGAAGGGCCTGGGCGACGGCGGCCGCGCCGCGACCGTGGTCCTCGACGGGGTGGGCGGCGACGCGGGCCGGGCCGCCGTCGACCTGCTCGGGCCCGGCGGCGTCCACCTCACCTTCGGCTGGTCGGAGAAGAAGGGCCCGGTGGCCCTGACCGACGAGGAGCTGGCCGCGCGCGGCATCACGCGGATCAACCCGCTCGGCGGGGCCATGCTGGAGAAGGCGGGCGGCGACAACCCCGTCCGCACCCTGGAGCTGGCCGCCCTGCGCGCCTGGGAGGGCGGCTACTTCACCCCCGCCGTGCAGACCTTCCCGCTGGCCGAGGCGGCCGCGGCCCACCGCGCCCTGGAGACCCGCGCCACCACGGGCAAGGTGGTCCTGATCCCCTGATCCACCGGGCCCCTGATCCCCTGATCCACCGCCCCCCCTGATCCACCGGGCCCGTGAGCCGAGGGCCCGTCCGGGAGGCGCGGTCCCCCTTCGGCAAAAGCGGTTCCACTCCAGCAATGGCGGTCCCACTCCGGCAAAAATCGGATGCCCATGCGGCTTTCGCGAACTACCGTCCGGATTATGGACTCCGCACCCCCCAGCCCGGCCCCGTCCACCGCCATCACCTTCCGCGACCTGCCCGACACCGACCTGGACCGCGCCCTCGACCTGTCCTACCTCGCCTTCCACGAGAACCCGGAGGACGAGAAGCGCAAGCACCACCACGACCTGCTGCGCGGCTGCGACCGCGTCGGGGCGTACGACGGGGAGACGCTGGTCGGCCTTCTCGCCGCCTTCCGCTTCACCCTGTCCGTGCCGGGCGGCGAACTGCCGTGCCCCGGCGTCACGTTCGTCTCCGTCGCGCCCACCCACCGCCGCCGCGGCGTGCTCTCCGGCATGGTCGCGGCGCTGTTCGAGCGATGCGGCGCGAGCGGCCGTCCGCTGGCGGCGCTGTGGGCGTCGGAGGACGCGATCTACGGCCGCTTCGGCTTCGGCCCGGCCACGTACAACAACACCGTCGAGGTGAAGTCCGAGCGCCCCCTGGCCCTGCGGATCACCCCGGCCGACGGCCCCCTGCGCCTGGTGGACCCGGCGGCCGCCCCCGCGCTGCTCGCCGAGTACTACGACCGTACGCGCGCCGCACGCGCGGGCCGCATCGAGCGCACCGAGGCCTGGTGGCGCGAGGAGTGGATGGCCACGGAGGACGAGGACGACGACGACCTGTCGCCGCCGCGCGTCGTGGTCCTCGGTGACGCGGCCGCGCCCGACCGCGTCACCGGGTACGCCATCTACCGCACCAAGGGCCGCGACGAAGCCCCCGGCCTGGTCCGCCTGGACGAGCTGGAGGCGGACTCGCCGGAGGCCGAGGCCGCGCTGTGGCGCTATCTGGCGTCGATCGACCTGACGGGCCTGATCCAGGCGTGGGGCCGCCCGCTCGACGACCCGCTGCTCCTGTTCGCCGGGGACCGCGACCAGGTCCGCGTGACGGGCCAGTACCCGGGCCTGAGGGTCCGGCTCGTCGACGTGCGCGCCGCGCTGCTCGCCCGCTCCTGGGCGGCCCCCGCCGACCTGGTCCTCGAGGTCCGCGACCCCCAGCTTCCCGCCAACGAGGGCCGCTTCCGCCTGACGGTCACCGCCGCGGGCGGCCCGGCGGCGTACGAGCCGACCGACGCCCCCGCCGACCTCACCCTCGACGTGCGGGACCTCGGCTCGGCCTACCTCGGCGGCGCGCCCCTCGTGTCCTTCGTCCGAGCGGGCACCGTCACCGAGCACACGCCGGGCGCGGCCGCCGCCCTGGACGCGGCGCTCACGACCGCGCTGCTGCCGCACACGGTCGACTCGTTCTAGCCGCCCGCGTACGGATCATGAGCGCAACGAGCCACGGGCGACGGCCACGGGTCAACCGGAAGACCCTGGCCGCGCTGCTCGCCGCCGTCCTCACCGCGGGCTGCACCTCCGGCGGCTCCGGCTCGCACACGGACACCGGCCGCACGGGCGGCACCGTGGCCCTGAAGTTCTACGACCCCCAGGGCCGCGGCACGCTCCTGACCCCCGGCCGCGCCCGCGCCGTCACCCACGGCAGCGGCGGCTCCGACAGCGACGCCCTCGTCGACCCGCGCACCCTGCGCGTCCTCGACGACTTCCCGCTGTACGAGGACGGGCGACGGCTCCGCTTCGACCTGCCCGGGCGCGGCAAACCCGCGGCGCTCGCCCTCAACTGGCCCACCGACCAGGGCTTCTCCACCGTCGTCCTCGACCACGGCGGCAAGGGCTTCACCCGCGGCACCACCGTCGTCTTCAACCACGCCGCCGCGAAGGACGCCAAGCGCCGCCTGGACGAGGCCCTCGCCCTGCGCCCCGCCTACCGCCGCTCGGCCCGCTTCACCGCCGCCTACCGCCAGGCCGCGCGCGAGCTGGCCCGCGCCGACGCCGCGGGCTCCGACGCGGGCCGGGGCCAGCACGGCCAGCGCGCCCTGAGCGCGGTCGACGCGGCGTACGGGCTGCTCCTGGAGGAGTACGGGCCGCGCGCCCGCCGCGCGCACGCGCCGTGGACGGGCGTGACCGTCGCCGACGGCGCGGACCCGCGGCGGTGGGCGCCGCTCGCCGGGCGCCTGACCCGCCCGCACGGCTGGGCCCGGATCGTCTTCGACGCCGACGACGACCCCCGCGGGCCCGTCCCCCGGCGCTACCGCGAGGCGGTGGCCGCCGCCCACGCCGCCGGTCTGAAGGTCCTCGGCCAGCCGGTCGACTCCGCGTACGCAGGCGGCTCCGAGCACCGCGCGCTCGGCACCCGCGCGGGCTATCTGGCCCGGATCAAGCGGTACGTCGACGCGTTCCCGGAGATCGAGGCCTGGGAGATCGGCAACGAGGTCAACGGCTGCTGGACGGACTCCCGCACCACCGCCGACGGCGACTGCACCGACCGGCTCCTGCCGCCGCGCGACCGCATGCGGCACAAGATCGCGGACGCGGCGGCGTACGTGCGCAAGAAGCGGCCCGGGGCCGACGTCGTCCTGACCCTGTACTGGCAGCTCGGCACGGACGCGGCCCGCTGGTCGGCGTTCACCTGGCCGCGCGCGAACCTGCCGCGCGCGGTCCGCGAGGACATCGACGTCGTGCTGCTGTCCAGCTGGATCGAGGACGCCCCGCTCGGCCTCGCCTTCGACCAGGTGATGACGCGGCTCGCGGCCGACTTCCCCGACCAGCGCGTCGGCCTGGGCGAACTGGGCTACTGGAACGCGGACACGTCACGGTTCTACTGGGCCTTCGACGAGGACGACCCGGCCGCGGCCCGGCGGCGGGTCGCCCGCCGCTACTACGCGGCCGCCCTCGGCTACCCGTCGAGCGTCGGCGGCACCTTCTGGTGGTACTTCGCCCAGGAGATGCCGGGCGACGCGGGTCTGCGGGCCGCCGTGCGCGACGCCCGGCCCGAGGGCTAGAGCGGACCCCCGAGCAGCCGCCGCGCCAGCTCCAGGTCCTCCTCCGGCGCCGGACGCCCGTCCTCGACCTCCCACAGCGTGTTCTGGAGCACCCGGCCGAGGGTCCACGCGAGCGCCCGCCCCCGGTCCAGGCCCAGGACCTCCGTCATCGCGTCGAAGCGCCAGCGCGCGTCGTCCGGGTCGAAGAGGTTGTTCAGGGCGGGCCACAGGTCGAAGCCGGGGTCGCCCGCGAGGGGCTTGGGGTCGATGGCGAGCCACGGCTCGCGCCCGGCCGCGAGGACGTTGTCGAAGTGCAGGTCCCAGTGGAGCATGCGGTCCCCGGGCTCGCCCACGACCTCGCGCACGGCGTCCGCGCAGCGTGCGACGAGCGCCCGGTCGGCCGGGTCGGCGATCTCCTTGAGCGCGGCCGGGGTGTCGTCGAGCATCTGCCCGGCGATGGCGCCGAGCGTGCGCATGCCCGCGGGCGCGGGCCCGGCGGTGAGCCGCGCGAGCAGCTCCGCGATGACGAGGACGGCCCCCCGGGTCTCGTCCTTGCCCGCCTCGGCGAACCGGGTCAGCTCCCGGCCGTCACCGGCCCGTTCGAGCAGCATCGTGCCGGTGGCGGCGTCGTGGTCGAGCAGCCGCACCGCGCCGTCGCCGTCCCACACGCGCAGCGCGACCGGCTCGCCCTCGGTCTCCTCGTCCAGGACCTGGAACTTCACCACGGCCGGTGAGCCGTCGGCGCGCTCCACGGGCAGGACGAGCGCCGCCATGCCGTGCATGGAGGCGCCGACGGGCGTCAGCTCCCAGCGCTCCAGCGTCCGCGCGGCCAGCTCCGGCAGCCCGGCGATGAAGGCGCGGCCCGCCTCCCCGGCGTACAGGTGCTGGGATTCGACCAGGGCGTCCGGTACGTGGATCTCGATCACGGGCGCGACCCTACGTGGGTCGCGGCGGGGCCGCGCCCGATTAAAACCGGCCACCCGGCTCGATCAGGAGACCCCGGCCTTCTTCAGGACCTTCCCGAAGTCGGCCTCGTCGTACAGGGAGTCGGCGGGCGCCTTCTTGCCGTCGATCTCGACCGTGGGCGTCCCGGTGACGCCGTCGGCGGTGAACGCCTTCATGGCGGTGGCCACCCACGCCTTGTGCGCGTTGCCGGTCACCGCCTTGTCGAACGCGGCGTCCTTGATGCCCGCGGCCGCGCCGACCTTCAGCAGGAACGCGGGCGTGAAGCCGTCGTCGCTCTCCTCGGGCTGGTTGGTGAAGAGCGCGGAGTGGAACTGCGGGAACTTGCCCGTGTCCACGGCGGCCCGCAGCGCGTTGGCGGCGTTCTTGGAGCCGTCGCCGCCGAAGTTGCTGTCGAGGAACGAGGCGATCGTGTACTCGACCTTCACGTCGCCCGCGGCCAGCGGCGCGACGAGCGCCTGCGCGCCGTTCTCCTCGAACTTCTTGCAGAAGGGGCAGCGCGGGTCCTCGTACACCTTCACCGTGTGCTTCGCGGACGGCTCGCCGACCGTGATCACGCCGCCCTTGACGGCGGTGGGGACCTTCGCGAGGTCGTTCACCGAGGCGGGCGGGACCTTCGCCGCCGGTCCGGTGTCCTGGGACGGCGACTTCCGGGCCGGGTCGGACGGCTCGGCGGAGGCCGACGGGGACTTCTTGCCCCCGCCCATCCAGTCGCCGTCGCCGTCGTCGTCGGAGTCGCACCCGGTGACCACGGCACCGAGCAGCGCCACGGCGGCCACCGACGCGGCCACGCGCCCGGCCTTGCGTACGGCCATGAAAAGCCCTCCAGAACTCCTGAAATCGCCACGTACCGCTGAGGGCACCCGAAGTACCGGAAATCTATCCGGCGGGACGCGAGGCGGGCGGGACGGGGCAGACCGCCTCACCGGCCTCGGCTGAGCCGGGACGGCCTCGCGGCGGCCCCAGCGGAAACGGTTCGCGAGGACGGTGTGTGGAGCCCCCTGTCGGATTCGAACCGACGACCTTCGCTTTACAAGAGCGGCGCTCTGACCAGCTGAGCTAAGGAGGCCTGCACGCCCCTGTGCGGCCGTGCCCGTGCAGTGTAACCAACGGGACCCCCGCCGCAGTCGAAAATCTCGTCGAAGGTCATCACCTCCGGACTACTGACAGAGCGGTGACCAGCGGGGTAGCGTCACGGGCAGTCCAGACGACTGGACTAGACCCATCCTTTACTCGGATCGTCCGGCACGTTCCTGCCGGTGAAGGGGGCCCTCACCATGGCCACTGTGACGTTCGACAAGGCGACCCGGATCTACCCGGGTTCCACCAAGCCCGCCGTCGACGGTCTGGACATCGAGATCGAGGACGGCGAGTTCCTCGTCCTGGTCGGTCCGTCCGGCTGCGGCAAGTCCACCTCCCTGCGCATGCTCGCGGGCCTGGAGGACGTGAACGGCGGCGCGATCCGCATCGGCGACCGCGACGTCACGCACCTGCCGCCCAAGGACCGGGACATCGCCATGGTGTTCCAGAACTACGCGCTGTACCCGCACATGACGGTCGCCGCGAACATGGGCTTCGCCCTGAAGATCGCGGGCGTCGACAAGGCCACGATCCGGCAGAAGGTCGAGGAGGCCGCGAAGATCCTCGACCTCACCGAGTACCTGGACCGCAAGCCCAAGGCCCTCTCCGGCGGCCAGCGCCAGCGCGTCGCGATGGGCCGCGCCATCGTCCGCGAGCCCCAGGTCTTCCTCATGGACGAGCCGCTGTCGAACCTCGACGCCAAGCTGCGCGTCTCCACCCGCACGCAGATCGCCTCGCTCCAGCGCCGCCTCGGCATCACCACCGTGTACGTCACCCACGACCAGGTCGAGGCCATGACGATGGGCGACCGCGTCGCCGTCCTCAAGGACGGCCTGCTCCAGCAGGTCGACTCGCCGCGCAACATGTACGACCGCCCGGCGAACCTCTTCGTCGCGGGCTTCATCGGCTCGCCCGCCATGAACCTCGTCGAGGTCCCGATCACCGACGGCGGCGTGAAGTTCGGCAACTCGGTGGTGCCGGTGAGCCGCGAGGCCCTCGCCGCGGCCGCCGACAAGGGCGACCGCACCGTCACCGTCGGCGTCCGCCCCGAGCACTTCGACGTGGTCGAGCAGAACGGCGGTGCCGCGAAGACCCTCTCCAAGGAGTCCGAGGACGCCCCGGCCGGTCTCGCCGTGTCCGTGAACGTCGTCGAGGAGCTCGGCGCCGACGGCTATGTGTACGGCACCGCCGAGGTCGGCGGCGAGCAGAAGGACCTCGTGGTCCGCGTCAACGGCCGCCAGGTCCCCGAGAAGGGCGCCCTGCTCCACGTCGTGCCGCGCCCGGGCGAGACCCACGTCTTCTCCACCTCCACCGGCGAACGCCTCACCGACTGACGTCCCCCGGGGCGCGGCTAGCGCCGGGCTTCCCTGACGTCAACCGGCCCGAAGGGCCCCGTGCTCCGGCACGGGGCCCTTCGCGCGCTCCGGGACATCTCAGCGCGTTGTCGACAAATACCCCGGCACATCGGTCATTTCGCCCGGCGTTCGTCAACATCCACTGCGCCAAACCACATTCCCCCTCACCCAACCGGGTGACTAAATGTCGCCAAATCATCACCTAGCGCTACCCTCACTCGCGTGACGCACTCCGCCAACCACACCCAGAAGTCGCGCCGAGGCCACCGCGGCCCCGGCCGCCGCATCGGGCGCACGCTCGCCCTCGTCCTGCCCGTCGTCCTGGTGCTGTCCGGCACGCTCGCGGTCACCCGGGTCAACTGGTCCGGCAGCTCATCGGATTCGGTCCTCACCGCCTCCGCGGGCGACCTCTCCGCGCCGGCCAGGTCCCGCGGCCCCCACGAGATCGTGCGCGACCGCCTCCTCCTGGAACTCCAGGAGAAGAACCCGGGCGTCGCCCTCACCCACCTCCAGCAGGAGGTCGACCGGCACCCGTCGCTCGCCAAGCACTGCGTGTCCATCGCCCGCGCCCTCGGCCGCGCCGCCGTCCGCGCCTACGGCCCGAGCCGCGCCCAGTCGTACGCCCGCCCGGTCTGCGACACGTCCTTCGCCGCGGGCGTCGCCGCCCACCACAACAACTGAGGCGCGCCGGGCCGACCCCGGCCCCACCCCTAGCGCCCCCTGTCAGCGCCGGCCACGTCGGAACCCTGCGCGCCCCAACGCGTAGGGTTCCGTCATGACCACCGGTGACATCCACACAGCAAAGCCCACGCAGGCCGTGGTCCTGGCCGGCGGCCAGGGTTCCCGGCTGCGCCCGTACACCGATGATCGCCCCAAGCCCATGGTCGAGATCCCCGGCACGGGCACCCCGATCATCGGCCACCAGCTGGCCTGGCTCGCGGCCGAGGGCGTGACGGACGCGGTCGTCTCCTGCGGCCACCTCGCCGAGGTCCTCCAGGACTGGCTGGAGAGCGCCGACCTGCCGCTGAAGGTCACCACCGTCGTCGAGACGGAGCCCCTGGGCCGCGGCGGCGGCCTCAAGTACGCGGCCGCCCACCTGCCCAAGCCCGACCAGCCGTGGTACGCCACGAACGGCGACATCTGGACCCGCTTCTCGCTGCGCGACATGGCGGCCTTCCACGCCGAGCGGGACGCCACCGCCACGCTCGCCCTCGCCCGCCCCCGCATCCCCTGGGGCGCCGTCGAGACCGACGCGTTCGGCCACATCACGGACTTCATCGAGGCCCCGCCGTCCCCGTACCTCATCAACGCGGGCGTGTACGTCTTCTCCGCGGCCTTCACCGCCCTGCTCCCTGACCTCGGCGACCACGAGCGCACCACGTTCCCGCGCCTGGCCCGGGAGAAGCGCCTCGCGGGCTTCCCGCTGCCGCAGGGCGCGTACTGGCGCGCCATCGACACCGCGAAGGACCTCACCGAGGCCGCCAAGGAACTGGCCGCGCAGAACCACTGAGCAGTGCGGCAGCGCCCCGAAGGGGCGCGGGGCTGAGTCAATATGCGGCTCCGCCGCGTGGGCGCGACCAGCCACAGACGGCCTGCAGCTAACGACGGCCTCAGCCCAGCACGCCGCCGAGCAGGCCAGGGCGGCCGCCACTGCCGCCGGTGCTGCCATCCGAACCGCCCGTGGTGCCCCCGGTCGTACCCCCGCTGGGCCCGGCGCCGCCGCCCGTGCCGCCGCTGGAGGTCGGGCCACTGGTGGCGGCGGGCGGCCGCTCCTGGGTCGGCGCGGGCTGCTGCTGAGCCGGAGCCTGCTCGCCGGTGCCCTGCGTCGCGCTCGGCCGACTGCCCGTGCCGCTGACGCTGCCCGTCGACTCGCGGGCCGCGTCCGGCGTGCCGGTGGCGCCCTCCTGCGAGGGACTCGCCGTGCTGCCCTGCGTCGGCGTCCCCGCGGAGGCGGAGGGGTGGCGCGGGTCGCTGCGGCGCTCGCGCTTGCCGTCCGGGTCGCCCGGCAGCGGGGAGCCCGGCAGCTCGTTGCGCGGCGCCTCGCCGGGCCCCGGCACGGTCACGCGGTCCGCGTCCCGCACCGCCCCGCCGAGCAGCGAGCCGATGAGCAGCGTCAGGCCGACCACGACGGTGCCGATGAGCCCGCCCCTGCGCAGCACCCGGCGGCGCAGCTCCCACAGCGCGGCGCGCGGCCCGAGCGTGCGCCAGGCCTCCCCGGCGAGCCGGGCGTCGACGGAGTACACCGGGGCGCCCGCGATGATCAGCGGCGACCAGGCGGCGAGATAGATGATGTCGGGCGCGTCGTACGCCGGGACGGTCTTCCAGCTCACCGTCACGAGCAGCGCGATCGACAGGAGCATCCCCACCCCGGCGGCGAGCCGCTGCCAGAGCCCGAGCACGGTCAGGACGCCGACGATCACCTGGAGGAAGGCGATGACCAGGCCCGCGCCCACGGGGTGCTGGAGCGCCCAGTCCCGCAGCGGCTCGGCGAGCGCCCACGGGTGCAGCGAGTTCAGCCACTTGACCATGGAGCCGCGCTCGCCGCCGTCGAAGTAGACGGGGTCGCAGAGCTTGCCCATGCCCGCGTAGATGGAGATGAAGCCGAGGAAGACGCGCAGCGGGAGCAGCACCACGCCGAGGTTGAGGCGGCGCCCCGGGTAGTACGCGTGCCGCACGCCGTTGGGCGACTTCCCCGCGCGGCGCCCGGCCGCGTCGTCGGCGAAGTCGGCGGCCTCGTCCCCGTAGCCGTCGTCGTACGGATCGTCGGCGTGCGCCTCGTCGTCGACGCTGCCCGGCATGCGCATCTGCGGCAGGAGCCGGGTAGGGCCGTGGTCGCCGCCGCCGACGGCGGGGGTCTGCACGGTGTCGCCGTACGGATCGTCGACGTCGACGCGCGGGATGACCTGGGTGGCTCCGGCGTCGTCGTAGCCGACACGGGTGCCCTGCGGATCGCCGCCCGCCGTCAGGTCCGCCGCGCGGCGCACCCCGCTGCCGCGCACGGCCTGCAACAGCCCGCCCGCGCCGGGGTCACCCGGCTCGGACTTGCCGCTCCAGACGACCGGAGCGCGCCGCCGCGCCCCGCCGCCCGCCGCGCCCACCGCGGGCATGCGCACGGTCTCCTCGGCGGCGCTCACATGGCGGGCGACGCGCGGCGACGGGGTCCGCCCTGCCGGGGGCAGCTGGACGCGGAAGCTCGCGTGATTGACGATGACCTGCGCGGGGTCGCAGGGCACCTTCACCATGCTCAGCGCGGGAGTGTCGTCGAACCCTGACGAGCGTCCCCCCGTGGGTGTGCGGGGTGTTCTGGTGTCCACACTCATCTAACCGAGTGACGGGAGGTTTGGACACTGCCTTGACCGCCCGGATCTGTCCGGACCCCGTCAAACCCCCACCTTTCCCCGCCCCCCGCGGGGCGACGCCGGGAGGGTCAGCGCCTGCGGCGGGCCGCCTCGTAGAGCACCACGCCCGCGGCCACGCCCGCGTTCAGGGACTCGGCCCCGCCCGGCATCGGGATCCGCACGCGGAAGTCGCAGGTCTCGCCGACCAGGCGCGAGAGGCCCTTGCCCTCGCTGCCGACGACGATGACGACCGGGCCCTCCAGGGCGTCGAGCTCGCCGATCTCGTGCTCCCCGTCGGCGGCCAGGCCGACGACCGCGATGCCCGCCTTCTTGTACGCCTCGAGCGCCCGCGTGAGGTTGGTGGCCCGCGCCACCGGCGTGCGCGCGGCCGTACCGGCGGACGTCTTCCACGCGCCCGCCGTCATCCCGGCCGCCCGGCGCTCGGGCACGACCACGCCGTGGCCGCCGAAGGCGGACACGGACCGCACCACGGCGCCCAGGTTCCGCGGGTCCGTCACGCCGTCGAGCGCGACGATCAGCGGGTCCTCGCCCTGGTCGTACGCGGCCGCGGCGAGGTCCTCCGGGTGCGCGTACTCGTACGGCGGCACCTGGAGCACGAGGCCCTGGTGGTTGAGGCCGTTGGTCATGCGGTCCAGCTCGGGCCGCGGGGCCTCCATCAGGTGGATGCCACCGCGCTCACCGGCGAGCTGGATGGCCTCACGGACGCGCTCGTCGTTGTCGATGAACTGCTGGACGTACAGCGTGGTCGCGGGCACGCCGTCCCGCAGCGCCTCGAACACCGGGTTGCGGCCGACGACCATCTCGGCCGTGCCCTTGGGGCCACCACGGCGCTGCTGCGGGCGGCCCTGTGCGCGCCGCGCCTGGGCCTGCGCGAGGCGCTGCTTGGCATGCCCCTTGCGCATCTCGGCGGGCGGCGTCGGCCCCTTGCCCTCGAGGGCCCGGCGCCGCTTGCCGCCGCTGCCGACCTGCGCGCCCTTCTTGCCGGACATGCGGCGGTTGTGAGCGGCCATGACCTACCTGTTCCTCGGGTTACGTACGTATGTCTCTGCAATGCAGTGTGCCGCCCGGCGCGCCGGGCGGCACATTCGCGGGGTCCCGCTAGCGGGAGCCGAGCGTCCAGCGCGGCCCCGACGGGCTGTCCTCGATGGCGAGGCCCGCCTGGGCGAGCTGGTCGCGGATGGCGTCGGCGGTGGCCCAGTCCTTGCGGCCGCGCGCGGCCTCGCGCTGGTCGAGCACGAGCCGGACCAGGGCGTCGACCACGCCGTGCAGCTCGTCGCCCGAGCCCTCGCCGGTGGCCGCCGCCCAGTGCGGGTCGAGCGGGTCGAGGCCGAGGACGCCCAGCATGGCCCGCACCTCGGCGAGCCGCGCGACGGCGGCCTCCTTGTCGTCCGCGGCGAGCGCGGAGTTGCCCTGCCGGACCGTGGTGTGCACGATCGCGAGCGCCTGCGGGACGCCCAGGTCGTCGTCCATCGCGTCGGCGAACGCGGGCGGCACCTCGGCCGCGGGCTCCACGACGCCCCCGGCCAGCTCCACCACGCGCTGCGTGAAGCCCTCGATGCGGGCGAACGCCGCCTCGGCCTCGCGCAGGGCCTCCTCGCTGTACTCGATCATCGAGCGGTAGTGCGGGGTGCCCAGGTAGTAGCGCAGGACGATGGGGCGCCAGCGCTTGACCATCTCGGAGACGAGCACCGAGTTGCCGAGCGACTTGGACATCTTCTCGCCGCTCATGGTGACCCAGGCGTTGTGCACCCAGTACGTCGCGAAGTCGTCGCCGAAGGCCTTGGCCTGCGCGATCTCGTTCTCGTGGTGCGGGAAGATCAGGTCGATGCCGCCGCCGTGGATGTCGAAGGCGCTGCCCAGGTACTTGTGCGCCATGGCCGAGCACTCCAGGTGCCAGCCGGGGCGGCCGGGGCCGAAGGGCGTGTCCCAGGCGGGCTCGCCCGGCTTGACGGCCTTCCACATGGCGAAGTCGCGCGGGTCGCGCTTGCCGGTGATGCCTTCCTCGCTGGGCTGCTGCATCTTGTCCAGGTCCTGGCGCGACAGCTCCAGGTACCGCGGCCAGGAGCGCACGTCGAAGTAGACGCTGCCGTCGGCCTCATAGGCGTGGCCGCGCTCGATGAGGCCGCGCATCATCTCGACCATCTCGGTGACGTGGCCGGTGGCGCGCGGCTCGTAGGTGGGCGGGAGGCAGCCGAGGGCGTCGTAGCCGTCGTTGAAGGCGCGCTCGTTCTCGTAGCCGATGGACCACCAGGGGCGGTCCTGGTCCGCCGACTTCCGGATGATCTTGTCGTCGATGTCCGTGACGTTGCGGACGAACGTCACGTCGTAGCCGCGGTACGCGAACCAGCGGCGCATGATGTCGAAGTTGAGGCCCGACCTGATGTGCCCGATGTGCGGGGCCGCCTGCACCGTGGCACCACACAGGTAGATCGAGACACAGCCCGGGGTCAGGGGCTGGAAGTCACGGATCTGCCGGGCGCTGGTGTCGTACAGGCGAATCGTCACCACTCCAGGGTAGTGGGCGCGGGACAGTGCCCCGCGCCCCATGGGGGCGCGGGGCACACAACTGTGATGTCGGTGCCCCCGGGAGCCGTCCGGACGGCGGCCCGGAGTCGCCCGGTCCGGTCAGATGCGGCCGACGACCTTGCGGGGCGTCACGCGGACGACCACGCGCTGTGCGTCGTCCTTGGACGCCGGGTTGAAGTCGGCGTAGTCCTTGCCCGTGTACTTCCGCGACAGCTCGTCGATCAGCTCCTGGCCGCCCTCGGTGGTGATCTCGGCGGTGCCGCGGATCTCCGCGTAGGTGTACGGCGCGTCGAAGGGCTGGAAGAGCACCGTGACGCGCGGGTCGCGGCGCAGGTTCCGCTCCTTCTGCCGCCCGATGGTGGTGGAGATGAGGAGGTCGTCGCCGTCGCGCTTCACCCAGACCGGTGAGAGCTGGGGGCTGCCGTCGGGCTGGATGGTGGCGACGGTGACGAACACGGGCGTGTCGAGCAGGGATTTGAGGTCTTCCGACAGGGTGGCGGACATGGCTTCGCTCCTCGGCCTGGTTGATCGCTGGACGAGTCGTACCCCTATCGGATCCCGCTGTTCCGCACCACGGGGCGGGGCGGGTTTCGGCCCCCTCTCAGCCCGTACGGATCAGCCCGTACGGACCACCAGCGCCGTGGCGATGCCGACGAGCCCGTCGCCGCGGCCGGGGAAGCCGAGGCCGTCCGTGGTGGCGCCGGAGACGGAGACCGGGGCGCCGACCGCGTCCGAGAGGACCTTCTGGGCCTCCTCGCGGCGCTTGCCGATCTTCGGCCGGTCCCCGATCACCTGGACGGAGACGTTGCCGATGGTGAAACCGGCCGCGCGGACGATCCGCGCGGCCTCGGTGAGCAGCGTGAGCCCCGAGGCCCCGGCCCACTCGGGCCTGCCGGTGCCGAAGTGGGCGCCGAGGTCGCCGAGCCCGGCGGCGGAGAACAGCGCGTTGCACGCGGCGTGCGCGACGACGTCCGCGTCGGAGTGCCCGGCGAGCCCGGGCCCCTCGCCCTCCCACTTGAGCCCGGCGCACCACAGCTCGCGGCCGTCCTCGAAGGCGTGGATGTCGGTGCCGACGCCGACCTGCGGCAGCGGGTACGGCAGCGGTTCAGAAGCCATCGTTGGCCCTCCTGCGGGCGAGTACGGCCTCGGCGAGCACGAGGTCGAGGGGGCGGGTCACCTTGAACGCCTCCTCGTGGCCGGGGACGAGCACGACCGGCTCGCCGAGCCGCTCGACGAGCCCGGCGTCGTCCGTGGCGCCCTCGCCGACGACGTCGGCCTCGTGGGCGCGGACCAGGGTGGCGCGATCGAAGCCCTGGGGCGTCTGCACGGCGCGCAGCCGCGCGCGCTCGGGCGTGGCGAGGACCGGCTCGGGCGCCCCCGGCGCACCGGGCTCGACCTCCTTGACGGTGTCGGCGAGCGGCAGCGCGGGCACCACGGCGGGCGCCCCGTCGCGGACGGTCTCGATGACGGTGTCGACGGTGTCGACGGGCACGAGCGGGCGGGCCGCGTCGTGCACGAGGACGACGTCGACGTCCGGCGGGAGCGCGTCGAGGCCGAGTTTCACCGACTCCTGGCGGGTGGCGCCGCCGGGCACGACGACGACGTCGGTGCGCTCGGGCAGCGCGTGGTCGGTGAGCAGCGTCTTGACCTCGGTGGCGCCGTCCGGCGGGGCGACGACCACGACGAGCGCGACGGCGCGCGAGGCGGCCAGGGCGCGCACGGCGTGGACGAGCATCGGCGTGCCGTTGAGGGCGCGCAGGGCCTTGGGAGCACCGGGGCCGAGGCGTACGCCGCGGCCCGCGGCGGGGATCACGGCCGCGGTGCGAGAGGTTACGTCAGACATCGGTTCCGTTCAGGTTTGTGCGCTCGGGCGACATGGGTATGGCCACACCGTGCCGGGCGCGACGCCTTGACCGGACCCTTCCGTGACATCTGGTCGAGCCAGCTGCCCGAGCCCGGCACGCCAAAGTACCGGGGGATCTTTCCGTGCCCGCCAACCGCCGGTGAAGTCCGGGGGACGACAGGGCGTGGCCGGGCCCCGGATCCCGAGCGTGATGTGCGTGCGTCCCGAGCGTGATGTGCGTGCGGCGATGTGCGTGCAAGAGCCTTGACGTGCGTACGAGCGCTGTTGGGTACGCATTTGGGTACGAACATGCCGCAGTGCCCGGCGACACCCCTCAGGGGTCGGCGGGCACTGCGGCAGTTCCTTCATCCCGGAATCATTCCGGACGCGACCATTCCGGACGTGCACCCAGGTGGGGCGGTGTCCGCACGCGCCGGAGCGACGGCTTCGGTCGTCAGGACGCGAGGACCTCGTCGAGCAGGGCCTCGGCCTTGTCCTCGTTCGTGTTCTCCGCGAGCGCGAGCTCGCTCACCAGGATCTGACGGGCCTTGGCGAGCATGCGCTTCTCTCCGGCGGACAGCCCGCGCTCCCGCTCCCGGCGCCACAGGTCACGGACTACTTCCGCGACCTTGATGACGTCGCCGGAGGCGAGCTTCTCGAGATTTGCCTTGTAGCGACGCGACCAGTTCGTGGGCTCTTCGGCGTACGGCGCGCGCAGTACTTCGAAGACCCGGTCCAGGCCGTCCTGGCCGACCACATCACGCACACCGACGAACTCCGCGTTGTCCGCTGGCACACGTACCGTCAAGTCGCCCTGGGCGACCTTCAGCACCAAGTAGGTCTTGTCCACGCCTTTGATCTGACGAGTTTCGATGGCCTCGATCAGCGCGGCCCCGTGATGGGGATAGACCACGGTGTCGCCAACCTTGAACGTCATGTGACAGGTACCCCTTCCGTGGCTATCCAGGGTAACACGGATACGGCGTCTTCTGAATGGCGTTTTCGCAGGTCAGGGCATATCTCGGGGCTTGACAACAGCAACAGGAACGTGCTGCGGACCGGCTGCGGAAGGGGGTATTCGCAGGTCGGAGCCGCTCTCCGGCGACGGTGAAACGCCCACGTTACACACCCCGCGAGAGCGCCCCAAGGGGACGAACGTCCCGGTTTGCCGGGTTCCCTCAGGTGAACTTCCGCTACTCCGTTCGGTGACCGGGGACACGTGTACGCCCGCCGGTGAGCGGCGAAGTGCGGGCCGCGCGGGAGCGAATCCAGAATTGATCAAGAAGCGCGGGCGCCCCATGCGCCGGAACCGCGCTCCGATGCGCTTGCCGATACGGCGGCGATACGACCGCGATACGGCGACGACCCGGACGCTGATCAATTTCCGGCCCACCCCGCATTCCTTACGGGAAATCCCCGGGACACCACTGACGTGGTTATACGAATGCCGAAACGTGAGGCCAATGGGAAGCGTGGGGCGGTGGAGGCGCCGGAGGTTGGTGGCACGTAGGGGCGGGTCGGGTGCCGCGGTGCGGGAACGGCTCGGTAACCTAAGCGCGCTGACACACCCTTAGGGCAACCGCCCGCCCGTATCGCCCACGTTCAAGGAGTTGCCGCCGCCGTGAGCCGCAGCCTTCGACGCGGCGCCATCGCCGCCACCGCCCTCGCGATCTCGCTCGCCTCGCTCACCGCTTGCGGTGCCGGGAACAACGCCCAGACGATCGAGATCAAGCCGGACAACGCGGCGACCGCCGTCGGCGACATCAAGATCCAGAACGCCATGATCATCACGCAGCCGGACCGCGAGTCGACCGGTCCCGCGGTGATCTCCGCGACCGTCTTCAACAACGGCCGCACCGCCCAGACCCTGGAGTCGATCACGGTCGACGGCACGGGCAAGAAGGCCGCCCTGAGCCCCGCCAAGGGCGACCGCCCCGGCAAGAAGGGCAAGGGCGGCGGCCTGGTCATCCCGGCCCACGGCTCCGTCGTCATCGGCGGCAAGGACAACGCGTCCGCCGTCCTGCCGAGCAGCCGCGAGGCCGTCAAGGACGGCAACGCGCAGCCTGTGACCTTCGCCTTCGACAAGACCGGCGCCGTCAAGCTGAAGTCGTTCGTCGTGCCCGCCGAGAGCTACTTCGAGAAGTGGGGGCCTAGCGAGCTGCCGAAGGCGCCGGACGCCAAGCCGTCCGGCTCCCCTTCCGGGAAGCCCTCCGGTAAGCCCTCTGGCTCTCCCTCTGGCAAGCCGTCCGGGAAGCCGTCTGAGGGGGCCTCTGGGGCTCCGTCGGGCAACCCTTCCGGTGAGGCGGGGGCCCCGGCTAACGGGGCGGACGCCGATGCGGGGGCCTCGCACGAGGCCGCGGGGCACTGAGGCCGCGCACGTACGGGAGAGGGCGGGAACCCTTTGGGGTTCCCGCCCTCTCCCGTACGTGCTGTTGTTCCGACCTGCGGGCCGTGTGTGGCTGGGCGCGCAGTTCCCCGCGCCCCTTTGGGGCGCTCCCGCGGGGGTTTACGGCTCGAACTTGTAGCCCAGGCCTCGTACCGTCACCAAGTAGCGGGGGGCGCCGGGGTCTGGCTCGATCTTGGCGCGCAGGCGCTTGACGTGGACGTCGAGGGTCTTGGTGTCGCCCACGTAGTCGGCGCCCCAGACGCGGTCGATGAGCTGCATGCGGGTCAGGACGCGGCCCGCGTTGCGCAGCAGCATCTCCAGGAGGTCGAACTCCTTGAGGGGCAGGTCGACCTTGGAGCCGGAGACCGTGACGACGTGCCGGTCGACGTCCATGCGGACCGGGCCCGCCTCCAGGGCCTGCGGGGTGACCTCCTCCGGCTCGCCCCTGCGGCGCAGGACCGCGCGGATGCGGGCGACCAGCTCACGCGACGAGAACGGCTTGGTGACGTAGTCATCGGCTCCTATTTCGAGTCCGACGACCTTGTCGATCTCGCTGTCCTTGGCGGTGACCATGATCACCGGGACGTTGGAGCGGCTGCGCAGCTGGCGGCAGACCTCCGTGCCGGGCAGGCCCGGCAGCATCAGGTCGAGCAGGACGAGGTCGGCGCCATTGCGCTCGAATTCGTCGAGTCCGTCCGGGCCGGTGGCCGCGATCGCGACCTCGAAGCCCTCCTTGCGGAGCATGTACGACAGGGCGTCGCTGAAGGATTCCTCGTCCTCGACGACGAGCACTCGGGTCACGGAAGGACCTCCGGGGCGGCAGGAATGGGTTCGTATGCGGTTGTGTCGTCGGGCCTGGCGCCCTGGCGCGCGCCCTCGTCGCCGAAGCCGTGCCCGGCTCCGCGCTCGCGGGTCGCGCCCGCCTCGGGCAGGCGCAGGGTGAAGGTGGAGCCCTGTCCCTCCGAGCTCCACACGGTGACCTCCCCGGCGTGCGAGGCCGCCACGTGCTTGACGATGGCGAGGCCGAGGCCCGTACCGCCGGTGGCGCGGGAGCGGGCCGGGTCGACGCGGTAGAAGCGCTCGAAGATGCGCTCCTTGTCCTTGTCCGAGATGCCAATGCCCTGGTCCGTGACCGCGACCTCGATGAGGTCCCCGCCGGGGGCGTTGACCCGCCGGGCCGCTATGCCCACGCGGGTGCGGGCGGGCGAGTAGTTCACGGCGTTCTCCACGAGGTTGCCGAGGGCGGCGGCCAGCTGGCCGCGGTTGCCCCAGACGTGCAGGTCGGCGGTGCCGCCCGCGGCCATCGTGATCTGCTTCGTGCCCGCCTGGTGGCGGCAGCGGTCGATCGCCTCGGCGACGAGCTCGTCCACGCGGACCGGCTCGGCGTCCTCCAGGGGGTCGTCGTTCTGCACCCGGGAGAGGTCGATCAGCTCCTGCACGAGGTTGGTCAGGCGGGTCGCCTCGTTCTGCATCCGGCCCGCGAAGCGCTCGACGGCCTCGGGGTCGTCGGCGGCGTCCATGACGGCCTCGGAGAGGAGGCTGAGGGCGCCGACCGGGGTCTTCAGCTCATGGCTCACGTTCGCCACGAAGTCGCGGCGCACGGCCTCGATGCGGCGGGCCTCGGTGAGGTCCTCGACGAGCAGCAGGACGAGCCGGGAGCCCAGCGGGGCCACGCGCGCGGAGACCGCGAGGGCGTCGCCCCTGCCGGTGCCGCGGCGCGGCAGGTCCAGCTCGACCTGCCGTATCTCGCCGTCGCGCCGGGTGTCCCTGGCCATCTGGAGCATGGGCTCGACGGCCAGTTTCCCGCCGCGTACGAGACCGAGCGCGTACGCGGCCGAGCTGGCCTTGACCACGCTGTCCGCCTCGTCGAGCACGACGGCGGATGAGCGCAGCACCGAGAGCACGGTGTCGACGCCGGGTGGGAGTACGGGGTCGGTGTGCAGGGAAGTCCTAGTGGGGCGTTTCTGGTCGCGTTCGCTCCAGCGGAACGCCAGCATGGCGATGACACCGGTGCACACCCCGGCGATCGCTGCCGCTGCGGCGACCGCCGCGTTCACGTCCATGCCTCCAAGGTTATGCGTGGTCGGAGCACCAGCCACAGCCATCCGAGTGGCCCCTCGAACAGTCGTCGCTCAGAGTTCACCGAGGGGACAGTGATGGTTCATTTTGGGTGGCCGGGTCGGCGGAGCGGTTCGTTCCGGGGCGCAGGGGGCGTATCCCACCGTTCACCTGGAGGACAGGGGCGATTCACTTGTGATGCCGGTAACGGACGCGTGCGCACCACACCGTGGGAGCGTAGGGGAGAACCCCTGATGACGTAGGGGCCCGCCCCTGTGACGTACGAGAGAGGGACAGCCAGATGCGTGACGCGTACCACGAGGAACTTGACTCGATCGGCGAGGGACTGGTCGAGATGGCCCGTCTCGTCGGGTCGGCGATCGGGCGCGCCACCACGGCCATGCTCGACGCGGACCTGAAGCTCGCGGAGACCGTGATCGCCGCCGACCAGAAGGTCGACGACCTCCAGCACGACCTGGAGGCCCGCGCGATAGCACTGCTGGCCCGCCAGCAGCCGGTGGCCACCGACCTGCGCATCGTCGTGACCTCGCTGCGGATGAGCGCCGACCTGGAGCGGTCCGGCGACCTCGCCCAGCACGTGGCGAAGCTCGCGCGGCTGCGCTTCCCGGAGTCGCCGGTGCCGCGCGACCTGCACGCGACCATCCTGGAGATGGGCCAGCTCGCGCAGCGCCTGATGGCCAAGGCGGCGGAGGTCATCATCACCAAGGACGTCGACCTGGCGCTCCAGCTGGAGCAGGACGACGACGAGATGGACCTGCTGCACCGCACGCTCTTCCAGCACCTCATGGACGACCGCTGGAAGCACGGCATCGAGACCGCGGTCGACGTGACGCTGCTCGGCCGCTACTACGAGCGGTTCGCGGACCATGCGGTGTCCGTGGCCAACCGGGTGGTGTACCTGGTGACGGGCGAGCACGCGGATGAGCTGCAGCCGGGCAGCACGGCTGTGGAGGGGGCCTGACCCCTGGGACGTGCCTGACCCCTTGGACGGGCCTGACCCCTTGGACGGGCCTGACCCCTTGGACGGGCTTGGCCCGGGGGATGGGCGCCGGGCCCCGGGCCCGGCGCCCTCCGCTAAGCCCAGCGGAGCGTCAGCCGCAGCCGCCGCCACACTGGCAAGGCCCACCCGACTGGCAGCCGCAACTGCAGCCCGGACCGCACTGGCAACCGCTCATACAGGTGTCGCGCTCAGGGGATTCAGCCATGGTCTCCTCCTCGAAGGCGTGAGACGTACTGCCTGCTCTCCATTCCATGCACCGGGCAACGGGGCGCGTCAACGGCGCACGTACGCGCGCTCAGCCCCCCGAGCGCCGCTCGCCGCCCTCCGTGCAACCCCCTCCCTTCTGCGAACTGCCCGCCCGGCAGGGCCCGTTAGTGGCCGTTCATGGATCTGAGCCGCACCGAGGGGTTCCCGCGCGGTGCGGTGCCGTGCCATGCTCCCGCTCGACGCGGACGTGAACCTCGTTCATCCACATAAACACCCGCGAGGAGATGAGGGCCCCATGCCCAACCTCAGCAGACGCGGTGTCCTGGGCGGAGCCCTCGCCGTCGCGACCGCCGCCGCGACCGGGGCCGGGCCCGCCGCGGCCGGGGAGCCCCACCCGGCCGCGCTCTGGCGGGAGTTCGCCCGGAACCCTTACGCCCACCCGCAGATCCCCTACGTGGGCCGCGCCGGGTACCGAGGGGGCGAGCGCCGCTTTCGAAGGCCGCGCGCCGTCTTCCCCGTCCGCCGCCCCGACGCAGGGGCGGACGCCGCGCCCGCGATCAACCGTGCCCTCGCCGCCGCCGGAAGGGCCGGCGGGGGCACGGTCCAGCTCGAACCCGGCACGTACCGGATCGACGGCGTCGTCCGGATCGCGCACGACGACGTCGTGCTGCGCGGCGCGGGCAGCGGCCGCACCACGCTCGTCGCCACCCGCCACCTCACCGAGCTGATCGGCCCCTACGGCAGCCGCTACGGCGGGGACAAGTCCAGCTGGTCCTGGGCCGGAGGGCTCATCTGGCTGTGCCCGCAGGAGCGTTGGGACTCCCTCGTCGCCGCGATCCGGGCCGGGCAGTGGCCCTTCGAGGGGTGGACCGGAAACCGGCGGGACCAGTGGCGCGGCCTCACCGCCCTCTCCCCCGCCCGCCGCGGCGACCGGACCGTGCGCGTCGCGGACCCCGCGCGCGTGCGCCCCGGCGACCTCGTCCTCCTCCGCCTCGCCGACGACCGCGGCCACACCCTCCTGGAGCACATGGCGGGCGGCGGCCCGGGCCCCGAGGCGTACTCCTGGGACGACAAGACGAAGCTGACCTCGTACGTCCCCTACGAGTGGCCCGTACGGGTCACCGAGGTGCACGGGCGCGCGGTCACCCTTGAGCGGCCGCTCCCGCTCGACGTGCGGCCCGAGTGGAATCCGCTGCTCACCACCCACGTCACCGCCCTCACCGGCTCCGGCGTCGAAGGGCTCACCCTGGAGGCCATGGAGACGCCGCAGTCGCCACACCTCCTCGACAAGGGGTTCAACGGCGTCGCCTTCCAGTGCGCGTACGACTGCTGGGCCGACGACGTGCGCGTGCGGCACGTGGACAACGGCTTCGGGCTCGTTGCCGCGTCCGCCTGCACCCTGCGCCGCACCTCCGTCGGCGGGCGCGGCGCGCACCACCCGTACTTCTGCCGCGAGGGCTCGCACGACAACCTGATCGAGGACTTCCGCGTCGAGCGGCGGACCGTGCCCGCGCCCCCGGGGACGCAGCTGCACGGCATCAACGTGGAGGGGCTGTCCTCGTACAACGTCTGGTCGCGCGGCCGCATGGAGACGGGCACCTTCGACACGCACCGGGGCATGCCGTTCGCGAACGTCCGCACGGAGATCGTCGTCAACAACGACGGGCGGCACGGCGGCGACGCCAGCGCCGGGCCCCTCTACGGCGCCCGGTTCACCCACTGGAACGTCACCGTCAGCAACCAGCGCGCCGGACTGATCAAAATTGACGACATCGCACCGTACAGCGCCACGGTCGGCATCTCCCTTGTGCGGGAGTTCGACCAGATCGACGTACCGGACTTCTCCGGAGAGCTCGCCTCCCGCATCGAGGCCTACGGTTCACCCGGTGCCGTACGTCCCCGGAATCTGTACGAGGCCCAGCGCTCCCTGGAACTCAGCTGAAGGCAGGACTCAACTGAAGGGGACCAGGCGGACGACGGTCACCGTCAGGACCGAACCCGACACGTAGTAGAGGACGATCGCGCCGCCGACCGTCGCCTCCCTGCGGTCCCGCTCCTGGTCCACGGCCGTCGAACCGTGCCCGTAGGGGTCCCGGCCGAGGGTGCGCTCCATCGCCGCCCGGAACTGGTCGGCGTCGCCCATCTTGGCGAGGGTGTCGTCGGCGGGCGGCGCGTAAGTGATCCGGTAGCTCCGGCTCCGGTGACGGCTCACGCGATGCTCCGCCTCTCGGCCTCGTCGGCCGCGAGGCGGTCGAGGAGGGCCTCGGCCTCGGGGTCGGGCACGGCCTGGAGCATCCAGTGGCGCATCACCGAGTGGATCTCGTCGACCCCCGCCCCGTTGATGGCGCGGTCGAAGTCCGCGCGCCGGTCCTCGGGGAGGGCGGCGCGGATGTCCGGGATCGTGTTGGGCACCTCGACCTCCTCGCCGCCGATGAAGGTCTTCAGTGGTTCGGCCATGGTCGGGTCACTCTCCCTGGGGTCCCTGGACGGTCCCGGCACTGCTGTCACCGTAGCGGCCGGGCCGGGGGCTTTCAGCCGCTGGCGTCGGCCTTCTCCGCCGCCTTCTCCCTGCCGCTGCCGGGCCGCGGCCCGCTCTCGTACGCCACCGGGTCCGGGAGGTTGCGCATGAGGCCCCAGTACCCGAGGGCCGCGACCGTGCCCACGACCGCGCAGAAGCCCCACAGCCAGTCCGCGCCGAAGCGGTCGATGACGGAGCCGGAGATCAGCGGGGCCGCGAGCGCCGCGACCGCCCACGACATGGTGTACATGCCCTGGTAGCGGCCGCGCGCGTTCGTCGGCGAGAGGCGGACGACCAGGCCCGTCTGGGTGGGGGCGTTGACGATCTCGGCGAGCGTCCACAGGCACACCGTGAGGGTGATGAGGCCGACCGACCCGGCGAACGCCGTGAGGGCGAAGCCGTACCCCGCCACGAGCGAGGAGAGCACCAGCAGGCGCTGCGGGTCCCGGTGTTCGATGAACCGCGTCACCGGGATCTGCAGGAGCACGATCATGACGCCGTTGAAGGCGATCGCGATGCCGTAGTCGCTCGGCTTGAAGCCCGCCTCGCCCATCGCGACCGGCAGTCCCACGTACGCCTGCTGGAAAATCAGCGCGACCAGGAAGGAGAGCCCGACGACGCCCATGAAGCGGCCGTCCCGCAGCACCGTGCCGAGCCCGGGCTCCGGCCCTTCACCCGCCTCCCCCTCGCCGGGCGCGGGCCGCGACTCCGGGAGCTTCACGAAGACGACGGCCGCGCACGCGAGGGTCATCGCGGCCTCCAGGAGGAAGCCCGCGAGATAGCTGTACGAGGCGATGAAGCCCGCGGCGGCCGAGGAGATGGCGAAGCCGAGGTTGATGGCCCAGAAGTTCAGCGAGAAGGCGCGGACGCGGTCCTCGGGCCGGACGATGTCGGCCATCATCGCCTGCACGGCGGGCCGCGAGGCGTTGCTCGCCATGCCCACGAGGAAGGCCACCGCCGCGATGGCCACCGGGTGGGTCATGAACCCGAGCAGCGCCACGGACAGGCCCGTGGACGTCTGCGCGATGAGCAGCGTGGGCCGCCGCCCCAGGCGGTCGGTCAGGACGCCCGCGCCGAGGGAGGACACCACTCCGCCGAGCCCGTGCAGGGCCGCGACGAGGCCCGCGTACGTGGCCGAGTAGCCCTGCTCCAGGGTCAGGTAGATCGCCAGGAACGTGGAGACGAAGGCCCCGAGGCGGTTCACCAGGGTGCTGGTCCACAGCCACCAGAACGCCGGTGGCAGGCCCGACACGGATTCCTTGACGGCGCGTCTTGCGGCGGTGAGCGGCATGCGAGGACCCCCGGGGCGGTGCGGGCCCGGCCGCCGCGGCGATCGGGCATGTAAGTACCAGGAACAGCAGTCACAACTTACGCAACCGCGGCTCCTGCGGACTACTCATTTGACAGGTAGCGTCAATCGCTCCGGGACGCGGCCCCCTCCGGAGTTCCATTACGCTCGTGGGCATGGCCGACGCACCGTACAAGCTGATCCTCCTCCGCCACGGCGAGAGCGAATGGAACGCGAAGAACCTGTTCACCGGCTGGGTGGACGTCAACCTCAACGAGAAGGGCGAGAAGGAGGCGGTCCGCGGCGGCGAGCTGCTCAAGGACGCGGGCCTGCTGCCCGACGTCGTCCACACCTCGCTCCAGAAGCGCGCCATCCGCACGGCCCAGCTCGCGCTGGAGTCCGCGGACCGCCACTGGATCCCGGTCCACCGCTCCTGGCGCCTGAACGAGCGCCACTACGGCGCCCTCCAGGGCAAGGACAAGGCCCAGACCCTCGCCGAGTTCGGTGAGGAGCAGTTCATGCTCTGGCGCCGCTCCTACGACACCCCGCCGCCCGCCCTGGAGGACGGCACCGAGTTCTCCCAGTCGGACGACCCGCGCTACGCCTCCATCCCGCCGGAGCTGCGCCCCCGCACGGAGTGCCTGAAGGACGTCGTCGTCCGCATGCTCCCCTACTGGTACGACGGCATCGTCCCCGACCTCCTGGCCGGCCGCACCGTCCTGGTCGCCGCCCACGGGAACAGCCTCCGCGCCCTGGTCAAGCACCTCGACGGCATCTCCGACGCCGACATCGCGGGCCTGAACATCCCCACCGGCATCCCCCTCGCCTACGACCTGGACGCCGCCTTCAAGCCCCTGAACCCGGGCGGCACGTACCTCGACCCGGAGGCAGCGAAGGCCGCGATCGAGGCCGTGAAGAACCAGGGCAAGAAGAAGTAGGCCCACGCGTTCCAGGCCCCCACCTGCGGTTTCCTCGCCGGTGGGGGCCTTGCTGCTGCTCTGGGGCCGTCGCTGGGCCGTCAGGTGCTCCGGCGCATGCGCCGAACCCGGACGTCGAGCACGATCAGCAGCACCACAGGGATGGCGATCTCGACCGGAGCCTGCGCCCAGAGGGCGAGCGCACCTCCTCCGGCGCCGATGAGCGCGATCGGCAGGTCGCGTGGGCAGATGTCGACGGTCACGCCTGTGCGCGGGACCATATGGCCTCCGTCCGTATCGGGTTATTGATCAAGTGGTTTCCGGAAGCGGAAGTGAAAGAATTCCGCTCCGGGGTAAGCAACGTTCGTATGCGGTGAGACCTTCCCACAGCTTCCGCTCGCTCAACAAACCCGCAGGACGATTGAACTTCGTGATCATCAGGCGATCCTGGGCCTCCATTCTTCGCTA
This sequence comes from Streptomyces sp. NPDC053474, assembly GCF_044544845.1. Lineage (NCBI taxonomy): Bacteria > Bacillati > Actinomycetota > Actinomycetes > Kitasatosporales > Streptomycetaceae > Streptomyces > Streptomyces sp. NPDC053474. Next base: position 462,714 of record NZ_JBITXV010000005.1, read on the forward strand.
GCGAAAAATGGGTGCATCTAGCGCCTGACTCAATTCGTAGGCGCGCCGTCCATAAATCTGGAACGAGGCGCTCCAGAGCGCTCCGAGCTGGGGCTCAGACCTCAGGAGCTGCTAGGTGAAGCCGATAGAGGAGCCCATCCTATGCTTCCTACATCGCCCCTCGGCAAGCTTTGTGCATGCGTGCACATTGCGCGTGCACGCATGCACAATAGGGAGTGTCGCGCGCCTCCGAATTTTGAAAGAGCCTCCTCCAACTCCAGGTAATCGTAAATGTTCTCGACTGCCTTGTGGGAGCGCTCGCGGCTGGACACATGGGGTGTTCGTAGACGCGAAGCGTCAGGCCAAGATCCGAATGGCCAAGGTATTCAGCCAAGACCTTAACGCTCTCCCCCGCGTCAGGGCGCCTCGCTCCACTCCCCTCGCGCAACCTGGCCCCCGGCCGGGCCTGTGCTCCAGTCGCGGGCCATGCCGCGCGCCAGGCGATCAGCTACCTGAAGTCAGAGAAGGGCGCCTCACACCCCGTGAGTCGTACGCCCCGGGCGCGCCTCACGCCCCGCGCGGCGCGAGCGCCTCCCAGCGCACCGTCACTTCGCCCTGCCGCCACCGCGCACCGCGGTCCACGACCGGCCAGTCGGCCCGCAGGTCGCGTACCGACCGGATCCACCGCTGCCGCGCCCCGTACGACGCGTACGGGGCGGCCGCCGCCCACGCCCGGTCGAAGTCGCGCAGGAAGGCGTGCACCGGCTCGCCCGGCACGTTCCGGTGGATCAGCGCCTTGGGCAGCCGCTCGGCCAGGTCGGAGGGGCGCTCCAGGGAGGCGAGCCGGGCCGCGAAGGTCACCGTGCGCGGGCCTTCGGGGCCGAGCGCGACCCAGACGTGCCGTCGCCCGATCTCGTCGCAGGTCCCCTCGACGAGCAGCCCGCCGGGGGCGAGCCGTGCGCACAGCCGCTCCCAGACGGCGGCGACCTCGCCCTCGTCGTACTGGCGCAGCACGTTCGCGGCGCGGATGAGGACCGGGCGCGCGGGCAGCGGCACCTCGAAGCCGCCGTGCCGGAAGGAGAGCCCCTCCCGTTCGTACGGGCGCGCCGCCGCGACCCGCGCCGGGTCGATCTCGATGCCCACCACGCGCGCGTGCGGGGCGGCGGTGCGCAGCCGCAGCAGCAGCTCGACGGCGGTCCAGGGGGCGGCGCCGTAGCCGAGGTCGACGGCGAGCGGGTCGGCGGCGCGGCGGAGCGCGGCGCCGTGGGCGGCGGCGATCCAGCGGTCCATGCGGCGCAGGCGGTTGGGGTTGGTCGTCCCGCGCGTCACGGTTCCCACGGGGCGAGCCGCGGAGCTGGGGGAACGGGGTGCGCGGGGGGACATGGGGCAAGCGTAAGCAAGGGCTACGGTTGAGACCCCCAAGGTAATGCTTTGGCAAAGAGGAAATGGAGGCGAAAGTTCCGGTGTTGCCGTCCTCAGAGGACCTCGTACGCCCTCCATATCGCCGCGCCCGCCGTACGAGATCCAGGACGCCGCTGCCAAGGCCAAGGAGGACCGCCACGTGAGCCACTACGTGACCAGGCTCGGGCGTCGCTTCCCAGCGGCCCCGTCGGCGCCCGCCCGACTGCGCCTTCCCGGTACGCCCCGCCGCCCCCGCCGCATCGCCATGCTCAGCGTGCACACCTCGCCGCTGCACCAGCCCGGCACCGGCGACGCGGGCGGCATGAACGTCTACATCGTGGAGCTCGCCAAGCGTCTCGCCGAGATCAACATCGAGGTCGAGATCTTCACCCGCGCCACCACGGGAGCGCTGCCGCCCGTCGTCGAGCTCGCCCCCGGCGTCCTCGTGCGCCACGTGGACGCGGGCCCCTACGAGGGCCTGGCCAAGGAGGAGCTCCCCGCCCAGCTGTGCGCCTTCACGCACGGCGTCATGCTCGCCTGGGCGGGCCACCGCCCCGGCCACTACGACCTCGTGCACTCGCACTACTGGCTCAGCGGCCACGTCGGCTGGCTCGCCGCCGAGCGCTGGGGCACCCCGCTCGTCCACGCCATGCACACCATGGCCAAGGTCAAGAACGCGGCGCTCGCCTCCGGAGACACCCCCGAGCCCGCCGCCCGCGTCATCGGCGAGACCCAGATCGTGCGCGCCGCCGACCGGCTCGTCGCCAACACCTCCGAAGAGGCCGACGAACTCGTACGGCACTACGACGCCGACCCCGGGAAGGTCGCCGTCGTCCACCCCGGCGTCAACCTCGACCGCTTCCGCCCCGCCGACGGCCGCGCCGCCGCCCGCCACCGCCTGGGCCTGCCGCAGGACGCCCTGGTCCCGCTCTTCGCGGGCCGCATCCAGCCCCTCAAGGCCCCGGACGTACTCCTTCGCGCGGTGGCCGTCCTCCTGGACGAGCGCCCCGAGCTGCGCCGCCGCATCGTCGTCCCGATCGTCGGCGGCCCGAGCGGCAGCGGCCTCGCCAAACCCGAAGGCCTGCAGAAGCTGGCGGCCCGCCTGGGCATCGCGGACGTGGTGCGCTTCCAGCCCCCCGTCGGCCAGGACCAGCTCGCGGACTGGTTCCGCGCGGCCTCCCTGCTCGTCATGCCCTCCTACAGCGAGTCGTTCGGGCTCGTCGCCATCGAGGCGCAGGCGGCGGGCACGCCGGTCCTCGCGGCGGCGGTGGGCGGCCTGCCGGTCGCCGTACGCGACGGGGTCACCGGCTTCCTGATCCCCGACCACGAACCGGCCCACTACGCGCGCGTGCTCGGCGACTTCGCCGACAACCCCCACCTGGTCGACCGCATGGGCACGGCGGCCGCCCAGCACGCGGAGTCCTTCGGCTGGGGCACGGCGGCGTCCGCCACCGCCGATGTGTACACCGCGGCGATGCACGACCACCGCCGTCGCGTACCCTCGCACCATGGGTGACGTGGTGGCTGGTGAGACCCCTGACACGGTGATCGAGCGGTTCCTGGCCGACGCGGAACTCGACTGGGAGTCCCCCGAGCCGGGCTCGTACGTGGTCACGCTCCCCGGCACCCGCAAGCTCTCCACGACGCTCTCCCTGCGCGTGGGCAAGCACTCCCTCTCCCTGAACGCGTTCGTCGTCCGCCACCCCGACGAGAACCACGAGGCCGTCCACCGCTGGCTCCTGGAGCGCAACCTCCGCCTCTACGGCGTGAGCTACGCGATCGACTCCCTGGGCGACGTCTACGTCACCGGCAAGCTCCCCCTAGCCGCCGTCACCCCGGCCGAACTGGACCGCCTCCTCGGCTCCGTCCTCGAAGCGTCCGACGGCTCCTTCAACACCCTCCTGGAACTGGGCTTCGCGACAGCGATCCGCAAGGAGTACGCCTGGCGCGTCTCCCGCGGCGAATCAACCCGCAACCTGGAGGCCTTCACCCACCTCACCCGGCCCCGCACCGGCACCGTGGAGTAGCGCCACCGCCAAGCGCCCTTGCCCGGCCGAGAGGAACCCGAACACATCTCGCCTCAGGCCTCCGCTACGCGCCCCAGCTCTAACGCAGCTCCAGAATGGAATGCAATTCCTCAAGACGCTGGGCAAGATAGCGCATGCTGATGTAGTTTACGGCGGCGTGCGGTGCTTCCTCCTCCAGTTCGACTACCGCTTGATGATCTGGCCCCAAGATGTGACGAGCGGTGACTAGGACTCTCGTGACGTGAGGCGAAACCTCCTCATGGTATGCATGGAGGCGTTCCCGTGAATAAGCGATGTCTCGTGAGGTTCGCTCTTCGAACGGGATGCTGAAAGGCAACTCTGGTTCGTTGCGCTGCCAGTCCCCGCAGAAGGAGATCAACAGGTCGCGTGTTGCGGTGATGTCTGCAAGCAAAACTCCGACCTGGTCGACTGCTGCTGTTGCGTCTCGCGCCGCCCTAGCTTCTGCATGCCGCTTCCATGCCATCAGTGCTTCTGCAGGGTATGCATCAGGCTCGCTGTCGATAATCTTTGCGCACGACCTGCACAGCCAGATGCCGTTCTGAATTGAACCGCGCTCGGCTGATGTCATTGACGCGTTATATCTGGGACCTTGCGGGCTGGCGGCAAAAATGTGGCAAGCCTCGCCAAGATTGGTGAACGCCTCAAGGTCCTGCCATGCTGGGCGAGTGGTCAGGCGACGGCATGTTGAATTGCTGCACCGGTGTCCAGCTCTGGCTGCCAAAGTAGCCTTCGTTTTTGCGCTGAAATCATCACGTTGCAGTCCACCCATCCGTTGATGGTAGTCGTACATGGGGGTCGCTGAGGCGGCTTTCGATTGGAGCCCGCAGCGTGCCCCTTCTGGGACCCCAGGTGACCGTGCCCGGAAACTGGAGTGAGCCGTCTTGAGCCAGCGGTGAAGAGTGACTCAAGTGCCCTGGCTTCAGGGCCGACTGTGCAGCCCAATGTCAGAGGGCCGAAGGGAGACCTCGGCCCATACCTGTTTGCCCGTAGAGGTGGGTTCCGCTCCGAAGCGCGCGGCCAACGCGGCCACCAGGAGCAGGCCGCGGCCGTGCTCGCTCGTGGTGCTAGGGGTGGAGACCCGGGGCAGGGCCCGGCCGGAGTCGTGGACCTCGATGCGCAGGGCGGTCTCGAGGAGTCGCGCGCTCACGGAGACCCGGGCCGTGCCGGTGTGCCGTACCGCGTTGGTCAGGAGTTCGCTGAGTACGAGCTCGGCGGTGTCGACCACATCGGGCTCCAGCTTCGGCTCCCAGCCGTGTATGGCCCGTACGACCCGGTGGCGGGTCGTGGTCACCGAGCCTGGGGTGACGGGCACGCAGAGAGCGAGGCGAGGTTCTGCCATGGGTGACCTCCGGAAGGGGTGCGGCCACCTCACGCAACCAGGCGGCTGCGAGGTGGGGTTGGCCCGGAGGGCGGCGTCGCATCGGTTATGCGAGAACTGCATAACGGCGAAATGGTCCTGATTTACGCTCGGTTGAGCGGGCATGATCGGCGGCGGTGGAAAGGGGCCGTGGCAGATGGTCGAAGCACACGGTGAATCGAGACGGATCGGCGAGGAGATCCGTCGGGCGCGGGTGCTGCAGCGACGCTCGCAGCACGACGTCGCCTCCGAGCTGGGCTACCACCAGTCGAAGCTGAGCCGCTTGGAGCGCGGGCATGGCACGGAGGACATTCGCGTCCTGCGGGCCGTCGCTCAGGAACTCGGCATCCCGCAGGGGAGATTGGGCCTCGCACCCACTCCGGGACCGGCCGCGTCACGCTCCGGGGGCGAGGACCTGCAACGCCGCGCCTTCCTCACGGCGAGCATCGCCGCACTCGCCGCGCCCACCGTCGCACCTGCCCCGAAGCCCGCCCGCCACGACCTGGTCCAGGCGCTCCTGCCCGCCATGAGCCCGGAGGGCACGGGCGTCGCCTTGGACCTGCCGCGTCTTGACGAACGTATCGGCACGGCCCGCAGACTCTTCTACGCCTGCGAGTACAGCGAGTTGGAAGGCGTTCTGCCCGCTCTGATCGCCGACCTCAGGTGCGCGTCCCGGGACGCGACGGACGGCGATGCCCTGTCCGCGTTACTGGCCACGGCCTATCAGACCTCGGCCAGCCTGCTCCTCAAACAGCACGACCAGGGCAACGCCTGGCTCGCGGTCGGCCGGGCCATGGCCGAGGCGGAGCGCTCCGGCGCGACCCGGTGGTCCTCGCCTCCAGCGTCCGTGTCCAGGCCCACGCACTGGCCCGCGAGAAGCACACCGAGCAGGCCGTCGCCCTCGTCCGGCACACCGCCGATCAGCTCACGGGCTCGTACGACCGCCGCTCCCCGAAGCACCTGGCGGCCGTCGGCCTGCTCCTCCTGCGCGGGGCGACGGCCGCGAGCGGCGCCGGTGACCGGGCGTCCGCCGAGGACTTCCTCGCCGAGGCCGGTGAGGCGGCTCGATACGTCCACGCCGACCGACCCGACGCGTGGGCCAACTTCAGTTCCACCAACGTCGCGCTGCACGAGCTCAGTGCTCTGGTGGCCTTCGGCGACGCCGGCCTCGCCCTCCGGGCCGCCCGTCCGCTCCTGCGCCGCCGCATCCCGGTGCCCGAGCGCCGCGCCGCCCTCTGGGTGGAGACGGCCCGCGCCTATACCCAGCAGGAACGCCTCCCCGACGCCTACCGGGCGCTGCGTATCGCCGAGCGCTGCGCCGCGCAGGACGTCCGTCGCCCGGCCGTGCGCGAGCTGGTCGCGGACATAGCTGCCCGCGACGCCCGCCGTACGCTGCCCGAGCTGCACCACTTCCACCGCACACTGGGAGCCATCACGTGACTGACGACTCGGCCGCCAACTCGGACGAGAGGCCATTTCTCTACGTCGTCGTGTGCGCGTGCGGCGTCGCCCCCGACGTCGGTGAGCTGATCACCGCCGCGCAGGAGCGGGGTTGGGGCGTCGGGGTCGTCGCCACCCCGCAAGCCCTCGGCTTCCTCGACACCGCAGCCGTCGAGGCGCAGACGGGCTACCCGATCCGCGCCGCCTGGCGCACCCCTGAAGAGCCCCGCCCCCTCCCACCCGCAGACGCCATCGCCGTAGCCCCGGCCAGCTTCAACACCATCAACAAATGGGCCGCGGGCACCTCCGACACCCTCGCCCTCGGCATCCTGTGCGAGGCCTACGGCATGGGCATCCCCACCGCCGCCCTGCCCTACCTCAACGCCGCGCAGGCGGCACACCCCGCCTACCGCCAGAGCCTGGACCGGCTGCGAGCGATGGACGTCCTCATCGGCTCGTACGAACCCCACCCGCCCAAGGCGGGCGGCGGAGCGGCCCGCTTCCAGTGGCAGGAGGCCCTCGAACTCCTCGAGCCACGCATCACCTGACGCCCCGGCCGAGCCAGCCATGGTCCAGCGCAGCGACAAGGCCCCCACCGAGGAGAAACCGCAGGTGGGGGCCTTGAGTGTGAGAGGAAGGCGTGGGCTTACTTCTTCTTGCCCTGATTCTTGTCGGAGTTCATGAAGTCCTGGCCAGCATCTGGGCGGTCGTTGCCGGTTGGTGTTGAACACTGCCGAGCGCCCTCGGACGGCCTAGCAAGCTAGCTGACATCCCGTAGAGGTTCGCTGGCCGAATAGCACGCGTCCAGCCACTTCGCCTCGTCCGTGCCGAGGATGGTGCTCCCGCACATGGGCGTGCTGAACAACCCGCCGTCAATGCTCACGTTCTCCAGAGTCTTCTTCTGAGCGGGAGTCACGGTGTCAGCCATCGTGGTCGTGAACCCCTTGACCGGCTTCGGCTCCCAATCCAGGTCCGAGTGAAGCAGCGTGGCTGCTCCTTCGCCCCACTTCTGAACGAAGATCAATCGCTCCCCACTGTCATTGACGAAGTAGGAGACGTAGTCCTTGTCGCCAATGGGGAAGGCGCTCAGCTGGGCGAGCAGCTTCCTTAAGTCACTACCGAAATCGGATGCCATGCTCGGGACGCTACCAACGATCTCGCAACGCCATGCACAAGTTCTTCACACTGGCGCAACGCGGCGGGTGCGCAGTCGCCCCAGCCGCGACGTAGCGCCCCGGGCGTACGACCCACGGAGCATGAGGCGCCCGGGGCGTACGGCCCGCGCTCCGGAGCGGCCGCACGCCCGGGCGGCGCGCGGCCCGCGCCCCAGGGCGGTCCAACGCATCGGGTGGCGCCGTCCGTTCACCGCGAGTGAACGTTCGACGCAGGGGAACGATCACCGCGTGCCGTTCGTCACACGAGGCAGGAGGGGAACGGGAGTTGCCACGCACCCCTGTCGCAATGGGCGCGGGCATGGCACCATCCCGAGGACGTCGCGGGGTTACTGACGGTAAATCAGCTTTGACCGATGGATCTGCTGTGGGGGTGGAGCGTGTCCGGCACGCGGTATTCGACGGCGACAGCCGTGGCTCTGGTCTGCGCGGCGGTGGTGCTCGGCGCGCCCGGCGCGGCGTTCGCGAGCCCCGCCGACCCCACCCCGCCCGGCCCGCCGACACCCGCCGGGGACACACCTCTTGAGCAGGTCCGCAAGAAGATCGACCGGCTCTACCGCGAAGCGGGCACGGCCACGGACGCGTACAACGCGGCGGAGGAGAAGGCCGACCGGCAGTCCAAGGAGATCGCCCGGCTCGCCCGCGACATCGACAAGGGCCAGCGGAAGCTGGACAGACTCAAGGCCCAGGCGGGCGCCGCCGCCCGCGCGCAGTACCGCGGCGGCTCCATCCCCGACCAGGCCCGGCTGCTCCTGAGCGACAGCCCCGAGCGGTTCCTGGACGGCGCGGGCCGCCTGCGCCAGGGCCAGCACGGCACGAAGTCGCTGCTCACGGAGATGGGCCGGACCCAGGCCGATCTGAAGACGTACGCCAAGGACGCCGCCGCCCAGTGGCGCAAGCTGGAGGCGGGCCGCAAGGCCAAGGCCGCGGCGAAGCGGAAGATCAAGGAGAGGATCGCCGCCGCCGAGAAGCTGGAGTCGCGCCTGGAGAAGAAGGAGCGCGAGCGGCTGCGCGAGCTGGAGGAGGAGGCCGCCCTCAAGCAGCAGTCGGCGTGGGTCGACACCGGGATACTGAAGGACCTCAAGGGCGACGCGACCGCGCGCGGCAGGAAGGCCGTCGCCTTCGCCACGGCCCAGATCGGCAAGCCGTACGTCTGGGGGGCCGAGGGCCCGAAGTCGTACGACTGCTCGGGGCTCACCTCCCGGGCCTGGGCGGCCGCGGGCCGCGGCATCCCGCGCACCTCGCAGGAGCAGTGGAAGCGCCTGCCTCACGTCGACGTGAAGAACATGCGCCCCGGCGACCTGATCATCTACCACAAGGACGCCAGCCACGTGGGGATGTACGTGGGCGACGGCGCCATCGTGCACGCGCCCCGGCCGGGGCGGAGCGTGACGATCGCGGGGGCGGGCTCGATGGAGATCCTCGGGGTCGTCCGCCCGGACCGCTGACCCGGCCGGGGGCGCCCCCGACCTGACCGGAGGCACCGCCGCCCCGCAGCCGCCCCGGCCCGAGGCACCGCCGCCCCGCCCGGAGGTGCCCGGTCGGCAGCCGCCCCGGCCGGAGGCACGGGCGCCCCGCCCGGAGGCCTCCCACCGCGGAATCTGAGCCATTCAGCGGCGCCCGGCCGGGCCATTCGGCCGCATCCGGGAGGGGTCCCGCCGCACACCGCGTACGGTGTGCCGCGCACGCCTGTGACCCAGCGCACGAGGTACCGCCCCGCTCAACCCCGCGGGCGTGATGTTCGTCATCCCAGTCGAAGCGGGTTCGTGCCCCATTGCGGTCCAGGGCGCGGCATATGCCGTCTGCCGGGTGCCGCGCCGCATTCCCCCGTGCCCTCGGCTACCGCTATGGTCCCCGTCTGGTGTGGGGCGTGCGACCGTCGCCCCACCGTGCCCTCGGGGGGAGGGAAGGAACTCAACGCATGCCCGTACCCATACCGCGGCAGAGAGCGGTCCCGGCCGCGGCAGGCGGTCAGGCACCGGCGGTGCCGACGCCCGACGCGTCCCCGGACGGCTCCGGCCGCGCCGGCGGCACGGGCGGCCCCGGCACCTCCGCGAGCCCCGGGCTCACCCTGCTGCTCATCGAGGACGACCCGGGCGGCTCGCTGAGCCTGCCCGAGCTGGTGGACTCCACGGGCAGGCCCATCCGCATCCGCGCCGCCCGCAACCTCACCGAGGTCGAGCGGCTGCTCACGGACGACGTGCACTGCATCCTGCTCGACCTCGCCCTGCCCGACGGCCCGGCGCCGAACGGCGGCACGGGCGGCACGGGCGGCACGGGCGGCACACCGGCGTACGGCACCCCGGCGTACGACGCCGAGCGCGGCGCGGACCGGGCGCCCGCCGACGCCGACGAGCTGACCACGCTGCGGCACGTGCTCCGCCTCGCGCCCCGGCACGCCGTCCTCGCCCTGACCACGTCGGGCGACGCCGAGCGCGGCGCGCGGGCGGTGCGGGTCGGCGCCCAGGACTATCTGTTCCGCGACGAGCTGGACGGCCGTCTCCTGAGCCGCGCGATCCAGTACGCGGTGGAGCGCAAGCGCGCGGACGCCGCGCAGCGGCAGCTCACCGAGTCCCGGCTGCGCGCCCAGGAGAACGCCCGCCTGGAGCGGGGCCTGCTGCCGACGCCGCTGCTCGAAGGGTCACCGCTGCGGTTCGCGTCGCGCTACCGTCCGGGCCGCTCCCGCGCCCTGCTCGGCGGCGACTTCTACGACACGGTGCGCACCCCCGACGGCTCGGTGCACGTGATGATCGGCGACGTCTGCGGCCACGGCCCCGACGAGGCGGCGCTCGGCGTGGAGCTGCGCATAGCCTGGCGGGCCCTGACGTTCGCGGGCCTGGTCGGCGACGAGCTCCTGTCCACGTTGCAGAAGGTCCTTGAGCACGAGCGGGCGAACGAGGAGATCTTCGCGACGCTGTGCACGGTCGACATCGCGCCGGACGGCCGCCGGGCGGGCCTGTGCCTGGCCGGTCACCCGGCGCCGTTGGTCGCCCGCCCCGGCCTGCCGGCCGAGCTGCTGCCGTACGACAACGGCGGCCCGGCGCTCGGTCTGCTGCCGCGCGCCCGCTGGCCGCGCCAGCAGGTGCAGCTCGGCGGGACCTGGAGCCTGATGCTCTACACGGACGGCCTCATCGAGGGCCGGATCGGCCGCGGCAACCAGCGGCTCGGGCAGGACGGCATGGTGGAGATGGTGCGCCGCAAGCTCGCGGCGGGCCTGCGCGGCGACGCGCTCCTGGAGGCGGCCGTGACCGAGGTGCGGGAGCTCAACGGCGGCGAGCTGACCGACGACGTGGCGGTCCTGCTCCTGGACCGCGAACCGGCCCACGAGCGGGGCGACGAGCGCTAGGGCCTGTCCGGAGGGTCGGCGCGAGGCGGGACGTCAGCGCCCGCCGTTGTACGGGCCGTACGGACCGTCGCTGCTGGAGCCGCGGCGGCCGCCGCCCCCGCCCATGACCTGGCGAAGGGCGGGGCGTACGTCGACCATGTACACGATCGTGGCGACGAGGCCGATGATCGGCAGGAACGACAGCACGTTGAAGATCAGGTTCACCACGAAGGCGAGCCCGAGGATGATCAGCCAGAACGGCTTGGTCTTCTTGTCGGCCGCCCGATAGGCGTCCTCCCGCCGGACGGCGGCGTCGATGAGCGCGAATCCGCTGAACACGATCAGGGCCAGCGACAGCAGCCACATGAAGTTCGCGAACCCTTGCATCAGCACAACGTCCACCACCAGTCTCGGCGAATTCAGCACGACTCCCGTGCCGTCCGTACGACGTCACGGTACCGCTACCCGCACAACGGACCGGGCACTCCGGGAGTGCCCGGCCGTGTGGGCGGGCCCGGACCCGAGCGGTCCTACTCGGCGGGCGGCGCGGTCTTCTTCGCGGCCGTCTTCTTGGTGGCCGTCTTCTTCGCGGCGGGCTTGCGGGCCTCGGTGCCCTCGCCCTTCTCCGCGGCGGAGGCGTCCGTGGCGGCGGCGCCTTCGCCCTCGCCCGTCTTCGCCTCAGACGCCTCGGACGCCTCAGACCCCTCAGGCGCGTCGGGCTCGACGGTGTCGGCGATCTCCACGAGCTCGTCGGCGGCCTCGCCGCGCAGGTTCCGCACGGTCTGCTCGCCGTGCTCGGCGACCTTCTCGTACGTCTCGCGCGCCTGGACCGCGTACTCGACGGCGACGCCGACGCCGCGCAGGGCGAAGTCCTGGGCGTTCTCACCGATGCGCTTCAGGTCCGTGTCCAGGACGCCGATGAGCTCGCCCACCTTGGTCTGGATGGCCTCGCGGGCCTCCTTGGCGCGGGCGGCCGCCCGGTCCTGGACGTCCTTGGGGTTGGTGTTGCGCACCGCCTCCAGGCGGGCGGGGGCCTCGGCGGCGAGCTGTTCGAGGGCGCCGGGCACCTTCTTCGCCTGCTGGAGCGCGAGTTCCGCGCCGCCGACGACGAAGTAGAGGGGGGTCGGGTTGGTGACGGCCTTGCGCACCTCGTCGGTGATGGGCATGACGATGGTCCTCCCGGATTGGCTTCAGCTGGGGGGCTGTTCACCCGTGGGCCGACGGCCCTCGGGGTTGGCATCACTGCCGCCGGCCGTGCGGGGTCCGTCAGCGGTGGGGGCCGGTGCGCCGTCCTGGGCGCTCTCGGGACCGGAACCGTTCGAGTACGACGACGCGTACGCGTCCGTGGCCGAGGGCTGCGACGTCTCCGAGGGCGCGGTCACGAAGCCGTTCTCCTTGCGGAACGACTCGTAGATCTGCAGGAGCACCTGCTTCTGCCGCTCGTTGATGGACGGGTCGGCGAGGATGACGGCGCGCGTCTCCAGCTCGTCCCGCTCCTTCTCGTCGAGGATTCCGGCCCGGACGTAGAGCGTCTCGGCGGAGATCCGCAGCGCCTTGGCGACCTGCTGGAGCACCTCGGCACTCGGCTTGCGCAACCCGCGCTCGATCTGGCTCAGATACGGATTGGACACCCCGGCGGCATCGGCGAGCTGACGCAACGACAGCTGCGCGTTGCGCCGCTGCTCGCGCAGGTACTCACCGAGATTGCCGACGTTGAGCGATGCCATGTTCCCGATGGTGCCCTGCCTTGCTAACTATTGCAAGCGCCCGCTTGCAAAAGTGCGCCACGCCACGTGCGGCCGAGCGCCTCGGTCGGCCGGTGAGTGCTCCAGTCGGCCACCTCCGCGCCGAGAGCGGGCGTCCTGCCGCTTCGGACGTCACGAGTTCATCCGACGGTCGATGAGCCATCGCGTTTGAGCCACATCACCGCTGCCCACGGTCAGGCCTGCTCGGGCGGCGACGTAGAAGCGGTCCCGGCCTTCGTCCGCGCGCCGCACGGCGGCCACCCAGTCGAAGTCGTCGTCGGCCACCCCTCGTGCCGCTCGCTCCAGTTGCAGCACTGCCCAACGCCAGTCGCGCGCGGCGGCGACCGTGTCCGCGTCGCCGAGCAGGAGCACCCCCTCCCACGCCTTGGTCCGCTGGGCGTCAGCCTGGGCCAGCAGCTCAAGTCCCGCGGTCCGGTCGATCGGATGCGCCCGCGAGGCCGGGCGCGACGGTGCCGTGATGCGATGCGCGAGCAAGTGGACCTCTTTGAGCGCACGGCCGAACTCGGAGTAGGCGTCCAGCCGCCGCTCGTCCCACCGCACCGAGAGGGCGCGTGCCCACTGTGCCCTGTCATTGAGGCGTGCTGTGAGCAGCGTTCCGAGAACGCCGACGACGACGCCTATGAGTGCGGGCAGTTGGTTCAGAAAGGCGGTCACCTTCGGAGCTTGCCCGTCACGGAGCGCCCGCCAACTGTCCGGCTCGGAGTGGCCAACCGAGCCGCTCCGGATCACCACGCGCGGAGCCGGGCACATTAATGGCTGGCTGCGTGTGGTGGGCGCGGCCTAGGGTGCCGGGCATGGCATGTCGCATCTCTGAACTGATCGTTCCCGCCCTGGAGCCGCGGCGTCTCGCGGCGTTCTGGTGCGAGGTGCTGGACTTCGTCGAGCTCGACACGGATGACGGCGCGGTGGAGATCGGCCCGCGCGAAGGGTTCGGCGGACTCCAGCCGACCCTGGTCTTCGTCCCCACCGACGAGCCCAAGTCGGGCCAGCTGCGGCTGCACTTCGACGTCAACGCCACCGACCGCGACCAGGACGCCGAGCTCGAACGCCTCCTGAAGCTCGGAGCGCACCCGGCCGACATCGGCCAGAGCGGCACGGAGCAGTGGCACGTCCTGCTCGACCCCGAGGGCAACGAGTTCTGCCTCCTGCGGGCCCGGCTGAACTGAGCCCCCGCGGCCGTCACGGCGCGTACGCCCACTTCGGTACGGAGAACTGGGCCACCGGGCCCACCGCGACGGCGTACAGGACCGTGCCGACGCCCACGGTGCCGCCGAGGAGCCAGCCCGCGGCGAGGACGGTGAGCTCGATGGCGGTGCGGACCGTGCGCAGGGAGCGGCCGGTCGCGGCGGTCAGGCCGGTCATCAGGCCGTCGCGGGGCCCGGGGCCGAAGCGGGCGCCCACGTAGACGCCGATCGAGAAGCCGTTCAGGAGGATGCCCGCCGTCAGGAGGGCGATCCGCGCCGGGAGGCCCGCGGGCTCGGGGACGAGCCAGAGGCCCGCGTCCGCCACCACGCCCACCAGGGCGATGTTGGCGAAGGTGCCGAAGGTCGGCTTCTGCCGCAGCGGGATCCACAGGGCGAGGACGGCCGCGCCCACCAGCGTGGTCAGCGCGCCGAAGCTGAGCGGAGTGTGCCGCTCCAGGCCCTGGTTCAGGACGGCCCACGGGTTGACGCCCAGGGCGGCTCTGACCGTGAGCGCGATGCTGAAGCCGTACAGGGCCAGGCCGACGAGGAGTTGGGGGACCCGGCGCAGGGGGCGCTCGGCGAACGGGAGGTAGGTCAGGGGCGGTGTGCGCCGGGCCTGACCCCGCAGCCGCCCGCCCTCGCCCGCCGCCCCCGGCCTCGCGCCCCGCCCGCCCTCGCCCGCCGCCCCCGGCCCCGCGCCCCGCCCGCCCTCGCGCGCCACCTCCGCGCCCCGCGCCTTCCGCTGCTGCCCCGTCTCAAGTCCCACGCCCCGCTCCTCCCTTTCGCCTGCCGCCCGGTGGGCCCCCCGACCTCGCCAGGCATGGGCCCCGGGCACGGCGCCCCGCAGGCCCCTTGCCCATGGCCAGGAGTCTGTACAGTCATTGGCCTTGAAAGCATGGCCAATCTTCGGGGAGTGGTATGGCCGAGCGGAATCTGGGCAGTCAGCAGCTCGCCGCGCTGCTGCCCGGCGCGGCGGACGCCCGGCCCGCCTACCGGCACCTCGCCCAGGCCATCGGCGACCTGGTGCTCGACGGGCGGATCGCGCTGCGGGTGCGGCTGCCCGCGGAGCGGGAGCTGGCCCTGGCGCTCGGGGTCAGCAGGCCCACCGTCACCGCCGCCTACGACCTGCTGCGCGAGAGCGGCTACGCGCACAGCCGCCGGGGCTCCGGCACCTGGACCGCGCTGCCCGAGGGGCGGGCGCCCAGCGGGGTCACCCGCGCCCTCGCGCCGCCGGACGCCGCCATCGACCTGGCCAGGGCGGCGCCGGGGCTGCCCGAGCACACCGTGACCGACGCGCTCGCCACGGCCGCGCCCCGGATCGCCGCGCACACGCGGAGCCCGGGCTACCACCCGTACGGGCTGCCGGAGTTGCGGGCCGCCGTCGCCGAACGGTTCACCCGGCGCGGCCTCGCCACCGTGCCCGAGCAGATCCTGGTGACCTCCGGCGCCCAGCACGCGCTCACGCTGGTCCTCGGGCTCCTCTCAAGCCCGGGCGACCGGATCCTGGTCGAGAGCCCCTCGTACCCGAACGCCCTGGAGGCGCTGCGCCGCGCCCGGCTCCGCCCGGTGTCCGTCCCCATGGCCGACGACGGCTGGGACGCGGAGCTCGTCGAGTCGACGCTGCGCCAGGCCGTGCCCCAACTGGCCTACCTCATCCCCGACTTCCACAACCCCACCGGGCTGCTCATGCCGGACGCCACCCGGGCCCGGGTGCTGCGCGCCGCGCACCGCTGCGGCACCTGGCTGGTCGTCGACGAGACCCTCGCGGACCTCGCCCTGGACGTCCCGGCCCCGCGCCCCACCGCCACGCACGCCGCGCCCGGGGCGGCCGCGCAGGTCATCACCGTCGGCTCGATGAGCAAGAGCCACTGGGGCGGCCTGCGCGTCGGCTGGCTGCGCGCGCCCGCGCGGCTCGTGACCGAGCTGGCCGCCCAGCGCGTCGCGGGCGACCTGGGCGGCCCGGTCGTGGACCAGTTCCTCGCCCTGTACTTCCTGGAGCGGGCGGACACCTCGGTGCCGGAGCGGATCGCGCGCCTGCGCGAGCAGCGGGACGCGCTCACCGGGGCGCTCGCCGCGCACCTGCCGGGGTGGACCTGGCGGCAGCCGCCCGGCGGGCTCTCGCTCTGGGCGGACCTGGGCGCGCCCGTCTCCGCCGCGCTCGCCGAACGGGCCCTGGACTACGGCGTGCGGATCGAGGGCGGTGCCTGTTTCGCCGCCGACCCCGGCGTGTTCGAGCAGCGGCTGCGCATCCCGTTCACCACCAGCCCGGACGCGCTGCGCGAGGCCGTGCGCCGGCTGGCCGCCGCGCTCGCCGACGACCGGCCACTGCCGACGGCCGCGCACCGGCCGCGCTGGGTCGTCTGAGGTTGATCCGGTACCCGGGGGCTCAGCGGTTGGCGACCCGGTTGAAGGAGGCCTTGGCCCACGCGTAGCCGAGTACGGTCAGGGCGGTCAGCCAGGCCAGGGAGATCCAGCCGTCGTTGCCGATCTCGGTGCCCAGGAGCAGCCCGCGTACCGTCTCGGTGATCGGCGTGAAGGGCTGGTACTCCGCGAACCAGCGGATCCCGGCGGGCATCGAGTCGGGCGGGACCACCGCCGAGCCCAGGAAGGGCAGGAACGCCAGCGGCAGCGGCGCGTTGGAGGCCGTCTCCACGCTCTCGGAGCCGAGGCCGATCGCCGCCGAGAGCCAGGCGAGCGCGAACGCCAGGAACAGCAGCAGGCCGAGGACCGCCGCCCACTCCAGGACGTGCGCGTTGGAGCGGAAGCCGACCGCGAGGGCGACGCACACGATGAGCAGGAGGCTGACCGCGGTCTGCACCACGTTGCCGAGGACGTGTCCGACGAGGACCGAGGCCCGGGAGATCGACATCGTCCGGAAGCGGTTGATGATGCCCTCGGTCATGTCGGTGCACACCGAGACGGCCGTGGCGATCGAGCTGGTGGCGATGGCCATCAGGAGGATGCCGGGGGTGATGTAGTTGGTGTACACGTCCCGGCCGCCACCGCCGCCGACGCCGGGTACGTCGATGCCGTCGCCCAGCGGGGCGCCGAAGACGTAGACGAACATCAGCAGCATCAGGACCGGCAGGACCACGACCGACAGGGTCAGCGAGGGGTACCGCTGGGCGTGCTTGAGGTTGCGGCGCAGCATCGTCATCGAGTCGCGCAGCGCGTAGCTGGTGGTGCTCATCGCTGAGCCTCCTTCACGGCGGTGCCCGCGGCGACGGTCCTGCGGTCCTGGCCGGTCAGGGACAGGAAGACGTCGTCCAGGTCGGGGGTGTGCACGGTGAGCGCCTCCGCCTGGATGCCGGAGCCCTCCAGGACGTCGAGGACGGCGCGCAGCACGGGGATGCTGCCGTCGCTGGGGACCTGGAGCGTGAGCTCGTCGTCGTCGCGCGTGACGGTGGACAGGGCGAGGCGGTCGGTGGCGGCGTTCAGCTGGTGGATGTCGTTGAAGCGCAGGCGGATGTGGCCGCCGGGGATGCGGCGCTTGAGCTCTTCGGCGGTGCCCTCGGCGACGATCTTCCCGCCGTCGAGCACCGCGATGCGGTCGGCCAGTTGGTCGGCCTCTTCCAGGTACTGCGTGGTCAGGAAGATGGTGGTGCCGCCCGCGACCAGGTCGCGGATCAGGTCCCACATGGTGCGGCGGCTGCGCGGGTCGAGGCCGGTCGTCGGCTCGTCGAGGAAGATCACGCTCGGGCGGCCGACCAGCGTCATCGCCAGGTCCAGTTTGCGGCGCATGCCGCCGGAGAAGGTCGAGGCGGGCTTGCGCGCCACGTCGGCGATCTCGAAGCGCTCCAGGAGTTCGGCGGCGCGGCGTCTGCCCTCGGCCCGGTCGAGGTGCAGCAGGTCCGCGATGAGGAGCATGTTCTCCTCGGCGGTCAGCAGGCCGTCCACCGCGGCGAACTGCCCCGTCACGCCGATGGACTTGCGGACCGCGTCCGCGTGGCGGACCAGGTCGTGGCCCGCGATCTGGGCCGTGCCCCCGTCGTGGGCGATCAGGGTGGAGAGGATCTGCACGGTGGTCGTCTTGCCCGCACCGTTCGGACCGAGGAGCGCGAAGGTCGTGCCGGGCGCGACGCTCAGGTCGATCCCGTCGAGCACGACCTTCTCGCCGTACGCCTTGCGCAGCCCTTGTGCGGCGATCGCTTTCGGCGGAGCGGTCAAACCGGTGGTGGCAGTCATCGTGCCGCCTCCTTGCTTCGATTCTTCCGTGGCTGGTGAGAGCCGGTGCTGTGGGCGCCCCGGGGCGGGGGCGCGTCAGGCGGAGGCGGAGCGGACCACGATGTCGCCGTAGCCGGTGCGGGCCGAAATCTCGACGGTCTCGGCGCCCGGCGCGGGGCCCGCGGCGGAGCCGAGCGCGTTGCGCACCGCGCCGAACTGGGAGTTGGCCTCCAGCCAGGCGACGCTGGAGTCGCGGATGCCGACCTCCAGGTCGCCGATGGCGGCCTCCATGGTGACGCGGCCGCGGGCGACGTCGGCGAGCTTGATGCTGCCGTTGTCGGCCTTGGCGTCGACGGCGGCGTGCGCGACGCCCACGTAGATGTTGCCGTTGGCGGTGGTGGCGCGCAGGTCGCCGGTGATCTCGCCGATGCTGGTGTCGTTCTTGTGGTTCCGGACGGTGGCGGTGCCGGTGATGTCGCCGAGGTCGACCTGGCCCGCCGCCTCGACCTCGACGTCGCCGGTGGCCCGCGAGAGGCGGACCGCGCCGAAGCCGGTCTTGAGGTAGGCCGCGCCGGTCTCCGCGACGGTGATGTCACCGGCGGACGACTCGAAGCGGCAGTCCCCGAGGCGGCCCTCGGTCCAGAAGGAACCGGCGGCGGTCACGCCCCGGACGTCCGATCCTGACGGCAGCTCCACGGTGACCTCCACCGAGCCGCTCTTGCCGAACACGGACCGCTGCTTGGGGCCCTTGACGACCAGGCGGCCGTCGACGCACGAGACCTCGACCTGCTGCGCGGCCTTCACGTCGGCGCTCTCGCCGTCGTCGGTCGGCGCCACCGTGACGACGGTGTCGAGGCGCTTGGTGGCGGTGAAGCGGGCGGTGCCCATGTCGAACTCGACGAGGGCGGAGAGCGGTTCGGGGGTGTCGAAGGTAGGCATGGCCGTCCTGTTCCGATCGTGGGGTCCGGCGCCGCCCGTGGGCGGCCTGAACTTCATGACGCCAGCATGGCATCACGATGGCGCCAATGCAAGCCTGCTTGGCGCAAGGGTGGTGCCACGGGGCGTGAAGGGGGGCGCGCAGCGGAGGTACCCCTGCCGCCGCATGCCTTCTGAGCTGCTGTTATTCGTACCGGAGTACGCCGGAGCAGCGTGCGCCGCAGGCGCCAGCCGGGCGCTGGACACTGCCCTTAAGGGCATCACGGGAGGGGCGGAAGGGGCGTTTGGCGCCGCCAGGCGCCACGGAGGTGCCGGTCACGGCGCCTGCGGTGCCGCTCGGGGGCGGGTCAGTCGGCCCGGGCCGCCGGGGCCCGCAGCCCCGCCAGCGTCGCCGCCACCGTGCGCCGCAGCGCCTCCGTACCGGCACCGGCGCGCGAGCGCAGGTTCACGCCGTACGCGAGCAGGACCAGCGTCTCGGCGGTGGCATCGAGGTCCACCCCCGGCGCGAGCTGACCCTCGGCGCGGGCCGATGCCAGGGCGCCCGCCATCGCCTCCCGCAGCCGCCGGTGGTGGTCGTCCAGGACGGCGCGGACGTCGGGGTCCTCGGCCTCGCCGCCCGCGTAGGCGTTGACGAGCATGCAGCCCCAGCCCGCGTACTCGCCGCGGCAGCGCTGCTCGATCAGGCCGTCGAAGGCCTCCTGGATCGCGGGCAGGCCGCGCCCGTCGCCCGCGAGGCGTTCGCACGCCGGGCGCGCGCGCTCGCGCACGTAGCGGCGCAGCGCGGCCAAGTAGAGCTGGCGCTTGCCGCCGAAGGTGGCGTACAGGCTGGAGCGGTTGAGTCCCGTCTCGGCGGTGACGGTCTGGATGGAGACGGTGGCGGCGCCGAGCCGCCAGAAGAGGCGCTCGACGCGCTCCAGGGCCGCGTCGGGGTCGAAGTGCTTGATGTCGGGCACCGCGCCCTCCCCCGGTCGATTCCTGAACTGGCCGTTCCAAGTTAGCCCTTGACGCCCGTACGGGGCCACCACCATCCTGAAACGGTCGTTCCAAGATAAGCGCGGCGGCCGTGGTCGCCCGGGACGACGCGTACGCAGCATCGACGACCACGCGGCACCCACCAGAAGGACGGCCCCGCATGAGCCTGCGCGACGAACTCCGCTTCCTCCACGACAACCGCCACCTCAAACTGTCCGCCGACACCATGGCGACCATGGACCGCAACGCCGAGGCGCTCGCCGGGTCCGGCATCACGGACCGAGCCGTCGGCGTCGGGGCACGGGCCCCGCTCTTCACCCTCAAGTCGGCGACGGGCGCGGAGGTTTCGCTGACCGGGCTGCTCGCCGAGGGCCCGGTCGTGCTCACCTTCTACCGTGGCGCCTGGTGCCCGTTCTGCAACCTGGCGCTGCGCGCCCTCCAGGAGCACCACGACGCGCTCACCGCCCGCGGGGCCCGGCTCGTCGCCGTCTCGCCGCAGGTCCCCGACGAGTCGCTGTCCCTGACGGAGAAGCAGGGCCTCGCCTTCGACGTGCTCAGCGACCTCGGCTCGGACGTCGCGAAGAGCTACGGCATCGCCTTCGACCTGGGCGAGGAGCTGGGCGCGCTCTACGACAGCCTCGGCTTCGAGCTCCAGCGCGTCAACGGCGGGCACGGCCGCACCCTGCCCCTGCCCGCCACGTACGTCATCGACCCCGCGGGCGTCGTCCGCTGGGCGTTCGTCGCGACCGACTACGCGCTGCGGGCCGAGCCCGCCGACGTGCTCGCGGCGCTCGACGCCCTCGACGCCGCCTGAGCCGCCGCGCGCAGCGCCTGCCGGGCGGCCGCCACCGCCGGACGGCCGCCACCGCCGCGGCGTACGACGGTGAGGATCCGGCGCGCGCCCAGGCCGGGCGGCAGGTCCCGCAGCACGACCGTCGGCGTGCCGGGCACCGCCGAGAAGGGTCCCGCGCCCCACACCAGGTCCGGCAGGAACGCGGCGGCGTGGCCGCGCTCGGCGAGGCGCAGATGGACCAGCAGGTCGGCGGACTCGTACCGCACGTCGGGCTCGAACCCGGCCTCGCGGCACACCGCCGTCGCCCAGCGCCGCGCGGCCGTGCCCTCGGGCTCCATGACCCAGGGGTGACCGGACAGGGACCGCGGGTCCAGGTCACCGGCCGACCCCGGCACGGCGAGCCGCAGCGGGTCCCGGCACAGCTCCTGCCGCTCAAGCACCTCGGAGCGCGGCCCCGCGCCGCCCGGGTACTCCTCCGCGACGACCAGGTCGAAGTCCCGGGCGAGCAGCGCCGGAAGGGCCGCCTCCGGCTCCAGCTGCGTGACGTGCACGCGCAGCCGGGGGTGGGCGGCGCGCAACGAGGTGAGGGCGGCCGGGACGAGCGCGAGGGCCGCGGTCTGGAAGGCGGCGACGCGCAGCGTGCCGGTGAGTTCGGTGAGCGAGGCGGCGATGTCGGCCTCGGCGCGCTCCATGCGTTCCAGGAGCGCCTCGGTGTGGGCGACGAGGATCTCGGCCTGCGCGGTGAGCCGCACCCGCCGCCCCACGGGTTCGAGGAGCGGGACGCCCGCCTCCGCCTCCAGCTGGGCGAGTTGCTGCGAGACGGTGGAGGGGCTGTACGAGAGCGCGGCGGCGACGGCGGCGAGCGTGCCGCGGTGCTTCAGCTCGCGCAGCAGCCGCAGGCGGCGGAGGTCGTACACGCGGCCCCCTTCGACCAGCGAGTTCGTGCCGAACATTCGGCCTTCCTGACGAATATAGGTCGGAAAGATCCGCTGGACCGAAAGATCGACCGGCCCGCAAGGTGGGGCACATGACCGAGACCTCCGCTTCCGCCCGTACGACGCCGTGGTTCGCGCGCCCCGCCGCCCGCGCCTGGACCTGCGCGCCCGCCCCGGCCGGCGTCCGGGACTTCCACGCGTCACTGCCCGGGTACGCGCCCACACCCCTGACGGAACTCCCCTCCCTGGCCGCCGAGTTGGGTGTGGGCCGGGTCTTCGTCAAGGACGAGTCGGCGCGGCTCGGGCTGCCCGCGTTCAAGGTGCTCGGCACGTCGTGGGCCGTGCACCGGCTGCTCGCGGGCCGCCCGGCCGGGGAGCGCGTGGAGTTCGTGACCGCGACCGACGGCAACCACGGCCGGGCGGTGGCCCGCGAGGCACGGCGGCTCGGCAACGGCGCCCACGTCTTCGTGTCGCAGGGGGTGCACCCCGGGGCGGCCGCCGCGATCGAGAGCGAGGGGGCGCGGGTCACGCGGGTCGCCGGGGACTACGACCGGGCGGTCCGCGAGGCCGCCGCGGCGGCGCGCGCCACCGCGCACGCGGTGCTCGTCCAGGACACCGCCTGGCCCGGCTACGAGGAGGTGCCCGCGCTGATCGTCGAGGGGTACGCCACGCTGTTCGCGGAGGTCGACGAGCAGCTCGCGGCGGCCGGGGCCGGGGCGCCCGGCCTGGTCGTGGTGCCCGTCGGCGTGGGCTCCCTGGCGCAGGCCGCCGTCACGCACTACCGCGGCCGCCCCGCCTCCGGGCCCGGGGCCGCCCCCGCCCTGCTCGCCGTCGAGCCGACCGCCGCGGCACCCGCCCTCGCGAGCCTCACGCGCGGCGAGCCCGTCACCGTGCCCACCCGCACGACGGCCATGGCGGGCCTGAACTGCGGCACCCTCTCCAGCCTCGCCTGGCCGTACCTGCGCGACGGCCTCGACGCGGCCACCGCCGTACCGGACCCGGCCGCCGCGACGGCCCTGCGCGACCTGACCGCCCTCGGCGTCCCCTCCGGCCCCTGCGGCGCCGCCCCCCTCGCGGCCGCCCGAGCGGCCCTGACGGACACCGCCCGCAGAACGGCCCTCGCGGTGACACCGACGACGACGGTGGTACTCCTCAGCACAGAGGGCAGGGAAGCCAACCCGCACGGTTGACGCTTCTCACCCGGCCGCGGGGCCGAAGGCGGGCAGGGCGACTTCTACTTCCGCAGTAAATAGAACCATCTATCTAGTCGCGAACTAGGAAGGGACACCCCGGCCTCCTAGGCCACCCGCCACGGCAACTCCCTGCTGTGCACCACCTCAAGGCTCGACACCGCCCGGGTCAGGACCACGTACAGCCGGTGCTGTCCGCGCTTCTCCGCCTCCGCGATCGCGGCCGGTTCGACCGCCACCACGTGGTCGTACTCCAGGCCCTTGGCCACCGACGCGGGAACGACCGTGACGCGCGCGCCCAGCTCGTCCGGGCCCGCCGCCCCGATGCCCGCGGCGGTGAGCGCGGCGCGCAGCGCGTCCGTGGCGGCGTCGGCCGCGATGACACCGATGGAGCCCTCGCGGGCGAGCGCGCCGCGGACCGCCGCGACGGCGCCGGTCAGCACGTCCGGCACCCGGCGGACCGCCAGGTCGCCGTCGCGGCGCAGGGAGCGCGCGGGCGGCACGTCGACGTCGAGCCCGGCGAGCAGGTCGTTGGCGAGCGCGACGATGGCCCGCGGGACACGGAAGCCGGTGGTGAGCGGGGTGACCTGGGTGTCCGGCTTGCCGAGGTGGGCGAGGAGCTCGGGCCAGGCGCGGGCGGCCCACGGCGTGGTGCCCTGCGCGAGGTCGCCGAGGACGGTGACGGAGCCGAAGCCGACGCGGCGCGCGATGGCGCGGCACTCCATCGGCGAGAGGTCCTGCGCCTCGTCGACCACGATGTGGCCGTAGCCCTCGGGCCGTTCCACGAGGCCCGCGAGCTCGTCGAGGAGGACGAGGTCGGCGGCCGACCACCGCGCCGACCGGTACGAGCGTGGCGGCCTGGCCCACACGATCGCCCGCTGCTCCTCGGGCGTGAGGAGGCCGTCGGAGGCTCGGGCCAACGCGCCAGCGTCCCCCAGGAGTTCGCAGAGGACCTCCTCGGGGCGGGCCTTCGGCCAGGCCGCGTCGACGAAGGCGGAGACGGGCCGTGCCCGGGAGACCTTCTGCACCCAGGTGTTGTTCATCGGGCCCGCGCGGCGCTCGGCCTGGTCCTGGATGTGGCGGACGGCGCGGCTGCGGACGCGCTCGCGGCCGGTGTCGTAGGGCGGTTCCTCCGCGCGGACGTCCGCGACGATCCGCTCCAGGTCGGCGGCGGGGATCCGCCAGCGGTACGAGCCGTCCGGCAGGGCGAGGTCGGCGGCGACGGGCGTCACGCGCGCGTAGAGGGCGCGGCGCAGGACCTCCGCCATCCGGGCGTCGTGCTTGACGGCCGCGGCCCGCTCGTCGTCGTACGCCGTGACGGGCTGCCGGGCGATCTCGTCCTGGACGGTGGACTGGCGCACCCCGGTCTCGCCGAGGGAGGGCAGGACCTCGGCGATGTACCGCAGGAAGGTGCGGTTGGGGCCGAGGATGAGCAGGCCGGAGCGGCGGACGCGCTGCGGGTGGGTGTAGAGGAGGTAGGCCGCGCGGTGCAGGCCGACGGCGGTCTTGCCGGTGCCGGGGGCGCCCTGGACGCACACGGAGGCGGTGAGCGCGGCTCGGACGAGGTCGTCCTGCTCGGGCTGGATGGTGGCGGCGATGTCGCGCATGGGGCCGACGCGGGGCCGCTCGATCTCCCCGGCGAGGATGCGGCTCGGCGCGGCCGTCTCGCCGGACGTCAGATGTTCGTCCTCGAGGCCGGTGAGGTCGGCGGATTCCCCCTTGCTGCCGGGTGCCCAGCCGAAGCGGCGGCGGACGGCGACGCCCTGCGGGTCGCGGGCGCCCGCCTGGTAGAAGGCGCGCGACACGGGCGCCCGCCAGTCGACGACCAGGGGCGGCGCGGCCGGGTCCTCGGTGATGCGCAGCCGTCCGATGTGGTAGCGCTGGCCGCGGTGGTCGCCCGCGTCCGCCGCCTCGGGGTCGAAGTCGAGCCGCCCGAAGTACAGGGGGCCTTGCGGGAGTTCGCGCATCTCCTTGGCCTTGCTGCGCAGCTGGTAGCCGAGCACTTCGGCGTCGGCGCCGGACGCGGAGGCGTTCTCGCCGCTGATCACCTGTTCCTGGGCCCCGTCCACCATCGCGGCGAGGGCGGCGCGGCAGGTGTCGTGATAGTCGCGCTCCCATGCGAGCTCTTCGTCGAGTGGTGTCATGCCGACGAGCGTAGCAAAAGTCGTTACTCGGTTACATTTTTTACTGAGGCTCACTTTGGGCTACGCTGGAGCCATGACCGGTACGACGGACACGCCCCCGCACGCCGACCCGGCCCCCGTCGGCCTGCGGCAGCTCAAGAAGCGGCGCACGCAGCAGACGATCTCCGACACGGCGGTCGCGCTCTTCCTCGAGCGCGGCTTCGACAAGGTGTCGGTCGCGGAGGTGGCGGCCGCCGCGGAGGTCTCCAAGCCCACGCTGTTCCGGTACTTCCCGGCCAAGGAGGACCTGGTCCTGCACCGGTTCGCCGATCACGAGGACGAGGCGGCCCGCGTGGTCGCGACCCGCGGCGACCGCTCTCCGCTCACGGCGCTGCGCGACCACTTCCACGCCGGGCTCGACCGCCACGACCCGGTCACCGGCCTCTGTGACCACCCCGACGTGCTCGCCTTCCACCGGCTGCTCTACGGCACCCC
The DNA here is from genome assembly GCF_044544845.1 of Streptomyces sp. NPDC053474. NCBI lineage: Bacteria > Bacillati > Actinomycetota > Actinomycetes > Kitasatosporales > Streptomycetaceae > Streptomyces > Streptomyces sp. NPDC053474. The sequence goes on from NZ_JBITXV010000005.1 coordinate 487,994, forward strand.
GGCGCTGACGGGCCGCCTGTACGCCTACCAGGACCGGGCCGAACGCGCCCTCGCCCACGCCCTCGCCGCCCCGGCCGCCGAAGCCTCCCTCGAAGCGCGCCTGGCCGCGGCGCAGATCCTGGCCGTGCAGCGGGTGCTCGCGCTGGAGAACTGGCGCAGGATCTCGGCGGGAAGGAGCGCGGCCGCGCTCCTTCCCGAAGCACGCGGAGAGGCCGCCACGGCCTTCGGCCAACTCCGCGCGGGACTGCCGCACTACGCCTGAGCACTAGCCGGGCAGCGGGCCCGCCACGCGCCACAGGGCGTCGAAGAGCAGCCCCCGGTGCCGGATCCGCTCGCGGGCGGCGACGCCCTCGTCGGCGTGCCAGCGCGTGAGGCCGCCGCTCCCGTCGAAGAGCTGCTCCCGCCCGATCAGGCAGAAGCCGGGGAACGGCGAGAGGTGCAGGGCACGGAACTCCCCGTCGAGGCGGGCCCGTTCGCCCCGCGCGAGGGACCGCCGCAGCGCCGCGACGTCCTGGGCGTGCCCGCGCACCCGCCGCAGCAGCTCCCGCCGCGCGGCCGCCTCGTCCCCGGCCGCGCCCGGCACGGCCACCGGCCGGGTGAAGTCCGGCACGATGACCCGCAGCGTGACGTGCGGCCGCGCCGACGGGCCGGGCCCACCCAGACAGCCCGTCAGCGCCCGCACCACGTCCTCGCCGGTGAACGCGACGGCGTCGATACGGGGATCCTGGCCGAGGGCCGCGCCGATGCGGTGCTCCAGCACGGACGCGGCCGCCGTCGACGCGTACCGCCGCCCCGCCGGCCGCAGTGATTCCTTCACGTCACGTCCCTCGCCGCACAGCGCGTCTCCCACCCCACCCAGGAGGGTCACCGCCCGGACCGGCGGCCAGCGACATGATGCCCGCCCCGGGGAAGCCCAGGAAGACACCGCGGCCCCCGGGTCTACCGCGGCCCGCGCTCCTCCTCGGACCAGGACCAGCGTTCGAGGGCGTCCATCGTGTCGGCGTACGACGGGACGGACTTGAGGTCCAGGGCGTGCCGGGCGGCGCCGAGCGCGGAGTGCACCCGCCCGGCCGCCCGCTCCAGGGCGCCCTCCGCCCGCTCCGGCCCCTCCAGCATCAGGGCGGCCCGGATGACGTCGGTGAAGACGGACTGGGCCCGCTTGAAGTCGAGCAGCCGCGGCAGGTCCCGCCACCACCCGGCTCGACTCCCGGCCCTGGCCGCCGACACCGCCTCGCACCAGCGCCGGACGACGTGCCACTCCTGGTGCGGGGCGTACCGCATGAGGTGCAGATGCGTGGCCAGGTCGTACAGGGGGTCGCCGACCATCGCGAGTTCCCAGTCGATCGTCCAGAGCTGGCCGCAGCGGTCCAGGACGAAGTTCTCCCGGTGCAGGTCGCCGTGGAGCAGGCAGAAAGGGCGGCGCGTCAGCCCCGACACCCGCTCGCGCAGCACGGCGAAGGAGTCCCTGCCGATCCCGAACTCCTTGAAGAGCGGGCCGAACCGGTCCTCGTTCCTCAGGTAGACGTACTCCTCGGCGAAGAAGACGAGGCGCTCGATGAAGCCGTTGGTGTCCCCGTCCCGCGGCCGGTCCGCGGCGGCGCAGCGCCGCTCGGCCGCCACGTCGTCAGGACCCACGCCCGCCAGCTCGCCGAACAGGGCGACGATCTGGTCGATCACCCCGGCCGGGATGTCGGCGCCGCGCCCGGCGCCGGGTCCTGGCTGGTACTCCGCGCCGGACTCGGCCTCCGAGCGCGCGCAGGAGCCCAGCGTGCGCCCCTCGATGAATCGCTGGAGGCGGAACTCGTCCTTCTGGATGACCTCCGGAACGCGCGTGACGCGCCCGGCGAGCGCGACGAGCAGCTCCTCCTCCGACCAGAAGCAGCGGCGGTCGAACCACAGGAGGCCCGGGCGCGGCTCCCGGCACTTCCAGCGCCAGGTCACCCCGGACTCGTCCGGCAGCGGGAAGACGTACGTCTCGTGGTGGTAGCCCCTGAGCGGCCCTTCGAGCGCGGCCATGCCGCCGCTCGCGCGGGCAGCGCGGGCCCGGGCCGGGGAGGTCGACTCAGAGGGCATGGCACGTTTCTCCCAGCCTGGTGAACCGGTTCTGCCCGACGGGGAAACCGATCCGTTGGAGACGAATGAGAGGAGCGGAGCAAAAGTACCCCCTGAGTCTCGGCCTCCGACGCCTCAACTCCCCCAAGTTGAAACGTTTTGGCGCTGAGCGGTTGGTCACCCGGCCGCCCCGAGGGACCGCACCACGGAAAGCACCGGCTCCAGCGAGGTCACGACCCGGTCGGCACCGGCCTCGCGCAGGAGCCCCTCCTTGCGGGCGTCGCGCGCGTACCCCAGGAAGTGCACGCCCGCGGCCCTGGCGGCGAGGAAGTCCGACGGGGTGTCGCCGATCATGAGCGTGCCCGCCGGGTCGGCGCCCATCGCGCCCAGGGCCCGCCGCACGCAGTGCGGGTCCGGTTTGAGCAGCCGCAGGTCCTGGGTGCGGCCGTATATGTGCGGCGCGAAGCAGTCGAGCAGGCCGCGCCCGCCGAGGTAACGGATCGCGGCCCGGGGCGAGTTGTTCGTGGTGATGGCGAGCCGGACGCCGACGGCCGACCAGGTGCGGATCAGCGCGTCGGCGTACGGCGTCGGCCAGGCCGAGCCGACCGCCGTCAGCTCCTCGTGCGTGAGCCGCTCCTCCAGCTCGACAACGAGGTCGCTGCCGGGCCTGCGGCGGTCGACGGCGCGCAGCACGACCTGCGGGTCGGGGTCGTCGCGCACCCCGTTGGTGAGCAGGCCGTGCAGCCCCCGCCCCTCCAGCCAGCGGACCTGCTCGCGGGCCACCCCCACCGCCGAATGCCGGGCGAACAGGCGGCAGATGGGGCCGTCGAAGTCGAAGAGCACGTAACGGGCGAGCTCGATCAGCTTCCGCAGGCCCTCGGTCGGATCAGTCGCTTCAGAAGTCACCTAAGAGAGTGTTAGGTCCGACGTGATCGTTTCCCAGAGTGCGTCGAACCACTTCTGAGATTCCCCCACGAAGCCGGAGTCGCGCGGATTGGCGCCGTCGGTGAAGGAGAACAGCGGCGTCTTGAGGCCGCCCGCGTCCCACATCTCCACCGTCTCGCCCCCGTCCACGTCCAGCTCCACCCGCTCGCGCTCCAGCGTGTAGTAGGCGAGGAGCGCCTCGTGCCCGTTGAGTACGTAGAGCTTGACCGGCGAGGTGAACGGCAGGGCCCGGAAGGCGACGCGGACGTCGATGCCATGCGGCTCGTTGCGCAGCGTGAGCAGGTTGTGGCGCAGGACCTGCCCTTGGGCGTTGCGCTGCGCGAGCCAGCGCTGGTGCAGCCGCTCGCGGCTCTCGCGCTCCGCCTGCACCGGAACCGGGAAGGCCAGTTCGATGTCGCTGCTCGGCAGCAGGATGCGCACGTCGATGGATTGAGGGCGCAACAGGCCCGCGTGGATCTGCCGGATCGGCTCGGTGAGGGCGTTCATCAGGGTCTCCGCCGTGAACGAGACCGCGTCCACACGCACGTGCGGCTGTGTGAACGCCTCCACCAGGCGCGGGGCGAGCCCGACCATGGACGGCTGCGGCTCCGGCGTCGCGGAGGCGGTCGGCTCGGCCGGGGCCGCGACCCGGGGCGGGCTGCCCTTGGTGACGTGGTTGATCAGACCGTCGCGGTGCAGGCCGTGCAGGGCCTGGCGTACGGTGCCGCGCTCCACGCCGAACTCCTCGGCGAGGCGGGCCTGGGTGGGCAGGCGGTCGCCGGGTTTGAGGGTGCCGGTGCGGATGCGGTCACGCAGGGCGTCGGCGATGTCCTGGGGCGAGGGCTTGCTCCTGCCGGTCACGGCACCGTTCTCCTTGGTCACGACCAGACGATACAACTACCCACCATCTTTGGGGAGTTGGGCACAGAGTTGTTTATGAACACCTGCCAAGTGGGGACAACTTCAATGAGTTGGTTGCCAACTCTTCCAAGATGGCAGAAGGGGGAACCACCATGCCCGCCATAGCTCTCCTCGCAGCCGTGTTCGCCGTCGTCGTCGAGCAGCTGGTGCAGTGGAAGTACGGAACCCTCGGCATCGTCGGGCTGCTCCTGCTGACCGTGGGCGTCAAGGCGAGGAACACCACGTGCAGCTCCCTGGGCGCGCTCGTCCTCGCTCTGCTGGTGACGGGGCCCGCCCTGTAGGCGGGGCTAGGGACCCGGGTTCAGCCTCAGGTCCCTGCTGATCGTGTTCCACAGGGCGTTGAACCACAGGTGGGACTGTTCCACGAAGGTGGTGTCCCGCAGGCCGTCCCCCTGGAGGAAGGGGAAGAGCATCGACCGCGTGCCCTGCGCGTCCCACATCTCCAGATACTCCTGGCCGATCTCCTCACCGCGCTTGGTGAGGGTGTAGTACGCGAACAGCGCCTCGGAGCCGTTGAGCAGATAGAGCTTCACCGGAGGGGTGAACGGCAGCGCCCGGAACTCCACTCGTACGTCGATGCCGTGCGTGCCGCGCAGGGTGAGCAGGTTGTGGCGCAGGACCTGCCCCTGCGCGTTGCGCTGGTCGAGCCAGCGGCGGTGCACGGGGCCGTCCGAGTCCCCGCCCCCCACCGGGGCCGGGAAGGCGAGGTCGATGTCGCGGCTCGGTAGCAGGACGCGGACGTCGATCTTGGCCGGTTTCAGCCGTCCGGCGTGGATCTGCCGGAGCGGCTCGCCGATCGCCATCGTCAGCGAGATGGACGTCAGGCACAGCGCGTCGATCTCCACGTGCGGCGCCTGGAACGCGGCGGCTATGCGCGGCGCGAGCCCGACCATCGTGGGCTGCGGGCGCACCGCGTCGGGGCTCGGCGCGGCCGGGGTCGCGACCGTGGCGGGGCTGCCCTTGGACACGTTGGCCAGCAGCTGTTCGCCCTGCAGGATGCGCAGGGCCTGGCGCACCGCACCGCGCTCCACCCCGAACTCGGACGCGAGCTCCGCCTGCGTGGGCATGCGCTGCCCCGGCCGCAGCAGGCCCGATCTGATCCGGGACCGCAGCTCGTCCGCCACGTCGCGGTGCGAGCGGTGCGGCGGCATGCCCGGCCTTTTCCGACCGTTGACGGAGGCTTGGTCCGTGCTCACAACCAAACCGTACAACTTCCCGCCATCTTTGGGGAGTTGTACGGTGGGTGGTTATAAGACGCGCCAGGGCGGAGATAAGCCCAGTGGAGTTGGTGGCCAACTCGGGCGAACATGGTCGGAACCGTGGAAGGGTTGGCTGCCAGCTCCGCTCCCAGGTCGGGCTGACCGGGCTCTCATCCGGAGGGGAGCCGGGAGTTCGGTCAGCCGTTGAGCGGGGCGGGGGTGCCCCTGGCCGTGGGGGCGGCGGCACATGGGGCCCGCCGCCCCCACGGCAACCCGACCCCCACGGGGCCTGACGCCCCTCCACCCCTGCCTGCCCGTCGCTCCCCAGCCTTGCCGGGTCCCCCGCCGCTACCGCGGCGGTTCCTCCCCCACCCACCCACCCGTTTCTCCCCGGCCTTGCGGGGCCGGACCCCGACGCGGGGCGCTGCGGCTCCGTTTCCCCCGCCCGCCCACCCGTCACACCATGGCTTCGCCAGCCGGACCCCGACGCGGGGCGCTGCGCGTGGTGCCGTAGCCGGTGGGGGCGGGTGGGTGGGGCCGCCCGGCGGGGGACGCCACGCGGGGAGGGGTGCCCCCGCCTCCGCCCCCGCTGTGGGCAATCGTCCCGCGGGGCGGGACGGGTGGGCACAGCGCCGAGGTGCCGCGCAACCGTTGAACCCGGCCCCGGCCCAGGAAGGTGCCGCGCAACCGTTGAACCAGGCCCCGGCCCCGGGCAAGGTGCCGCGCAACCGTCACACCAGGCCCCAGCCCCGGCACGGGCGGGCCAGGACCCCAGCCAGGCCCAGCCCCGGCCAAGGCAGGCACCGGCCAGGCCGAGGCTTCTAGAAGACCGCCCTGATCTCGCCCACGGGCACGCCGCCGCCGTGCAGGGGCGCCTCCGCCAAGCGGGCCAGGACCGGAGAGTCGAGCCCCGCGCGGCCGAGCGCGCGAGCCAGGACCGGCCCCAACACCCTCGTACCGCCGTCGTCGATCTTGAAGGCCAGCGCCCGCCCATCCGCGAGGGCCACGGCCTGCACCGCCTCGGCCCCCATCTTGGACAGCGTCCCGGGCACCTCCCGCATGAGCCACGTGTCCGGCCGCCGCGTCCCGGCCACGTACTCCGGGTGCGCCCGCATCGCGTCGGCCACGCGCCGCTCGGCCGTACCGGGCGCGGCAAGCACGAAGTGCCGGTAGGCGCGGGCGAGCCCCGTCAGGGAGATCGCCATCAGCGGCGCCCCGCACCCGTCCGTGCCGACGGCCGCGACTCGCTCCCCCGCCGCCTCCTCGATCACGTCGTGCGTGAGGCGCTGGAGCGGATGCGCGGGGTCCAGATAGGTCTCCCGGTCCCAGCCGTTCAGGTCGCACACCGCGAGCATCGCCGTGTGCTTGCCGGAGCAGTTCATGGTGACCCGGTCCCGCACGGCCCCCGCCGCCAGGTACGTCTCGGCCTCGACGGGGTCGAGCGGCAGGTCGGGCGGGCACCGCAGCGCGGCGGCGGTCAGCCCGTGCTCGGCGAGCATCTTCCGCACCAGGTCCCGATGGAACGTTTCGCCGGAGTGGCTGGCGGCCGCGAGCGCGAGCCGCTCCCCCGCCAGGTCGAGCCCGGCCCGCAGCACCGCCGCGGCCTGCATCGGCTTGTTCGTGGAGCGCGGGAACACGGGCGCCGCGACGTCCCCGAGCGCCAGCTCGACCTCGCCGTCCGCCCCGAGCAGCACGAGGCTGCCCCGATGGCGGCCCTCGACGAAGCCGGAACGTACGACTTCGGCGAGGACCGGCGGTATGACGGGGGTGGCGGCGGACGTCGGCGTCATCTTCGGCTCCGTGGTGCGGGTGGTGCGACGGACCGCCCGCGCCCGGCCGGGGCCGCGGACACGGCCGGGATCAGGGGGATCGCCGGTCGCTCCGGGCCGCCGGGGCCGAGGGGGTCATGCGAGCAGGTCGTCTACTTGTGCTTCGCCTTCACGGTACCTGCGCGTGATCTCCGCACTGCAATCGTCCGTGGTCCGCTGCATCTCCTGGCGCCGCCGGGACACCTGCTGCTCGTACCGTACGAGACGGCCCATGGCGGTGTGCAGCTCGTCGTCCGTGCGGGCGGCGAGGTCGGAGAGCGCGACCTCGGCGAGCATGTCGGCGGCGAGCCGCCGGTACTCCTCGCTGTGCGGCGTCCCGAGCGTCACGTGCCGGGCCGAGGCGCGGCGGCGGGCCGGGCCGTCCGTGAGGATCTCCGGGAGCCGGTCCACGACGAGGGCCGCCGTCCCATCGCCGTCCGGAACGCCCGGAGCGCCCGGGACACCGTCCTGGGTCGCTCCCGCTCGCGTCCGCGCACGGCGCGCGGTCTCGGCGCGCAGGATGTCGATGCGCCCCTGGAGCAGCCGTCGTACGTAGCTCAGATCGGCCTCGTCCTGCTGTGCGGCCCGGCGCAGCTCGCGCAGCTCCGGCAGGCGCAGCGCGGCCAGGTCGTGGGCGGGCGCCTCGGGCAGGACGGGGCTGTCGGTGCGCTGCACGGGCGGGCGCGGCACGGGTGCGCCGCCGAAGCCCCCGCCCGTGGCGCTGGCCTGCCTCGCCCTGGGTGCCCTTGGCGTACTGGGTGTGCTCATGTGGCTCTACCGTCCCCTCAGCCGGCGCGGTACACCGCGTGTGAGCATGGTGCCACCCCGCGTGGCCACTCTGTGACCGAGTGCCCCCAATCGGCCCCGGATGGGGGGTTCCGGACCGGCGCGCGGACGGCGCGCACGGGCAGGGCATGATGGCGGCATGCGTGCGGTGGTGCAGAGGGTGGACGGCGCGAGCGTCGTCGTGGACGGCGAGACGGTCGGCGAGATCACGGGCGAGGGCCTGTGCGTGCTCGTCGGGGTCACGCACGACGACACCAAGGAGAAGGCCGCGCGGCTGGCCCGCAAGCTGTGGTCCGTACGGATGCTGCACGACGAGAAGTCCTGCTCGGACGTCGACGCGCCGCTCCTGGTGATCAGCCAGTTCACCCTGTACGGCGACGCGCGCAAGGGCCGCAGGCCCACGTGGAACGCGGCCGCGCCCGGGGACGTGGCCGAGCCCCTGGTCGACGAGGTCGTCGCCCAGCTCCGGACCCTTGGCGCGACCGTCGCCACGGGGCGCTTCGGCGCCGCGATGCGCGTGGGCCTGACGAACGACGGGCCGTTCACGGTACTGCTGGAGGTGTGACGCCCCGCTCCCGCGCCCCGCTCCCGCGAGGGGCCTACGGCTCGACCACGGTTTCCTGGGCCGCGGCGGTCGTGCCCGCCATCAGCTCCGCGTCCACGGGCACGTTCCGCTTCACCAGGGCCAGGGCGATCGGGCCCAGCTCGTGGTGGCGTACGGACGTGGTGATGAACCCGAGCTTGCGGCCGTCGGGCCCGTCCGCGGCGAGGTGGAGGGGCGTGCCGTGCGCCGGCAGGTGCACCTCGCTGCCGTCCAGGTGCAGGAAGACCAGGCGGCGCGGCGGCTTGCCCAGGTTCTGCACGCGGGCGACGGTCTCCTGGCCGCGGTAGCAGCCCTTCTGGAGGTGCACGGCGGTGCCGATCCAGCCCAGCTCGTGCGGGATGGTGCGGTGGTCGGTCTCGAAGGCGAGCCGGGGCAGGTGGTGCTCGACGCGCAGCGCCTCGTGGGCGAGGAGCCCGGCGGCGGGGCCGTGCGCCTCGGCGAAGGCGGGCAGGTCGGCGCGCGGCAGGAAGGCGTCGCGGCCGTGCGCGGTCTCGCGGACGGCGACGCCGTCGGGCAGGGCGGCGATCGACCCGGCGGGCAGGTGCACGACGGCGAAGTCCTCGGTGCGGTCGGCGACTTCGACGCGGTAGAAGAACTTCATGCTCTCCAGGTACGCGATGAGCGCGTCCTGGGTGCCGGGCTCGACGTGCGCCCACATCGTCTCGCCGTCGTCGACGAGGTAGAGGGCGTGCTCGATGTGCCCGTTGGCGGAGAGGATCAGCGCCTCGGTGGCCTGGCCCGCCGGGAGGTCGCTGACGTGCTGGGTGAGCAGCAGGTGCAGCCAGCTCAGCCGGTCGGCGCCGGTCACGGTGACCACGCCGCGGTGCGAGAGGTCGACGAATCCGGTGCCGTCGGCGAGGGCGCGCTGCTCGCGGAACAGGTCGCCGTAGTGGGCGGCGACGCCTTCGTCCACGCCCTCGGCGGGGACGGCGCCGGGCAGGGACAGCAGGGGGCTCTTCATGTTCACAAAGACTACGACTCGCGGAGCCCCGTGTTTATTTCTCCCCCGGGCCCTCGCCACCGGTCTTCGCCGTGGCCGCGACGGCGTCCTCGGCGGCGGGGCCGTCCGTCGCGCACGTACCGCACCGGCCGAAGATCGCGAAGTGCTTCAGGTCCGTGTCGAAGCCGAACGTCGCGCGGAGCTTCTCGGTGAAGTCCGCGGCGACGTCGAGGTCGGCCTCGATGACCGTCGTGCAGTCCCGGCACACCAGGTGGATGTGGTCGTGGCGGTCCGCGAGGTGGTAGGTGGGCGCGCCGTGCCCGAGGTGGGCGTGGGAGACGAGCCCGAGCTCCTCCAGGAGCTCCAGGGTGCGGTAGACGGTGGAGATGTTGATCCCCGACGCCGTCCTGCGGACCTCGCAGAGGATGTCGTCGGGGGTCGCGTGCTCAAGGGCGTCGACGGCTTCCAGGACGAGCTGGCGCTGCGGCGTGAGGCGGTATCCGCGCTGCCGCAGGTCACTCTTCCAGTCCGTCGTCGCGTCCGGGTCCGTGGTCACCACACCCCCGAGTGTAGGGACTACTTGAAGAAGGCGATGCCGTCGTCGGGCAGGTCTCCCAGGTTGCGGGCCATCTCGGCGACCTCTTCGGGGGAGACGACCTTCTTGAGCTGGGCCGACATGTAGGGGCGCAGCGGCACCTCGGGCGTCTGCTTCTCGCCGACCCACATCAGGTCGCTGTTCACATAGCCGTACAGGCGCTTGCCGCCGCTGTACGGGCCGGAGGCCGCGGTGCGGGCGACGGCGTCGGTGGCCAGGTCGATCTGCGGCTTCTGGTCGGCGAGCTCGCCGTACCAGACCTCGACGACGCCGTCCTGGCGGACCATGACGACCTCGACCTTGCGGTCCTTGTCGACGCGCCAGAAGCCGGACTCGGACTCCAGGGGCTCGGTCTTCTTGCCCTCGGCGTCGAGCACCCACGTGTGCGAGTGGTACTCGAGGAAGTCCCGCCCGTCGTGCGTGAAGGTGACCTCCTGGCCGAAGTTCGCCTTGGCGGAGCCGGGGAAGTCGGTGACGCCCGCGCCTTCCCAGGTGCCGAGGAGCCAGACGAGGGGGACGAGGTCGGGGTGCAGGTCGGACGGAATCTGGATCATGGGTTGCTCAGGAGTCTCTCGTGGGGGTCCCGGTGGGGGTCAGCGCTGGCCCTGGTACAGCTTCTTCACTGCCAGACCGGTGAAGGCGAGAACGCCGACGCAGACCAGGACAAGGAGTGCGGAGAAGAAGGCCTCAAGCACGGGGTGCTCCTCGGTGAGCTGTGGTGAGCGGTAACAGAGCCAGGCTCCACTGTAGTGGGGACGCGCGGCCGCTTCTCGGCGAGGTCCGCCGTACGCTGGACGTATGTACGCGCGACGGCGTCATGTGTACTTCGCCATGATGGGCACGTGCCTCGCCCTGTTCGTCCTGGCCTGGGGCGTCGTGCGGCTCTGGTCGGTCCCGGTCGCGGTCGGCATGTGCGTGGTGGCGATGGTGATCCCCCCGCTCGCGGCCATGGTGGCGAACCGCCGGGGCCCCGAGGACCGCTGGTGGGACGACCCGTCCGGCGACCCCAAGTCCGACGAGTGGTGGGACGAACTCGACGGCAGACGTCGCCGCCCCTAGCGGGGGTACGTGCCGGGTGATCGGCCACCTTTCAGCCCGTCCGGCGTTTGAGGACGAGGCGCGAAGCGCCGATGAACCCCCGCACGGCTGAGGGCCGCACCCCTTGGCGTCCAACCCCAGGATGCGGCCCCCGGCCAGAAACGCGCTCAGACGGCGATGGCCACCTCAGCGAGCCCGCCCTTCTGCGCGACCACGGTGCGGTCGGCACTGCCCCCCGGCACGAGGGCCCGCACGGTCCACGTGCCCTCGGCGGCGTAGAAGCGGAACTGACCGGTCGCCGAGGTCGGCACCTCGGCGGTGAACTCGCCGGTCGAGTCGAGCAGCCGGACGTAGCCGGTCACCGGCTCGCCGTCGCGGGTCACCTGGCCCTGGATGGTGGTCTCACCGGTCTTCGCCGTCGAGGCGTCGGGGCCGCCGGCCTTGGCTCCACACATGACGTACTCCTAGGACTGAATAGGAATGAAGGGGAAGGGGCGGCGGACTACTTGTTGGCGCCGAGCTCGATCGGCACGCCGACGAGGGAGCCGTACTCGGTCCAGGAGCCGTCGTAGTTCTTGACGTTCTCGACGCCGAGCAGCTCGTGCAGCACGAACCAGGTCAGGGCCGAGCGCTCACCGATGCGGCAGTAGGCGATGGTGTCCGTGCCGAGGTCGACCTGCTCGGCGGCGTAGAGGGCGCGCAGCTCGTCGTCCGACTTGAAGGTGCCGTCGTCGTTGGCGTTCTTCGACCACGGGATGTTGCGGGCGCTGGGCACGTGGCCGGGGCGCTGCGACTGCTCCTGGGGCAGGTGGGCCGGGGCGAGCAGCTTGCCGGAGAACTCGTCGGGCGAGCGCACGTCGACCAGGTTCTGCGAGCCGATCGCGGCGACGACGTCGTCGCGGAAGGCGCGGATGGACGTGTCCTGGGGCTTGGCCTTGTACGACGTCTCGGCGCGCTGCGGCACCTGGGAGCCGTCGACCAGGTCGCGGGAGTCCAGCTCCCACTTCTTGCGGCCGCCGTCGAGGAGGCGCACGTCCTGGTGGCCGTAGAGCTTGAAGTACCAGAAGGCGTAGGACGCGAACCAGTTGTTGTTGCCGCCGTAGAGCACGACGGTGGAGTCGTTCGCGATGCCCTTGGCGGAGAGGAGCTTCTCGAAGCCCTCCTGGTCGATGAAGTCGCGGCGGACCGGGTCCTGGAGGTCCTTGGTCCAGTCGATCCGGATCGCGTTCCTGATGTGGTTCTTGTCGTACGCCGAGGTGTCCTCGTCCACCTCTACGAGGACGACCTTCGGGTCGTCGAGGTGGGCCTCGACCCAGTCGGCGTCTACCAGGACGTCGCTGCGGCTCATGCGTTTCTCCTCCGGAGCAGGTGCGGCGAAGCTGAACGGTGGGGTGCGGGGACGCGCATGCGGGGAGGCACGGGCGCGCCGCACGTGATGGCCCTGACGGCGGTCAACGGGCCGGGGGATACGGGAGTCGGGCATCCCGCTCAGAGAGCGCGACAGAGCATGGCGGCGACGCGGCACAGGTCCACTGCCCGCCGCTTCGTGAGATCCGCCTGTCGGTGCATGGGTCCGATCGTAGGGACGCCCACAGGGCCGTGTCACCGCAATGTCGGATGGTGAGACGATTTAGTCCAGCATGTGATCGGAGTGCCGCTTTCCGGCCGTCGGCGGGGGCGTGCCGACCCGTTCCCACCGGAGGGGTGCCCGCCCGGCATCTGAGGGGCGGACACCTTCGTCTCGTACTACGGACAGCGCGGATGCCAAAACCGGCGCGCCGGAGGAATCCGGAGGACGCGGTTCAGTCAGGACACCAGGTCCACGTTCTCGCCCTTGACCGCCACGTCAACCCCGTCCGGTGCGGCCTGCACCGTGTCGAGCTGGATGCCGCCCGGCAGGTCCGAGACCTTCTCCTGGAAGTCGGTGACGTCGCGGACCAGGCCCTCGGGCAGCGGCACGCTGACGCCGAGCACGTTCAGCTTGTCCGGGATCTTGTCGGCGTGCACGCGGATGGTGTCGCCCTCGACGCTGACCGTGCTGAGCACGTCCACGGGCTCGGGCAGCTTCGTGCCGCCCTTGCTGACCTCGACCGAGACCTTGATCTTGCCGTCGCCGCCGTCGGAGAGGCCGACGACCTCGCCCTTCGCGCCGAGCGGCAGCTCGACCGGCTCGGCCTTGGCGGCCTTGAGGAGCTCGTCGTAGTCGATCCGGGCGACCCCCGCGGCCCGGTCGGCGGTGGCGGAGCTGTAGTCGCTGGAGAAGTCGACGCCGTGCATGGTGGCGCTGAGGTCGGCGACGCGGATGGTGTCGCCGTCGGACTTGGCGTCGTAGTCCTTCATCGTGATCTCGACGTCGTCGAGTTTGCCGCCGATGAACTGGGTCAGGAACGGGAAGCCCTTGATCGACACGTCAGGGGTGCTGCTCAGCCCCTCCTGGGTCTTGATCTTGTCGGCCGCCTCGCTCTCCGCGTACGAGACCGCGAAGCGGTCGGCCGCGACGAACAGGCCGCCGAGGACCACGACGACGATCAGGAGTATGCGTATCGCGCGCTTGCTCATGCCTGGATTCCCGTTCCCCCGCCTCAGAGTCAGTTGCCGCGAGCCTAAAGGACAGGTCCCCGGCGGGAGCGCCCGGCCGGGGACCTGTCGAACAGCTGTGACGCGAGGCTCAGCCGATGGCACGCCCCAGGAGGTACACCGCGGGCGCCGCGGCGGCCAGCGGCAGCGCGACCCCGGCAGTGAAGTGGACGAACCGCGACGGGTAGTCGTAGCTGGCGACCCGGTGCCCCACGAGCGCGCAGACCCCGGCGGCGAGGCCGAGCAGCGCGCCCTTGGAGCCGAAGTCCGTGGGCCCGCCGACCGCGATGCCCGCACCGGCGGCCGCGAGCAGCGCCACGACCACGGACGCCGGGGTGGGCAGCGGCAGCGCGCGGGCGAGCACGGCCGCCGCGACCGCGATGCCGCCGACGGTCGCCGCCTCGTGCACGGCGGCCAGGTGCCCGGCCGCGATGATCGTGAGCGCGCTGGAGGCGACGGTCGCCATCAGGCCGTACATCCGCTCGTCGGCACCGGCGTGGCTGCGCAGCTGGAGCACGAGGACGAGCAGCACCCAGACGCCGAGGGTGCCGAGGATCGCCGCCGGGGCGTTGCCCTCGCCGGTGGCAAGCAGCGCGGCGTCGGCGACGAGCCCGCCGAGGAACGCCAGCGCGATGCCCTGCCGGGCGGGCCACATGCCGTTCAGCCGGAACCATCCGGCGGCGGTCACGGCCTGGAGGATCACCAGCGGTACGAGCAGCGCGTACTGCCCCATCGCGGCGCCCCCGGCAAGGAGCAGCCCGAGCACCGCCGTGAGCGCGGCGGGCTGCATCCCCGGCTCGATGATCGGCGACCGCCCTTCGGCCCGAGCCCGCTGAGCATCGGTGACCCGAGCGTTCCCGGTGGTGGTGGCGGGCCCATAGGAGGGCTCGGGCTCGGGGGTCTCTTCTGCGGGCGGCTCGTACCCGCCTCCCCCTGTGGGCGGCTGGTCCGCCCAGGGGGCGGAACGGGCGGGCACAGCTGCGGCGCCCTGGTCCGGGTACTGGGCCTGGGCATAGGCGGCCTCGGGAGCCGGGGCCCACTGGTCAGCGGACTGCGAAGGCAGGTACGCGGTCTCGGTCACATCGGCGACAGGCAGAGGCGACGGCTGGACCTGCGTCTCCCAGGTCTGCCCCTGCCACTGCTGCGTATGGTCCTGGTACTCCGCCTGCCCGGCGTAAGGGTCCTGATACCCCCACTGCTGCTGATACGGGTCATAGGGGTCATACCCCTGCTGCCCCTGCTGCGCCTGGTACGGGTCGTACCCCTGGTGCGGCTGGTCGCTCAACGTCATCCTCCTGCGAACGGCGGGAGCACCTCGACCGTGCCGCCCTCGGCCAGACGTACCGTCTCATGGGCACGCGTACCCACGGGGTCGCCGTCGACGAGGAACGAGCAGCGGAGCAGGACGCGCTCCAGTTCCCCGGGGTGTCGCGCGCGGGCCGCGCTCAGCGCGTCGGCCAGCGTGGCCTCCGCGTACGGCTCCTCGGCAAGGCCCGCGGCCGCCTTCGCCGCGGCCCAGTACCGGATCGTTCCGGCTGCCATGGTGCCCCTCCTGCCACTCGTCACTCGGCGGTTGCCGACGTCCATGATGCCGTGGCCCAGTCGGCGATCCGCCCCAGGAGCGCGTCGTCCGCCGCGTGCTCGGCGTGGCCCATGCCCGCCTCCAGCCACAGCTCGGCCGCGCCGGACGCGGCGGCGGCCAGCATCCGCGGATGGTCGACGGGGAAGTACGGGTCCCGGTCGCCGTGGACGATCAGGAGCGGGGTCGGCGCGAGCAGCGGCACGGCCTCCGTCGGCGACAGGGGCACCGGGTCCCACTCGCGCGGATGGATGCGGGTGCGCAGGCCGAGGCGGCCCACGGCCCGGCCCGCGGGCCGGGTGACCAGCCAGTGCAGCCGCCGCATGGGCGCCGTACCCCGGTAGAACCAGCGGGCCGGAGCACTGACCGCCACGACGGCGTCAACGCGCGCTTCCGTGCGCCCCCCGTGCAACGCCGCGTGGCGCAGGACCACGGAGCCGCCCATGGAGAAACCGACGGTCACCACGCGCGCGTGCCCGAGCGAGCGCGCCCAGGCGACGGCCGCCGCCACGTCGAGCACCTCGCGGTCGCCCACCGTGGACCGTCCCGCGGAGGCTCCGTGCCCCCGAAACGAGAACGTGACCACGGCCGCACGCTGCGCGAACGCCCGCGCCGCCCGCCGCACGTGCGGCCGCTCCCGGTCCCCCGTGAAGCCGTGCGCGACCACGATCGCGGGCCCGCCGACCGGGCCGGGACCCGGGTCGTACGCGGCGTCGAGACGTACCCCGTCCGCCGTACGGAGCGTGGTACGCAGCGTGGCGCTCCGCTGAACGCGAGTGATCGGGGGCACAGAAGATCGCGCCGTCTGACCTGCCGGACCGGAACTCATGTGGGCTATTCTGCTGCGCAGAGGATCCGGGCAACGCAGCCCCCGGGTCCTTTCGTGCTTTCCGGGCCGGTCACATGGGCCGCGCGGAACGCCGTCGGTAAACGTAGCCTCAAGACCGGCGAGCACGGACGCCTCCCCGGGCGCGGGAGGTGTAGCAACGTACGAAGCAGTGCCCCCACGTCCTCGCACGGGACCCGAGGAGGAACCGACGTAATGGGCGAGCGAAACGTGCACGGCGGCCTGACGGCCGGGCAGGCCCCCCAGGCGGAGGGGGCGGCGCGATGAGTTCTCTGCTGCTCCTGACCAACGCCCTCCAGCCGTCGACGGAGGTGCTCCCCGCCCTCGGCCTGCTCCTGCACAACGTGCGGGTGGCCCCCGCCGAGGGCCCGGCCCTCGTGGACACCCCCGGCGCCGACGTCATCCTCGTCGACGGACGCCGTGACCTGCCGCAGGTCCGCAGCCTCTGCCAGCTCCTGCGCTCCACCGGGCCCGGCTGTCCGCTGCTCCTCGTCGTGACGGAGGGCGGCCTCGCCGCCGTCACCGCGGACTGGGGCATCGACGACGTCCTCCTGGACACCGCGGGCCCCGCCGAGGTCGAGGCGCGCCTGCGCCTGGCCATGGGCCGCAAGGAGATCACCGCCGACGACTCCCCCATGGAGATCCGCAACGGCGACCTGTCCGTGGACGAGGCGACGTACAGCGCGAAGCTGAAGGGCCGGGTCCTCGACCTGACCTTCAAGGAGTTCGAGCTGATCAAGTACCTCGCGCAGCACCCGGGCCGGGTCTTCACCCGCGCCCAGCTGCTCCAGGAGGTCTGGGGCTACGACTACTTCGGCGGCACCCGCACGGTCGACGTGCACGTACGACGGCTGCGGGCGAAGCTCGGCGTCGAGCACGAGTCGCTCATCGGCACCGTGCGCAACGTGGGCTACCGCTTCGTCGTCCCGGAGAAGCCGGAGCGCGTGGAGAAGGCCGAGAAGACCGAAAGCAAGCGGACGCCCCCTTCGTCCGCTTCGTCACAGCAGCCGTCCGCGGCGGTGTCCCGGGCGCCCGAGGAAGCGGCCGCACGCCCTGCTCAGGGCTGACTCCATCCGCGTAGACTGCGCGCGTGGCCAAGGTGACGCGGGACGATGTGGCGCGACTGGCGGGTACTTCGACCGCGGTCGTGAGCTACGTCATCAACAACGGACCCCGGCCGGTCGCCCCGGCCACGCGCGAGCGTGTCCTCGCCGCGATCAAGGAGCTGGGCTACCGCCCGGACCGGGTCGCCCAGGCCATGGCGTCCCGCCGCACGGACCTCATAGGCATGATCGTGCCGGACGCGCGCCAGCCGTTCTTCGCGGAGATGACGCACGCGGTGGAACAGGCGGCGTCCGAGCGCGGAAAGATGGTCCTGGTCGGCAACTCCGACTACGTGGAAGAGCGCGAGACCCACTATCTGCGGGCCTTCCTCGGCATGCGGGTCTCCGGTCTCATCCTGGTCAGCCACGGTCTGACGGACCAGGCGGCGGCCGAGATCGACGCGTGGGACGCGCGCGTGGTCCTGCTGCACGAGCGGCCGGAGGCCATCGACGACGTGGCCGTGGTCACGGATGACGTGGGCGGTGCCCAGCTCGCCACCCGGCACCTCCTGGAGCACGGACACGAGTACGTGGCGTGTGTCGGCGGCACGGCGGCGACGCCCACCGTCGGCGACCCGGTCTCCGACCACGTGGAGGGCTGGCGACGGGCGATGCGCGAGGCGGGCCGGCCGACCGAGGGCCGCCTCTTCGAAGCGCCGTACAACCGCTACGACGCGTATCAGCTGGCGCTCGGCTTCCTGAGCGGTCCCGACCGGCCCACCGCGATCTTCTGCTCCACCGACGACCAGGCCATCGGCGTCCTGCGGGCCGCGCGCGAGCTGCGGATCGACGTGCCGGGTGAGCTGGCCGTCGCCGGATTCGACGACGTGAAGGAGGCGGCGCTCACCGATCCGCCCCTCACGACGGTCGCCTCCGACCGTCCCGCGATGGCCCGCGCGGCCGTCGACCTGGTCCTCGACGACGGGCTGCGGGTCGCGGGGTCGCGGCGGGAGCGGCTGAAGGTCTTCCCGTCGCGCCTGGTGGTGCGCCGCTCCTGCGGCTGCGACGGCTGACCGGAGCCCGGCCGCGGCCACGGGTGCGTGGCCGGTCAGGGGAGCGGGCGCCGGGATCGCGGGTCAGACCAGCCAGAGCTGGCGGACCGACTTGCCGTCACGGGACTTGAGCAGGACCTCATTGCCGCCTGCCGACTCTCGCTCCACGAGATCGAGGAGAGCCACGGCTCGCCGGATGGTCTCGGTGATCGAGATGCCCTTCTGCTCCTTGTACCAGCGGAGCTTGGCCGCTGTCTCCGCGTTGATGTTCACGCTGAGGCGGGTGCTTTGAGTGTCTGCCGCCGTGGTGGGCGTCTCGGTCGTGTTGTCAGCAGGCATGCCAGTTCCCCTCAGAACCTCAGTAGGCAGATGTCACGGAGCTCCGGACACACGGACGCCGGGCAGCTCCGTCCAGGGCCTTCCCTGAATGCTCCCCGAGCGATCGCAAGCATCCGGGGCGACCCCGGTGCCGCAGATATGGGCGCTCCCCCTCACGGGTCCGCGCCGGCGCATCCCCCTGCGCCAGAAACCCAGGTCAGCGCGCGCCGACACCGGCGGATCCGCCGGTGCACGAGCCGGATCTCACGAGGCCGGTAACCGACCGGTCAAACGACCCATGACTTGCTCCTCCCAGCCGTGCTCGTCGGAACGCGTGCCATCCATGGTGCCCTCCCGCACACATCGTGTCAAGCAAATCCGTACCCGATGCGCTTTCAGTACACTCCTAGTGTGCATCAAATCCACATCACATGCGCGCCAAATGTTGAGAAAGATCACATGCGGTGTGGTAGCCTCGCTCAGGTGAAGCTTGGGGGTCCTGAGCTGTGGCCCGGCCCCCTCGCCCACAGGGCGATCACCGGAGGGGGCACCACGGGATGAATGAGCCGACACCTGCGCCCGGGGCGCGCAGGCAGGCCCGGCACGTGACCGTGCAGCTCTGCTGCGCGACGAAGGTGGGCCACCTTACGCCCTACCGCGAATGGCACAACGAGCAGCAGCTCACCGAGGTGCCCGAACTCCCCGCGCCCTTCGAGGAGTTCATCGAGGCCGACGACGAAGACCCCGGCCTCGCGGGAGAAGTGCTCCTGCGCGAGGATGAACCGCCCCTGCCGGACGGCGAGATCTGCCGGATCGGCCCTCCCCTCCCGGTGGAACCCTGCGGTGCCGGGGGGCAGGGGTGCCCCGTACACGAGTAACGAGACGGCGGGCGGTGCCCGGCGGCACCGCCCCCGACCCTGGAGGACGAGCAACCGTTGACGGACGCACCGACGTGGCGGCCGGGCCCGCCGCTCCCCCGCACCCCGGAGGCCTCGCCGGAGCCGGGCCCGCGCACCCCCGGGCCACCACCGGCGTCGGTCCCCCGCACGCCCCAGGCGGGAGGCTGCCGTGACGACCGGACCCGGTGACGACCTGACCGAGACCGAGCCGCCCTCCCCCGACGGGCTCGACCTCGGCTTCCTGCGCGACCACGTCCAGCCCGGCGGCCCCGGCCCCGGCGCCGGACGCGCCGCCGAGGCCGCGCCGCCCGCCCTCGTCGAGGACCTGCCGCCCTCCCCCGCCGGGCTCGACACCGAGCACTGGCTCAAGATCAGCAAGCAGCGGCACATGAACGAGACCCGGCGCGTGCTCGCCCTGGGGCTCTTCTGGCTCGTCTGCGTCCTGGCGGTAGTGCCCAGCCTCGCCCTGGTCTTCAGCCACTGGACGCACTTCAAGGCCGACAACTACCGCGAGATGAGCCTCGTCTTCACCCCCGTGGTGGCCCTCGCCAGCGCGGCCTTCGGCTTCTTCTTCGCCAGCGACGAGCGCAACCGCGACCTGTGAGCCACGGCGCACCGGCGCCAGGCCTTTATCTCGGGCAAACGGGGTTCTGCCGGGCTTCTCAGGGCGTGCTCAGAGGGCTCTCATCTACGGCCGTGATGCTCAGGTACATGACCGAGAGCTTCCGCCACAGCGGCGAGTACCACCCGCAGCAGTCCTCCCCTGGGCCCCACGGCGGTACGCAGGGCGCGTACCCGCCCCCGCCCGCCTACGAGCCGGAGCCCGCCGGGGTGCCCGCCGCCGCGCACCGGCGCCGGGCCAAGGGGCCCGCCGCCCTGCTCGCCGCGGTCGCCCTCGCCGCCGCGGCCGTCGGCGGCGGCACCGCCTACGCCGTCCAGACCCTCACCGGCGGCGACGACGGGACCGGCGCGAGGAACATCAACGGCACGAGCGTCTCCGCGGGCAGCAAGGGCACCGTCTCCGGCGTCGCCGCCGCCGTGACGCCCAGCACCGTCGAGATCAACGCCAGCGGCAACGCGGGCAAGTCCACCGGCTCCGGCGTGATCATCACCTCCGACGGCGAGATCATCACCAACAACCACGTCATCTCCGGCGCCACCTCGATCACCGTGCGGACCAGCGACGGCAAGACGTACCGGGCCAAGACCGTGGGCACCGACAGCAAGAAGGACCTCGCGCTCATCAAGCTGGAGGGCGCCTCCGGCCTGAAGGCCGCGAGCCTCGGCGACTCCGACAAGGTGCAGGTCGGCGACCAGGTCGTCGCCATCGGCTCGCCCGAGGGCCTGACCGGGACCGTCACCAGCGGCATCGTCTCCGCGCTCGACCGCGACGTGACCGTGTCCGCGGACCCCGGCAAGGGCGGCGGCCGGGAGCAGCAGGGGCCCGGCGGGGGCTGGCCCTTCGAGTTCGGCGGCCAGGAGTTCAACGGCGACACGGGGTCGTCGAAGACGACGTACAAGGCGCTGCAGACCGACGCCTCGCTCAACCCCGGGAACTCCGGGGGTGCCCTCATCGACATGAACGGGAACGTCGTCGCGATCAACTCCGCGATGTACGCGCCGAGTTCCGGCGACTCCGGAAGCGTCGGGCTCGGCTTCGCGATTCCCGTCAACACGGTGAAGGCGGACCTGCCGAAGCTGAGGTCCGGCGCGGACGGCTGAGCCGCTCTTTCGGCGCTCCGCGCCTCGTCCTCAAGCGCCGGACGGGCTACAACTGTCGCCGGTTGCGGCAGATCTTTCAGCCCCTCCGGCGTTTGAGGAGCGGGGGCCTGGGGGTGGAGCCCCCAGGAAGCGGGAAGGGGCGGGCCTGGGGCGCTACCCGCGAGGGACCATGCGACGCTGATAGCAGCCCCGTACACCCCGAGGAAGACGAACACCCATGAGCCCCGCCGAAGGCGCCCCGCAGCGGATCCTGATCGTGGACGACGAGCCCGCCGTACGCGAGGCGCTCCAGCGCAGCCTCGCCTTCGAGGGCTACGGCACCGAGGTCGCCGTGGACGGCGCGGACGCCCTGGAGAAGGCGGCCGCGTACCACCCCGACCTCCTCGTGCTCGACATCCAGATGCCCCGCATGGACGGCCTCACGGCCGCCCGCAGGCTCCGCGCCACCGGCTCCACGACCCCGATCCTGATGCTCACCGCCCGCGACACGGTCGGCGACCGCGTCTCGGGCCTGGACGCCGGGGCGGACGACTACCTGGTCAAGCCCTTCGAGCTGGACGAGCTCTTCGCCCGCATCCGCGCCCTGCTGCGGCGCAGCTCGTACGCGGCGGCCGCCGGGCAGGCGACGGAGAGCGACGTGCTCGCCTTCGCCGATCTGCGGATGGACCTGGCCACGCGCGAGGTGACGCGCGGCGCGCGCACGGTGGAGCTGACCCGCACGGAGTTCACGCTCCTGGAGATGTTCCTCGCGCACCCGCGCCAGGTCCTCACCCGGGAGCAGATCCTGAAGGCGGTGTGGGGCTTCGACTTCGAGCCGTCGTCCAACTCCCTCGACGTGTACGTCATGTACCTGCGCCGCAAGACCGAGAGCGGCGGCGAGCCGCGCCTGGTGCACACGGTGCGGGGCGTGGGGTACGTACTGCGCGCGGACGCCGCGGGGACCGGTGGCCGCGAGTGAGGGGCCTGCCGAGCCGCCTGAAGGCGCTGCCGCTGCGCTCGCGGCTCGCGCTGCTCGTGACGGCGGCGGTGGCGCTCGCGGTCGCCGCGGCGGCGGTGGCGTGCTGGTTCGTGGTGCGCAACGTGCTGGTCAGCTCGCTGGACGACGCGCTGAGCGAGCGCCGTACCGCCAACCTCGACGACCAGGTGCGCAACCTGATCGACTCCAGTGGACGGTGCGGGCGCGCGACCATCGGGCGGCCCGACTCGCCGGACCTGTACCAGCAGGTCATCCAGGTGGTGGACCAGGACGGCAACGCGTGCATCGTCGTGGGGCGGCCGAGCATCACACTGGAGCTCAAGAAGTCGGACACCGAGGTCGCGCTGCGCGAGCGCGACGAGTCCTTCCACGACGCCACCACCTCGGACGGCAAGAAATACCGGGTCTACACCTACCCGATGCCCGGGCAGCCCCTGGCGATCTCCATCGCCCGCCCCCTCAACGAGGTCCAGGACACCCTGAGCAACCTCGTCCTCGTGCTGTCCCTGGTGGCGGGCGTGGGCGTGGTCGGCGCGGGGGCCGCGGGCCTGTGGGTCGCGCGTACCGGCCTGCGCCCGGTGGACGAGCTGACGGCCGCCGTCGAGCACGTGGCCCGTACCGAGGACCTGACTCTGCGCCTTCCGACGGAGGGGGCCAGCGACGACGAGATCGCCCGGCTCTCCCGGTCGTTCAACGCGATGACGTCGGCCCTCGCCTCGTCCCGCGACCTCCAGCAGCAGCTGATCGCCGACGCGGGGCACGAGCTGCGCACGCCGCTCACGTCGCTGCGTACGAACATCGAGCTCCTGGCCCGCAGCGAGGAGACCGGCCGCGCCATCCCGCCCGCCGACCGCAAGGCGCTGCTCGCGTCGGTCAAAGCGCAGATGACGGAGCTCGCCTCGCTCATCGGCGACCTCCAGGAGCTGTCGCGCCCGGACGCGGCGGGTGAGAGCAAGGTGCAGGTGGTCGCCCTGCACGAGGTCGTGGACACGGCGTTGCGGCGGGCCCGGCTGCGCGGCCCCGAGCTGACCTTCGAGGCGGACCTCACGCCGTGGTACGTCCGCGCGGAGCCGCCCGCTCTGGAGCGGGCCATCGTGAACATCCTGGACAACGCGGTGAAGTTCGGCCCTCCCGGCACCGCCATCGAGGTCGCCCTGAAGAACGGCGTCCTGACCGTACGCGACCACGGCCCCGGCATCCCCCCGGACGAACTGCCCTACGTCTTCGACCGCTTCTGGCGCTCCCCCACGGCCCGCGGCCTGCCCGGCTCCGGCCTCGGCCTGTCCATCGTGGCCCGCACGGTCCGCCAGTCGGGCGGCGAGGTCACCCTGGGCCCAGCGCCCACCCCCGGCACGATCGCGACCGTGACCCTCCCCGGCGCCCCGACTCCACCGCCCACGACGCCCTGAGGCGCCCCGAGTTCCCCGGGATTCACCCCTCGCGCACGCGTCCACCCACGTCGCGGACGGGGAACGTGCTCGTGTCGATCTTCACGCGCTCGCCCGTCGGCAGGGTGAGGGTCACCACTTGGCCGTAGGGCACCTCGTCCCGCTCCCGGGGGACCTCTGCCGCCTTCACCGCGTCCTTGACATCCGTGACGGTCCAGTCCCGCTCCGGACTCTGCGGGGTCATGATCACCCGCCCGTCGAAGACCTCGGCCTTGTAGCCCTCGGGAGCGGCGCCGCGCGCGATCCGCCGTTCCCTCACCCGACGGCTTCCCCGGCCCCGACCGCCGCGACGAACGCCGCCCAGGCCGGGGCGGCGATGAGCAGGGTGGGGCCCTGCGGGGCCGTTTTGCTGTCGCGGACGGGGACGAGGCCGAGGCGGCCGTCGGCCACCTCGACGCAGTTCGTTTGGCCTCCGTCGCTGTACGACGACTTGCGCCACACGGCGCCGGTGAGGTCGGGGGTCATGCCGTCTCCCGTATCTCGTTCACGAAGGCGGACCAGGAGGTGGCGGAGAAGATCAGGGGGCGGGCGTCGGGTGTCTTGCTGTCCCGGACCGGGACCACGCCGGGGCACCCACTGGCAACTTCGACGCAATCATTGGCTCCGCCTTCGCTGTAGGACGACTTGCGCCACGTGGCCGCGCTGAGATCGGGGGCATGCTTCATGGCCTGTGCTCCTCCAGAACGTCCCGAATGAACGCGAGCGAGTCCGACGGGGACAGCGCCTGGTCTCGGAGCCGATCGTAGATCAGCCGTCGCCGCAGGACCTCGTCCGGTTCTTCGCACAACTCGCTCACACCGTTGCCTTCCTTGTAGGCAGCGGTGCTTTCGTCCTTCTGCCACAGCAGCGTCAGGGAACCGCTCATGTGGTGGTGAGCACCGGCCTTGAACGGCAGTACCTGGACCACCACGTTCGGCCATGCCGCCACGTCCTCGATGTGCTGAAGTTGCTCGTACCAGATCTCCGCACGGGCCGCCGGGCGGTGGAACGCGAATTCGTCCATGATGATGCGGACGTTGGGTAACGGCTTCTGCCGCAACAGGTACTGCCGCCCCAACCGCGCAGCCACCTGCTCCTCAACCCACCCCTCACCATCGAGTGGTGTCTGGGCAGCGGACAACACCTCGTAGGCGAAGTCCTCGGTCTGGAGAAGTCCAGGTACACCGAGCGAGAACAGCCAGATGACCCGGGCCGTCTCCTCCAGCCGCATGTACTCCTTGTACTGATCCTTGAACGCCTCCCGCCGAGCCCCCTTCCAATGGGTCACCAGCAAGTCACCCGAGCCGTAGTACCGGTCGAGGTCCTCCATGACCGCCAGCTTGGAAAGGCGCTCCCCGCTCTCCAGGCGCGACAGGTAGCTCTTGTCGTACGCGGTGTCCTCGGCCAGCTTGCCCAGCGATATGCCCGCCTTCTCGCGCAGGAACCGGAGCGTGCGTGCGAGCGAGGCCCGCCCCGACTCCCCTTCCACCGCTTCCTGTTCGGACATCGCACGCCCCTCCTGTTGCCGCCCGTGAGGGCAACTCGCCGTCTCTGTCGCAGCGTACGCCGGAGTCGTAATCATCGGAACACGAACGGTAATCGCCGGAATCCGGTACCGAGGAGAGAAGCCCAGGATGAGACTGCTCCCGTGGACCACGCCTGACGGTGGGCCCTGCTACCTGAGCACGGACGACCCGGGCAGCGTGGTCTCCCGCCTCGCCGACGACATCGAGGAAGCCCAGCTCGACTCGGGGCGCGGGGTGCTGGCGGGCTCCGAGGCGGTCCTCGCGGACGCCGCCGCCGGGGACCGCGCCGTGCGCTTCGCGCTGACCCGTGCCGCCGAGTCCCTGCGGGACGCGCTCCGCGTCGCGGACAGCAGAGGTGCGCGCATCGATCAGCGGCCGAAGCCGATGCCGTAGCCCTCGACGGCGGCCCGGATCCCGTCCCGCTGCACCCTGACGTCGCGCAGGCCCACCGCCCCCTGCCCGGGCAGCTGAGGCAGCTCGAAGGCGAGCGACAGGCGGTCGACGAGGACGGGGCGGGTGAGGCCGTCGAGGCCCTTGAGGAGGGCGGGGTCGAGACCGAGGCGGCGGAGCAGCTCGGGGTGCTCCATGGCCACGTCCAGGAGGTTCAGGCGCATCACGTCGTCGACGAACCGCGGCGACCCGGTGAGGTCGTTGAGCTTCGCGTCGCTGCGCAGTGCCTCGCGCACGGCCGCGTCGGGGAGCCCGAGGCGGTGGGCGATCGCGGGCACCGAGAGGAGCGCCTTGGCCCGGCCCGACTCCTCGGCCACGCGGCCCGCGGACTTCCGGCTCAGGTGCAGGCCCTCGGAGGGCCGCGCACCGGGTCGGTAGGTCGCCAGGTCGCCGATGTCTAGCCGCATCCGGTCGATGTCCGTGGCCACGCCGCGCTGACCGACGCGCTCGATGTGCGCGTCGGCCCGCACCTTCAGATCGTGCCCGGCGACGGGCAGGGTGCCGCGCGCGAGGACCTGGTCGCGACCGTGGCCGGTGAACGTGACCTGGGAGGCCCCGAGTTCGCGGTTCATGTCGTCGAAGGAGAGCAGCACCTCGCCGCGCATGGTGTCGATGACGGCGCCGGTGAGGGAGGTGGGCCCGTCGCCCTTCAGGGTCACGTCCCTCGCGGTCGCGGAGACCTTCGCGAGGGAGACGCGGTCGGCGGCGACGTCGGGGATGGTGACCTCGACCTTGTCGAGGCGCCGGTCGAGGACCTGGGTGAGGAAGGGGAAGCCCTCGATGTCGACTTCGGGCGCCGCGCTGAGGTGCAGCTGGTCCTTCAGCTTGTCGGCGGCCTCGTGCTCGGCGTAGAGCAGCGCCCAGCGGTCGGCGAGGACGAGGAAGGCGGTGCCGACGGCGAGCGCGACGAGGGTCTTCGCGAGGAACGGAAGCCCGGCGAACCGGTTGCGACGGCGACGGCTGCCGCGCCGGTGGTTGGGGGGCGACCAGGGCTCGTCGTCGGCGGGCCCGCTGTCTTCCCGAAGGAAGTCGTCCAGCGGGTTCGGCGCGAGTTCGGCCAGCTCGTCGTACGGATTCGGCCGGGACGCGGCCTCGGATATGGGGGGTTGGGGGGTTTTGCTATCGGTTGTTGTGACCATGCGGTGGGGGGAACGCATCGCTCGATCTCACCATACGTTCACACCCCACCCCAAGCTTTGCTCCGGAGAGCTACTTCACAACCGTGATCCGGTCCGCCTTCGGCGGCGCGATCGGCTTGGCCGCCGAGGAGTTCGCGGCGAAGTAGTCGTTGAGCGCCTTCAGGTCGTCCGCGCCGACCAGCGGCTTCGCGCCCTTGCCCAGCTCGGCGAAGCCGTCGCCGCCGCCCGCGAGGAAGGAGTTCAGGGCTACGCGGTAGGTGGCGTTCGCGTCCAGCGGCTGGCCGTTCAGCTTCACGGAGCTGGTGACGATCCGGTCCGCGCCGGTCTTCGTCATGTCCAGCGTGTACGTGAGTCCCTCCGAGATCTGGAGAATCTTCGGGGAGGCCTCGTTCGGGCCGCTCACCTGCTGGCGCAGGGCGGTCAGGAGCTGCGCGCCGGTGAGGTCGACGAGGTTCACGGTGTTGGCGAAGGGCTGCACGGTGAAGGCCTCGCCGTACGTCACGACGCCGTCGCCCTCGCCGCCGCTCGCCTTGTGGACGAGGTCGGAGCGGATGCCGCCCGGGTTCATCAGGGCCACGGCGGCCTTCGGGTCCAGGGACTTGGCGTGCGCGAGCTGCGCGTCGGCGATGAGGTCGCCGAGCGGCGACTCGGGCGAGGTGGCGCCACGGCCGGGGATGTCGCCGGAGATGTAGCCGACGGGCTTGTTGGCGATCGGCGCGGCCAGCTTGTTCCAGCGGTCGATCAGCCGCGTCATGTCGGCGGCCTTGGGCTGCGTGCGGCTGACGACGTGGTTCGCGGACTTCACGCCGGTGCGGACGATGTCCTTGGTCTTGCGGTCGTACGTCAGCGTGGTGTCGGTGTAGAGCTTCCCGTACGAGGACGCCGACGTGACCATGCGCGGCTTGCCCGCCGGGTCGGGGATCGTGCAGACGTACGCCTGGTGCGTGTGGCCGGTGACGAACGCGTCGACCTTGGGCGAGGCGTTCTTGGCGATCGCGGCGATCGGGCCGGAGATGCCGTCGCCCGCGCCCGGCGAGTCGCAGTCGTAGTTGTAGGCCTGGCTGGCCGGGGAGCCGCCCTCGTGGATGAGCGTGACGATCGACTTCACGCCCTGCTTGTCGAGGACCTTCGCGTACTTGTTGATCGTCTCGACCTCGTCGTGGAACTTCAGGCCCTTGATGCCGTCGGCCGAGACGATGTCAGGGGTGCCCTCCAGGGTCAGACCGATGAAGCCGATCTTCACGCCCTTGTGCTTCCACACGAAGTAGGGCTTGAGGAGGGACTTGCCGGTCTTCTCCTTCGTCACGTTCGCCGTGAGGTAGGGGAAGTCGGCGCCCTTGAACTTCTTGGCCCTGC
This sequence comes from Streptomyces sp. NPDC053474, assembly GCF_044544845.1. NCBI lineage: Bacteria > Bacillati > Actinomycetota > Actinomycetes > Kitasatosporales > Streptomycetaceae > Streptomyces > Streptomyces sp. NPDC053474. Next base: position 515,772 of record NZ_JBITXV010000005.1, read on the forward strand.
CGTGCGCGTCCTTCTCGTAGCAGCCGTCCTTGGGGTGACAGCCGCCGTTCTGGATGCGGGCCAGTTCCTTGGCGCCCTCGTCGAACTCGTGGTTGCCGACGCTGGAGACGTCGAGGTCCATCTTGTTCAGGGCCTCGACGCTGGGCTCGTCGTGGAAGAGCCCGGAGAGCAGCGGGCTCGCGCCTATGAGGTCACCGGCCGCCGCGGTGATCGAGTACGGGTGGCCCTTGCGGGCCGTGCGCAGGGAGGTCGCCAGGTACTCGGCGCCGCCCGCGTCGATCTTCTTCTCCGTGCCGTCCGGCTGCTTCTCGGTGACCTGGCCCGAGGATCCCGCGGGCGCCTGGAGGTTGCCGTGGAAGTCGTTGAAGGAGAGCAGCTGCACATCGACCGTGCGCTTCTGGCCGTGGTGCCCCACGGCCGCCATCCGGTCCTGACCCTGCTCCTGGCCCGCCGTGGCGGGCAGCGCGGCGGCGAGCGCGCCGACGGTGGCGAGGCCCGCCGTGAGGGCGAGCACCCGGGCGGCTCTGCGCCGTTGCCTGCGTGGCTGGGATGTGGCTGACACGTGTTCCCCTGGGGTGGTGTGGACGACTGGGGCCGTGCGGAAGCCTATGGTCAACGCGCGTAGCGCAACAGAGTCCCGGTGGTTACAGCCTGATAGCCATTCACCGTCGCCCAGGCGTTGTCGTGCCGCCGCCGCCCTTCGACTTACCCTCGGATCCATGACAGACGAGACGCCCGCCAAGACCCCCGCCGCCCTCCGCCAGATCGACGCGTACGACGTGCTCACGGACGATCAGGCCACCGCCGTGCTCGCGCTCCTCGCGGACGCCGCGCGCACCGACGGACAGCAGGCCGTGTCCGAGCAGGGGCGGCTCCAACTGCGGGGAGGGGCCCGCGAAGGCGTGCGGCACCTGCTCCTGACGGTCGACGGCGAACTCGTGGGCTACGCACAGCTGGAGGACAACGACCCGGTGGAGGCCCCGGCCGCCGAGCTGGTGGTGCACCCGGCGCGGCGCGGCCACGGGCACGGGCGGGCGCTGGGCACCGCGCTGCTCGCGGAGTCCGGCAGGCGCCTTCGGGTGTGGGCGCACGGCGGGCACTCCGCCGCGCGGCACCTCGCGCAGGTGCTCGGCCTGACCCTGTTCCGCGAGCTGCGCCAGATGCGGCGGTCCCTCCAGGACCTGGACCTCGCCGAGCCGACGCTGCCCGAGGGCGTGCGCGTGCGGGCCTTCGTCCCCGGTGCGGACGACGCGGCGTGGCTCGCGGTGAACGCGGAGGCCTTCGCGCACCACCCGGAGCAGGGCTCCCTGACGCAGCGGGACCTCGACGACCGCAAGGCGGAACCGTGGTTCGACCCGGCCGGGTTCTTCCTCGCCGAGCGCGTCACCGAGGCCGGTGCCGGTGCGGACGCCGGTGCCGGTGCCGAACTGATCGGCTTCCACTGGACGAAGACCCACGCGGCGGAGCGCCTCGGCGAGGTCTACGTCCTCGGCGTGCGCCCTGGCGCCCAGGGCGGCGGCCTCGGCAAGGCCCTCACCACCATCGGCCTGCGCCACCTGGCCGCGGCGGGCCTGCCCACGGCGATGCTGTACGTGGACGCCGACAACAAGGCGGCGGTGAACGTCTACGAGCGCCTCGGCTTCAGCACCCACGAGACGGACCTGATGTACCGCACGGAGTCCTGACGGGGGCCTCCGGGACGGCGCGTCGCGCTGCGCGCTCGTCCTCAAACGCCGGACGGGCTCACCAGCGGCGAACTCGAAGCCGGGCCGCACCAGTTCGCCGGACCGCGCCCCTGGCCAGGGTGCCGCGTGGACGCCTGGGAGTCCCCATGCGCACTCCCAGGCGTCATGTCGGCGTAACCAATGATTCAGACAGGCTTGCGACGCTCAGGCAATGCAGCCCCCCACCGCGCCCGAACCGGCGCAGGACCGCGCGCGCCACAACGGCCGGGTCCGTCCCGCGCCCGCGCTCTCCGGCGCGCCCGCCGGGGGTGTCGCGCGGAAGAATAAGACCATGAGCGAGCCCACCGCGCAGACCGAAGTCACGAGCCCTGCCGCCGACGGCGTCCGGCACTCCCAGCCCTCCGTCGGCGCCCTCGCCGCGCACCGGCCGCACACGGTCGCGGCCGCCGTCTCCGACCTCGATCCGGACCTCGACGCCGACCTCGACGCGTACGACGAGGACGCCCAGGCGGGCCACGGCGGCGCCGCGCTGCCGCAGGGCCGCTTCCTGGACCGGGAGCGCAGCTGGCTCGCCTTCAACGAACGCGTCCTGGAGCTCGCCGAGGACCCCACAACCCCGCTCCTGGAGCGGGCGAACTTCCTGGCGATCTTCGCCTCGAACCTGGACGAGTTCTTCATGGTGCGGGTCGCGGGCCTCAAGCGCCGCATCGCGACCGGCGTCGCCACCCGTTCGGCCTCCGGCCTCCAGCCCCGCGAGGTCCTGGAGCTCATCTGGAACCGCTCCCGCGAGCTCATGGCCCGGCACGCCGCCTGCTACCAGGAAGAGGTCGCCCCCGCCCTCGCCGACGAGGGCATCCACGTGGTGCGCTGGCACGAGCTCACCGACAAGGAGCAGTCCCGGCTCTACACGCTGTTCATGCAGCGCATCTTCCCGGTGCTCACCCCCCTGGCCGTGGACCCCGCGCACCCCTTCCCGTACATCTCGGGCCTGTCCCTGAACCTCGCCGTGGTGATCGAGAACCCGGTCAGCGGCCACGAGCACTTCGCCCGCGTCAAGGTCCCGCCGCTCCTGTCCCGCTTCCTGGAGGCCTCGCCGCAGCGGTACGTGCCCATCGAGGACGTCATCGCCGCGCCCAAGCACCTCCAGGAGCTGTTCCCGGGGATGAACATCCGGGAGCACCACATGTTCCGGCTCACCCGGAACGAGGACCTGGAGGTCGAGGAGGACGACGCGGAGAACCTGCTCCAGGCCCTGGAGAAGGAGCTCATGCGGCGCCGCTTCGGGCCGCCGGTGCGCCTGGAGGTCGAGGAGTCCATCGACAAGGACGTCCTCGACCTGCTCGTGCGCGAGCTGAAGATCAGCGAGGCCGAGGTGTACCCGCTGCCGGGCCCGCTCGACCTCACCGGCCTGTTCGCCATCGCGGGCCTGGACCGGCCCGAGCTGAAGTACCCCAAGTTCGTCGCGGGCACCCACCGGGACCTCGCCGAGGTCGAGTCGGCGTCCGCGCCCGACATCTTCGCCGCGCTGCGCGGCGGCCACGACGTGCTCCTGCACCACCCCTACGACTCGTTCTCCACGTCCGTGCAGGCCTTCCTGGAGCAGGCCGCCGCCGACGAGAACGTGCTCGCCATCAAGCAGACGCTGTACCGCACCTCCGGCGACTCGCCGATAGTGGACGCGCTCATCGACGCCGCCGAGTCCGGCAAGCAGGTCCTCGTCCTGGTCGAGATCAAGGCCCGCTTCGACGAGCAGGCCAACATCAAGTGGGCCCGCAAGCTGGAGGAGGCGGGCTGCCACGTCGTCTACGGCCTGGTCGGCCTGAAGACCCACTGCAAGCTGTCGCTCGTGGTCCGCCAGGAGGGCGACCAGCTGGTGCGCTACTCGCACGTGGGCACCGGCAACTACCACCCCAAGACCGCCCGCCTGTACGAGGACCTGGGCCTGCTCACGGCCAACCAGGAAGTCGGCGCGGACCTCTCGGACCTCTTCAACCGGCTCTCGGGCTACTCGCGCCGCGAGACCTACCGGCGGCTTCTCGTGGCCCCGCGCTCGCTGCGCGACGGCCTGATCACCCGCATCAACCGGGAGGTCCAGCACCACCGCGCGGGCCGCCCCGCCTACGTCCGCATCAAGGTCAACTCGATCGTCGACGAGGCCGTCATCGACGCGCTGTACCGCGCCTCGCAGGCGGGCGTCACCGTCGACGTGTGGGTACGCGGCATCTGCGCGGTGCGGCCGGGCGTCGCGGGGCTCTCCGAGAACATACGCGTGCGCTCCGTGCTCGGCCGCTTCCTGGAGCACTCCCGGGTCTTCGCCTTCGGCAACGGCGGCGAACCGGAGGTGTGGTTCGGCAGCGCCGACATGATGCACCGCAACCTCGACCGCCGCATCGAGGCGATGGTGAGGGTCATGGCCCCGGCCCACCGGGCCACCCTCAACCGACTGCTTGAGACCGGCATGTCGGACACCACGGCCTCGTGGCACCTGGGGGCGGACGGCAACTGGACGCGGCACGCCACGGACCCGGAAGGCCAGCCCCTGCGGAACGTACAGGAGATGCTCATAGACGCCCGGAGGCGCCGGCGTGGCACAGCAACACCATGAGATGACGGCGGGCGAGGCCCTGTCGGTCTACCTGCAGGACCAGGCGACCGCATTCCTCCGCTCGCTGCGGCTGCACCGCGAGTCGTCCACGGACGCGCAGGGGGCCGAGGAGTCGCTCGCCGCGGCCCGCTCGCTACGGGGCGCAGCGCGCCGCGTCGGCGCCACGCTGCACACGTTCCGGCCCCTCCTGGACCAGGAGTGGACGGAGGCGCTCCGGCCGGAGCTGGCGTGGCTCTCGGGCACGCTGGCGCGCGAGCACGCCTACGCGGCCCGGCTGGACCGGCTGCTCGGCGCCCTGCACCGCCTGTCGACCCCGGCCCCGGCCGTGCCTGCTGTTCCTGCTGTGGGCAGTCGTCCCGCAGGGCGAGTGGGGTCTCCCCTGCTCGAGCGAAGCCGAGAGCTTGGGGAAGGGTGGGCACAGCCCCCGGCGCCCCGCACCGGTGAAGCCAGGGCCACCCGGAAGCCAGTCGGCCAGCTGGCGGTCGGCGCCGCCAAGGCCGCGGCCCTCCTGGAGCGGCAGCTGACCCTGGCCCGCACCCGGGCCCACTCGGCCGCGCTCCAGGCCTTCGGCTCCTCCCGCTTCCACGCCGTCGCCGACAGCGTCGCCGTCATGGCCAGCGACGTGCCCCTGCGCCCGGCCCCGGACACGGACCTGAAGCCCCTGGCCGCCCTGGCCGAGGCCCAGCTCATGGAGGCGGTGGCCGCGCTGCCCCTGCTCCGCGCGGGCCACCCGTACAACGCCGAGGCCCTCGTCCACGGCCTGGCCGCGGACACGGCCCCGGAGGCCCAGGACGCCCCCTGGCTGAAGGTCCGCTCCCTGCTGCGGCTGCACCGCTACGCCCAGGAGGTCCTCCTCGGCGACGCCCCGCCGGACGCCCGGCTCACGGCGGCGGGCGCGGCCCTGAACCGCCACCGCGAGGCGGCCGAGGCCGCCGCGGCGGCGGCCTCGGCGGCGCGCACCCCCCGCATCGCCCCGGCCACGGCGTACGCGCTCGGCGTCCTGCACGCCGACCAGCGCCACGAGGTGGAGGCGGCGAGGTTCGCGTTCCAGCAGGCGTGGCTGCGGGAGGCGGTCACGGCACCGTGACGACCTGAGGGAGGGCGCCCCGTGACCGCGCTGCCGACGCCGGAGCCGATCAGGGCGGCGGGCTGCGTCCTGTGGCGCCGCCGCACCGCCCCGGAGGGCCTGGAGATCTGCCTGGTCCACCGGCCCAAGTACGACGACTGGTCCCATCCGAAGGGCAAGCTCAAGCCCGGCGAGACCCCGCTCGCCTGCGCCCTGCGCGAGGTCGAGGAGGAGACGGGCCACCGCTGCGTGCCCGGCCCGCCGCTGCCCTCGGCCCACTACACCGTGGGCGGCCGCCCCAAGCGCGTCGACTACTGGTCCGCCGAGGCCGCTGACGGCTACTTCCGGCCCGGCCGCGAGGTCGACCGCATCCGCTGGCTGACGCCGCACGAGGCCCGCGCCCGCCTCACCCAGCTCCGCGACCGCGAGCTCCTCGACGCCTTCCTGGCGGCCCCGGACACCCCCCGGGCACGCTGACCCCGCCGCCACCTGCGGCCCTGCTCACCGCAGGGGCGCGCATTACCCAGCGCGCGCCGACGCATGCGCGCTGGGTAGATCTTTCACGCGCCTGTCGCTGTAATCAGCCCGTGACCTAACCACAACGTCCGCGTAGGTTCACCGCTCGTTCACTTACGGCCATCGGCGGCTTCACCTGTTCTGCCTAATTTCGGCCTTACGCGAAGCGCGGCGAGATCGCCAAGAGCGCCCCGCCCCGCGTACTCGAATCACCCGGCCACCATGGCCACCCGAACCACTTCGCACGCCGCCACGACAGGCCAGCCACACGGCCGGCGGCTCCCGGAAGGAACTCCCGAAAGTGAAGCTTCAGCGCATGAACCGGCGGGCCCTCACCCTCGGTGCTCTCGCCGTCTCCGGCGCCCTGGCCCTCACGGCGTGCGGCTCGGACGACGACGGCAGCAGCAACGGCGGCAAGAAGACCACCGCCAACAGCAACATCGACTGCGAGGGCGCCAAGGGCCAGCTCATGGCCTCCGGCTCGTCCGCGCAGAAGGGCGCGATCGACGCCTGGGTCAAGCAGTACCGCGCGGCCTGCAAGGACGTGCAGCTGCAGTACAAGCCGGACGGCTCCGGCGCCGGCATCACCTCCTTCCTCCAGGGCCAGACCGCCTTCGCGGGCTCCGACTCGGCCCTGAAGCCGGAGGAGATCGCCAAGTCGAAGAAGGTCTGCAAGGGCAGCCAGGCCATCGACCTGCCGCTGGTCGGCGGCCCGATCGCGATCGGCTACAACGTCCCGGGCGTCGACAGCCTCACCCTGGACGCCAAGACCGTCGCCGACATCTTCAACGACAAGATCAAGACCTGGGACGACGCGGCGATCAAGAAGCTCAACCCGGACGCCAAGCTCCCCAGCACCAAGATCCAGGCCTTCCACCGCTCCGACGAGTCGGGCACCACGGACAACTTCACCAAGTACCTGAAGGGCGCCGCGCCCTCCGCCTGGCCGCACGAGCCCGCGAAGATCTGGGCGGCCAAGGGCGGCCAGTCCGCGAGCGGCTCCTCCGGCGTCGCCCAGCAGGTGAAGCAGACCGAGGGCGCCATCTCCTACATGGAGCTGTCGTACGCCAAGGAAGGCATCAAGACCGTCGACATCAAGACGGACGCCAAGGAGCCGGTCAAGGCCACCGTCGACAACGCCTCCAAGGCCATCTCCGAGGCCAAGGTCGTCGGCAAGGGCAAGGACCTCGCCATGGAGCTGAACTACAAGCCCACGGCCGAGGGCGCGTACCCGATCATCCTGGTCACGTACGAGATCGCCTGCGAGAAGAACAACAACAAGGACACCCTCGCCACGACGAAGTCCTTCCTGAACTACATCGCCAGCGAGGACGGCCAGTCCGTGCTCAAGGACGAGTCCTACGCGCCGATGCCGGCCGAGATCATCACCAAGGTCCGCGAGACCGTCAAGGGCCTGAGCTGAACCTGAGCGCGGCCCGCCTCCCCGGCGGGCCGCGCCGTCCGGTGCACCGCCGCCTGGAGCCGCCCGCGCCCGTCGCACGGCCGACTCCGCAGACCGGAGAACCCCATGGACATACCCACCGACACTCCTCCCCCGCCCGCGCCCGTCGAGGCCGCCAAGCCCACGACCGCCGAGCAGAAGCGCGCCGCGCGCGGCGCCACCCGCCCCGGTGACCGGATCTTCCTCACGCTCTCGCGGGGCTCCGGCATCACCCTGCTGCTGATCATGGCCGCCGTCGCGGCCTTCCTCGCCTACCGCGCGTCCATCGCCCTCGCGGACAACGAGGGCAGCTTCCTCACCACCTTCGAGTGGGACCCCTCGGGCGCCCTGCACGACGGCAAGCCCTACTTCGGCATCGCCGTCCTGGTCTTCGGCACCATCGTGAGCTCGATCATCGCGCTCGCCATCGCCGTCCCCGTGGCCATCGGCATCGCGCTCTTCATCTCGCACTACGCGCCGCGCAAGCTGGCCGCCCCCATCGCCTTCGTGATCGACCTCCTGGCCGCCGTGCCCTCGATCGTGTACGGCCTGTGGGGCGCCCTCGTGGTCGCCCCGAAGCTCACCGGCCTCTACAGCTGGCTCGACGACTACTTCGGCTGGACGGGCGTCTTCGAGTACGAGGGCGGCGCCCCGCGCTCCCTCATGACCGTCGGCATCCTGCTCGCCATCATGATCCTGCCGATCATCACCAACGTGAGCCGCGAGGTCTTCCTCCAGGTCCCGAAGATGCACGAGGAGGCCGCGCTGGCCCTCGGCGCCACGCGCTGGGAGGTCATCCGCATGTCGGTGCTCCCCTTCGGCCGCTCGGGCATCATCTCCGCCTCGATGCTGGGCCTCGGCCGCGCGCTCGGCGAGACGATCGCCGTGGCCACCGTGCTCTCCCCGACCTTCGTGATCCAGGCGTCCGTACTCGACTACGGCGGCGGCACGTTCGCGCAGAACATCGCCAGCAAGTTCAGTGAGGCCAGCGAGTACGGCCGGGACGCCCTCATCGCCTCCGGTCTCGTCCTCTTCGTTCTCACCCTCCTTGTCAACGGCGCGGCCCGGCTGATCATCGCCCGCCGCAAGGAGTACTCGGGGGCCAACGCATGAGCACCATGACCGACATCAAGCCCGCCGCCCCCGCCGATCTGAAGGCCGCGCGCCTGCCCCGCTGGACGCCCTACGTCGTCGCGGCCGGGTCCCTCGCCGTCGCCTGCGGCCTCGGCCTCGCGGCGGACCTGAGCTCCCGGATGCAGTGGGGCCTCATCGCGGCCCTGCTCTTCATCGGCGTCTCCTACGCCCTCGCGGCCCGCGTGGAGGGCACCCGCCAGGCCAAGGACCGCCTCGCCACCTCGGTGGTGTGGGTGATGTTCCTGCTGGCCGTGGTCCCGCTGGCATCGCTGATCTACGAGACCGTCAAGCGCGGTACGAAGGTCCTCGACGGCTACTTCCTCAGCCACTCCATGGGCGTCGTCGCCGACGACGAGGCCGGTGGCGGCATCTACCACGCCATCATCGGCACCCTGGAGCAGGTCGGGCTCGCCTGCCTGATCGCCGTGCCGATCGGTCTGCTCACCGCGATCTACCTCGTCGAGTACGGGCGGGGCAAGCTCGCCAAGGCCGTCACCTTCTTCGTCGACGTGATGACGGGCATCCCGTCCATCGTCGCGGGTCTGTTCGTCCTCAGCTTCTGGATCCTGATCCTGGGCTTCGACTTCTCCGGCTGGGCCGGTGCCATGGCCCTGTCGATCCTGATGATGCCGGTGGTCGTGCGCTCCACCGAGGAGATGCTGAAGCTCGTCCCGAACGAGCTGCGCGAGGCCTCGCTCGCCCTCGGCGTACCGAAGTGGCGCACCATCCTGAAGGTGGTCCTGCCGACCGCGATCGGCGGCATCACGACCGGCGTCATGCTGGCGGTGGCCCGCATCGCGGGCGAGACCGCCCCCGTGCTGCTGCTCGTGTGGACGAACCCCTTCATCAACACGAACCCGTTCGACGGCCCGCAGGGCTCGCTGCCGCTGTACATCTACCAGCAGTACGCGTCCGGTACGAACGCCGGATACGACCGTGCCTGGGCGGCGGCCCTCACCCTGATCGCCTTCATCATGATCCTCAATCTCGTGGCCCGCGGCATCGCCCGCTGGAAGGCCCCGAAGACCGGTCGCTGACGCGGCCCTATGCGACCACCAGCAGTGCCCCTCTCGAAAGCAGTGATCCCCATGGCCAAGCGAATCGACGTCTCGGGCCTCAACGCCTTCTACGGCTCGCACAAGGCGATCGAAGACATCTCCATGACCGTCGAGCCCCGCTCGGTGACGGCCTTCATCGGCCCCTCCGGCTGCGGCAAGTCCACGTTCCTGCGCACCCTGAACCGCATGCACGAGGTCACGCCCGGCGGCCGCGTGGAGGGCAAGGTCCTCCTCGACGGCGACGACCTGTACGGCTCGGGCGTCGACCCCGTGAACGTCCGCCGCACCATCGGCATGGTCTTCCAGCGCCCCAACCCGTTCCCCACGATGTCGATCTACGACAACGTGGCGGCGGGCCTGAAGCTCAACGGCTCGTACAAGAAGTCCGAGCTGAACGACGTCGTCGAGAAGTCCCTCAAGGGCGCCAACCTCTGGAACGAGGTCAAGGACCGCCTGAACAAGCCCGGCTCCGGCCTCTCCGGCGGCCAGCAGCAGCGCCTGTGCATAGCGCGGGCGATCGCGGTGGAGCCGCAGGTCCTGCTCATGGACGAGCCCTGCTCGGCCCTCGACCCGATCTCCACCCTCGCCATCGAGGACCTGATCGGCGAGCTGAAGGAGCGTTTCACGATCGTCATCGTGACGCACAACATGCAGCAGGCGGCCCGCGTCTCGGACCGTACGGCGTTCTTCAACCTCGCGGCGGTCGGCCAGCCCGGCAAGCTCGTCGAGATCGACGACACCGAGCGGATCTTCTCCAACCCGTCCGTCCAGGCCACCGAGGACTACATCTCCGGCCGCTTCGGCTAGGCCGCCCCGACTCCCCGCGGTGCTGCATGGCGGTGCCACCGCGGGGAACGCAAAAGGGCCCGCCCCTGGCTCCCGGGGGCGGGCCCGCGTGCGTGCGACGGTGGAGTTACAGGAACGCCAGGTTCACGATCCAGAAGCTGACCGCGGCGACGATCGCGGCGGCGGGCATCGTGATGAACCAGCCGAGAATGATGTTCTTGGCGACGCCCCAGCGCACGGCGTTGACGCGCTTCGTGGCGCCCACACCCATGATCGCCGAGGTGATCACATGCGTCGTGGAGATCGGCGCGTGGAACATGAAGGCGGTGGTGAACATGATGCCCGCGCCCGTGGTCTCCGCGGCGAACCCCTGCGGCGGGTCCAGCTCGATGATCTTCCGGCCGAGCGTCCGCATGATCCGCCAGCCACCGGCGTACGTGCCGAGGGACAGCATCACCGCGCAGGAGATCTTCACCCAGACCGGAATCGGGTCGCCCGGGTTCTCGACGTCGGCGATGACGAGGGCCATCACCACGATGCCCATCGTCTTCTGCGCGTCCTGAAGACCGTGCCCGAGCGCCATGCCCGCGGCCGACACGGTCTGGGCGATCCGGAAGCCCCGCTTTGCCTTGTGCGGATTGGCCCTGCGGAACATCCACATGATCGCGCACATCACGAGGTAGCCGACCACGAGCCCGACGAGCGGCGACAGGAACATCGGGATGACGATCTTCTCGACGACGCCGGACCAGATCACCCCGATGCCACCGGCGAGCGCGGCACCCACGAGACCGCCGAAGAGCGCGTGCGAGGAGGACGAGGGCAGGCCGAAGTACCAGGTGACGAGGTTCCACACGATCGCGCCGACCAGACCGGCGAAGAGGATCCACATCCCCTTGGTGCCGTGCGGCGTCTCGATGAGCCCCTCGCTGACCGTCTTGGCGATCCCGCTGCCGAGGAAGGCACCGGCCAGGTTCATCACCGCGGCCATGGCGAGCGCCGCGCGGGGCGTCAGGGCACGGGTGGAGACGGAGGTGGCGATGGCGTTCGCGGAGTCGTGAAAGCCGTTCGTGTACGTGAAGCCGAGCGCGACGCCGATGGTCACGATCAGAGCGAAGGTGTCCATGAAGGTACTCAGGACTCCTTGACCGCGATGGTCTCCACGGTGTTCGCCACGTGCTCGAACGCGTCGGCGGCCTCTTCGAGGACGTCCACGATCTGCTTGAGCTTCAGCACCTCGATGGCGTCGTACTTGCCGTTGAAGAGGTGGGCGAGCAGCTTGCGGTGGATCTGGTCGGCCTGGTTCTCCAGGCGGTTGACCTCGATCCAGTATTCGGTGAGGTTGTCCATGGTGCGCAGGTGCGGCATGGCCTCGGCCGTCAGCTCGGCGGCCCGGGCGAGGACCTCGATCTGCTGCTCGACGCCCTTGGGGAGCTCCTCGACCTGGTACAGGACGACCAGGTCGACGGCCTCCTCCATGAAGTCCATGATGTCGTCGAGCGAGGACGCGAGGGAGTAGATGTCCTCGCGGTCGAACGGCGTGATGAACGAGGAGTTCAGCTGGTGGAAGATCGCATGCGTCGCGTCGTCCCCCGCGTGTTCCGCGGCCCGCATACGCTCTGCGATCTCGGCTCGGGCCGAGGCGTCGGCCCCGAGCAGTTCCATCAGGAGCTTCGAGCCCGTGACGATGTTGTCCGCGGATGCGGCGAACATGTCGTAGAAGCTCGTCTCCCTGGGGGTCAGACGAAATCGCACGTGGGGTCCTCGGGGTGCTTTGGATGCGGTCAGGCTGATGCTAGGCGCATCATCTGGCCACGGCTAACCGGCCATACCCCAGTGTCGCCCATCAGGCACAGTGATCAGCACACCACCCGAGAAATCAAGTACCCTATACCCAGTAGGGGTATGCACAGGAGGACGCGATGACGACCACAGAGGCGGCCGCGGCGGCCACGACCACCGACGCGCCCTCCGGGTCCGGGCGGACGGCGGACCACGCGGGGCACCAGACGTACGGGTACCACAAGCAGAAGGACGAACACCTCAAGCGGCTGCGCCGCATCGAGGGGCAGATCCGGGGCCTCCAGCGCATGGTCGAGGAGGACGTCTACTGCATCGACATACTCACCCAGGTCTCGGCCGGTACGAAGGCCCTCCAGTCCTTCGCCCTGCAGCTCCTGGAGGAGCACCTGCGGCACTGCGTCGCGGACGCGGCCGTCAAGGGCGGTGACGAGATCGACGCGAAGGTCGAGGAGGCCACGAAGGCGATCGCGCGCATGCTCCGCACCTGACGCCGTACGGCGCACCAAACCGAAGCCCCAGCCCCAGCGACACATGCCGCGCTCCGCGCGGCCAGGGCAGTCCCACCCACCCGCCCCCACCCGGGCCAGGGCCCCGCGAGGCACCACCCGCAAGCGCCCCGCGTCGGGGCCAGGCCCGCAACGCCACGGTGATTCGGGTGGGCGGGTGGGAGAAACCCGCCGCGGTAGCGGCGGGGCAGATGGCAGACGGCCACCGCCCCGCGCGGGCGGGTGGGGGAGCTACGCCCCCGGGCCCGGGGGTGGCCCGTCGTCCTGCTGGGCGTCGGAGACTCGAAGCACCTCGTCGATCCGGTCCACACTGAGCCGCTCACCATGTGCGGCCGACGCCGCGATGATCAGTTCGCCGCACAGCTCGATCTCGGCGAGGGCAACGTGGTCCTGAACCGCCGTGCCGCGCACCAGAGCCACGTTCACCACCTCTTCCTGACCACGGTTGTGCCGGGTACCGGCTTCCTAGAGTAGGGAGCGGCCTACGTACCGCGCATGGCACGGACGGACCATATTGCGACTATCGGCCATCGATATGCGGCCACGGCCCGGCACCCCGCCGGGGCCCGGTCCGGGCCCCGCGCCCGGCCGCTACCGCTCGGCGATCTTCCCGGCGTAGATGTCCTTCTCCGGCGGCAGCCGCACCCGCACCGGCGCCCCGAACCCGTACAGCGAGGTCGTCGAGGCGACCTCCGCGTTGGCCACCTGGAAGCGGTGGCGCAGCTTGCGCAGCCGCCCCCGTTCGTCGAGGTAGGCGTCGAACGGAACACCGCCCTTGCTGAACCCTTTCGCCACGGCCGCCCGCAGCGCGTCCCGGTACGGCGCGGGCGCCCCGGACACCGCGCCCGCGAGCTCGGCCACGCCCCGGTAGTGCCGCACCGTGACGTCGTCGACGCGCGTCTCGCGCACGTACGTCACCTGGCGGGCCCCGCGCAGCAGTTCGGCGGCGAAGAGCGGATCGGTGGCGCCGCCCGTGACGAGGTTGCCGTCGGACAGGGAGGCCGTGTCGACGCGCACCCACTTGTCGGCGGGCACCCCGGAGCCGCGGTTCTTCATGTAGAGGTACCCGCCCGTCAGCAGCTCCGTGACCGGCGGCCTGCGCCGGTCACGGTCCGCCGGGTCCTGCGGCAGCACGACCTCGAACCGCCCCTGCCGCCGCCGGTAGTCGTACGTCCCGTGGCCCCGGACGGTCACCCGGGTCCCGCCGCTGGCCATCTCCATGGACGTACGCGCCCGGGAGCTGCCCGCGCGCACCAGCGCGTCGGCGGCGTCCCGCACCTTCTTGGCGGGGTCGTCGCTGGCCGCGGCGCCGCCGCCCGAACAGCCCGTGGCGAGCGTCATGAGACCCACCGCGGCCGCGACGGCCGCCGTGCCCGTGTGCCTGTGCCGCTGTCCCATCGCCCTGCCGACCCCCATGCCTTTCCACGCGTCGGCGGACGCCGTGCGACGGCCACCGGGTCGAGCCCCCCTGTGTTTCCCATAACGACCGGTACGGGGTGTTGTCACGCGCGAGCGCGTTCACTCTTCCGGCGTACCGTGGGGGCCGTGCCCGAGTCGCCTTCCCCCGAGCCGCCGCACCGTACGACCACGGTCGAGAACGGCCGCTTCTGTGCCGCCCGATGCAGTTGTGGCTGGCGGGGCCCCGCGCGCCGCGCCCGCAGCAAGGCCCGTGCCGACGCCGCCGCCCACGGCGAGACGCGCTGAACGCCCGGTCCAGTACCACCGTTTCGCCGGAACCCCACGGCCCCCGCTGTCGTCTCGTTGTGCGGGAAGGCAACGGGAGGGTTCATGGAACGGCTGGCACGGCGTACGTTCATAGGGGCGGCGGCCGCCGCCGTCGCGGCGGCGGGTACGGCCGCCTGCACCGGCGGGAGCGGCGGCACGGGCGGAGCGAGCGGCAGCGCGTCGGCGAGCGGCACGGCGGGGTCCGCGACGGCTTCCACGGCCACCACGCCGATCAGGACGGCCGCCGCGTCCGCGGCCGCCAACCTCACCGCGCTCGCCCGTGACCTGGACGGCTCCCTGGTCCGTCCGAACGAGGCGCACTGGGCCACGGCCCGCCAGCTGTACAACACCCGCTTCGACCACCTGAAGCCGACGGCCGTCGCGTACGTCGCGCACCCCGACGACATCCGCACCACCCTGGCCTACGCCCGCGCCCACGACGTCCCCGTGGCGGTCCGCAACGGCGGCCATTCGTACGCGGGCTGGTCCTCCGGCACCGGCAAGCTGATCCTCGACGTGTCGCGCCTCAACCGCACCCGCGTCTCCGGCTCCACCGCCACCATCGGCGGCGGCGCGAAGCTCATCGACGTCTACCGCGCCCTCGCCGCGAAGGGCGTCACCATCCCCGCGGGCTCCTGCCCGACGGTGGGCATCAGCGGTCTGACCCTCGGCGGCGGCCACGGCGTCGTCTCCCGCGCCTACGGCCTGACCTGCGACAGCCTCACCTCCGCGACGCTCGTCACCGCCGCGGGGAAGCTGATCAGGGCCGACAAGTCGGAGCACAAGGACCTGTTCTGGGCGCTGCGCGGCGCGGGCAACGGCCAGTTCGGCGTCGTCACCGAGCTGACGTTCCGCACCCACCCGGCCCCGCAGGCGGTGTCCGCGTACCTCACCTGGCCGTGGGCGAAGGCCGCCGCGGTGGTGAAGGCCTGGCAGGAGTGGGGGCCTTCGCAGCCGGACGAGATCTGGTCGTCGCTGCACCTCGCGGCCGTGCCCGGCGGCACCCCCACTGTCTCCGTCGCGGCCTTCTCGCTCGGCACGTACGGCGGGCTGCAGAACGCCGTCGACCGCCTCGCCGACAAGGTGGGCGCCCCGGCCCGCAGCGTCTCCCTGAAGCGCCGCGGCTACGAGGAGGCCATGGAGGTGTACGCGGGCTGCTCGTCGTTCGCGACGGACGCCCAGTGCCATCTGCCGGGCAGCACTCCGGGCCGCACCCCGACGGGCGCGCTCGGCCGGGAGACGTACGCGGCCCGCTCGGACTTCTTCGACCGCTCGCTGTCCGCCGCCGGGATCCGCGCGCTGCTCGGCCAGATCGAGCACGTGCGCGGCGAGCGGGGCACCGCGGGCAGCATCGCCCTGACCGCGCTCGGCGGCGCCATCAACCGCGTCGACCCGACGGCCACGGCGTTCGTGCACCGCCGCTCCCGGATGCTCGCCCAGTACATCGCCTCCTGGCGCGCGGGCACCTCCGGCACGGGCGCCCAGGGCTGGCTCAAGGGGGCCCACGGCGCGATGCGGCGCCACGCCTCGGGCGCGGCGTACCAGAACTACACGGACGCGACCCTCACCAACTGGCGCGAGGCGTACTACGGCCAGGCGGCGCCCCGCCTGAAGAAGGTCAAGAAGGCCTACGACCCGACGCGCTTCTTCACCTTCCCGCAGGCCCTGTAACTCTGGTGGCGCCGGGCGCCGCTACGCGGCGAGGTCCTTCTCGTCAGACCCCGCGGCCTCCTGCTCCGGCAGGGTGGCGACCGGCCGGGCGCCGCGGTGCGGAGCCCACACCAGACGGGCGGCCCTGCCGGAGCGTCCGATCGCCTTGGTGACGGGCGTGAGCAGCGCCATCGCGAGGGGCGAGAGCAGCAGCGTCACGGCCGTGCCGAGGGCGAAGCCGCCGACCACGTCGGTGGGGTAGTGCACGCCCATGAAGACGCGGCAGAAGCCCTCCAGGGCGGCGAGGGCGATCCCGGCGATGCCGAACTTGCGGTGGGCGACGAAGAGGCCGACGCCGATGGCCATGGCGAGCGTCGCGTGGTCGCTCACGAACGAGTAGTCGTTCTTGCCGCCGACCAGGACTTCCAGGCCCTGGTGGTCCTTGAAGGGGCGCGGGCGCTCCACGAAGTTCCGTATCGGCACGTTCACGAGGACGGCGATGGCGGCGGCGAGCGGGGCCCAGACGACGGCGGCGACGGAACCGGCCGCGTCGTCGAGCGTGCCGCGCTTGCGGGCGCCCCACCAGCACCAGAGGACGAGCAGCACCAGGGCGACGAGCAGCCCGTACTCGCCGATGAACTCCATGGTGCGGGCGACGAGGCCCGGGGAGTCCTTCGCCAGGCCGTTGATGTCGTAGAGCAGGCTGACGTCGGGGTTCGACCCGGATGTGTCGAGTCCAGCCATGATGCCGCGGCCCCTTGTCCTCATCGCTCGCGGGCGCGTCGCCTGACGCGCCCTCCATCAACCCCCGTGGCCAGTGCGTGTGCTGTACCAGTCAAGGGAACGCACAGTCCCCTTATCTACGTTCCACTCTCCACCGAATGATCACTCAGACGTTATCGAAGAGAGACTCATCGCCGCAGCTCAGGGGGGTGTTTTAGCGGAGCGTTCCAGCCAGCTCGGGCGGCGCGTGCGCCGGGCGCACGCCTCCGCTCCGGCCGCCGGTCAGACGTCCGTGCCCTCCGGCTGCGGCGCGTCCGACGGCACGGAGGGCGCCGTTGAACTCTCTTCCGAAGGCTCTTCGGAGGGCCTGCGGGTGGGCGGGGAACTCGGCTCACCGGCCGGTTCCCGTCCCTTCTCGGGCTTCTCTTCCCGCTCCTCGGGCGACTCACTGGGCACTGCTTTTGCGCCATCTTCGGTCACTCGGGTGGCTCCGAAGTAGTCAGGAGTGTCCACGGGATCGAAGCGGATCCTCGCACCGGGCCGCGGCGCGTCGATCATGTAGCCGCCGCCCACATAGATACCGACGTGCCGGATGGCCCGCGAGTTGCTCAGGTCGTCGGAGAAGAACACCAGGTCCCCGGGGAGCAGCTCGTCCCGCTTGGGGTGCGGCCCCGCGTTGTACTGGTCGTTGGCCACGCGCGGCAGGGGGATGCCGACGCTGCGGTACGCGGCGAGAGTGAGCCCCGAGCAGTCGAACCGGCCGCCCTGGTCGGCCGTTCCGTTGCCGCCCCAGAGGTACGGGGTGCCGAGCTTCTTCTGCGCGTAGTAGATGGCCCCGGCCGCCTGCCGCGACGGATTCACGCGCCCCACGGGCCTGGCGAAACTCTTCTCCAGAGTCGTGATGATCTTGACGTAGTTCTGCGTCTCGCGGTACGGCGGCACGCCCCCGTACTTGATCACGGCGTACGCGCCCGCGTTGTACGCGGCGAGCATGTTCTTCGTCGGGTCGCCGGGCGCGTCCTTCACGTACTTGGCGAGCTTGCAGTCGTACGACGCGGCCGACGGGATGGCGTCCTTCGGGTCCCACACGTCCCGGTCCCCGTCGCCGTCGCCGTCGATCCCGTGCGTGGCCCAGGTCCCCGGGATGAACTGCGCTATGCCCTGCGCCCTGGCCGGGCTCTTCGCGCTCGGGTTGAACCCGCTCTCCTGGTACAGCTGGGCGGCGAGCAGGGCCGGGTTGATGGCCTCGCACAGATTGCCCCACTTCTGCACGAGCGGCTGGTACGTGGTGGGCACCGACCCCTTGGCGAGGCCGACGCCGCCCCGCGCCCCGCCGCCCCCGGCGACCGAGCCCGCGGCGACGAAGGTCCCGACGACGAGCAGTCCGATGAAGCCCACCGAGCCACTGAACGCGACGGACGCGAGCAGCCATGTCTTACGCACCGTCAACCACCCCTCGCGCACCGGGAGTCCGCCGGGGTCAGTGTAGAGGCGGGGCCCCCGCCCGGGGTGGATCATCCTCCGTTCGACGGCGGATACTCGGATCCGCACGCCCGCCCCGAAGGAGGCCGCGCCCCGTGACCGACACCCGCCCGGACCTGCCCGCCGACCTGGAGTGGATCCGCGCCGCCCCGGAGGACGACCCGGGGCCCGGCCCCTGGATCGAGTACGCCTTCGGCCCCGACGACGCGGTGTACCTGCGCGAGACCGGCGCCCCGGACCAGGTCGTCACGACGACCCGCGCGAAGTGGGAGGCCTTCGTCCTGGGCGTGCGCGCGGGCGAATTCGACCACTTTGTGGAAGGGCACTGACATGACGCTGTCCCTGCTCCTTCCGACATCCACTTCGCGGGCGTCGATCCGGCGCTGCGCGGCCGGGGCGTGGGCCGCGAGCTGTACGAGACCTTCTTCCGGTTCCTGCGAACGCTGACCGTGACGGACGATTGACGGAGCGCCAACTTTGGCGGACTGTAGGGGGGTTGGGCGCGGGGGAGGCGCCCGGCGCGCCGCACACCGCGTGCTACGGCTGGGGGGAGCCGACGATGGAACCCAACGACCCCAGAGACAGGCCCGCCCCGGAGGACGGGCCGCCGACGGGGGGCGGACCCATGCCTGAGGGGGCTGCGCCCGCGTCGGGGGCCGCGCCCGAGGGAGCCGCGCCCGGGGCCGCGCCTGGGGGCCGCCCTGGAGACGGGCCGAGGCCTGAAGCCGGGGCCGCGCCTGCGTCCGGGGCCGGAGCGCCCGGGGCCGCGCCCGAGGGCGGATCGGTGGGGCATGGCGGGCCCACGCCCACGGACAGGGCCATGCCTGAAGCCGCGCCCACGGACAGGGCCATGCCTGAAGCCGCGCCCACGGACAGGGCCGTGCCTGAAGCCGCGCCCACGGACAGGGCCGTGCCTGAAGCCGCGCCCACGGACAGGGCCATGCCTGAAGCCACGCCCACGGACAGGGCCATGCCTGAAGCCACGCCCACGGACAGGGCCATGCCTGAAGCCACGCCCACGGACAGGGCCATGCCCGAGGACAAGCCGGTGCCTGGCGGGGAGCCCGCGCCCCAGGCGCCCGCGCCCGCGTACGGATCGGCCACTCAGGGCCCGCCCGCGCCCGAAGGCAGGCCCACGCCCGCGAGCGGACCGGCGCCCGGCGGGACACCCGCGCCCCACCCGCCCGCGCCCGCAGCCGGGCCCAGCCCCGCGAGCACGCCCGAGGCACCCCAGGCCGGACCCGGCGGCAACCCCCCGGAAGGCTTCGGTCCGCCCCTGCCCGCCGGGCCCCCGCCCACCGCGCCGCCCGGGCCCGGCTACGGCCCACCGCCCCAGGCACCCGCGTACGGCAGCCCCAGCGGCTACGGCGCCCCCGCGTACGGCCCGCCCCCCGGCGCCCCCGGCGCCCCCGTGCCGCCCGCGTACGGTCCGCCCGAGCTCCTGGAGCCCCCGGCCGCGCCCGCTCCCCCGCCCGCGCCGCCCGAGCCCCTGCGCCCCGTCGCCGCCGCCCTGCTCAACCTCACCGGGCTCGGCCTCGGCTACGCCCTCCTCCGCGCCTGGCTGCCCGCCGCCCTGTGCTGGGCGGCGACCGCCGGTCTTCTCCTGATCGCCCTGCCCGCCGACGTGGACGGCGTCCCCGGCGGCCTGCTCGTCGGCTACCTCGCCCTCCTCGTGCTCGCCGCCGCCGACGCGGCCCGCCGCGCCCGCCGCACCGCCCTCGCCCTGCGGCTGCGCGCCCCGCTCGCCGCCGCGCTCGGCGTCGTCCTGCTCGCCGTCCCCGCCGCGAGCGCCTTCGCCTACGAGGCCGCCCGGGACGAGGCCGTCGAGGACATGCTCCTGGAGCGGCTCGCCGACGCCGACCGGCTCGTCGCGGACCAGGACGGACAGGACTTCGCCAGCTCCGAGCGCGCCTACCGCTCCGCCCTGGACACCTACCGCGACCTCGTCCGCGACCACGGCGGCTCCCGCGCCGCCGACCGCGTGCCCGACCGCCTCGACGCGTACTACAAGGCCGTCGCCCGGCCCTACGCCGACGGCCGGTACTGCCAGGCCATCGCGCCCCTCACCTATCTGCGCACCCTGCCCGACCGCATCGGCGAGAACCGCCTGGGCCGCCTCGCCACCTGGCCCGACGACCGGCTCGCGACCTCCCTGTACGAGTGCGGGTCCGCGGCCGTCGACCGGGGCGACGGCACCCACCTCCAGGAGCTCCTGACGACGTTCCCCGACTCCGCCGCCGCCGGGAAGGTCATTCCCGCCCTCGGCGCGGCCATCGACGACCGCACCGCCGAACTCAAGGGCCCCGACCCCTGCTCCGCCACCGAGAAGCTGACCCGCGTCCGCGCCGTCGCCGCCTCCCTGCCCGGCGGCAAGGGCGGCTCCCTGGCCGCCCGGGCCGAGCGCGCCGTCCAGTCCGGCGAGTACGCCTGCGGCGTGGACGAGTTCAAGGACGGCCAGTTCACCGAGGCCGCCAAGCGCCTGCGCGACTACGCCGACACGTACAAGAACAGCGGCAAGCGCGAGCGCGCCCGCACCATCGCCATCGCCGCCGAAGTCGCCGCCGAGCGCCCGCAGGCCGGCCGGAAGCTGCCCGCCCAGCGCGGCCCCGGCTCGGGCCAGGAGTTCGTCGTCAAGAACGACGGGGCGAGCGCCGTCGAGGTCCTCTTCACCGGCCCGGCCACCGGCACCGTCAAGCTCGACGCCTGCGCGGGCTGCACCCCGTACGCCAGCAGGGCCGAGGGCAAGAGCAAGGCCTGCAAGGCGAGCCGGAGCTATCCGCAGAAGACGCTGCGCCTGCCGCCCGGCGAGTACCACTTCCTCTACAAGCGCGGCACCGGCGGCACCGGCCTGGTCCGCGACCACAGCGACGGCACCACGGTCCAGGGCGGCTACCGCTACACCGACTGCACCTACGTCGTCAGCGGCGGCATCGGGGGCCTCTCCCCCCGGACCTGACGGGGGGTCTGAGGGCGCGGCCCGGCCTCGTTCTGAGGTGACGTCAGGGGCCACGCCGGACCTTCGTTGCCCGGCGTCACCCCTCGTGATACATAGAGTGACCATACGCTTGAAGTCGGCCAACGAATGACGCCAAGGCTGCACACGCCGGGCGGATTGTCGGCGAGAATGAGCACCGTCCTCTGCACTGCGGTAGGCAGAGGTGGGCAGAGGCGCAGGAACAACCCACTAGGGGCGGTGAGTTACACATGCTTATGGCAGCCGAGAAGGGCGACATCACCACCATCATCGGTGGGATCGCCCCCGACTGGGGTCCCTTCGGGAGCTTGGGCAACGAAGCACGCGTGATGATCGAGGTCGTGATGGCCGTGGCGATCCTGCTGTGCCTCGGCATCGCGATCTGGGGCGCGGCGAAGCAGCGCATCGGCGCGACGGCGCTGCGCGACACGTTCAGCGCGGAGCAGGGCAAGGGCCTGATCATCGCGGGCCTGACCGGTGTCTTCATCATCGGCTCGCTCGGCACCCTATTCACCATCGTGTACGGCATGGCGGTCTGACCCCCGCCCCGCACACCTTCTCCCCCCGTCCCCCTTCTCTCCCCCGTCCGTCGTGCCCACCGGCTGAGGTTGCAACTCCCTGATGTCGAGTCACCACACCGCGCCCGCGCGGGAACCAGCACGGCTACCGTCATATCCGGTGCACCAGGCGGACGTGGTGGTCAAGGATGAGGTTGAGGGGGCGTACGCGGCATGAGCGATGACGATGACCTCTTCGGCGGCACCGGCGAGACGCGCACGCGGCTCCCGGAGCGCGAGGACGGCTACGGCGGCGCCCGCAGATCCGGCCGCCCCGGCGGCCGCTCCCCCTCCCGCAGCCTCGTCACCGTCATCGGCGTGATCGTCCTCCTCATCGCCGCCATCGCCTTCGCGAACCGCGACGACTCGTCGTCCGACGGCGACGGCGACGGCGCCCACGACAAGGGCGCGCGGACCTCCCCCACGGCCCCCACCGGCGAAAGGCCGGTGAGCGGCAAGAACGGGGGCATCCCGGCGGGCTACGCCAAGACGGAGCAGGGCGCGCAGAGCGCCACGGCGAACTACGCGGTGGCGCTCGGCTCCGCCGAGATGTTCGACAAGTCGAAGCGGGACGGCATCCTCAAGGCCATCATGGCTCCTTCCAGCGTGGCCAAGTTCAAGGCCGAGCTGGACAAGGCGTACAGCGCGGACTTCTTCAAGAACGTGGGGCTCAACGCCAACGGGTCCACACCGAGCGGCTACCAGTTCGTCTCCCGCACGAGCCCCATCGGCACGAAGGTCACCGACTTCGCCGACGGCAGGGCCACCGTGGCCGCCTGGTGCGGCGGCCTCCTCGGCCTCGCGGGCGAGCGGTCCACCAAGCCGGTCACCAACAGCTGGTTCACGATCACCATGAAGCTGGCCTGGATCGACGGCGACTGGAAGATCACCACACACACCCAGAAGGACGGTCCCGCCCCGGTCCCGGGCGACGACCGCGCGTCCGGCTCGGAAGAGATCGCGGACGCCGTGGAAGGGTACGGAGGGTTCACGTATGCGCGGTAGTCGCCCCGTACTGAAGCTCACCGCCGCCCTCGCGGCCATCCAGACAGCTGTGCTCCTCCTCGCGACGCGCGCCGCCGCCGCACCCGACGACGATCCGTGCGCGCTCATCCACGGCCCCGCCAAGAAGTACTGCGAGCAAGGCGAAGGCGGCGGAGGAGGCGGTGGGGAGCGGAAGACGCCCGACAATGGGGCCCTCGCCGATCTCGACCCGCTCAGCTCGCTGGCGCGCGGCTTCGGCGACGCCGCGTCCTGGATCGTCAACAAGCTCACCGAGTACGTGAACGACACCGCCGCCGTGGACTTCACCAACGAGAAGTTCCTCCAGCAGTACGCCGTGGTGTTCGCCGCGTCGACGATCCTGACGCTGATCGTGTGGCTGCTCGCGGTCACCAAGCGGGCCGTGCGCGGCGTACCCCTGCTCACCGCGCTCTCGGAGGCGATCGGCTTCCTCTGGCTGACGGTGCTCGCGTCCGCGTTCACCCCGCTGATCCTGTCCACCGTCGTGTCCGCGACGGACGGCGTCTCCGAGGTGCTCGCCAAGTCGGTGGGCGGCGACACCGACCGGTTCTTCGGCACGTTCTCGCAGGCCCTCGACAAGGGCACCGACATCGGCGGCGGCCCGATCATGCTGATCGTCGTGTCCGCCGTGTCGATCGCCGCCGCGGGCATCCTCTGTCTGGAGCTGGTGATCCGCGCCGCGATGCTCTACGTCGGCGCGCTGCTCGGCACCGTCGTGTACTCGGGCCTCGTCGACAAGAACACCTGGGGCCGCATCCGCCGCTGGGCCGGTCTGATGGTCGCGATCATCCTGGTGAAGCCCATCATCGTGATCGTGCTCGGCGTGGCGGGAGCCCTCCAGGGCGAGGACGGCCCGGACTCCCTGTCGGCCGTCGTCTCCGGGCTCTCCGTCATCCTCCTCGCCATCTTCGCCAGCGCCTCCATCTACCGGTTCATCCCCGGCTTCGGCGACGACATCATGGCCACCCGCAACAACCGCCTGATGCGCGGCGCCGAGAACCGCGCCGCCACCGCCCTCAACTCGCCCGCCGCCTGGGTCGCCCAGGGCATCCGCACCCACAGCGCACGCCCCGGCGGCAAGGCGGGCGGCGGCCAGGCCGGCGGTGGCGACACCCCGCCCCAGCCCGCCGCGGCCAACGCCGTCGGCAGCGGCCTGTCCTCGCACGCCCACCGCCAGGCGGGCCCCGCCCAGAACGGCGGCGGAACTGTCCCCTCCGCCGCACCCCCACCCCGCACGAGCCCGTCGAGCACCCCGCACGCGGGCAACCGCGGTACGAACAGCACTGGAGGTGAAGGGCGTTGACGACCCAGTCCCATGTGTCCCCACCGGTCACGCCCCGCCGCACCTATCTGATCGGCCGGGCCCGGCCGAACGCCATCATCGGCCGCAACCGCGAGACCGGCGAGATCGCGCTGATCATCGCGGGCGCGTTCCTCGGCATGATGTGCGGCATCCTCATCCCGTTCCTGGCCCTGCGCATCGTGCTGCTCATGGGCTTCCCGCTGATCGCCATCGCGGCGGTGTACCTCCCGTACAAGGGACGCACGTTCTACAAGTGGTTCGAGATCAACCGGAGCTTCAAGCGGTCGCTGCGGCGCGGCACCACCTACCGGTCCGCGGCCGCCGAGGCGGGCATCCGGCTCGACGGGCGCGAGGTGGAGATCGGCCCGCCGCCCGGCATCGGCCGCATCAGCTGGCTCGCCGCGCCCTTCGGGCCGGACGAGATCGCCGTCCTGCTGCACGCCGACCGGCGCACCGTCACCGCCGCCATCGAGATCGAGGGCCCCGGCGTCGGCCTGCGCGACAGCGAGGACCAGGAGGCCCTCGTCGACCGGTTCGGCACCCTGCTCAAGCACGTCGCCAACGGCGACGGCTTCGTGACGCGCCTGCAGATGCTGGCCCGCACGCTGCCCGCCGACCCCGACGCGCACGCCAAGGACGTCGCCGCGCGCGGCGACGACCGCGCGCTGCCCTGGCTCCAGCACAGCTACGACGAGCTCCAGTCGATGGTGTCCACCAGCAGCGAGCAGCACCGCGCCTACCTCGTCGCCTGCATGCACTACTCCCGCGACCTGGCCGCCGAGGCACAGGCCATGGCCCGCGCCGCCCGCCCGCACGGCGGCAGGAAGCTCGACCGCGACGCCGGGCTCGCCGTCGTCATGGCCCGCGAGCTCACCGACATCTGCTCGCGGCTCCAGGAGGCCGACATCCGCGTGCGCCAGCCGCTCGGCCAGGGCCGCCTCGCCTCGCTCGTCCACTCCATGTACGACCCGGACCACCCCATCGACCACATCCAGGCGATGACGAAACGTAATGCCTGGCCCGCCGAGCTCGACGCGATGGAGCCCACCTACCTCCAGGCCAAGACCCGCGAGTCGTCCACGCGCGCCCCCTGGTGCCACGCCACGGCCTGGGTCAAGGAGTGGCCGATGACGCCCGTCGGCGTCAACTTCCTCGCGCCGCTGCTCGTCCACACCCCGGACGTGATCCGCACCGTCGCCGTCACCATGGACCTGGAACCCACCGAGGTCGCCATCGAGCGCATGCTCACGGAGAAGACCAACGACGAGGCGGAGGCCAGCCGCCAGGCCAAGATGAACCGCACCGTCGACCCCCGCGACATCGCCTCGCACTCCCGCCTCGACCAGCGCGGCGAGGACCTGGCCAGCGGCGCCGCGGGCGTCAACCTCGTCGGCTACATCACCGTCTCGTCGCGCTCCCCCGAAGCCCTCGCCCGCGACAAGCGGACGATCAGGGCGTCGGCCGGAAAGTCGTATCTGAAACTGGAGTGGTGCGACCGCGAGCACCACCGGGCCTTCGTGAACACGCTGCCGTTCGCGACCGGCATCCGGCGATGAACCACAACGCTAGGGGTGTGAAGGTGCGATGCGGGATCCGCTGACGGTCCTCACGGACGCGTTCACGTCCTTCCTGTTCGGGAAGGTCGAGACCACCCGCCTCCCGGTGCGCACGTCGACGGGACAGGCCCAGGCGGTCTACCTGCCGACGGCCGCGCCAGGACTCGGTGACTCCGGCGTGATCATCGGGCGCGAGGTGTACTCCGGCAAGGGCTACATCTACGACCCGTTCCAGCTGTACGGCCAGCAGCTCCCGGCCCCCCACTGGCTGGTCCTCGGCGAGTCCGGCAACGGCAAGTCCGCCCTGGAGAAGACGTACGTCCTGCGCCAGCTGCGGTTCAAGGACCGCCAGGTCGTCGTCCTCGACGCCCAGGGCGAGGACGGCGTCGGCGAGTGGAACCTCATCGCCCAGGAGCTGGGGATAACCCCCATCCGGCTCGACCCGACGGCCGCCCTCGACATGGGCATCCGCCTCAACCCGCTCGACCCGGCGATCACCACGACCGGCCAGCTCGCGCTGCTGCGGACCATCATCGAGGTGGCCATGGGCCACGGCCTCGACGAGCGCTCCGGCTTCGCCCTCAAGGTCGCGCACGCCTACGTCAACGAGACCATCCTCGACCGCCAGCCCGTCCTCACCGACATCGTCGAGCAGCTGCGCCACCCCGAACCGGAGTCCGCCGAGGCCATGAACGTGGCCATAGACGACGTCCGGGCCTGGGGCCTGGACGTGGCCCTGGTCCTCGACCGCCTGGTGGACGGCGACCTGCGCGGCATGTTCGACGGCCCCACGACCGTCGGCATCGACCTCGACGCGCCGCTCATCGTCTTCGACCTCTCCCACATCGACCGCAACTCCATCGCCATGCCCATCCTCATGGCGATCGTCGGCGTGTGGCTGGAGCACACCTGGATCCGCCCCGACCGGAAGAAGCGCATCTTCCTCGTCGAGGAGGCCTGGCACATCATCAACTCGCCGTTCGTGGCCCAGCTGTTCCAGCGCCTGCTGAAGTTCGGCCGCCGCCTCGGCCTGTCCTTCGTCGCGGTCGTCCACCACCTCTCGGACGTCGTCGACGGCGCGGCCGCGAAGGAGGCCGCCGCCATCCTGAAGATGGCGTCCACCCGCACGGTCTACGCCCAGAAGGCGGACGAGGCACGCGCCACGGGCCGCGTCATCGGCCTGCCCCGGTGGGCGGTTGAGATCATCCCCACCCTGACGCCCGGCATCGCGGTCTGGGACGTCAACGGCAATGTCCAGGTGGTGAAACACCTCATCACGGAGACGGAGCGCCCCCTGGTCTTCACCGACCGCGCCATGACGGAGTCCGCGAGCGACCTGCTCGCGACCGACGACGTCCTCGCGGCGGCCGAACGGGAGGCGGAGGAAAGGGCGGCGTACATGGAACAGCAGATGGGCGAGGGCCCCGCGGGCTCCTCCCGGTCGACGGTGGCGTGACGTGGAGCGGGACGGCTACCGGGACCGCCGCCAGGAACCGCCCGGCCGCGAGCGCGGCGTCCCGGACGCCCTGCTCGTGGGCGTCCTGGCCTTCGTGGTCGGCATGGTCTTCCTCATGTGGTCGGCGACCGGCATCGCCGGTTGGTGGGCCCACGGCGAGTGGCCCGACCACGTCACGTTCAACAACACGCCGCCCGCCGTACGCCACCTCGTCCAGGAACCCCACGACGTCGCGGGCGCCTGGCCCGGAACGCCCCGCGACCAGCTCTCCGGCTACGGCCTCTTCTGGGGCTTCCTCATCGGCCAGGTGATGGTCCTCATCGTCCTCACGATCTTCGTGATGGGCACCTTGACCCGCTTCCGCGCGGTACGCAGAGCAGCCCGCCGCACGGAGCCCGCCCCTGAGCCACCCCCCGCCCCCACCCCCACTGTGGGCAGCTGGTCCGCCCAGAGGGCGGAACGGGTGGGCACAGCCCCTACCGCCGAGCAACCGCTCACCGCAGAGCCCGAGCGCAAGCCGGAGCCCAAGCCCGAGCCCACCCCGCCCGCGCTGGCCAAGCGACCCCCCACCGTCCCCACCCCCCGCACACCCTTGGTCCTTGGCACCCCCGAAACCCGCCGCCCCCTAGCCGCAGAGGCCATCGCCGACGCCGAGTCCGCGACCCTGGTCATCACCTCCGACCCCACCCTGTGGGAGGAGACGAAGGACGCCCGCGCCAAACTGGGCCCCGTCCTCGTCTACGACCCCGCGCACCTCTGCGACACCCCGGCCCGCCTCCACTGGTCCCCCACCACCGGCTGCGAGGACAAGGCCACGGCGACCCACCGCGCCCGCGCCCTGCTCGCCCCCATAAGACCCACCGCCAAGCTGGACACCGCCGTGGCGGACACCGCCGAGCTCCTGCTGCGCAGCTTCCTGCACGCCGCCGCCGTGGACGGCCGCTCCGTGAAGCACGTCCACCGCTGGGCCCAGGGCACCCAGATCCAGGACGCCGTCCGTGTCCTGCGCACCCACCCCAAGGCCGCCCCGGGCGCAGCGGGCGAGCTGGAGTCCGCGCTCACCGCGTACGCGGAGCGCCGCGACATGGCCCAGGAGCTGACGGCCCGCGCCCTGTCCTGCCTGTTCACGTTGAACGTACGGGAGTCCTGCACGCCCAACCGCGCGGACGCCCTCAGCCTGGACTCCCTCGTCGACGAGGGCGGCACCCTCTTCGTGGTGGGCGAGGCGATCGAGGACCCCAAGGCGAACCCGGGCGCGATGCCGCTGCTCACGGCGCTCGCCTCCAGCATGGTCGAGCGCGGCCGCCGCCTCGCCGACCGCTCCCCCGCCGGGCGGCTCGACCCGCCCCTGACCCTCGTACTCGACGACGTCGCGGCGGTCGCCCCGCTCCCCCAGCTGCCGGAGCTCCTCGCCGCCGGAGCCGACCAGGGCATGCCGACGCTCGCCCTGCTCCGCTCCCGCGAACAGGGCCGCGCCCGCTGGCCCCACGACGAACTGATCGGCTAGCGCCCGGGGGCCCGCGCCAGCACCATCTCGTACTCGCGCGCCGACGGGTCCCCGGGCACCGACGCCGACTGGCCGCTGCGCGCGAAGCCGAACCTCCGGTAGAAGGCCTCGGCCCGGGCGTTGTCCTCGTGCACGAAGAGCCGCACCCGCTCGACCCCGGCCCCGTCCGCCGCCCGCGCCCACTCCACCGCCGCCTCGAACAGCGCCTCGGTCAGGCCCGTGCCCCGGTGCTCGGGCCGCACGTACACGCCCACCAGATGCGCTTGGCGCACCTCGACACCGGTCCCGAGCGCGCTCGGCGCGCCCGGCTCCTCGACGAGCACGGTCACCGAGCCCGCCCAGCCGCCGTCCGGGCCCTCCGCGATGAACTGCCGGATCGGCCCGCCCGGCGCCGCGTTCGTGGTCCGCTCCCGCCAGTAGTCGTCCGGCTTCGCGACGGCGTTCTCGTACGTCTCCAGGAAGGCGACCGGGGCCGCCGGATCCCGCAGGGCGAGCAGCCGCAACGCCCTGACCTGTCGCCATTCGTCGCCACGCACGGGGCGTATGAGGTGCTCCATATCCCGATCCTAGGCAACGCCCCAGCTCAAGGCCGCCTGGTTTTCCGCCCGTCGTCGTACCCCGGTACTACGCCCCGCCCGAGCTCAGGACCCCGGTCCGACGCGCCGCGGCCCGCCCCGCCGCGACCATCGACCCATGATTCGCGCACAGGGACTCACCAAACGCTACGGCCGCGGCACCCGCGCCAAGACCGCCGTCGACGACCTCAGCTTCGAGGTCCACCCCGGCACCGTCACCGGCTTCCTCGGCCCGAACGGCGCGGGCAAGTCCACCACCATGCGGATGCTCCTCGGCCTCGACGCCCCGACGAGCGGCCGCTGCACCGTCGGCGGCCGCGCCTACGCCACCCACAGCGCGCCCCTGACGGAGGTCGGCGCGCTCCTGGAGGCCCGCTCCCTGCACCCCGGCCGCTCCGCGTACCACCATCTGATGGCCCTCGCCCACACCCACGGAATCCCCCGCTCCCGCGTCGAGCACGTCCTCGCCATCACCGGCCTCACCGATGTCGCGGGCCGCCGCGTGAAGGGCTTCTCCCTCGGCATGGGTCAGCGCCTCGGCATCGCGGCGGCGCTCCTCGGCGACCCCGCGACGCTCGTCCTGGACGAGCCGGTCAACGGCCTCGACCCCGAAGGCGTCCTGTGGATCCGCAACCTCCTCAAGGCGCAGGCCGCCGAGGGCCGCACGGTCCTCGTCTCCTCGCACCTCATGAGCGAGATGGCCGTGACCGCCGATCACCTGATCATCGTCGGCCGGGGCCGACTGCTCGCGGACACGACCGTCGAGAAGTTCGTCCGCGAGTCCGGCACCGGCTCCGTGAAGGTCGTGTCCCCCGCGGCGGACCGCCTCGCCGCGCTGCTCGCGGGCCCCGGAGTGACCATCGGCACCAGCGCCCCCGACACCCTCGAGGTCCGCGGCACCGACGCCGAACACATCGGCCGCACCGCCGCCGCCCACGCCGTCCCCCTCTTCGAACTCACCCCGCACACCGCCTCCCTGGAGCAGGCCTTCATGGACCTGACCCACGACTCCGTCGAGTACGTGACTCCGGACGCCGCCCCCCTGGAAGGAGCCGCGGCATGACCACGACCGCCCCCACCTCATACCGGGTCACCCCGGCCCGCGTCCTGCGCTCCGAGTGGCACAAGCTGTGGACGCTGCGCACCACCTGGATCACCGTGCTCGCGGCGAGCGCCCTGGTCCTCGCCGTCGGCATCACCATGGGCAGCACGTACGACGGCGACGACTCCGACGTCGACACCATCGTCTTCACCCTCTTCGGCACCCAGCTCTCCCAGATCTGCCTCGCCGTCCTCGGCATCCTGGTCACCGCGGGCGAGTACTCGACGGGCATGATCCGTGCCTCCCTGACCGCCGTCCCACGCCGTCGACCGGTCCTGTGGTCGAAGGCCGCGGTCTTCACAGCGGTGGCGTTCGCCCTGTCCTTCGTCACCAACGTCGTCACCTTCCTCGTCGCCCAGATCTGGCTCGCGGACACCGACAAGGAGCTGGCGCTCACCGACTCCGGCGTCCTGGGCGCCCTCGCGGGCAACGCGGCGGGCGTCACCCTGCTCAGCCTGATCGCCCTGGGGCTCGGGGCGCTGCTCCGCTCGGTGCCCGGCGGCATCGGCGCGTTCGTCGGCGCCGTGCTCGTCCTGCCGGAGATCTTCTCGACGCTGCCGTTCGGCGGCGTGGACGACGTCGTGCGCTGCTTCCCCGCCCAGGCCGCCTCGTCGCTCGGCTCCCTCTCCCGCGTGGACGACACGATCGCCCCCGGCCCCGCCCTGTTCACCCTCGTCCTGTGGGCCCTCGCGGTCCTCACCGCGGCCTCGTACCTCCTCAAGCGCCGCGACGTCTGACCCGCACCGCCCCACGCATGGAACTCCTGTACGAGGATGAGCTCGTGGCCCATGACCCGCACGCCCTCACCCAGTACGTCCAGCGCCTGGTCCAGCGGGTGCGCGCCGTCGACGAGCGCCGCCCGCTGCTCTGGGACCTCCTGGTCACCGGCTTCTTCGTGACGGCCGGCTGCGTCGACTACGCCGGTGGCGGCTGGCGCAACGTCGCGCACAACCAGGACGTCCCCGGCCCGCTCGTCCTCGTGCTGAGCCTCGGTCTGACGCTGCCGCTGCTGTGGCGGCGCCGCCACCCGATGGCGGTCCTCGCCGTCATGGTGGCGTTCGGCACGGTCAGCGCGGGCACCGGTGCGATGCTCCAGGCCGCCCTCGTCCAGCTCATCGTCCTGTTCGGCGTCGCGCTGCGGCTGCCCCTGCGGACGCTGGGGTGGGCGGGCGCGCTGATGCTGGTGCCGCTGCTCGTGGGGACCGTGCGTTACCCGAGGGGTAGTTGGGACCAGCAGATCGTGCCGCAGGTGTGGGCGTACGCGATCGTCGCGCTCCTCGGCATCGCCGTCCGCTCACGCCAGGACCACACCAAGGCGCTCGTCGAGCGCGCCCGCCGCCTCGAGGTCGAACGCGACCAGCAGGCCCAGCTCGCCGCGGCCGCCGAACGGACCCGCATCGCCCGCGAGATGCACGACATCATCGGCCACAACCTGTCCGTCATCACGGGCCTCGCCGACGGCGGCAAGTACGCGGCCGCGAAGTCCCCCGAGCACGCCGCGAAGGCCCTCGACGCCATCGGCTCCACCAGCCGCCAGGCCCTCGCCGAGCTGCGCCGCCTCCTGGACGTCCTGCGCGACGAGGCCCCGGAGGCCGCGGCCCTGGCCCCGCAGCCCGCGCTCGCCGATCTGACGCGCCTCATCGACGGCGTGCGGTCCGCGGGCCTGCCCGTCCGCACCACAGTCCACGGCCGCCCCGACGCCCTGCCCCAGGGCCAGGAACTCACGGTGTACCGCGTAGTGCAGGAGGCCCTGACGAACACCCTCAAGCACGGCGGTCCGGGCGCGACGGCCGCCGTCCTGATCACGTACGCCGACGCCGGGGTGACGGTCACCGTCACGGACACGGGCACCGCGGCCCGCGGCCCGGGCGTCCGCGACGGTCGCGGCCTCACCGGTATGCGGGAGCGAACGGCCCTGTACGCGGGCACACTTGAGGCCGGTCCGCGTCCCCGCCCCGCCACCGGCTGGGAGGTCCGCCTCCATCTGCCGCGCACGACGGCTGGCGACGCCGCCTCGTCCGCTGTCTCTTCCTCGCCCGGTGTCTCCGCTCCTATGTCTTCCCCGAAGGAATCCGCTCAGTGACCAGCGTCCTCATAGTCGACGATCAGCCCCTGCAACGCTTGGGCTTCCGCATGCTTCTGGAGAGCCAGGACGACATGACGGTGGCGGGTGAGGGCGGCAGCGGAGCCGACGCGGTCCGCATGGCCGCCAGCATCCGCCCGGACGTCATCCTGATGGACATCCGCATGCCCGACATGGACGGCATCGAGGCCACCCGCCGCATCGTCGCGTCCGGCTCGGCGTCCCGCGTCCTCATCCTCACGACGTTCGACCTGGACGAGTACGCGTACGCGGGGCTGCGCGCGGGGGCCTCGGGCTTCCTCATCAAGGACGCGCTACCGGAGGAGCTCCTGTCCGGCATCCGCGCGGTGGCGACGGGTGACGCGGTGGTGGCCCCGAGGCTGACCCGGCGCCTCCTCGACGCGTTCGCGGACCAGCTGCCGAGCGGCGAGGACTCCGGAAGCCGGGCCGACCCGGCCAAGCATCCGCTCCTGTCGTCGCTGACCGACCGGGAACTCCAGATCCTCACGGTCATCGGCCAGGGCTGGACGAACACGGAGATCGCCGCGCGGCTGCATCTGGCCGAATCGACGGTGAAGACGCATGTGGGCCGCATCCTCGCGAAGACGGGTGCCCGGGACCGGGTGCAGGCGGTGATTCTGGCGTACGACACGAAATTGGTCCGCCCGGCCTGACGGGTCTGCCCGGCCGGAAAGGCGGCCTGGCTTGAAAGGCGCATTGGCAAAGGCCTGGCCCTGAACGCAGAAAACCCCCGTGCCATCCGGCACGGGGGTCCTCTTCAAAGTTTGTTCGGCGGCGTCCTACTCTCCCACAGGGTCCCCCCTGCAGTACC